>NC_006348.1:0-702029 GCF_000011705.1 Burkholderia mallei ATCC 23344 | reverse complement strand
TGATCGCGCTCGCGCGGATCAACGTGCCGGGCATCTACGTGTACGGCGGCACGATCCGCCCCGGCCACTGGAAAGGCCACGACCTGACGATCGTGTCGTCGTTCGAGGCGGTCGGCGAGTTCACCGCCGGACGCATGTCGCAGGAGGATTTCGAAGGGGTCGAAAAGAACGCGTGCCCGACGACGGGCTCGTGCGGCGGCATGTATACCGCGAACACGATGAGCTCGTCGTTCGAGGCGCTCGGCATGTCGCTGCTGTACTCGTCGACGATGGCCAATCCCGATCAGGAGAAGGTCGATTCGGCGGCGGAATCGGCGCGCGTGCTGGTCGAGGCGGTGAAGAAGGACCTGAAGCCGCGCGACATCATCACGAAGCAGTCGATCGAGAACGCGGTGTCGGTCATCATGGCCACGGGCGGCTCGACCAACGCGGTGCTCCACTATCTGGCGATCGCGCACGCGGCCGAGATCGACTGGTCGATCGAGGATTTCGAGCGCATCAGGAAGCGCGTGCCGGTGATTTGCGACCTGAAGCCGTCGGGCCAGTACGTCGCGACCGATCTGCACGCGGCGGGCGGCATTCCGCAGGTGATGAAGCTGCTGCTCGACGCGGGCCTGCTGCACGGCGACTGCATGACGATCACGGGCCGCACGCTCGCCGAGGAGCTGAAGGACGTGCCGAGCGTGCCGCGCGCCGATCAGAAGGTGATCCATCCGATCGACCAGGCGCTGTACAAGGAAGGCCACCTCGCGATCCTGAAGGGCAACCTCGCCGAGGACGGCGCGGTCGCGAAGATCACCGGCCTGAAGAACCCGGTCATCACCGGCCCGGCGCGCGTGTTCGACGACGAGCAGAGCGCGCTCGCCGCGATCCTCGACGACAGGATCCGCGCGGGCGACGTCGTCGTGCTGCGCTACCTCGGCCCGCAAGGCGGCCCGGGGATGCCCGAGATGCTCGCGCCGACATCGGCGATCATCGGCAAGGGCCTCGGCGAATCGGTCGGCCTGATCACCGACGGCCGCTTCTCCGGCGGCACGTGGGGGATGGTGGTCGGCCACGTCGCGCCGGAAGCGTTCGTCGGCGGCACGATCGCGCTCGTGCAGGAAGGCGATTCGATCACGATCGACGCGCACAAGCTGCTGCTGCAATTGAACGTCGACGACGCCGAACTCGCGCGCCGCCGCGCCGCATGGAAGCAGCCGGCGCCGCGCTACACGCGCGGCGTGCTCGCGAAGTACGCGGCGCTCGCCCGCCCGGCGAACCAGGGCGCCGTCACGGGCTGACGCACCGCGGCGGCACGGCGGTTGCGCGAGCAGAAAGCGCAGGCCGCTTGCTCGCATGCGCCCGCCTCGCGCCACTGCGGCCGCGCCGCGATGGCGCTGACGCGAGGCGACAAAAAGCGACAAGACGAAGAAGGGGGCGCGACGTACTCGCGCCCCCAGATTGCTGACAAACCCTCGCCAAGTGGGGGATTTTTGTTTTTTAATGGCGTGATGCTGAAGACGCCCATGCCCACGCAGCACGAACTCGAGATGGTGACGCTCGAGGAACTCGTGCCGAAGGACCACCTGCTGCGCCAGATCGATGCGGCGGTGGATTTCGAGTTCATCCGCGCGAAGGTGGCGCATCTGTATTGCGCGGACAACGGGCAGCCGGCGCTCGATCCCGTGGTGATGTTCAAGCTGTTGTTCATCGGCTACCTGTTCGGGGTGCGCAGCGAGCGGCAACTGATGCGTGAGGTCCAGGTCAACGTCGCCTATCGCTGGTTCGCCCGGTTCCGGCTGACCGACAAGGTGCCGGATGCGTCAACGTTCTCGCAGAATCGCCGCCGACGCTTCACGGACACGACGGTGTATCAGGAGATCTTCGACGAGATCGTGCGGCAGGCGATCAAGCGCGGGCTGGTCGACGGTCGGGTGCTGTACACGGACAGCACGCACCTGAAGGCGAACGCGAACAAAGGCAAGTTCGATGTGGTGAAGCTGGAGCAGACGCCGGCCGCCTACACGGAGGCATTGAACGCGGCAGTGGATGCGGACCGGGCCGCGCATGGCAGGAAGCCGCTGGATCGCGACGACGATGAGCCGCCGTCTAGCAAGGACACCAAGCTCAGCCGGACCGATCCGGACAGCGGCTACATGGTGCGGGACGACAAGCCGAAGGGGTTCTTCTATCTGGACCACCGCACGGTGGATGCCAAGCACGCGATCATCACCGATACGCATGTGACGCCGGCCTCGGTGCATGACAGCCAGCCGTATCTGGATCGGCTGGATCGCCAGCGCGAGCGCTTTGAGTTCAAGGTCGAGGCGGTGGGGCTGGATGCGGGCTACTTCACGCCGGCGGTGTGCCAGGGGCTGGAGGAGCGAGGGATTGCCGGGGTGATGGGCTATCGCACGCCGAACCACAAGCCGGGCATGTTCTACAAACGGCAGTTCAAGTACGACGCGTATCGCAACGAATACGTGTGCCCGCAGGGGCAGGCCCTGCCGTACAGCACGACCAATCGGCTCGGCTATCGGGAATACAAATCCAATGCGCAGATCTGCGGGCGCTGCCCGGTACGATCGCAGTGCACGAACAGTGCGATCGCGGTGAAGGTGGTAACGCGCCACGTGTGGGAGCGCGCCAAGGAGCGGGTGGACGCACGGCGCTTGACCGAATGGGGCCAACGCATTTACGCGCGGCGCAAGCAGACGGTGGAGCGCAGCTTCGCCGATGCCAAGCAGCTGCATGGGCACCGTTATGCCCGTATGCGTGGGCTACGCAAGGTGGCCGAGCAGTGCTTGCTGGCCGCGGCGGCACAGAACATCAAGAAGATTGCGATGCTGCTGGCGCGGAAGCGGAAAAAGGGGCCAGCGGGTCCCGATTGGCGCTTCGTGCGCATGCTGCTGCGTCTGGTGAGCGGTTTGCGCTGCAGCTTCGACTACCCGCTCGCGGCGAACCCGCAATCCTGATCCCAGAAAGACAAAACCCCACGCTCACAAAAACGTGGGGTTCGTCAGCAGTCTGGGGGCGCGACGTACTCGCGCCCCCTTTCCTTTTATAATGCGCGCACCGCCAAGCCGGACACTGTGCCGGCGGAGACCAGCATGAAGAGAACGACCTTGCGCCTGACGGCATTCGCGCTCGTTGCCGCGGCCGCAAATACGCAGGCACAGCAAGCCGACGGCCTCGCGCTCGCGCAACGCAAGAACTGCATGGCCTGCCATGCAATCGACAAGACGCTGATGGGACCGTCGTTCCACGCGATCGCCGACAAATACGCGGCGCGCGGCGACGCCGCCGGCTATCTCGCGCAGACGATCGTCAAGGGCAGCGTCGGCGTGTGGGGCAACGTGCCGATGCCTGCGAACACGCAATTGACGAGCGCCGAAGCCGGCACGCTCGCGCACTGGATCCTGTCGAGCAAATAAGCCGTTCGCATCGACGCGCGGCGCCGACGGCGCGCCGGCAGCGCCGCGTCCGACGGTTGCGCGCGCAACGCGATGCCGGCGCGCGCCGCCTCCCCGTCCGGCCGGTGAGGAACGACGCAACCGACGAGGACGAAGACAACGAACGACGGCGGGGGCGCTATTGAGTGGTATCGCTTCGCGCGGGCGCGTTGCGGCGCGCGAGCGCCGCGCCGACTTCCTCCGTCACCCAGCCGGCGACCTCGGTCTCGAGCGCGAGCGCGACTTCGCGCGCAATCTGGCCGACGAGCCAGCCCGCATGATCGTGCAGCGCATCGCGGCAGCGCGCCTCGATGAGGCCGCGCCCTTCCCCCGTCAGATAGCGGGTCATGCGGCTCTTCAGCCGCTCGGCGATCTGCCGCGCTTCGAGGTCCGCGGCGAACGACGGCGCGGCCTGCGCGAGCTCGGGCACCGACGACGGCAGCGCCGCGGGCGGCGTGAGATCCGGCGCCGGATGCGCGGCGGGCAGTTCGTCCGCATACGTCGCGTCCGCCGGGTAGGCTGTCGGCAGTTCGACCGCGAGCGGATCGGGCGCGGGCAACGCGAACGACGGCTCCGCGGGCGCCGGCGCGCGCATCTCGTCGGCGGGCGCCAGCGCCGCGTCGCGCGCCGCGGGCGCCGCCGCAGCGGCCGCGGCAACCACGGCGGCCGGCTCGGTTGCCGTTGCTTCATCGCGCCGATCGGCGTCATGGCCCTCGCCCGCCCGAATCGCGGCGGCGGCCGGCTCGCCCGCTTGCGCGGGCCCGGCGGCGGGCGGCCGCGCGAGCGCCGGATTGCCGGGCACGAGCACGTCGGTCAGCACGGGAATCGACGATGCGTTGGCTTCGACCACGTTGTCCTCCGTCCGCTCGGGCTAGCCGCCCTGCTTGTGATTGTTGAGCGCGTAGCCGCGATCGCGATAGAACCGATACCGGTCGCGGCCGGCCGCGAGCTCGTCGGGCGGGTTGCCGACCACCTCGAGCAGGCGCTCGAAGCGTGCGAACTGCGCCGGCACCTGCGCGCCCAGGTTCAGCAGGATCCCGTGATGCGGCGCGCGCTCGAGATCCGCGGTCAGCACGATCGGCGTGCTCGCCGCGTGCGCGTTGTCGATCGCGCAATGCGGAATGAAATCGAGCGGCGAGAACGTCCACAGACGCTCGTCGAGCGCGCGCAGCCGCGCGGGCTCCGCGCACACGACGACGGGCTGCCCCGCCTGATACGCCTTGCGCAGCAGCCGGCACGCGTACGCGAGCGAATCGCCGACATTCGTATGGAAATCGATCCGCGTCATCGCTCGCCGCGCCCTACCGCGCCGTTTGCCGAACCTTGCGCCATCACGCGCCGGCGCGGTCGATCAGGAATTGCGCGAGGAGCGGCACGGGGCGGCCCGTCGCCCCCTTCGCCGCGCCGCTCTTCCAGGCGGTGCCCGCGATGTCGAGGTGCGCCCACGGATAGTTTTCCGCGAAGCGCGACAGGAAGCACGCGGCCGTCACGCTGCCGGCCGGGCGCCCGCCGATGTTCGCGAGATCCGCGAAGTTCGACTTCAGCTGATCCTGATACTCGTCGTCGAGCGGCAGGCGCCACGCCGGATCGCCCGCTTCGCGCGACGCGTCGAGCAGCTCGCCCGCGAGCGCGTCGTCCTTCGAGAAGAGGCCGGTGTTGTGGTGGCCGAGCGCGATGATGCACGCGCCCGTCAGCGTCGCGACGTCGATCACGGCGGCCGGCTTGAAGCGCTCCGCGTACGTGAGCGCGTCGCACAGGATGAGGCGGCCCTCCGCGTCGGTGTTGAGCACCTCGATCGTCAGGCCCTTCATGCTCGTGACGATGTCGCCCGGCTTGTTCGCGTTGCCGGCCGGCATGTTCTCGCAGGTCGGCACGATCGCGACGACGTTGACCTTCAGGCCCATTTCGGCGACCGCGCGCATCGTGCCGAGCACCGAGCCCGCGCCGCACATGTCGTACTTCATCTCGTCCATTCCCTCGCCCGGCTTCAGCGAAATGCCGCCGGAGTCGAACGTGATGCCCTTGCCGACGAGCACGACGGGCGCCGCCTTCGCGGCCGCGCCCCGGTACTGCAGCACGATGAACTGCGGCGGCTCGACCGAGCCCTTCGCGACCGACAGGAACGAGCCCATCTTGAGCGCCTGGATCTGCTTCAGGCCCAGCACGTCGACTTTCAGGCCCCAGTCCTTCGCGATCTTCTTCGCGGTGTTCGCGAGGTAGGTCGGCGTGCAGACGTTGCCGGGCAGATTGCCGAGGTCGCGCGTGAGGTCCATCCCGTTCGCGAGCGCGACCGCCTGCTTCGCGGCGACCTTCGCCGCCTTGTCGTCGGCCGGATCGACGCTGAACACGACGCGCTTGAGCGCCGGCGCGCCCGCGTCTGGCTTGCTCTTCATCTGCGTGAACTTGTACGTTTCATTGCGCAGCGCGAGAATCGCCGCGCGCACGCCCCAGTCGGACGCGCGCTCGGGCACGGGCAACTGCGCGAGCGTGAACGTGACCTGAACCACTTTCGTGCCGAGCAGCGCGCGCCATGCGACCTTTGCCGCGTCGCCGTAGGCTTTCTGGCTGAAAGCATCCTGCCTGCCCAGGCCGACGAGCAGCACGCGCGATGCGCCGATGCCCGAAACCTCGTGCAAAAACAAGGTCTTGCCGAGCTTGCCGTCGATGTCGCCCGCCTTGATCACGCGCGAGACGAGCCCCTTCGTGGCTTCGTCGATGTCGAGCGCCGCGCCGGACAAGGTTTGCGCCTCGAACACGCCCAGCACGATGCAGTCGGATTTCCCCGTCAGGAACCCGTTCGCCGTGCCTTTGCTCCAATCACAGCCTTTTATGCTAAAGTCCATCGCGCTTGTCCTCGGATAAAATCTGGGCTAAGGATGAAAGCCGCAATTATCCGCTATTTTTCCCGTGCGGCGTGAGCGCCCCCCACTCGTGCGCTGTTTCCCGCCCTCTTCGCATCAATAATGATCTTCGAACGCTCCCTCCAGCGCGAGCTTGCGTACACCGCCGGCGCCGTCTTCATGGTGCTGCTCACGATCATGCTGACGTCGATGATGATTCGCATCGTCGGCTACGCCGCGTCCGGCGAGGTGAATCCGAAGGACGTGCTGGTCCTGATCGGCCTCACCGTGATCGGCTATCTCGCGATGATTCTCGTCGGCACGCTGTTCGTGTCGATCCTGTTCGTGCTCACGCGCTGGTACAAGGATTCCGAGATGGTCGTCTGGCTCGCGTCCGGCGTGAGCCTCACGCGGCTCATCAAGCCGATCGGCGTGTTCGCGACGCCGATCGTGATCCTGATCGCCTTCTTCGCGTTCGTCGGCTGGCCGTGGTCGAACCAGCAGAGCAAGCTCATCAAGGCGCGCTTCCAGCAGCGCGACGAGGTGTCGTTGCTCGCGCCCGGCCAGTTCCGCGAGTCCGCGGCGAACCACCGCGTGTTCTTCATCGAGAAGATGTCGCCTGATCAGGCGAAGGTGCAGAACGTGTTCGTCACGACGACCGAGCACGGCAAGGTGAACGTCGTCGTGTCGCAGACGGGCCATACCGAGACGATGAAGAACGGCGACCGCTTCATCGTGCTCGAGAACGGCCGCCGCTACGACGGCGTGCCCGGCCAGCCGAACTTCAAGATCATGGAGTTCGAGCGCTACGGTGTGAAGATCCAGAGCAAGCAGATCGTGAGCCAGCCGACGACCACCGGCACGTCGACGCCCGACCTGCTGCGCAACCCGACCAACCAGAACCTCGCCGAATTCGCGTGGCGCGCCGGGCTGCCGCTCATCGCGATCAACCTGATGATCCTCGCGATCCCGCTCGCGTATCAGAACCCGCGCCGCGGGCGGACCGTGAACCTCGTGATGGCCGTGCTGATCTACCTCACCTATTCGAATCTGCTGAACGTCGTCCAGTCGCAAATGGAACGGGGCAAGATTGCGTTCGGGCTCGGGCTCATCGGGCTGCACGTAATCGTCGCCGGCATCGTCGCGCTCCTGTTCTGGCTGCGCGTGCGCAACCGGCCCCTCTTCTCGCGCGCCGCGGCCGGCCGCTCGCAGGGGGCCTGACCGATGCGTCTCTACGAAAAATATTTCGCGCGGCAGATCTACGTCACGTTCATCTTCGTGCTGTTCGCGTTTTCAGGGCTGTTCTTCTTCTTCGACCTGATCAGCGAACTGAACTCGGTCGGCCACGGCAACTACAAGTTCGGCTACGCGGTGCTGCGCGTCGCGCTGCAGGCACCGTCGCGCTTCTATGAAATCATCCCGGTCGCCGCGCTGATCAGCGCGATCTACGTATTCGCGCAGATGGCCGCGAACTCGGAGTTCACGATCTTCCGCGTGTCCGGCCTCGCGACGAACCAGGCGCTGCGCTCGCTCGTGAAGATCGGCGTGCCGATCGTCATCGCGACCTACCTGATCGGCGAATTCATCGGCCCGTACTCGGATCAGCTGTCCGAGCGCGTGCGGCTCGAGGCGCTCGGCTCGTCGGTGTCGACGAACTTCGCGTCGGGCGTCTGGGTGAAGGACACGCTCACCGCGCGCGACAACGGCGAGCCCGTCACGCGCTTCGTGAACGTCGGCACGCTGTCGCCCGACTCGACGATCAGCGACGTGCGCATCTACGAGTTCGATTCGAAGTTCAACCTGCAGAACGTGCGGATCGCGAAGCGCGGCCACTACCAGCCGCCCGGCCACTGGCTGCTGACGGACGTCACCGATACGCAACTCACGAGCCTCGCGGGCAACGGCACCGCATCGCCCGTCGATACGCTCAACCCCGTCTATCGCGCGCAGCAGGTCACGCTGCCGCAGTATTCGCTGCGCTCGGACCTGACGCCGCAGATCCTGTCGGTGCTGCTCGTGTCGCCCGAGCGGATGTCGCTCTTCAATCTGTTTCGCTACATCCAGCATCTGAAAGAGAACCAGCAGGACACGCAGCGCTACGACATCGCGCTGTGGCGCAAGCTGCTGTATCCGTTCGCGGTGTTCGTGATGCTCGTGCTGTCGCTGCCGTTCGCGTACCTGCACACGCGCGCGGGCGTCGTCGGCGTGAAGGTGTTCGGCGGGATCATGCTCGGCATGAGCTTCCAGCTCTTCAACACGCTGTTCTCGCACATCGGTACGCTGAACACGTGGCCCGCGCCGCTCACGGCCGCGCTGCCCGGCTGCATCTATCTCGCGCTCGGCCTCTTCGCGCTGAAGTGGGTCGATCGGCACTGAGCGCCAACGCGCATCGTCATCGGAGGATGCGATGAACAAACACGGAATCGTCCTTTTCGGTCACGGCGCGCGCGACGCGCGCTGGGCCGGGCCGTTCGAGCGCCTCGCGGCGAAGCTGCGCGCGGCGCGCGGCGCCGAGGCGAGCGTCGTGCTCGCGTTTCTCGAATTGATGGAGCCGTCGCTCGCCGCGGCCACGGCCGCGCTCGCCGCACAAGGCTGCGACACGATCACCGTGATTCCGGTGTTCTTCGGCGAGGGCGGCCACGTCCGGCGCGATCTGCCCGGGCTGATCGATGCGTGCCGCGCCGCGCATCCGGGCGTCGACATCCGCTGCGCGACCGCGGTCGGCGAGGACGATGCGGTGCTCGATGCGATCGTCGCGTACTGCATGCGCGCGAGCGCGGATCCCACGAGTTGACCGCTTGTCGCCGGCGCGCGCGGCGGCCTCGCGCGACGACATGAAAAAACGCCGGCTCGTCGCCGGCGTCGTTTTTTGTCTTGCCCGTCTGCGCATGGCGCGCGTTTCACGTCCGTCGTGCATTGCGTTCGCGTCTTTCGCCTGCGCCGCGCGGCCCGCGCGGCTCACGTGCACGCTCGAGCCGGAAGACGCCCGCCCGTGCTCGCCGCGTCAAGCCGCGTCGCGCATCCCGCGCTTGCCGCCTGCGTCGCCCGGCGGCTCGTCCGCGAGCCGCGGCGCGCGTTCGGCGAACGCGTCGCCGATCATCAGCAGGCTCGGCTGCGCCGGATCGAGCCACGCCTGCGCGGCGCCCGCCGCCATGTCGGCCAGCGTGAGCGTCAGCATGCGCTCGCGCGGCGTGCTGCACGCCTCGACGATCGCGACCGGCGTCGCGCCCGCCCGCCCGGCGTCGATCAGTTGCCGCGCGATGCCGGGCGCATTGTCGCGCCCCATGTAATAAACGAGCGAATCCGCGCTCACCTGCTCGCGAATCTCGTCGCTGCCGGGCGCGCGGCTCTTCGTCGCGAACGCGACGCTGCGCGCGACGCCGCGCAGCGTCAGCGAGCGCTTGAGCGCGGCGGCGCTCGCGAGCGCCGCCGTGATGCCCGGCACCACCTCGTAATCGATACCCGCCGCTTCGAGCGCGCGCATTTCCTCGTCCGCGCGGCCGAACAGCATCGGATCGCCGCCCTTCAGCCGCACGACGACCGCGTGCTCGCGCGCCGCGTCGACGAGTTGCTTGTTGATGAAGTGCTGCGCGCTCGAGCGCTGCCCGCAGCGCTTGCCGACCGCGATCCTGCGCGCGCGCGGCGCATAGTCGAGCATCGCGGGCTCGACGAGCGCGTCGTGCAGCACGACGTCGGCCTGCTCGAGCAGCCGCGCGCCGCGCACCGTGATGAGGTCCGCCGCACCCGGCCCCGCGCCGATCAGATACACCTTACCCATTCGCATCGATCCCCTTCGTGCGCACGTGCCGGCGGGCGCCGCCGATGCGGCGCGCGGCGTCACGCGGAAAACGCACGAATCATACCCGCTGCGACCGTGTGATGGGTCGCCTCGTCGATCAGCACGAACGCGCCCGTGCCCGGATGCGCGTCGTACGTGTCGCAGACGATCGGCTTTTGCAGCGTCAGCGCGACGCGGCCGATGTCGTTCATTTTCAGCTCGTGGCGATCGGTCGCGTGCGACAGCGTGTGCACGTCGAGCACCTGCTTGACCGCGCCGATCTTCGTGAACACGGTGTTCGTCGTTTGCTTGAGCAGATACTTGCGCTGCGACGAAAGCGGCGTCTCGTCGAACCAGCAGAGATCGGCCTCGAGCTTCTTCGCCGGCTCGACGCCCTGCGTGCGCGGCACGAACGTGTCGCCGCGCGACACGTCGACGTCCTCGGCCAGGCGGATCGTCACCGCCTGCCCGGCGAACGCGCGCTCGACGGCCGCCGTGCCGCCCGGCACCGGCGCGATGATCTCGGCGATCGTCGCGGTACGGTTCGAAGGCAGCACGACGATCTCGTCGCCCACCTTCACCTCGCCTGCCTCGATGCGGCCCATGTAGCCGCGGAAATCGTCGGCCGAGCTGCCGTCCTGGCGCGCGACCCATTGCACCGGAAAGCGCAGCGCGTCATGCGCCTGCGTCTCGACGGGCAGCGTTTCGAGCACGTTCAGCAACGGCTCGCCCGCATACCACGGCATCCGCTCGCTCGCCGCGACGATGTTGTCGCCCTTCAACGCCGACACCGGCACGAAGCGCACGTCGGCCAGGCCGAGCTGCTGCGCGAGCTTCACGTACGCGTCGCGGATCTCGTTGAAGCGCGTCTCGCTGTAGTCGACGAGATCCATCTTGTTGATCGCGACGATCACGTGCTGCAGATCGAGCAGCTTGACGATCGCGCTGTGGCGCTTCGTCTGCGGCAGCAGTTGTGCCGCGCCCGCGTCGAACGTCACGCGCGTCGCGTCGATCAGGATGATCGCCGCATGCGCGGTCGACGCGCCCGTCACCATGTTGCGCGTGTACTGCTCGTGGCCGGGCGTGTCGGCGATGATGAACTTGCGCTTCGCGGTCGCGAAGTAGCGGTACGCGACGTCGATCGTGATGCCCTGCTCGCGCTCGGCCTCGAGGCCGTCGGTAAGCAGCGCGAGATCGAGCTCGTCGCCCACCGTGCGCTTGTTCTTCGCGCGCGACAGCGCGGAGAGCTGGTCGGACAGCACCGCCTTGCTGTCGTACAGCAGTCGCCCGATCAGCGTGCTCTTGCCGTCGTCGACGCTGCCCGCCGTGATGAACCGCAGTACGCCGAGGTCTTCGTTGTTCTCGATGATGCTCATGATGGATGTGTCCTCGCGTGCGTCAGAAATAGCCCTGCTTCTTGCGCTGCTCCATCGCGGCCTCCGACGCCTGGTCGTCCATCCGCGTCGCCCCGCGCTCCGTGATCTCCGTCACCGCCGTCTCCGCGATGATCTTCTCCACGTCGTCCGCGTCGCTCTCGACCGGGCACGTGCACGAAATGTCCCCCACCGTGCGGAACCGCACCAGCGCCTGCTCGCTCGTCTCGCCCTCGCGCATCGGCGTGAGCGGCGTCACCGGCACGAGCAGCCCGTTGCGCCGCACGATCTCCCGGCGGTGCGCGTAGTAGATCGACGGCAGCTCCAGCTTCTCGCGCGCGATGTACTGCCACACGTCGAGCTCCGTCCAGTTCGAGATCGGGAACACCCGCAGGTGTTCGCCCCGGTGCAGCCGCGCGTTGTACAGGCTCCACAGCTCCGGGCGCTGCGCCTTCGGGTCCCACTGGCCGAATTCGTCGCGAAACGAGAAAATCCGCTCCTTCGCCCGCGCCTTCTCCTCGTCGCGCCGCGCCCCGCCGATCATCGCCGTGTAGCCGTGCCGCTCGATCGTCTCGAGCAGCGTGACCGCCTGCGCGGCGTTGCGCGAATCCGTCTCGCGGCGCAGCACCACCGTGCCGCGCGCGATCGAATCCTCGACGTGGCCGACCACCAGCTCCGCGCCGATCTGCTTCGCGCGGCGGTCGCGGAAATCGATCACCTCGTCGTAGTTGTGGCCCGTGTCGATGTGCACGAGCGGAAACGGCAGCGTCGTCCTGCGGTTCGCGCCGAGCCCGAACGCCTTGAGCGCGAGATGCAGCACGACCACCGAATCCTTGCCGCCCGAGAACAGCAGCGCCGGCTTGCTGCATTCCGCGACGAGCTCGCGCAGGATGTGGATCGACTCGGCCTCGAGCCAGTCGAGATGGCCCATCCGGCTCGTCGACGCGCCGGCGGACGGGGCAAAAGCGGATTGTTCGAGCGTCGTGCTCATGATGACGGTCCTTGTCTGGGTTCGTACCGCCGGGCTCGCCGGCGGCGCAATCTGACTATCTTATTATGTGCCGGCCCGGGTCAGGCGCAAGCCGATTCGGCCCCGTCCGCCGGCACCGGCGTGATCGTGATGTGCAGCCCGCACTCCTTCGTGTCGCGCGACTCCCACCACCAGCGGCCCGCACGGCTGTCCTCGCCGGGACGGATCGCCCGCGTGCACGGCTCACAGCCGATGCTCGGATAGCCGCGTGCGTGCAACGGATTGACGGGCACGTCGAACGCGTTCAGATAGGCCCACACGTCGCTTTCGGTCCAGTCCGCGAGCGGGTTGTACTTCGCGATCCCGCGCGCGGCGTCGTGCTCCTGTTCGTGGAGCTCCGCGCGCGTGACCGACTGCTCGCGCCGCTGGCCCGTCACCCACGCGTCGACGCCCGCGAGCGCGCGGTTCAGCGGCTCGACCTTGCGGATCTCGCAGCAGCGCTTGCGTAGCTCGACGCTCTCGTAGAACGCGTTCAGGCCATGCTCGGCGACATACGCGTCGACCGCGTCCTGCCGCGGATGAAACTGCTCGATCTCGTAGCCGTAGCGCTCGCGCACACGCTCGATCATGTCGAGCGTCTCCGCGTGCAGGCGGCCCGTGTTCAGCGAAAAGATTCCGATCGCGACGCCCTTCGACAGGATCGCATGGGCGAGCAGCATGTCCTCGGCCGCCAGGCTGCTCGCGAACTTGACCTTCGGATGACGCGCGGCGATTTGCGCGAGCAGCGCGTCGAGCCGCGCGCTCTTCTCGGCGAGCGCCGGCGTGAGGGCCGGGGCGTGGGCGGCGCTCATGCGCTCACCTTCGCTTCGGCCGCCGCGGCGCGGCGGCGGAACAGCGGCGCCGGCTCGTCGAACGCGCCCTGGTAGCGCTGCGAGAATTCGCCGAATGCGTTCAGCGCGTCGCGAACATCCTTGTCCGCGCGCACCGCGAACGCGTCGAAGCCGCAGCGCGACATGTAGAGGAGCTGGTCGCGCAGCACGTCGCCGATCGCGCGCAGCTCGCCCTTCCAGCCGTGGCGCTCGCGCAGCAGGCGCGCGATGCTGTAGCCGCGGCCGTCCGCGAAGCGCGGAAATTCGACGCCGATCACCGCGATGCGATCGAAGTCCGCGGCGAGATCCGCGGGTTCGCTGTCGGGCGAGAGCCACACGCCGAGCGCGTCCTTCGTCCTCGAGGCGGCGAGCGCGTCGCGCGCCGTCTGCCACAGCGCGAGCGGCACGAGCACCTGGCCGGCGGGCAGCGCATCGGGCGCGGGCAGCGTGCCGTCTTCGGCCGCGCGCACGAGTTGCCACGCGTCGTCGACCACTTCGCGATTCTTGATAATCAAAGCCATCTGCTGATTCCTCTACGCTGGGTGTTACGCGTGCGCGGTCTGGCGCGCCGCGTAGACGCGCTCCTTGAACGGCGCGATGCCGATGCGCTCGTACGTGTCGATGAAGCGCTCGCCGTCGATGCGCGATTCGACGAACGTGTCGATCAGCTTCGAGATCACGTCGGGCACTTCCTCGGCCGAGAACGACGGGCCGATCACGCGGCCGAGGCGCGCGCCGCCCGCTCCCGTGCCCTGCTCGCCGCCGAGCGACACCTGATACCACTCCGCGCCGTCCTTGTCGACGCCAAGGATGCCGATGTTGCCGACGTGGTGGTGCCCGCACGAGTTCATGCAGCCCGAGATGTTGAGCGACACGTCGCCCAGGTCGTACACGTAGTCGAGATCGTCGAAGCGCTGCTGGATCGCGAGCGCGATCGGGATCGACTTCGCGTTCGCGAGCGAGCAGAAGTCGCCCCCCGGGCACGCGATGATGTCGGTCAGCAAGCCGACGTTCGGCGTCGCGAAACCGGCCGCCTTCGCCTTTTCCCATACCGCGAACAGGTCGCGCTTCTTCACGTTCGCGAGAATCAGGTTCTGTTCGTGCGACACGCGCAGCTCGCCGAACGAATAGGCGTCGGCCCAGTCGGCGACCTGCTCCATCTGCTCGGCGCTCGCGTCGCCGGGCGCGACGCGGTGGTTCTTCAACGACAGCGTGACGGCCGCATAGCCCGGCACCTTGTGCGGCGCGACGTTGCGCTCGACCCAGCGCGCGAACGCGCGATTCTCGAGCAGATGCTGCTCGAACGACGCGTCGGTATCGGCGAGCTTCTCATAGGCGGGCGGCTGGAAGAACTGCGACACGCGCTCGAGTTCGGCCTGCGTGAGCGTGGACGGGCCGTCCTTCAGGTGCTGCCACTCCGCTTCGACCTGTTGCGCGAACTTCGCGGGCGACAGCGCCTTCACGAGGATCTTGATCCGTGCCTTGTACAGGTTGTCGCGGCGGCCATAACGGTTGTAGACGCGCAGCACCGCCTCGCAGTAAGTGAGCAGGTGCTGCCACGGCAGATTCTCGCGGATAATCGCGCCGACGATCGGCGTGCGGCCGAGACCACCGCCCGCGAGAATGCTCGCGACCACTTCGCCCGCGTCGTTCTTCTTCAGGTAGACGCCGAGATCGTGGATCTGCACGGCGGCGCGATCGGCCTTCGAGCCGGACACCGCGATCTTGAACTTGCGCGGCAGCCATGCGAATTCGGGATGGAAGGTCGACCACTGGCGCAGGATCTCGGCCCACGGACGCGGATCGAGCTCCTCGTCCTGAGCCACGCCCGCGAACTGGTCGGCCGTGATGTTGCGGATGCAGTTGCCCGAGGTCTGGATCGCGTGCATCTGCACCGACGCGAGCTTTGCGAGAATCTCGGGCGTTTCCTCGAGCTTCACCCAGTTGTACTGGATATTCGAGCGCGTCGAGAAATGGCCGTAGCCGCGATCGTGCTCGCGCGCGATGCGGGCGAGCATGCGCAACTGGACGCTACGGAGATTGCCGTAGGGAATCGCGATGCGGTGCATGTAGGCGTGGCGCTGCATGTACAGGCCGTTCTGCAGCCGCAGCGGACGGAACTCGTCCTCGCTCAATTCGCCGGACAAGCGGCGGCGGACCTGGTCGCGGTACTGCGCGACGCGCTCGTCGACGATCGTCTGATCGTATTGGTCGTACTGGTACATTCGGGGACCCCAGGGTTTGCTCGATATGACCGCGCGGCGTCCTAGCCACGCCGCGCCCGAATCCTGCACCGCCCGCGCCGAGCCGGCCATCCGCCCGGCCGGTCATTTGCAAATGACGATTACAGATATCCATATTTGAAAAACACGGGGCAATCGTAATAAACTCCCTTTATATTTCAAACGACTAAAAAATTCTGTTGATATGCGGAAGGGTTATAAATGAACCTGCACCAATTTCGCTTCGTACGCGAGGCCGTCCGGCAGAATTTCAACCTCACGGAAGCCGCGAAGGCGCTGTACACGTCGCAGCCCGGGGTTTCGAAGGCGATCATTGAGCTCGAGGACGAGCTCGGCGTCGAGATCTTCACCCGCCACGGCAAGCGCGTGCGCTCGCTGACCGAGCCGGGCAGGATCATTCTCGCGTCGGTCGAGCGGATCCTCCAGGAGGTCGAAAGCCTTAAAAGGGTCGGAAAAGATTACGCGGCGCAGGATCAGGGCAACCTGACGATCGCCGCGACGCACACGCAGGCCCGCTACTCGCTGCCCGCCGCGATCGCCGAGTTCAAGAAGCGCTTTCCGAAAGTCCATCTGTCGATCCTGCAGGGCAGCCCGACGCAGGTCGCCGAAATGGTGATCCACGATCAGGCGGACCTCGCGATCGCGACGGAGGCGATCGCCGACTACAAGGAGCTCGTGTCGCTGCCCTGCTTCCAGTGGCACCACGCGGCCGTCGTGCCGGCCGATCACCCGCTGCTCGAGCGCAAGCCGCTGTCGCTCGACGATCTCGCGCAGTTCCCGCTCATCACGTACGACGATGCGTTCGCCGGCCGCAAGAAGATCAATCAGGCATTCGCGCTGCATCGCCTGACGCCCGACATCGTGCTCGAGGCGATCGACGCGGACGTGATCAAGACCTACGTCGAGCTCGGGCTCGGCGTCGGCATCATGGCCGACATCGCCTTCAACCCGGAGCGCGACCGCAACCTGCGCGCGATTGCGGTCGGCCATCTGTTCGGCAGCAACGTGACGCGCGTCGCGCTCAAGCAGGGCGCGTATCTGCGCGGCTATATCTATACGCTCGTCGAGCTGCTGTCGCCGACGCTCAATCGCAAGCTCGTCGAAACGGCGCTCAAGGGCGAGGCCGAAACCTACGAGCTGTGACGCGCGCCGCTGGAGGACCGTGCCGCGCGCACCGATCGGACGGTCGGCGTCGAGCTGCCGACGCCCCCCGGCCCGGCGCACGCCGACAACCGCGCAGCCGGGCGCTCAGGCGTTCCGCACGGCACCGCGCGGCGCTCGAGTACGCGCACGGGCTCGTCGTGCCCAACGGTATCGTCGACCCGAGCGCCGCCGATCACGTCGGGCTCGATCAGCGAGTCGGCATCATGGGCGTCGTGAAACACGGCGCGCTCGTCTATTCGGGCCCGTGCCCCGACGGGCCACGCCGCGCGGCCGTCGCGGCAGCGGACGCTTGCCCGCATGGAAGATTTCGGTAATAATTTGCGTTTTCGCCGTGCGCAATCGCATGCACGGCGCAGGTTGGCCCAGGTGGTGAAATTGGTAGACGCAGGGGACTCAAAATCCCCCGCCGCAAGGCGTGCCGGTTCGATTCCGGCCCTGGGCACCAGTCAAAAAATTCGTTAGTTTTCAAGTGATTAGCGGATTCTCAGCGGCAAAGCAAAGCGGGCTGACCGTGCACATGGTTTTAGCGTGTTGACAGTATTGTGCACAGTTTCGCTCGCCATTGATGCTCCGCGCAGGCCTCAGCTCCTATGAGAGCATTGCCGATGACTATTGCTTGCAAGAAACAATAGAAAAATGTCATCGCCGCACATACCGACGCCGTCCTACGACTTCTCTATACCACCCCATGCGTCGATTGACGCTACCGGACGCCGGCGGAGCTACCCAGTCCGTCGGTAGAGGAACATTGAGATATTGAGGTCACATTTCCGGATTCATCCCCTGGGGGAAATGGAAATGCGAAATGACTACTGCAGATTCTCTTCTGCGCCTGCCCGAAGTGCTCAAAATCATCCCCGTTTCACGTGCGACGTGGTACGAGGGCGTCAATGACCTGCCCCCTACAAACAGGGCCAGCCGGAGTCTAGTAAAGTTCGTTTTCGGAGAAGAAGACGAACATGAAGAAGCGCTTTACGGAACAGCAAATCATCGGGTTTCTGAAGGAAGCCGAGGCCGGTATGCCGGTCAAGGAACTGTGCAGGAAGCATGGGTTCAGTGACGCGTCGTTCTACACCTGGCGCGCGAAGTTCGGCGGCATGGAAGTCTCGGAAGCCCGCCGGCTCAAGGGCCTCGAGGTGGAGAATGCCCGACTGAAGAAACTGCTGGCCGAAGCAATGCTCGATATGGAAGCGTTGAAGGTTGTCGTCAAGGGAAAGCCCTGAGCCCGCAAGCCAAACGCGAAGCAGTGTTGGCGATTCGGGAGAAGGTCAACATCTCCGAGCGCCGCGCCTGCCGGCTTGTCGGGCTTTCTCGCAGCGTGCTGCATTACGACGCGAAGCCGGACCACGAGAATGAGGTGCTCGCGGCGCGTCTGGTGAAGTTGGCGCACGAACGTCGTCGATTCGGCTACCGCCGACTGCACGCCCTGGTGGAACGCGAAGGCACGCACGCCAATCACAAGCGCATCTATCGCCTGTACCGTGAGGCAGGGCTGGCTGTGCGGCGCCGTCGCAAGCGCCACGGCGTCATGATTGAGCGCGAGCAACTGGCATTGCCGGGCGCACCCAACGAGGTATGGTCAATCGATTTCGTGATGGATGCGCTTTCCAACGGCCGGCGCGTGAAGTGCCTGACCGTCGTCGACGATTTCACGAAAGAGGCTGTCGACATCGTCGTCGACCATGGCATCTCAGGTTTGTATGTCGCTCGGGCATTGGACCGTGCAGCTCGCTTCCGTGGCTATCCCAAGGCGGTGCGAACAGACCAGGGACCCGAATTTACGAGCCGCGCGCTTGACCAGTGGGCGTATGCGAACGGCGTCACGCTGAAGTTGATTCAGGCGGGCAAGCCCACGCAGAATGCGTACATCGAATCGTTCAACGGCAAGTTCCGCGACGAATGCCTTAACGAGCACTGGTTCACGACGCTCGCGCACGCTCGGGCAGTCATCGCGGCATGGCGTCAGGACTACAACGAGCAAAGGCCGCACAGCGCACTGAACTACCTTGCGCCGTCAGAGTTTGCGGCGAAACATCGGGCAACCGCGGACGCTCCTGCCGCTTTCCAGGAGTTGGTTTAAAGGGACTTTGCTAGAAGCCCATTGGCCCTATCGAAGGGGGCAGGTCAGGGCTGATCGATGTAGACGATGTGCTCGACCTTCGAGGGCATCTGCTCGTGCATGTAGCCCATGCCGCCGAGCGTCGCGCCCGCGATCGTCGAGCCGTGGTAGCCGTTTCGGCGCGAAATGACGAACTTCTTCTGCGGGCGGTTCTGCGCGCGCCAGTACTGATGCGCGATGCGCAGCACCGTGTCGTTGCCCTCGGAGCCGCTGTTGCAATAGAAGAAGCGGTTGAACGCGGGCGGCGCGATCTGCGCGAGCAGCGCGGACAGCTCGATGACGGGCGGATGGGTGGTCTTGAAGAAGGTGTTGTAGAACGGCAGCTCGCGCAACTGGCGGCTGCCGGCCTCGATCAGTTCGTCGCGGCCGTAGCCGACGTTCACGCACCAGAGCCCGGCCATGCCGTCGATGATCCTGTTGCCGTCGGAATCCCACAGGTGGACGCCTTCGGCCTTCACGATCACGCGGCTGCCCGCGCGATTGAGCGAGCCCATGTCCGAGAACGGGTGGAGGTGGTGCGCGGCGTCGAGCGCGCGGTATTCGGCGCTCGTGCGGTGCGCGGGCGCGGCGCTCGCGTGCAGCGGCGCTACATAGGCGATGTCTTCGGTTCGATACGTCACTTGGATCTCCTGAATGCGGCGTGCGTGCGCACGCTCAAACGTGCAGCAGCAGGTGCCTGCGCTCCCACGAGCTGATCACGCGGAAAAATGCTTCGTACTCCGTTTCCTTCAATGCGAGATAGGCTTTCACGAATTTCTCGCCGAGCATCTCGGCAAGCGGCGCGCATGCGCTCATCAGCGTGAGCCCTTCCTCCAGATTGCGCGGCAGTTGATACGGCAGGCTGTAGCCGTCGCTCGCGAGCGGCTCGGTCGGCTCGAGCCCCTGCGTGACGCCGAGGTAGCCCGCCGCGAGCGTGCCCGCGATCGCGAGGTACGGGTTGCAGTCGACGCCCGGAATCCGGTTCTCGATCCGCCGCGCGGCGGCCGCCGAGTGCGGAATCCGGAAGCCGACCGTGCGGTTGTCGTAGCCCCATTGCACGTTGATCGGCGCGGCCATGAAGCGCGACAGCCGCCGGTACGAGTTGATGTACGGCGCGAAGATCGGCATCAGCGCGGGCGTGTACTTCTGCAGCCCGGCGAGATAGCTGCGGAACATCGGCGTCACGTCGCCGCTCGCGCCGATGAAGAGATTGCGCCCGGTCTCGATGTCGACGACGCTCTGATGAATGTGCATCGCCGAGCCGGGCTCGCTCTCCATCGGCTTTGCCATGAAGGTGGCGTACATGTTGTGGCGCAGCGCCGCCTCGCGCACCGTGCGCTTGAACAGAAACACCTGGTCGGCGAGCGATAGCGCATCGCCGTGCAGGAAGTTGATTTCCATCTGCGCGGCGCCGACTTCGTGAATCAGCGTGTCGATGTCGAGGCCCTGCAGCTCGCAGTACTCGTAGATGTCCTCGAAGAGCGGATCGAATTCGTTGACCGCTTCGATCGAGTACGACTGCCGCCCCGTTTCCGCGCGCCCCGTGCGTCCGACGGGCGGCCGCAGCGGCAGGTCCGGGCCCTTGTTCATGTCGACCAGATAGAACTCGAGCTCCGGCGCGACGACGGGCTTCCACCCCCTCGCGCGATACAGGTCGAGCACGCGGCGCAGCACGTAGCGCGGCGAGATTTCGACGGGCGAGCCGTCGAAATGCACGCAATCGTGGATCACCTGCGCGGTGGGGTCGACTGCCCACGGAATCAGGCAGATCGTCGACGCGTCGGCCACGCATACCATGTCGGGATCCGTGACGCCCGTGAGCGTGCCGTCCTCCGGATAATCGCCGGTGACGGTCTGCACCATCACCGCTTGCGGCAGGCGCATCGATTCGCCGGTTTCGAACTTGTTGCGCGGAATGATCTTGCCGCGCGCGATGCCCGCCATGTCGGGAATGATCGCTTCCACTTCGGTGATCCGGTGCTGCCTCAAAAAATCATCGATGTCTTGCATGTGAGCCTCTCTTCGATAAGCGTCGACGGCCGTCACGCGCGCGGCGCGCGCCCGGCCGTCGCGCGTCTTCGTGCGCGGCACGCCGCGCCGAACGCCGCAAGGATTTGTCGCGACAGCGCATTGCCGTCGAACCGCCATTCCGGATGCCATTGCACGCCGAGCGCGAACGCGCGCGCGCCGCGCACGCCGATCGCCTCGACGAGCCCGTCGGGCGCGTGGGCCTCGACGGTCAACCCCTCGCCGAGCCGTTCGATACCCTGCGCATGCAGAGAATTGACCTCGACGGTCTCCGCGCCCGCGAGCCGGCGCAGCAGGCCGCCGGGCGCGAGCCGCACCGGATGCGCGGGCCCGTACTGCACGTCGACCGGCGCCGACAGGTCCTCGCGATGGTCGGCATGTCCGCTCAACGCGTGCACCTGCTGATGCAGCGTGCCGCCGTACGCGACGTTCAGCTCCTGCATTCCGCGGCAGATCGCGAGCACGGGCACGCCGGCGTCGATCGCCGCGCGCACGAGCGGCAGCGCGGTCGCGTCGCGCGCCGCGTCGTGCAGCGTGCCCGGCGCGCTCGTCGGGCCGCCGTAGCGCGCGGGCTCGACGTTCGAATAGCTGCCCGTCAGCAGCAGGCCGTCGACGAGCGCGAGCAACTCGTCCGCGGGCTGCCGCTCGCCGAGCGCGGGCAGCACGATCGCGAGCGCGTGCGCGCCGTCGATGACGGCGTTCACGTATTTCTCGCCCGCGACGTGCGCGACATGCAAGCCGACCGTCTTGCGATCCGCGCAGATGCCGACGACGGGCCGCGGTCCGTTGCCGAGGGGTTCATTCATCACGCGTCCCTCCGTTCGGTAGGCGCGACGAACGCGCACGCGGCGCGCGCAAGGCGCGGTGTTCGTCGCGAAAGAAGGAATCGGCTCGCACGCACGTGCGGCGTGCCTGCGCGCAAGCGCGCATTCGACGCGCATTCGACGCGCAGCGGCGCCATGGCGCCGATTCGACGGCCGCGCGCGACGGCGTGCGGCGACGCACGGGCCGAGCTTCGCGCGATGCGATGCGCGCACCGCCGCCGCGCGCGCGTCACGACAGCGCGACGGCGCACGCGAACGGCCAGCCGGCGAGCGAAGAAGAAAGGAGGCGCTAGGGCAACAGCGACGCGATGCCGTCGTCGTGCACCGCCATGTAGGCGCGCGCGGCGACCGCGTTGTGGCGGCGCACGGAGCGCCGGGACACGGTGGCGAAAATGGGCAGGCTTCGGCTAGCGAGATACTTGCCGCAGCCATCGGCGGCGGCACCGACGGCGCACGGAAGACTCGCGCGCCGACTTCGATCCCGCCTGACCAAGGGGCCTTGGACTCTCACGATCACACTCGACTGACTGTTTAACGTATTGAACGCGGCCGGCGGCGCTGCGATGTCGCGTGCGCCGCCGCCCGGCCAGCCGGTCGATCGTCGCGAACATCGCGGCAGCCCGTTCGCGAGTGGGGACGACGTCGATCGACGCCGCCGTTATCGATGTGACGGCTAGCTGACAATCAGCTTATCGTAACTGGCAACGCCGTCAATTCGGTTTCGATAGTACGGTGCTAGGGTTTTCCCTGAATCTCAGGCTCGACCGTCGCTTAAAATATTCGACGAGCGAGACCGGCGCATGCGCGCCTTGCGCGGCGCCGACGCGAAAGCCGAACGGAATCCGAAGCATGGCGGCGCTTCACGCGCGCTTCCCGCAACGCGCGGCCAAATCGCGAACAAAGCGCGCAAGCGTTTCGTACCGGCGACGCAAGCGCGGAGCCGTTCGCCGCGCGCGGCTCGAAGCGGCGCGCGGCGAACGAACATGCCGCAACGGCGGCGTCAATGATGCTCGAGCGCGGCGCTCACAAGCGCTTCGAGCAGCGGCGCGATCCGCCGCGCCCTGGTTTCGTCGTACGAATAAGGCCGCGTCTCGTCCATGTAGGTCGCCTGCACGAGTTCGAGCTGCACCGCCTGCACGCCCTGCTCCGGCGCGCCGTAGTGACGCGTGATGTAGCCGCCCTTGAAGCGCCCGTTCGCGATCGCCGTATAGCCGCCGTGCCGGTCGACGAGCGCGGCCAGCTTGTCGGCGAGCCCGGGCGCGGCACTCGCGCCGCTCGACGTGCCGAAGTTGAAGTCGGGCAGTCGGCCGTCGAAGAAGCGCGGCACGTGCGAGCGGATCGAATGCGCCTCCCACAGCAGCGCGCGGCCGTGCGCGTCCTTCAGCCGTTGCAGTTCGCCCGCGAGCGCGCCGTGATACGGCGTCCAATAGCGTTCGCGGCGGCGCGCGATCTCGGTGACGGTCGGCTCGTGGCCGTGCGCATACAGCGGCGCCTTGTCGAACGTGTCGACCGGCACGAGGCCCGTCGTGTCCTGCCCCGGGTAGAGATTCGCGTCATCCGGCGGGCGGTTCAGATCGACGACGTAGCGCGCGTGCGAAGGCACGAGCACCGACGCGCCGAGCGTCTTCGCGAAATCGTACAGACGCTCGAGATGCCAGTCGCAATCGTCGACGTGGCGAGCGACGGGCGTCATCGTCGCGGCGATGTCATCGGGAATGTGAGTGCCCGCGTGCGGTATCGACACGAGCAGCGGCAGCGTGCCGCGATGCAGCGTGAATACCGGCGGTTGCGATGCGGTGTTCATGATCGTTCGACCTCGTTGACGATGCGGCGCGCCCCGGCCCGCCGGCGGCTCCATGGTGCACGCGGCGGCCGGCCGCGGTGTCGTGCGCGCGAAACGCTCGACGGGCGGGCATTGCGCCGCGGCGCGAGCGGCGGCCCGCCGTAGCGCTCGACGCCGCGCGCCGGAGTCATGCTAACCGCGCCGCAGGCCATCCGCGCCGCCGTCCGTTCGTAGCACCCGGCGTTCGCGCAACGCCGCCGCGCTTCAGCTCAATAGTTGCGCGAGCGCCGCGCGATATCCGGCATACGCCGCTTCTTCGTCGCGATGCCTGCGCGCGTTCACCACCCGCTCGCCGCCGACGTACACGTCGAGCACCGGCGTGTCGCCGTGCTCGGCGAACACCGCGCCCGACAGCCACGTGTCGCTGCCGTGCTCGGCGATCGACGGATGCGCGGGATCGAGCACGATCCAGTCGGCGCGTCGGCCCGCCTCGAGCGCGCCGACGGCACGCCCGGCCGCGCGCGCGCCGCCCGCGAGCGACGCCGCGAACAGCCGGTCCGCCACGCGCGTCTGCGCCGCGTCGGCAAGCACGTTGCGCTCGCGCCGCACGAGCCGCTGCCCGTATTCGAAGAGCCGCAACTCGGCGCGCCAGTCGACGCTCGCGTGGCTGTCCGAACCGATGCCGATCGCGCCGCCCGCCGCGAGATAGTCGACCGCCGGAAAAATGCCGTCGCCGAGATTCGCCTCGGTCGTCGGGCACAGGCCCGCAGTCGCGCCGCTGCGTGCGAGCGCCTGCGTCTCGGCGGCGTCGAGATGCGTCGCGTGCACGAGGCACCAGCGCGCGTTCACGTCGAAGCGCTCGAGGAGCCACCGCACCGGCCGCGCGCCGTACGCGCGCACGCAATCGTCGACTTCCGCGGTCTGCTCGGCGATATGGATGTGCACCGGCGCATCGGCCGGCATCGCGCCAACGAGCGCTCGCAGCCCGCTTTCCGACACCGCGCGCAGCGAGTGCGGCGCGATGCCGTAGCGCAGCCCGCCATGCTCGGGCAACTCGCCGCGCAACGCGTCGACCAGCGCGAGCAGCGCGTCGGGCGTATTGATGAAACGACGCTGATCGTCGCGCGGCGCGCGCTCGCCGAAGCCGCTGTACTGATACGCGACGGGCAGCATCGTGATGCCGATGCCCGCGTCCCGCGCCGCGCCGACCACGCGCGCGGCCAGCTCCGCGGGCCGCGCATAGCGCGTGCCGTCCGGTGCGTGATGAACGTAATGGAATTCGCACACCGACGTGTAGCCGCTTTTCAGCATCTCGACATAGAGCCAGCGCGCGACCGCGGCGAGCGCGTCGGGCGTGATCTTCAGCGCGAAGCGGTACATCAGGTCGCGCCAGCTCCAGAACGTGTCGGACGGGTTCGCGCGATATTCGGTGAGCCCCGCCATCGCGCGCTGAAACGCGTGCGAGTGCAGGTTCGGCATGCCCGGCAACAGCGGCCCGTTCGCGCGCGCGACGCCCGCGGGCGCCGCCGCATCCGCGCTCACGTCGACGAGCGCGCCCGCCGCGTTCCAGCGCAGCAGCACGTCGCGCCGCCAGCCGCCGGGCAGATACGCCTGCTCGGCAAACAACATCGAATCGATTTTCGTCATGCTCATCGTCCGGTCAGCGCGCATCGCGCGTGAACACCGTCACGCCGCCCTTCACGACCCGCTCGCACAGCGGCCGGCCGAACCAGTACGCGAGCTCGGCGAGCGTCGAGACCGACCATACCGCGAAATCCGCCTGCCGCCCGGGCGCGAGCGAGCCGTGCCGGTCGCTCGCGCCGAGCGCCGCCGCCGCGTGGCGCGTGACGCCGAGGAGCGCCTCCTGCACGGTCAGCTTGAACACCGTGCAGCCCATGTTCATCGTGAGCAGCAGCGACGTGAGCGGCGAGGTGCCCGGATTGTGATCGGTCGCGAGCGCGATCGGCACGCCGTGGCGGCGCAGCAGATCGATCGGCGGCAGCTTCGTCTCGCGGATGAAGTAGTACGCGCCCGGCAGCAGCACGGCCGTCGTGCCCGATGCACGCATCGCGGCAACGCCCGCCGCGTCCAGATATTCGAGGTGGTCGGCCGACAGCGCGCGATAGCGCGCGGCGAGCGCGGAGCCGCCGCCGTTCGACAACTGCTCCGCGTGCATCTTGACGGGCAGCCCGCGCCGCGCCGCCGCTTCGAACACGCGCTCGCTCTGCGCGAGCGTGAAGCCGATCCGCTCGCAAAACACGTCGACCGCGTCGACGAGCCCTTCGTCGGCGAGCGCGGGCAGCATCCGTTCGCAAACCTCGTCGATATATTCGTCCGCGCGGCCCGCGTACTCGGGCGGCAGCGCGTGCGCGCCGAGGAACGTCGTATAGACGCTCACCGGAAAGCGCTCGCCGAGCTGCCGCGCGACGCGCAGCATCCGCCGCTCGCTCGCGAGTTCGAGCCCGTAGCCGGACTTGATCTCGATCGCGGTCACGCCCTCGGCAAGGAGCGGCCGCAGCCGCGCGCACGCCTGCTCGAACAGCGCCGCCTCGCTCGCGTCGCGCGTCGCGCGCACGGTCGATACGATGCCGCCGCCGCGCTGCGCGATCTCCTCGTAGCTCGCCCCCGCCAGGCGCTGCGCGAACTCGTCCGCGCGCTGGCCGCCGTAGACGAGGTGCGTGTGGCAATCGACGAGGCCGGGCGTCACCCATGCGCCGCGCAGGTCCTCGCGCGGCCAGTGCACGTAGCCGGCCGGCACGTCGCTCGCGCGCCCGGTCCAGGCGATCGTGCCGTCGCCGTTCACCGCGATCGCCGCATCCGCGATCGTGTCGTTCGGGTCGCCGTGCGCGCACAGCTTCAGGTTGTGCCAGAGAATCGATTTCATTCGATCGAGCCTTGTGCGTTGTCTTGAAGAAGCGTCACGCCGACGGCGAGGAGCACGCCCTCGCCGCGAATCGCGCATCGGAACTCGCCGTGCGCGCACGCGTCGATGCGCAGCGTGTCGCATGCGCCCAGCGCGACGCGCGCGCCGACGCCGAGGTCGACACCGAGATCGACGACGGGCGCGCCACTCGCGCAGAACAGCAGCACGGTGTCGGCGCGCAGCGCGTGCGACGCGCCGCTGCGCCAGACATCGACGCTGCCGCGCGCCGCATCGCGCCGCGTCATCAGGTTGAAGTCGCGCGTCGGGCCATCGTGCAGCTCGGCCGCGATCGCCGCCTCGCCTGCGAACGCGACGCGATCGAGCGGCGCGCGCAGCGCATGGCGCGCGCCGCCCGCGTCGACGAGCGTCATCCCCGCGCCCGCGAGCAGCACGAGCGTGCGGTCGATGCCGGGAAAGCGCGAGAACGGGCCCGCGTCGGCGACGTCCGCGACGCTCACGCGCCACGCGAACGCATCGAGCGCGCCGTGGCCGGCGCGCTCGCGCAACGGATGCGCGGCGATCTCGCGCGTCACGCCGCCGCCATTCTTCCACGGCGCCGCGACGAGCGCATCCGCGCGAATCAAGCTCGCCTGCATCGCGGACGACGCGGCCCGCATCAGCGCCCGAGCATCGGCAGCTTCAGGCCCGCTTCGTTCGCGGTGCGCTGCGCGAGCTCATAGCCGGCGTCCGCGTGACGCATCACGCCCGTGGCCGGATCGTTGAACAGCACGCGGCCGAGGCGCGCGTGCGCGGCATCGGTGCCGTCGGCGACGATCACGACGCCCGCATGCTGCGAGAAGCCCATACCGACGCCGCCGCCGTGATGCAGCGACACCCACGACGCGCCGCCCGCCGTGTTCAGCAGCGCGTTGAGCAGCGGCCAATCGCTGACCGCGTCCGAGCCGTCCTTCATCGCTTCGGTCTCGCGATTCGGGCTCGCGACCGAGCCGGTGTCGAGGTGGTCGCGCCCGATCACGATCGGCGCCTTCAGCTCGCCCGTCTTCACCATCTCGTTGAACGCCTGGCCGAGACGATAGCGATCGTTCACGCCGACCCAGCAGATCCGCGCGGGCAACCCCTGGAACGCGATGCGCTCGCGCGCCATGTCGAGCCAGTTGTGCAGGTGCGCATCGTCGGGGATCAGCTCCTTCACCTTCCGGTCGGTCTTGTAGATGTCCTCCGGATCGCCCGACAGCGCGACCCAACGGAACGGGCCCTTGCCCTCGCAGAAGAGCGGCCGGATATAGGCGGGCACGAAGCCCGGAAAGTCGAACGCATTCTCGACGCCCATCTCCAGCGCCATCTGGCGGATGTTGTTGCCGTAGTCGAGCGTCGCCGCGCCGCGCGCCTGCAGCGTGAGCATCGCGCGCACCTGCACGGCCATCGATTGCTTGGCGACCTGCACGATGCTTCGCGGATCGACCTTCTGCGCGTCGCGCCACCGCGCGACGCTCCAGCCCTGCGGCAGGTAGCCGTTGATCGGATCGTGCGCGCTCGTCTGGTCGGTCACGCAGTCCGGCGTGATGCCGCGCTCGACGAGCTCGGTGAACACGTCGGCCGCGTTGCCGAGCAGGCCCACCGATACGGGCTTGCCCGTGCGCTTCGCCTCTTCGATCATGCCGAGCGCTTCGTCGAGAGTCGTCGCCTTCCTGTCGACATAGCGCGTCTTCAGGCGGAAATCGATCCGCGATTCGTCGCACTCGACCGCGATCATCGAGAAGCCCGCCATCGTCGCGGCAAGCGGCTGCGCGCCGCCCATCCCGCCCAGGCCGCCTGTCAGGATCCAGCGGCCCGACGGATCGCCGTTGAAGTGCTGGTTCGCGACCGCGAAGAAGGTCTCGTACGTGCCCTGCACGATCCCCTGGCTGCCGATGTAGATCCAGCTGCCCGCCGTCATCTGGCCGTACATCATCAGGCCCTTGCGGTCGAGCTCGTTGAAGTGGTCCCACGTCGCCCAGTGCGGCACGAGGTTCGAGTTCGCGATCAGCACGCGCGGCGCGTTCTCGTGCGTGCGGAACACGCCCACCGGCTTGCCCGACTGCACGAGCAGCGTCTCGTCGTCGTTCAGATCCTTCAGCGACGCGAGGATCTGATCGAAGCAATCCCAGTTGCGCGCCGCGCGGCCGATGCCGCCGTAGACGACGAGCGCGTGCGGATGCTCGGCCACTTCGGGGTCCAGATTGTTCTGGATCATCCGGTACGCCGCCTCGGCGAGCCAGTTCTTGCAGGTCTTCTCGCCGCCGCGCGGCGCGCGGATCACGCGGGTCGGATCGAGGCGCGGATCGATATGTTTCGGGTGGTTCATCGCAACTGCTCCCGGAAAGGAATGTGAAGATTCGTCAAGCGTTCAGAAATGGCCGGTGAAGCGATAGCGGCTGCCCGGATGCCAGAGGTTCACGACCGATGCGACAACGCCCTGCGACCACGTGCGCCGATGCAGCACGAGGCACGGTTCGGTATCGGCCATCTCGAGCGCCTCGCGCATCGCGCGATCGGGCATCGCCGCCTCGATCCGGTATTCGACGCGCTGCAGCGGCGCGACGCGCATCAGGTACTGGTTCGGCGTGATCGCCGAGAAATCCTGATCCGCGTAATCGGCGGCGACGGCCGGATTCACCCAGCGCTCCTCGAGCTGCACCGGCTCGTCGTTCTCGTAGTGCAGCATCACCGAGCGGAAGAGCCTCGTGTGAGGCGGCACCTGCATCTCGTCGGCGAGCGCTTCGTCGGCCTTCATCGTGACGAGGTCGAGCACGCGCGCGTGATGCCGGTGGCCGCGCGCAGCGACTTCGTCGGAGATGCTGCGGATCGCGACGAGCGTCGATTCGTACTTCGGCCGCGCGACGAACGTACCCGCCCCCTGGATGCGCGTGAGCACCTGCTCGGCCGTCAGCTCGCGCAGCGCGCGGTTGACGGTCATCCGCGCGACCTTGAACTCGCGCGCGAGCTCGTTCTCGGACGGCACCTGATCGCCCTCCGCCCATTCGCCGGCGTGAATGCGCGCAAGGATGAAATCCTTGATTTCCTGATAGGCGGGCGTGCTCATCGTCTTATTGTTCCGATTCGAACGACAGCGGGCTCAGCGTCGCGAACGCGCGCTCGCGCACGCGCCGCGCGACCACCGCGATGTCGGGCGCGAAGTAGTGGTCGAGATCGTAGTGCGCGACGTCCGCGCGAATCGTCTTCATCGCGTGCTGCAGCGCCGGGCTCGTTGCGTGCGGCGCGCGCAGGTCGACGCCTTGCGCCGCGGCGAGCAGCTCGATCGCGAGGATGTTCGCGACGTTCTCCGCGATGTCCGTGAGCTTGCGCGCGGCGAACGTCGCCATCGACACGTGGTCTTCCTGGTTCGCCGACGTCGGCAGCGAATCGACCGACGCCGGATGCGCGAGCGTCTTGTTTTCCGACGCGAGCGCGGCGGCCGTCACGTGCGCGATCATGAAGCCCGAGTTCACGCCGCCGTCCTTCACGAGGAAAGGCGGCAGGCCGGAGAGCGTCGCGTCGATCAACAGCGCGATGCGGCGCTCGGCGAGCGCGCCGATCTCGGCCGCGGCGATCGCGAGATTGTCGGCCGCGAACGCGACGGGCTCCGCGTGGAAATTGCCGCCCGACAGCACCTCGCCCGTGTCCGGGAAGATCAGCGGGTTGTCCGACACCGCGTTCGCCTCGATGAGCAGCACGCCGGCCGCGTGGCGGATCTGGTCGAGACACGCGCCCATCACCTGCGGCTGGCAGCGCAGGCTGTACGGGTCCTGCACCTTGTCGCAATCGCGGTGCGACACGTTGATCGCCGAGCCGTCGAGCAGCGACCGGTACGCGGCGGCCGCGTCGATCTGGCCGCGATGGCCGCGCAGCTCGTGGATGCGCGCGTCGAACGGCTTCACCGAGCCCGCCGCCGCGTCGACCGACAGCGCGCCCGACACGAGCGCCGTGCGGTACAGGTCCTCGATCGCGAACAGGTTGTCGAGCGCGAGCGCGGTCGACGCCTGCGTGCCGTTCAGCAGCGCGAGGCCCTCCTTCGCTTCGAGCGTGAGCGGCGCGAGGCCCGCGACACGCAGCCCTTCGGCCGCGCTCGCGCGCTCGCCGCGGATGAACACGTCGCCGATGCCGAGCAGCACGGCCGACATGTGCGCGAGCGGCGCAAGGTCGCCCGACGCGCCCACCGAGCCCTTGACCGGAATGAGCGGCAGCACGTCCGCGTTGAACAGCGTGACGAGCGCGTCCATCACGACGCGACGAATGCCCGAGTGGCCGCGGCCGAGGCTCGAGAGCTTGAGCGCCATCAACAGGCGCACGACGGGGCGCGCCATCGGCTCGCCGACGCCCACCGCGTGCGACAGCACGAGGTTCTTCTGCAGCAGCTCGAGCTGGTCGTGCGGAATGTGCGTGCTCGCGAGGCGCCCGAAGCCCGTGTTGATGCCGTACGCCGGCTCGCCCTTCGCGGCGATGTCGGCGACGGCCTGCGCGCCCCGGTCGATCGCGGCGAAGCTCGCGGGATCGAGCGCGATCTGCACGTTCTCGCGGGCGATCCGGCGCAGTTGCGGGAGAGTCAGACGGCCTGGGGTCAGCGTGATCATGAAGGGGTCCTGTCTATACAAGTTTCGGAATGAAACGAGTGTAGTGATTCGATGTTGTATAGACAACTTGTTTTTCAAAAATCGGGGCTAGGAGTTTCCCCTAGGGCGGCGCGGCGCTCGACCTTACCGGGGGCGCGGCGGCAGGCGCGGTTCGGGGCGGGCCGGCGCGCGGCGAAAGCGGCGCGGCGCGCGGGTTCGCGCGGGCGTTCGCCCCTGCGTTCGCAACAGCGTTCGCGCGGGTATGGGAACGGGCGTTCGATCGGGCGAAGCCGGCGGGCCGGCCGCATCGTCGGGACAGCGGCGACGCGGCCATCCATCGCCCGCGCGGAGGCCGGCCGGCTGCGACGGCGTTCGGCTCGAACGACGGGCGCGCGCAGCCGGCATCGGCGGCGCAATCGACGCCGTGACACCCCGCGCTCGTCCATGGCGATGCCGCGCATGGCAGCACGGCATCGCGATCGCCGGGCGAGGCCGTGAAGAATCCGTCAGCCGCGCGACGTCGGGACATCGGAACGAAGAACGGCGAAACGCCGATGTCGATCCCGCGCCGCCGCGCGCCGATCGACTGCCGCTGCGCCCGTGCGGGCGCCTCACGCAAGCCGCGAACGCCGGCGCCGCCGCAAGACGAACCGCGGCCGGCGCGAGCCCGTCGTTCGCGCGAACGGAGCCTAGGCTCCCCCCTGCTCCACACGTCGCCACGCCACGCAGGCCGCATAGCCCGTGGGCGCGTCGAGCCATGCGGCGTCGAACGCCGCCACGCCGCTCGCGGGCGACGTCGGCTCGTCGATGCCGATCGTGGGCGCGAAACCCTCGCCCGACGGCGCGCCGCCCGCGAGCACCGAAAACGCGGTCAAGCCGCCGCCGATCCCGGTGCCGAGCGCTTTCAGCAGCGCCTCCTTCGCCGCCCACACGCGATAGCACGCCGATTCGCGTTCGTCCACGGGCAGCGCGTCGATCGCCGCCGCATCCGCGGGCGCGAACACCGCGCGGCCGAGCGAGCTCCAGTCGACGCCCGCGCGCCGCGCCTCGATGTCGACGCCGACGCGCGCCGCGCGGCTCCATGCGATCAGCGCATGCGCGCCCGAATGCGACGCGTTGAAGTCGAGCGTCGGCGCGAGCGCCGCCTGTTCGGGCGCGAGCCGCGGACGCCCCGACGCGTCGGCGCCGAGCCGCAGCTCGGCGGGCGGCAAGCCGAGCGTCGCGCCGATCACGCCGCGCACGACCGCGCGCGTCGCGGCGCTGCGCAGCCTGTCTTCCACGCGCACGAAGCGCCGCGCGCGCTCGCGCTCGGCGTCGCTCAGCGATGCCAGCGCGCGCGTGCGGTGCGCGGCGTCGAAATCGAAATCGAGCCGCACAAGCCGCACGCCGGCGCGTTGCGCCGCGGGCGGCGGCGACAGTTCGACGGCGCGATACGCGTCATCGGTCGGGAGCGGCAAGGCGGCTTCGGTCGGCAGGCGCATCGGCGGCAACGCACGTCGTGCAGGCGGTGGAAAACGTTCGATGGTAACGGATCTTCGCGCGCGCCGAACGCAGCCGGCGGCGGCCGCCGCGCGTCTCGCGCCGCTCAGCGGGCGGCCGTCCGCCCGCTCGCCTCGTCGCGCGCCGCGCGCGCGGGCTCGGGCACGCACGGCTGCCGGTGAACCCGGCCCGGCGTCTCGGGCGCGAGCGCGCCCGTCTTCAGCCAGCCGAGCGCGATCGGCCAGAACGTCTGCTCGAAGCGGCTGTGGAAGAACGCGAAATGCCCGATCGACGCCACACCGATCTGCTCGGGCGCGATCCGCAGATGGGTGACCGCGCTGCGCATGTAATAGCCGAGCAGACGTTCGACCGCCTCGACGCTGCCGAACTCGTCGTCCGACAGGCCGATCGCGAGCATCGGCGCGGTGAGGCGCGTAAAGCGTTCGACGAGATCGCGCCGCGCGTCGGGCGTCTCGCGGATCGGCGCACGCACGTAAGCGTCCTCGAAGCGCGGCCGGCTGCGGCTCCACGACAGCGCGACGCCGCGCGGCGTGTCCTCCATCCAGCCGAGCCGCTTGGCCGGAACGTAGCCGAACACGCGCGCGAGCATCGGCATCGCGACATGCCATTTGGCCAGCATCCTCAGCCGATGCGAGCCCGCGTAATCGCGCCAGTACGCATATTGCGCGCCGACCGTGAGCGCGCGCCGCACGATCGGATTCGACGCCGCGAGCCCGAGCACCACGCCGCCGACGCTGTGCGCGACGACGTCCACCGGCTGGCCCGCGCACGTGCGCGCCGCGTATTGCAGCACCGCATCGCAATCGAGACGGCCCCAGTCGAGCCAGGTCGCATGAAAACCGGCGAGCGACGCGGGCCGCGATTCGCCGATGCCGCGATAGTCGTAGACGAGCACGTCGCTGCCCTGGCTGAACAGATAGGCGGCAAAGCGGAAGTAATAGCGGCAGCGCACGGACGTCGCGCAATTGATGACCGTCACCGGCCGGCCCGCGGCGGGCGCGCGATGCCGCCACGCGAAGCCGCGCACGGGAAAGCCGTCGGCGGCCGGCGCGACGAAAGGCTCGGGCGGAAGGGCGTCGGGCTGCGGGTCCTGCATATCGTCTCCTCTCATGGTTATGTCGAGATGGCGCGCCGCGCGATCGCACAATGCGTCCGCGCGATTCCCTTCTCTTGTCGGTCGGCTGCGAATCGGCGGGCGCGCGGCGCCGATTCGCAGCCGCAATGGCCGGCGGCGTGGCTGCTGAAACTGCCGCTGCGGCGGCGCGCAAGCGCGGCGCGCGCGCATGCGCACGGTGCGCCGCCGTCCGCGCGGGTGACGGATCGATTCGGTCCCGCGCATCGCCGCGCGGACATCGCGCGGCGTCGCCCACCGAATCGAACGGCGCGGCCGGCCGCCGTTGCGACCGAATGACGCCGCGGCGCAGCAACGATACGTTACTCGATTTGCGCCAAGCCGGCAGCGAACCGCGCCACGCCCCGAAACGGCCGCGCACGGTGAGCGGAATGCGCGCGACGCACGATGCGACGCGCGCCACGCCCCGCTTCCCGTGCGCGCCGCATGCGACGACACCCTTGCACGGACGCCGAAACGCGCGACGCGCCGGAATGCGCCGACAGTCGCGGGCCGCGCGCGGCTTGGTATCGAGATGCGGCGACGCAGCGCTGCGCCCGAGTCTATCTCCAAGCATCGACGACGGACGCGTCCCGATCATGCGATGACGCTCGAACAGGCGTCGCCGCGCCGGCATCCGACGCGCGAGTCCCCCAACGACGGTGCGACGTAAAAGCGTGGGTGTTTGGCGGCTTGGATTGGGCCTTGGACTGGGAGACGGTTTCATCAAGACCGCTCGGCGTGCGGGCGGGCATTCCGGCAAAGCGGGCAGCAACCGGGTTGGGGTAAACGCGCGATGAAGGTCGGCACGGTGCTCGGAACGAATGCGCAGGCGGCTCGCCGCGCCGGAGCTTTTCGAAACCGTCGTCGGGACTCGAGCCCAGGTTCGAGCGCAGAACAGACGCAAACGCAAACGCAAACGCAAACGCAAAATAATAGCGACCACGACGCGAATTCACGGCATTCGCTCCATCCGTGTCCGGCGGCGCATTCATGCCCGCGCGCGCCCGGCCGAAAGCCCGTCGCGCCGCATCGCGCGACCGATCACCCGCCGCGCGCCGCGAAGACGATCGCCCGGACGCACGCGTCCTCCGCTCTCCGCCCTCCGCGCCTTCGCTCGGCCGCCGCCCCTTCCCGGACGCGCACAAACGCGCTCGCGGCGAGCTTACGCCGCCCGGGCTCGCCGGCCCCGCCACCCCGAATCAGCTCAGCAACCCGAGCATCGCCGCGCGCACGACGGCCGCCGTCTTGTTCGCCGTCCTGAGCTTCAGGATCGCGTTCTTCACGTGGAAATTCACCGTATCGACGGATATCGCGAGGATCTTCGAGATCTCGCCGGACGTCTTGCCGTCCGCCGCCCACTTGAGCACCTCGACCTCGCGCTCGGTCAGCCCGCGCTCCGGGTCCGCCATCAGCTTGGGCAACATCATGCGGCCGAGCGCGGCGTGCGCGGTGCGCACGAGCCAGCGCATCCGGTACTCCTTCGCGTCGAGTTCCGCCGCCGTCACCGGCTCGCGCGAGCGGACGAGCGCGAGCATGCCCATGCCGCCATACGCGTCGAAGCTCGACTGCGCCCAGCCGAACCGCAACCCGAACGACTGCGCCTCGACCCACATCTGGTGCGCGGACGCAAACAGCGTCTCGGCGAGGACGACCGGTTGCTGCGATCGGCGGCCGTGCGCGAGAATCGGATCGACATCGAGGAAACCCGCCTCGACGTAGCGCCGCTTCCATTGCTCGGGAAAGTTGCTGCGCGTCTCGATGCGCGGCCTGGACAGCGGCCACGGCACGCGCAGCCCGTATGCGCAGTATTCGAAATCGAGCGCCGCCGCCGCGGTTTCGACGCTTCGAAACGCCTCTTCCTCGGATCGTGCGCTGTCGAGCCCCGCCAGCAGATCCTCCGCCCAGTTCCCCATCGCCGCCCTCATCGGTTCTCCATGCCCGGACAAGCCGAAGTTTCTCGCTAGCGGTACGATGCGCCGCGTCCGACGCGGCAATGCGAGGCAAGATCAACCGGCCCGAATGATCAGCATGTATTTATGATTGATTGTGCTTATGCGGTTTACGTCATCGTGTAATGCGGTTTGAATTACACATGCGCCGCGACCGTCGGGCAAATGAGATTTTTTCATTCCGCAAAACGGCCCCATACGCCGCTCGAATAGCCGAAGAGATCATTCAATGCTTGCGCGGATTATTCACGCACGGCACGCGCGCATCTCAAAAAAGCCCTTGAACGCGCATTGCGCGAAACGAATGAAACGCGGATGAAAAGCAGGTGAAAAGCGAATGAAACGCGAATGGAAATCGGGCGAAAGACAGCGGGTGCATCGACATGCGCGGCACGCGCCATCGCGCTTTTTAACCAGCGAGTGAATTCGCGCGCCGCACGAGCGACACGCGCGCTCGCACGACGGCAACGACGCGCGCATTGCAGTACAGGATGCACCCGCGCATTCGTCAGTTGAATGACGCGCGCCGCGTGCGCCCCGGCAGACGGCGACCGGGCCGCTGACGGACGGCGCGGCTGCGGCGACGCCGCCTCTTCATGCGCCTTCACGCACCTTCACGCGCCTTTACGCCCGCGGACGGACGCACTGCGGCGCTGCGCGGCAGTGCGCAGCGCTCGCCGATACCGGCGATGCGAAGCGGCGCGACGCGTCAGTTGACCGCCCACGATCGGGCGGAGGCGAACAGCGCCGCGGGCGCGGCGGCCTGCGCCGAAAGGGCGCGCGCGATCCGCGAGCGCGCCCGCGCGGCACGCGCGAATCGAACGCCCATCAGCCGCCCGCGGCGGCGGGGGCGGATGCGGCAACCGGTGCGGACGCCGCCGCGTCGAGCGGCGCGGGCAGCGCGCTCACCCGCGCGAGCTGCGCCATGACTTCGGCAAGCGAAAACGCCACGCTGCGCTCCGTCGTGTCGATCGAGATATCCGGCGCGACGGGCGGCTCGTACACTCCCGACACGCCCGTGAACTGCATCAGCCGCCCCTGTTCGGCGCGCGCGTACATCCCCTTCGGGTCCCGCGAGCGGCACACGTCGAACGGCGTCGCCACGTAGGTCTCGAAAAAGCCTTCGCCGACGATCGAGCGCGCGAGATCGCGATGCGCCTGCAGCGGCGAGATCGTCGCGACGATCACGACATAGCCTTCGCGCTGAAACAGCTTGGCGACGTGCGCGAAGCGGCGAATGTTTTCCATCCGGTCCGCGTCGGAAAAGCCGAGATCGGCGCAAAGGCCGCTGCGCAGCGCATCGCCGTCGAGCACGATCGCCTTCGCGCCGTCCTCGAGCAGCCGTTCCGCCAATGCGTTCGCCGTCGTCGTCTTGCCGGCCCCCGGCAACCCCGTCATCCATATGACCGGAGCGACCGCCTCCGGCGGAAAACCGCCCTTCATGTTCATGCGCTAGCCTCTGTCAAACCCTCTCCGGCACAAAGCGAGAGTTTAACAACTGAAAAAGATCAAAAATCTGACCTTTTCTGAATATTTCAGCGATATCCATTACGAACGATTAAATGCGCCAGAACAGGATTCATCTGATTGCCCCGAATGCGTCGAGCGCTCGCCGGCGCGCGGCATCGTACGCGACGATCGGCAGCGGATAAGTCTCGCCGAGCCGCACGCCTGCCGCGGCGAGCTGCGCGCCGGGCGCCGCCCACGGCTCGTGGATCGTCGCGGGCGGCAGGCCGGCCAGCTCGGGCACCCAGCGCCGCACATAGGCGCCGTCCGGATCGAACTTCCGGCCCTGCGCGACCGGATTGAAGATCCGGAAATACGGCGCGGCATCCGCGCCGCAGCCCGCGACCCACTGCCAGTTCGCGGCGTTCGACGCCGCGTCCGCGTCGACGAGCGTGTCCCAGAACCACGCCTCGCCCGCCCGCCAGTCGATCAGCAAGTGCTTGACGAGAAACGAAGCGCATACCATCCGCACGCGGTTGTGCATCCAGCCCGTCGCCCAGAGCTCGCGCATGCCGGCGTCGACGAACGGATAGCCCGTGGCGCCGCGCCGCCATGCTGCAAGCGCGGCGGGATCGTCCCGCCACGGCATGCCGTCGAGCGTGTGGCGCAGGTTGCGGCGCGGCAGGTCCGGAAAGTGGTGCAACTGGGTCCAGCCGAACTCCCGCCAGCCGAGCTCGCTCAGAAACTTGTCGAGGTCCGCCTGGGTCGCCGCGCCGTGCGCGTACGCGTCGGCGGCCGCATGCCAGAGCTGCCGCGCCGACAGGTTGCCGAAGCGCACGTACGGCGACAGCCGGCTCGTCGACGCGATGCCCGGCCGGTCGCGCTCGGCCGCATAGCCGCCGAGCCGGCTGTCGACGAAGGCGCGCAGCCGACGGTGCGCGGCGTCCTCGCCGAAACGCCATGCGTCGCGCAGGCCGCCCGCCCAGTCCGGGCCCGTCGGCTCGAGCCCGAGCGCGTCGAGCGCCACGCACTGCCGCGCGAGCGCCGCCGGCAGCGCGCCGCCGTTCAGGCGCCGCGGCGCGCCGAGCGGCGGTGCCGGCACGCCGCGGCGCATCGCCGCGCGCCAGTACGCGCTGAACACCTGATACGGGCGGCCGTCCGCGTTGACGAGGTCGCCCGGCTCGAACAGCAGGCTCGCGTTGAACGTCTCGACCGCGATGCCCTGCGCGTCGAGCGCCGTCTGCACCGCGTTGTCGACCGCGCGCGCGGCAAGCGCATAGCGGCGGCTCCAGTAGACGGCGCCCGCGCCGAGCGCCGCGGCGAACGAAACGATCGTATCGTGCTCGTCACCGCGCAGCAGCGCGAGCGTGCCGCCCAGCGCGGCGAGCGCCGCGCCGAGCGCGCGCAACGAGCCGTGCAGCCACCAGCGCGCCGCGCCGCCCAGCGGCCGCCCGCCGGCGCGCTCGTCGAACACGTAGACGCCGATCACGGGGCGCCCCGACTCGGCGGCGCGCATGAGCGCGGGATGATCGGACACGCGCAGATCGTCGCAAAACCAGACGACGGCGGGCGCAATCGAGATGGATGAAGACAATGGAAGGGCTCCGATGAAAAGCTGACGAAACACGGCCGGCGCTGCCCGGCCGTATCGCGGCAGGCGCGGCGCCGGCCGATCGAATACGCTCGGCGGACGAACGCCCGCGATATCGCGCTTTCGCGCGGCATGCGCCGCCCCCAATATACGGAATTACCCTCGGTTTTACACGTCGTTCGCTCGGCAATCGTGGATTACACGGATGTTTGAATCGCCGCCCGACTCGAGCGTGATCCCGGCGCCTGCCGGCCGCGCCGATGTTTGGAGGTTGCGCCCTAATCCGAATGTTTGGCTGAACGATAATTGAGCACGTATAAATCAGCGCAACGGGCACGAACCCGTCGGCGCGAACAACGCATCGCTCGCGCACGCCGCCGGTCGGAGCAGAACAAATCGGTACCCAACTTGGAGGGAGACAATGGCAATCCAGCAACCGGTGTCGGCCGACTGGGCCGACACGAAACGCTATTGGTGGCTGCTCGGCGCACTGACGATCACGCTGCCGCTCGTCGCCGCGCTCCTCGCGCTGTCGACCGGCTGGCACGTGTTCTGGTGGTTCGGGCCGCTCTTCGCGTTCGGCGTCATCCCGGTGCTCGACCTGCTGATCGGCGTCGACAGCGAGAATCCGCCCGAATCGATCGGGCCCCGGCTCGAAAGCGAACGCTACTACCGCTACGTCGTCTATCTGGCGACCTTCGTCGTCTATGTCGCCTTCGCGGGCGCGATCTGGATCGTCGCCACGCAGCCGCTCGCGTGGTACGACTACCTCGGCTTCGCGTTCTCGCTCGGCGCGGCCACCGGCATCTCGATCAACACCGCGCACGAGCTCGGCCACAAGACGAGCCCGCTCGAGCGCTGGCTCGCGAAGATCACGCTCGCGCCCGTCGCGTACGGCCACTTCTTCGTCGAGCACAATCGCGGGCACCACGTGCGCGTGGCGACGCCGGACGATCCCGCGAGCGCGCGCTACGGCGAATCGTTCTGGGCGTTCCTGCCGCGCACCGTGACGGGCAGCATCGCGTCCGCATGGCGGCTCGAGAAGGCGCGCCTCGCGCGCAGCGGCCGCTCGGCGTGGTCGTGGCGCAACGAGGTGCTGCAGGCGTGGGCGATGACGGTCGCGCTATGGAGCGCCGCGATCGCGTTCGGCGGCGCGAAGGTGGTGCCGTTCCTGCTGATCCAGGCGGCATACGGCGCGTCGCTGCTCGAGGTCGTGAACTATGTCGAGCATTACGGGCTCGGCCGCAGGCAGTTGCCGACCGGACGCTACGAGCGCTGCACGCCGCAGCACTCGTGGAATAGCAACCACGTCGTGACGAATCTGTTCCTCTATCAGTTGCAACGCCACGCCGATCATCATGCGAATCCGACGCGCTCGTATCAGGCGCTGCGGCACTTCGACGATTCGCCGCAACTGCCGGCCGGCTACGCGGCGATGATCCTGCTCGCGTACGTGCCGCCGCTGTGGTTCAGGGTGATGAATCCGCGGGTCGTCGCGCACTACGGTGCGGACATGGCGCAATCGAACATCAAGCCGTCGATCCGGCAAAAGGTGCTCGCGGAGCTCGCCATCGCGAACGCGCCGTGATTCGGCGACGCCGCGCTTGCAGGCGCCGAATCACGGCGGCCGCAAGCGCGGTGCGCGGCCGCGGCGAACCGGCGTGCGCGGCTGCCGCGCTTTCACCGAGCGGTTCGGAAGAGGCTTCGAGCGGGATGCGGCGCGTGGTCGCCGCGCTTTTCGACGCGTTTCGTTGCTTGGTTCGCGTTGCCCGGCGGCATCCTGCTCTGTCGTCTTCGCGCGCTCACGTTCTCACGTCTTCACGTCTTCACGATTGAAATGGATCGTCGCGCGATCACGGGCATTCGGCACGGCACGCTTGCTCGCCCGCCGGCACGCCCATTCACCGGCCCGTCCGCCGGCCCCCTTCCCCTCGCCGTCCCCGCCCCGATCGCGCTGACCATTCGCGTCGGCCTCGGCTGAATCGCCGTCGTTCGCGCGCGCGGCGCCACCGTCTCGGCACGCGCGCCGCGCGCCGCCGGCACCTCGCGCCGCGACATCGCGCCCGCCCGCGACCAATTGACACGCCGCCTTTCCCGCCAAGCCCGGCGGCCCAATATCGGCGCGCCTTCGCGGCTCGCGCGCAACGGCGTCGCGCCGCCCTGTCGCGGCATCGAGCCTTTACAACCGCATGGCCGTCTCATACCATCCGCTAAAACATACATTCTTTGTACATGTTTAATCGACGGCCCGTTGCGCCGCCGCATTGAACGTTTTTCTCCACATCCACCCTCTTGAAAGGAGAGAGGTCATGCGCTCCACACGTCGTTTATGGACATGGCTCGGGCTCGTCTGCCTCGCGTCATTCGCCGTCCTGCTATGGCTCGGCAGAGATATCTATCTCGCCGCGCCGCCGATACCGAATACGGTCGTCAGCGAAAATGGGCGCGTCATTTTCACTGGCGAGCAGATCAAGCGCGGCCAGCAAGTGTGGCTCGCATCGGGCGGCCAGCAGCTCGGCACCGTCTGGGGGCACGGCAGCTACGTCGCGCCGGACTGGTCGGCGGACTGGCTGCACCGCGAAGCGCTCGAGCTGCGCGACGCGTGGGCGCGCCAGCAATTCGGCGCGCCGTACGAGAAGCTGCCCGTCGATCAGCAAGGCATGCTCGATGCGCGCCTGAAGCATGAAATGCGCGCGAACCGCTACGACGCCGCGAACGATCGCCTTACGCTGTCGGATACGCGCGCGGCGGCGGCACTGCGAGTCGCCTCGCACTACGAAGCGTTGTTCGGCGCCGACCCGTCGCTCGACACGCTGCGCGACCAGTACGCGATGACGGCGGGCGCCGTGCCGGGCGCGGCCGACCGCACCGCGCTCGCGTCGTTCTTCTTCTGGTCCGCGTGGTCGGCGACGACCGATCGTCCCGGCGAAACGGGCACGACGTACACGAACAACTGGCCGCACGAGCCGCTCGTGGGCAACACGCCGACCGCCGCGAACGGCATGTGGTCGATCGCGAGCGTGATCATCCTGCTCGGCGCGATCGCCGCGATGGTCTGGTATCACACCGCGCACGGCGAGCACGATGCGCCGCTCGCCGTGCCGACGAACGACCCGCTCTTCAACGTGAAGCCGACGCCGTCGATGCGCGCGACGAAGAAGTACTTCTACGTCGTGATCGGCCTGCTGCTCACGCAGGTCTTCATGGGCGCGATCACCGCGCACTATGCGGTGGAAGGCCACAGCTTCTTCGGCATTCCGCTCGCGGACGTGATGCCGTGGGTCGTGAGCCGCACGATCCATACGCAGTTCGGAGTGCTCTGGATCGCGACCGCCTGGCTCGCGACGGGCCTCTATATCTCGCCGCTGCTGTCCGGCCGCGAGCCGAAGCTGCAAAAACTCGGCGTGGACGTGCTGTTCTGGGCGCTGATCTTCATCGTCGTCGGCTCGACCGTCACCGGCTGGCTCGGCTCGCTCAAGCATCTCGGCACGAACTTCTCGTTCTGGATCGGCAATCAGGGGCTCGCTTACACGAGCATGGGCCGCGTCTGGCAGATCCTGCTCTTCGTCGGCCTGCTGTTCTGGCTGTTCCTGATGGGCCGCGCGCTGATGCCCGCGCTGAAGAACAAGGCCACCGAAGGCCGCGGCCTGATCGGCATGGTGTTCCTGTCCGCCGCGTGCATCGGGCTCTTCTACGCGTCGTCGCTCGCGTGGGGGCAAAACACCCACTACTCGATGATCGAGTACTGGAGATGGTGGCTCGTGCACCTGTGGGTCGAAGGCTTCTTCGAAGTGTTCGCGACCGCGGTGATCGCCCTCATCTTCGCGCGCCTCGGCCTCATCCGCTTCGAAAGCGCGAACCGCGCGATCGTGATGGAAACCATCGTGTTCCTGTTCGGCGGCATTCTCGGCACGCTGCACCACCTGTACTTCACCGGCGCGACGACGTCGATCATCGCGGTGGGCGCCGTGTTCTCCGCCTGTGAAGTGGTGCCGCTCGCGCTCGTGGGCTTCGAAGGCTGGCAGACGTACCGCAAGTCGAGCGCCGCGCCGTGGATCCAGTCGTACAAGTGGGCGATTCTCTGCTTCGTCGCGGTCGGCCTCTGGAACACCGTCGGCGCGGGCCTGCTCGGCTTCTCGATCAACCCGCCGATCTCGCTCTACTACGTGCAGGGCCTGAACATGACGCCCGCGCACGGCCACGCCGCGCTGTTCGGCGTGTACGGGATGCTCGGCATCGGCCTGATGCTGTTCTGCCTGCGCGGCATGTCCGAGCGCAATGCATGGCGCGATACGCTGCTCAAGCCCGCGTTCTGGCTGCTGAACGTCGGCCTCTTCATGATGGTGTTCCTGTCGATCCTGCCCTCGGGCATCTATGAAGCGTACGCGAGCGTGACGCAGGGCCTCTGGTATGCGCGCTCGCCGGAGATCGTGCACGCGCCGATCATGAACGCGCTCGTATGGCTGCGCGTGCCGGGCGACGTCGTGTTCGCGTTCGGCGTGCTGTATCTCGGCTGGTTCGCGCTTCGCCTGCTGCGCCGGCCCGCGCCGTCGCAGCCCGACGAGCGCGCCGTCGGCCAGGCCGCGCAACGCACGTAAGCGTCGCGGCGCATCGCCGGCGGGCCGTGCACGTCGCACGGCCCGCCGGCCTCCTCCCCCCGTTGCGTTCGGAGCCATCATGTCGAATTCCTCAGCCATCCGAAGCGAAAGCGAAACGCCCGACGAACGCGCGTTGCGCGAAGCACTCAAGGAAGTCATCGATCCGGAGATCGGCGTCAACATCGTCGACCTCGGTCTCGTCTACCGCATCGAGCGCACCGAAGCGCGCATCGTCGTGACGATGACGATGACGTCGCCCGCCTGTCCGATGGCGGGCGTCGTGATCGACGACGTGCAGGCGACGCTCGGCGAGCTCACCTCCGACGCGCTGCCCGTCGACGTCGATCTCGTCTGGGAGCCCCCGTGGGCGCCGAAGATGATGAGCGAGGCCGCGCGCGAGCAGATGGGCTGGCCGATCGCTTGACACATCGTTCACGCATCGTTCCCCCCTCTGTCGCGCATCGCGCGCTCGACGCCATGCCCGCCCCCAAGCAACCGGCCGCTTCGCTCGCCCGCCCGCTCGTTCGCGCGACGGCGGGCGTCGTCATCGTCGCGCTGCTCGCGTGCGGCATCGCGACAGGCCTCGCGCGGCTCGGCGCGCCGGCGCCCCCGCATGCGGTATCGCGGCTCGCGTGGCACGGCGTGCTGATGATTCCGGTATTCTTCGGCGCGGTGATCGGCGTCGAGCGCGCGGTCGCGCTCGGCGCGCGCTGGGCGTATCTCGTGCCCGCGACGGCCGCCGCGGCCGGCCTCTCGTTGCTCGCGGGCGCGCCGGCGATGCGCGCCGCCGCGCTGCTGACCGGCGCGGCGAGCATCGCGCTCGCCGTCAGCGCCACGGTGCTGCGGCGGCAAGCCGCGCTGTTTCTGTGGGTGCTCGCCGCGAGCGTCGGGTGCTGGTGGGCGGGCAACGCCGTCTGGCTGCTGACGGGCGATCCGTTCGCCGCCGTCGCGTGGTGGCTCGCGTTCCTGATCCTGACGATCGCCGCCGAGCGGCTCGAGCTCACGCGCGTGCGCCCGCTGCCGCGCGGCGCGAGCGCCTGCTTCTGCGGCATCGTCGCGCTGCTGCCGGCGGCCGCCGCGCTCGCGTCATGGCAGCCGCTGCCCGCGCTGCGGCTGTTCGGCGCGGGCGAGCTGCTGCTCGCGGCGTGGCTCGTGCGCTACGACGTCGCGCGCCGCACGGTGCGCCAGCGCGGCCTCACGCGCTTCATCGCCGTCTGCCTGCTGTCCGGCTACGGGTGGCTCGCGGTGAGCGGCGCGCTCGGCCTGGACGGCGCGCTCGCGCCCGGCCATCCGGCGCACGACGCCGCGCTGCACGCGCTCACGCTCGGCTTCGTGTTTTCGATGATCCTCGGGCACATGCCGATCATCGTGCCGGCCGTCGCGCGGCTGCGCGTCGCGTATCGGCCGTTCTTCTACGCGCCGCTCGCGCTCCTGCACGCGGCCGTCGCGCTGCGCGTGGCGGGCGGCCTGCTCGATGCGTTCGCGCTCACGCGCGCGGGCGGCGAGATCGCCGCGCTCGCGATCGCGAGCTTCGCCGCCACGCTCGCGATCGGCATCGCGCTCGCGCGCCGTTCGGCGTCGCACCGCGGCGCCGGCAAGCGCGTCGCTTAGTCCGCCGCGTCAACGCGCGGACGCGCGCGCCTTGCGCGCGGACAACGCCGCGGCCGCGCAATCTTGTCGCAGCGCACGCGCGCGCTTCTTCTCCTATCATGCATCAAGAAAGCAACATATCGAAAAGGGGAACGTCATGCCGCTCGTCCGCTCGACGAACCACAGCCCGCTCGCGCCGCCCGACGGCCGCCATGCCGCGCTATGGTCGACCGGCTTCCGGTCCTTCTATCTCGGCGGCGCCGGCTTCGGCGCGATCGCGATGCTCGCGTGGCTCGGCGCGCTCGCGGGCCACGATTCGGCCGGACGCGCGGCCCCCGCGAGCGGCCTGTTCTGGCACGCGCACGAAATGGTGTTCGGCTTCGGCGGCGCGATCGTGTCCGGCTTCCTGCTGACGTCGCTGCGCACCTGGACGTCGACGAATCCCGCGCAAGGCCCGTCGCTCGCCGCGCTGTGGCTGCTGTGGTTGGCCGGCCGCGTGCTGATGTGGACCGGGCCCGGCTGGGCCGCGGCCGCGGTCGACATCGCATTGCTGCCGGCGATCGCCTATGCGCTCGTTCGCGCGCTGATCGGCGCGAAAAATCGGCACGGCATCTTCCTGCCCGTCGCGCTCGGCATGCTCGCCGCGCTCAACGCGCTCTTTCACCTGTGGATCCGGCAAGGCCACGCCGACTGGGCGCTGCGCTGCGTCGACCTCGCCGCCGGACTGCTCGTGCTCTTCATCGTCATCATCGGCGGGCGCATCATCCCGTCGATCACGGCTACCGCGCGGCCCGAGTTGCCCGTCAGGCAGTGGCGGCTCGTCGAATCGTCGGTGATGTCGGTGACGCTCGCCGCGCTGCTCGCCGACGCGACGGGCGCGCCCGCACCCGCGATCGCCGCGCTCGCGGCGGCCGCCGCCGCGCTGCATGCCGCGCGGCTCGTCGGCTGGCGCTTCTGGGCGGTTGGGCGGCGGCCGATGCTGTCGATCCTGCACGTCGCCTACGCATCGATCGCCGCCGGCTTCGCGCTGACGGCCCTGAGCGCATACGGGTTCGTCGCGCACTCGCTCGCGCTGCACACGTTCACGACGGGCGCGATCGGCTGTGCGATCGTCGGGATGATCACGCGCACCGCGCTCGAGCACACGGGGCGAGAACCCGTCGCGAAGCTCGCCGAACGCATTTGCTACGGGCTGCTGATCGTCGCGACGCTCGCGCGCGTCGCGGGGCCCGCGCTCGCGCCCGCCGCGACCGCGCAATGGCTTGCCGTCGCGGGCATCGGCTGGACGGCCGCGCTGCTCGTCTATGTCGTGCGTTATGCCGGACTTCTGATGTCGCCGGCGCCCAGCGCGCCCGGCTCGGGCGCGCGCTCCGGCGGATAGCCCGATGCCGCGGCTCGGCGGCGCGCATCGCGTCCGCCGCGTGCGCGCTTGTCATACGCGGCGGTAGGCCGCCGCCGATCCGATCCCGCAGCGCGGAGCTTCAATCCAAGGACGCCCGACCAGCGCGACGCCTTTGCGCGACGCATCGTGGCGCGCGCAACGCACTCACGCCTCGCACCGCCTGGCTCGGCCCCACGGGCCGTGCACTCATCACGTTCCGGCGCGAGGCTCGTCGCCGCTGCGATCGCCGGTCGTTCAACACGGCTTCGCCCGTCGCCGGCGATGGCCGGCACACCATCGCCCCACGCTGCGATGCTCGCGGGCCGCGCGCCGTCGCGATCGTCGCGCCCTCGCCCGCTTCCCGTCGCTCGCCGGCATCGCGCATTCGCGGCCGCGCGGCGCATCCTGCCATCCGCGCGAGCGCCGCGCGTTCGATCCGCGCAACCGGGGTTCGATGCCGCAGCCCGAATGCGCGCCGCCTTAATCACGGTCAAGTACGCGTCAAACTTCGCCGGATCGCCGTTGACCCATACAACATCTGGTATTTAGCATTCACCCCGTCACCAGATTTTGTGCCACCAACGAGAGAGGCCCACGTTGTCCGAGACCATGCACCCTTGCGCCGCGCCGAATCCCGCGTCGCGCGACAAGCCGTTGATCGACGTCGAATCGTCGATCAACGAATACCTGGACCGGCAGGACTGGCGCGTCAACGCGAACGCGAACCAGGGCTATTCGCTCGGCGGCCTGATCCTGAACGTGTCCGGCAAGGTGATCGCGAACTACTGGCTGAGCCACGTCTACCCGAGCGCGATCGGCGAAGCGCACCGCAATGCGGATCTGCACATCCACGATCTCGACGTGCTGTCCGGCTACTGCGCGGGCTGGTCGCTGCGCACGCTGCTCAACGAAGGGTTGAACGGCGTGCCCGGCAAGGTCGAGTCGGGGCCGCCGAAGCACATGTCGAGCGCGGTCGGCCAGATCGTGAACTTCCTCGGCACGCTGCAGAACGAATGGGCGGGCGCGCAGGCGTTCAGCTCGTTCGACACGTACATGGCGCCGTTCGTGCGCCGCGACGCGCTCACCTACGCCGAAGTGCGCCAGTCCGTCCAGGAACTGATCTACAACCTGAACGTGCCGTCACGCTGGGGCACGCAGACGCCGTTCACGAACCTGACGTTCGACTGGATCTGCCCCGAGGATCTGCGCGAGCAAGTGCCCGTGATCGCCGGCGAAGAGATGCCGTTCACGTACGGCGATCTGCAGCCCGAAATGGACATGATCAACCAGGCGTACATCGAGGTGATGCAGGCGGGCGACGCGGCGGGCCGCGTGTTCACGTTCCCGATTCCGACCTACAACATCACCGCCGATTTCGACTGGCACAGCCCGAACGCCGAGCGCCTGTTCGAGATGACCGCGCGCTACGGCCTGCCGTACTTCCAGAACTTCATCAATTCCGAGTTGAAGCCGAACATGATCCGCTCGATGTGCTGCCGGCTGCAGCTCGACCTGCGCGAGCTGATGAAGCGCGGCAACGGGCTGTTCGGCTCGGCCGAGCAGACGGGATCGATCGGCGTGGTCACCGTGAATTGCGCGCGGCTCGGCTATCTGCACGCGGGCGACGAGCGCGCGCTCTTCGCGCGGCTCGACACGCTGCTCGACTACGGCAAGGAAAGCCTCGAGATCAAGCGCGAGGTGATCCAGCATCACATGAACAACGGGCTCTTCCCGTACACGAAGCGCTATCTCGGCACGCTGCGCAATCATTTCTCGACGCTCGGCGTAAACGGCATCAACGAGATGATCCGCAATTTCACGCGCGACGCGCACGATCTGACGACCGACTGGGGCCACGCGTTCGCGCTGCGCCTGCTCGACCACGTGCGCGCGCGCATCGTCGAGTATCAGGAGGAAACGGGCCACATGTACAACCTCGAGGCGACGCCGGCCGAGGGCACGACGTACCGCTTCGCGAAGGAAGACCGCCGCCGCTATCCGGACATCCTGCAGGCGGGCACGCCGCAGATGCCGTACTACACGAACTCGTCGCAGTTGCCGGTGGGCTTCACCGACGATCCGTTCGAGGCGCTCGAACGCCAGGACGACCTGCAGCGCAAATACACGGGCGGCACGGTGCTGCATCTGTACATGACCGAGCCGCTGTCGTCCGCCGACGCGTGCCGCACGCTCGTGAAGCGCGCGCTCACCCGCTTCTCGCTGCCGTATCTGACCGTCACGCCGACCTTCTCGATCTGCCCGACGCACGGCTATCTCGCCGGCAGCCACCCGTTTTGCCCGAAGTGCGACGAAGCGCTGCTGCGTCGCAAATTGTCTCAATCCCAACCGATGGAAGCCTGAACATGACGACGACATTGCAAGCCAACCCACAAGCCGCCCGCGCCGCGATCGTGCTGTCCGACGACGAGCGCCAGCCGTGCGAGATCTGGACCCGCGTGATGGGCTACCATCGCCCGGTCTCGTCGTTCAACGTCGGCAAGCAGGGCGAATTCCACGAGCGCAAGTACTTCCGCGAACGCGCGACGGACGAGGCCGCGCTGCGCGCGGCGGCTTGAGCGCAGCCCGCCCACGCGATGAACCTCGCCCTCCCCCGGCGGCGTCCACTCAAGGTGGGCGGGCTCGTCCCGTTCACCGCGACCGACTATCCCGGCCAGTTCGCCGCGGTCGTGTTCGTGCAGGGTTGCCCATGGCGCTGCGGCTATTGCCACAATCCGCACCTGCAGCCGCGCTCGCAGCCGGCCGAGATCGAATGGGACGCGCTGCTCGCGTTCCTCGCGCGCCGCGTCGGGCTGATCGACGCGGTCGTGTTCAGCGGCGGCGAGCCGTCGATCGATCCGGCGCTCGCCGCCTCGATCGATGATGTCCGGCGGCTTGGCTTCAAGGTCGGCCTGCACAGCGCGGGCACGCATCCGCGGCGGCTCGCCCATCTGCTGCCGTCGCTCGACTGGATCGGGCTCGACGTGAAGGCGCCGTTCGACGACTACGCGCACACGACGCGCGTGCGCGCAAGCGGCGGCCATGCGCGGCAGAGCCTCGAAGCGGTGCTCGCGAGCGGCATCGCGTACGAATGCCGAACGACCGCGCACCCGGATCTGCTGCCCGAGCCGGCGCTGCTGCGCGTCGCGCACGAACTCGCCGATCTCGGCGTCGAGCATTACGTGTTGCAGGTGTTCCGGGCGCAAGGCTGCGGCAGCGGCGCGCTGAACGCGGCATCGCTCGCCGGCTATCCGAGCGACGCGGTGCTCGGCCGGCTCGATCGGCTGTTCGCGAACTTCGCGATCCGGCGCGGATGAGCCGGCGCGCTTCGGCCGCCTGTTCCGGGGCTCGTTCGGCCGCTCGCTCAACAGCTTATTCGGCACCTTATTCGGCACCTTACCCGGCGCAATCGCATTTCCCGCGCCGTGTTCTCCGCGCCGCCGCGCTCGGCTGGGCAGATGCCGCAACCGTGGCCGCGGGCTCGATCGCCGGGTAGCCGATCGGGTCGAGCAGCCGCCGCTCGGCCACGCGCGCCGCGCATCGGATATCGGAAGTCGGAAGTCGGCGGAAGTCAGCGCTTGCGTTCAAGCGCGGCGCCGGCATCCTCGCCCGCCTGCGCGTGTTCGGGTTCGGGCGCGGGCCGGCTTCCCGCGAGCCGCGCCGCTTCGGCTTTCGCGATCGCGAGTATGCGGCTCGCGTCGCCCGGGGCGAAATCCTCGTGAAAGCGCTTTCTGACGCCGTGCTCGCCGAGCTGCAGATGCGCATCGGGCGCGATCCCGTGCCGCTCGAGGCTCTTCTTCGCGCATACGAGCGGGCAGCCGTCGATCGCGAGAATCGGCCGCCCCGAATGCGCGATCTTCAGCAGCGACGGCACGTCGCCGCCCACGCCCGCGATGCACGACATCTCCGCATCGCCGCCGCGATCGAGCCGCACCGCGACGTGATTCGCGAGCTGCGCGACATTCGAGCACCCCGAGCAGGAATAGACGATCGGCAGCGTTTTCGTTTCATGGTTCATTCCGGTCTCCTGATCGCCCGTTCGCCGCTTGCGCGTATTTCAGTCCGGCATTGCGTCGCGTTCGAGCGGCCGTTGTCGGAACAGCCGCGTCGGCAGCCACCGCTCGAGCGAAAACACCGACAGATCGATCGCGTCGAGCGAATTCTTCACGAGCAAGCCGAGCTCGGTGTCGCCCTCCATCGTCAGGCGCCGGCTGAAGAACAATGTGTCGGGGTCTTCGCGGCGCTGCGACAGCAGATAGAAATCGTACGCGGTCGCGCCGATCGTCAGATCGACATCCCGCCCGCCGGACAGCGCCGAAAATGCCCCACGCCGGCAAACGAAATCGAAGGCGACGCCCGCGTCCTTCACCTGAATGCGCAGCGGGCGATCCTCCAGCAGCGCGAGCGTCTCCGCCGGCAAATGCCGGCGCAGCACGAGATTGATCCCGCTTGCGAACAGCAGCGCGCCCGGATACGCGGGCAGTTTCGACAGCAGCTTGCCGAGCGTGGGCGGCAGCTGAAAGACTGGAGCATTCATCGGGGACCTCATCAACGGGTCCGAAGCGGCGCGGCGCACGCCGCGCCACGGCCTCAGCGCGCGACGTGCTCGAGGCCCGGCTTGCCGTGCCAGTAGCCGTTGCACGACGCCTCGGGCATTCTGCCGTGCAGCGCGGCGAGCGCGTCGCCCGCATCCGTTCGGCCGCTCAGCACGCCGTGATACGCGTCGATCACGTCGATCATGTGTTGCGATTGCGGGCTCAACCGGACGACGTCGACGTTCAGCGCACGCAGCGCATCGATCTCGCCGATCAGGTTGTAGACGCGCGCGGACTGCGTCGAAATGCCGTTGAGCACGAGAAACGGCTCGCCTTCGCGCGTATGCAGCGGCAGGCCGTCCGGATGCGCCATGCACACGTATTGGCAGTTGTCCTTCGGAAAATTGCGATTGCGCGCGGTGAAGCAGCGCGCGGAAAACGCGAGCGGAATGCGCCCGTACGCGAACACTTCGGTTTCCAGGTGCGCGGGCCGCTCGGCCTGCATCCGCGCGAGCCCCGCCTCGCTCATCTCGGGCGGCATCACCCAGCGCCGCGCACCGAGCCCGGCGAGCATCGCGAGCGTCGGCGGGTTGTACACGTTCAGCCACGGCCCCGCGACGAACGCGCGCGACGCGCTGCGGCGTACCGCGCCCATGTCGTTCGCCTCCACCAGATAGCGGCCGTTCTCGGCGATCTCGCGCATCGTCTTCAGATCGCGGCCCGATTCGAGCAGCACCTGCGTCGAGAGCACGACTTCCTTGCCGGCCTCGGCGAGCATGTCGGCGATCTCGATCCAGTCCGCGAAGCGCAGCTCGTGCCGGCGCGAGCAAACCGTCTCGCCGAGATACACGATGTCGACGGGCGTCTCCGACATCGCCTGATAGAACTGCATCGTCGCGACGCGCGGCCAGTAGTACTGTACCGGCCCCAAAGCAATTTTCATGATCCTCGCTCCCGCATGCCGGCGTGCGCCGTCGTGCGTGTCATTTCCACGGCCGGTGGTAGGCGCCGAGCGTATGCTGCTGCCCTTCCGCGACCTTGTTCAGTTCCGTCATCCACGCGGGCTTCACGTAGTAGCGCGCGAGGTTCGCCGTGCACTGGTCGATCGCATCGCGCCACACGCGCGTCACCTGCGCGACGTACGCGGGGCTGCGCTGACGGCCTTCGATCTTGATCGCGCGTATGCCGATCTGCATCAGCTTCGGCAGCAGCTCGAGCGTGTTCAGGCTCGTCGGCTCCTCGATCGCGTAGTAGCTCTCGTCGGCCACCGTGAAGCGCCCCTTGCAGAGCGTCGGATAGCCGGCGTTCTCGCCGTCTTCGTAGCGGTCGATCAGCACGCCGTTCAGCCGCGATTCGAGGCCGTCCGGCGTCTTCTGCCAGCGCACCGCCTTCGCGGGCGAGCACACGCCGCGCGTGTTCGGCGAGTCGCCCGTTGCATACGACGACAGCGCGCAGCGCCCCTCGACCATCACGCACAGACTGCCGAAGCCGAACACCTCGATTTCGACCGGCGTGTTCTCGGCCACCTGTTCGACCTGCGCGAGCGACAGCACGCGCGGCAGCACCGCGCGCGAAACGCCGAAGTGCTCGTGATAGAAGTTGATCGCCTCGTAGTTCGTCGCCGAGCCCTGCACCGACAGGTGCAGCCGCAGCTCCGGGTAGCGCTCGCGCGCGAAGCGCATGAGCCCCGGATCGGCGACGATGATCGCGTCCACGCCCGCGTCGGCCGCGCGGCCCACCGCCTCCCGCCACGCGGCCCAGCCGTCCGGCTGCGGATACGTGTTGAGCGCGACGAGCACCTTGCGGCCGCGCTCGCGCGCATAGCGGATGCCGGCCGCGATCGCCTGCGCGTCGAAGTTCAGGCCGGCGAAGTTGCGCGCGTTCGTCGCGTCGCGAAAACCGAGATACACGCAATCCGCGCCGTTGTCGACCGCGGCCTTCAGCGCGGGCAGGCTGCCCGCCGGGCACACGAGTTCGATCGGCGCGGCGCCCGTCGCGAAGTGGCTGCTTTGCGTCATGGCATGACGGCTCCATCAAAGAAACGAGAAACCGCTCGCGGCAGGCCGGCGAGCGGCGGGAACGGGCGGGCGCCCGGCGCGGGCGCCGTCAGCCCAGCGCGGGCATGGGCGCGCACGCCGCCGCGGGGGCGATCGCCGCGGCGGCCGCGCGCTTGACGCCCGTGAGCAGATAGTCGATCAGCTCGCGCACGCAGCGGATCTCGTGACCGAACGGCAAGGTTTCCGAGCCGCGGAAGAACAGCCCGCGCTTGATGTCGCCCGCGAGCGCGAACGCGAGCCGGGTGTCGATGCAGAACTGGCCGTGCTTCTCGATGCCGTCGCGCAGCCCGCATTGCTGCAGGCAATCGAAGCCGACGAGGCATTTGCGCGGCTTCGCCGCACGCTGCAGCTTCCGTTCCCGTTCCAGATAGTTCGTGAGCCACGGCGTGCGCACCGCGCGCGCCGGCAGCCCCGCGACGCTCATGAACGTGACGATGTCGTCCGGCTGCGCCTCGACGAGCACTTTCTTGAAGTTCGGATGCGCGTCGCCCTCTTCGGTCACCGCGAACGGCGTGCCGAGCTGCACGGCGCTCGCGCCGAGCGCGAACAGTTGACGCACCTGCTCGTGGCTGTGAATGCCGCCCGCCGCGATCAGCGGAATCCGCTCGCGCTCGATGCCGAGCTCCTTGAACAGCGCGAACGTGCCTTCGAGCACCGTGGGGAACGCGAAATTCGGGTTGTTCAGGCTGTCGGTCGTCGGCGCGCCGAGGTGGCCCGCCGCGTAGCGTGGGTTCTCGATGACGACGGCGTCGGGCAGACGGTTCTTGCGCATCCACTTCTTCAGCACGAGCCCGATTCCGCGTGCGTCCGACAGGATCGGAATCAGCGCGACGTCGGGAAAATCGGCGGTCAGCTCGGGCAAGTCGAGCGGCAGCCCGGCGCCGACGACGACCGCGTGCGCGCCGCTCTCGCACGACTGGCGCACATACGAAGCGTATTCGGACAGCGCGCGCATCACGTTGACGGCGACGAGCCCGCGGCCGTTCGCGAGCGACTTCGCCGCGCGGATCTCGCGATCGAGCGCTTCGAGGTTCGCCGCGTCGATGAGCGCGCGATCGCGCGAGCGGCCGGTGCGCGCCATCAGGTCGGGATGATGCCGACGCAGATCGACGCTCGAGATCGTCCCGCACGCGCCGAGCGACGCGACCGTGCCGGCGAGCCGGTGCGCGGACACGCCGACGCCCATCCCGCCCTGCACAATCGGCAGCAGCGATCTGCCCTTGATCACGAGATTCTTGAATGCGGTTTTGACGACGGACACGGACACGGCAAATTCCTGAAAGGGGCGGCTCACGCCCGGTGCGTAAGTGTGCGGCCGAATGGGTTTTCGTCGCCTTAATCGGCGTCAAGGTCTCGGTCCGGATCGCGCGCCGATCCGGGGTTATGATCAGAATACCGAAACATGGGTGCGTCGCGTCGCCGCGCGTCGGCCATGCGCCGGCCCGCTCCGCGCGCGATGCGCCCCGCCGCCCGCCTTCATTTCGCCATGCAGCGCAAGCTCGAACTCGATCACTCCCCCGCGCTGAGCGTGCCGCTGCGCTTTTTCGTCAGCGCGCCGCTCTTCGCGCTCGCCGCGGCGGGCCTGCTGCTGTGGGCGGGGCCGGATACGCTCGCGTCGCGCTGGTCGCCCGCCGCGCTCGCGCTCACGCATCTGTGCGCGCTCGGCATGCTCGCGACGACGATGGTCGGCGCGATGATTCAGATCATGTCGGTCGCCGCCGGCATCCGGATCGCCGCGCCCGTCGCGAGCGCCACCGCGATCCACGCATGCCTCACGCTCGGCACGCTGCTGCTCGCGGCGGCATTCGCGTGCGCGGCGCCCGTGTTGTTCGCCCCCGCCGCGCTGCTGCTCGGCGCGGCGTTCGCGTGGTTTCTGCTCGTCTGCGCGATCGGCTTCGCGCGTGAGCGGCGGCGCATGCCGGCGGGCGCCGCCGCCGTGCTGCGCACCATGCGCCTCGCGTGGCTCGCGCTCGCGGCGACCGTCGCGCTCGGCGCATCGCTCGGGTTCGCGCTCGGCGGGCATCTGCCCGTCTTCTCGGTCGAGCTCGTCGATCTGCACGCGGCCTGGGGGCTGGCCGGATGGGTCGGGCTGCTGACGATCGGCATCTCGTACCAGCTGATTCCGATGTTTCAGGCGACCGAGCCCTATCCGCGCGCCGTCGCGCGCGGGCTCGGCCCGGGCGTGTTCGCGGCGCTCGTCGCGGCTTCGGCCGTCACGTTCGGCCCGGCCGGCCGCGCCGGTTTCGCCGCCGACGCGATTCGGCTCGCGCTATACGTGCTGTACGCCGCGTTCGCGGCATGGACGTTCCATCTGCTCCGTACGCGCAAGCGCCCCGAGGCCGATACGACGACGCTGTTCTGGCGCACCGCGACGGCAAGCGTCGCAGGCGCGGGCGCGCTGTGGATCGCGAACGCGGGCATGGGCGGCCGCGACATCGCGGTCACCACCGGCGTGCTGCTGATGATGGGCGGCGCGTGGTCGGCGATCAACGGGATGCTCTACAAGATCATCCCGTTCCTGCTGTGGTACCACGCGCAAAAGTCGAGCGAGACGGCGATTCCCGGAATGCCGAAGGTCAAGGAAATGCTCCCGGAACACGTCGCGCGCCCGCAATTTTTCGCGCACGTCGCCGCGCTGCTGCTGCTCGTCGCCGCGAGCGTCGCGCCCGCGCCGTTCGCGCGGCCGGCCGCTGTCGTGCTCGGCGTGTCGGCCGGCTGGCTCGCGCTCAACATGCTCGGCGCCTGGCGGCGCTATGCGCGCGTTCGGCGGCGCGTCGCGTCAGTACTGCATCTCCGAGCGTAACCGGTCGACGTCGGGAATGAAGATGTCGCGGCCATTGACGACGACGAGCTCGCGCGTGCAGAGATCGCGCAGCACGCGCGAGAAGTGCTCGGGCGTGAGGTTCAGCCGCGACGCGATCGCCTTCTTGCCCGTCTCGAGCCGGATCTGCATGCCGGATTCCACGGGCGCGTCGGTCTGCTCGAGCAGATAGCTGATCACGCGCTGCGTGCCCGAGCGCAGCGAATACGTCTCGACGTCGACGACGAGCTGATGCAGCCGCATGCTGAGGCTCGCGAGCATTCGGCGCGCGAACGCCGGGTTGTGATCGAGCTCCTCGGTCACGACGGCTTTCGTCACGTGCAGCAGCAGCGTGTCGGAGAGCGCCTTCGCCGTCACCGCGTACGGCTTGTCCATGAACATCACCGCTTCGCCGAAGCTGTCGCCCGGCCCGAGCAGGCGCACGATCTTCTCGATGCCGAGCGGCGAGAACGAGCTCAGCTTGATCTGGCCGTAGACGATCATGTGAAAGCCGCCGCACGGATCGCCCCGGCTGAACACCGTCTGCCCGCGCGGCACCTGCACGCGCATCGTGCCGCGCGCGAGATTGTCGAGCTCGCCGCGCGACAGCACGCTGAAAAGCGGCAGCCGCGCAAGAAAATCCTGCACGGGAATCTTGCTTTCCTTCATCACGCCACCTTCTAGATCAATTTCGAATAAGACGCCGCGGCGCTGCGGCCGAGATACGCGTCGAACACCATGCCGATCGCGCGCACGAACATGCGTCCCTTCGGCGTAACGGCGATGCGCTGCGCATCGATCGTGAGCAGCCCCGCGTCGCGATACGGCTCGAGCTGCGCGAGCTCGGGCGCGAAATACCGGGCGAAATCGATGCCGTGCCTGTGGCCGATCTCCGCGAAATCGACGGGTGTGCTGCACATCACCGTCATGATGACTTCGCGGCGCAGCAAATCGTCGGCTGTCAGCGCGAAGCCCCGCTCGATCGGCAGGCGCCCCGCGTCGAGCTGGCGGTAATAGGTCTTCAGCGAGCGCGTCGACTGGCTGTACGAGGCGCCGACCTTGCCGATCGCCGATACGCCGAAGCCGACGAGATCGCATTCGGCCTGCGTCGTATAGCCCTGGAAATTGCGGTGCAGGCTGCGCTCGCGCAGCGCGTTGCCGAGCTCGTCGTTCGGCTTCGCGAAGTGATCGAGCCCGATGTACACGTAGCCCGCGTCGAGCAGCCGCCGCGTCGATTCGATGAAGATCCGCAGCCGGTCTTCCGCGGGCGGCAGCTGCGCTTCGACGATCAGGCGCTGCGCCTTGAAGCGGCTCGGCAAATGCGCGTAGTTGTAGACCGCGATGCGCTCGGGCGACAGCCGGATCACCTCGTCGAGCGTGCGCGAGAAGCTCTCGGGCGTCTGCCGCGGCAACCCGTAGATCAGATCGATGTTGACCGATTCGAAACCGGCCGCGCGGCTCGCCTCGAGCGCGCGCTCGACCATCGGCAGCGGCTGGATCCGATGCACCGCCTCCTGCACCGACGGATCGAAGTCCTGCACGCCGAAGCTCGTCCGGTTGAAGCCGAGCGCCGCGAGCGACTGCAGAGTGCGCTCGTTGACCGTGCGCGGATCGATCTCGACGCCGAGCTCCGCGTGCGGCGCGAAGTCGAAGTGCTCGCGCAGCGCGCGCATCAGGCGCGCGAGCTCGTCGATCGCGAAGAACGTCGGCGAGCCGCCGCCCAGATGCAGTTGCGTCGTCCGCCGATCGCGGCCGAGATCCGGCGCGACGAGCTCCATTTCGCGGATCAGATAGTCGACGTACGCGCTCGTGCGGGTGTGATCCTGCGTGATGATCTTGTTGCACGCGCAGAAGTAGCAGAGCGACTCGCAAAACGGCAGATGCAGGTAGACCGACAGCGGCGGATTACGCTCGGCTGACGCGCGGCGCGACAGATGTTCGCGGTACGCGCGCTCGTCGAATGCGTCGGAGAACCGGTCGGCCGTCGGATAGGACGTATAGCGCGGCCCTTGCCGGTCGAAGCGCCGAATCAGCGCTTCGGAGATCTGAACGTCCGCGAACGCGGACACGTCGTGTTGGGGAGCGGGCGCGGTCGTATCCGCGCCGTCGTTCGAATGCGTTGTCATGTCCATCTGCTTGTACCCTGGCATGCCGCGCGAAACGCCGGCGTTCCATTGTCGGGCGCGCGGCCCGGACGGACTTGATGCAAATCAACCTCCGACGCCGCGCGCTTGCCGCCGAACGGGCGGCGCGCGTATACGCTGAAGGGCTGCCCGCCCGCTACGCGAGCACGAAGCGCCCGACGAGCTTGCCCATATGCTCGGCCTGCTCGCGCAGCGACGCGCTCGCGGCAGCCGATTCCTCGACGAGCGCCGCGTTGCGCTGCGTCACTTCGTCCATCTGCGTGATCGCCGCGTTGACCTGCTCGATCCCGTCGCTTTGCTGCTCGGACGCCTTCGCGATCTCGCTGACGACGGTATCGACGCTCTTGATCGACGCGTTCACGCTGCGGATCGCATCGTCTGCGCGCTGAAACAGCGACGAGCCGTCGGTCACGTGCCGAATCGATTCGTGAATCAGCTCCTTCACGTCCTTCGCGGCGGTCGCGCTGCGGTGCGCGAGCGCGCGCACCTCGCCCGCGACGACCGCGAAGCCCTTGCCCTGCTCGCCCGCGCGCGCGGCCTCGACGGCCGCGTTCAGCGCGAGGATGTTGGTCTGGAACGCGATGCCCTCGATCACCGTCACGATCTCCGCCATCCGGTTCGAACTGTCGTGAATCCGCGTCATCAGCGATACCGCATGCGTCACGATCCGGCCGGTGTCCGCCGCGCGCTCGGACGCCGCGGCGCTCAGCGTGCTCGCGTGCGATGCGTTCGACGCGTTATGGCGCACCGTCGACGTCAGCTCTTCCATGCTCGCCGCCGTTTGCTCGAGCGATGCCGCCTGCGTCTCGGTGCGCCCCGACAGATCGAGGTTGCCGGCGGCGATCTGCTGGCTGCCGACCATCACCGAATCGGCGACGCGCCGCGTCTCGGTCAGCGTCTGCGCCCAGACGTCGAGCAGCGCGTTGAAGCCGCGCTTGATGAACGCGAATTCGTCGCCGCCGCGCACCGCGAGGCGCGCGCGCAGATCGCCGTCGCCCACCGCGCGCATGCAGTCGGACAGTTGCGCGACGTCCTCGTGCGTCGACATCGCGAAGGCGACGAAAAGATAGAGCGCGCAGGCGACAAGCACGACACTCAGGGCGAGGATCGCGGCCACCTTCACCTGTTCGGCATGCGCGCGCGCCGCGAGGCGCTCGCGCAGTTGTTGCGCGAGCGTGCCGTGCACGCGATACAGCGCGTCGATCGCATCGGTGCCCCGCTGGAAATAGGCCTTCGCGTCGATCGACGCGTCGCCGCCCGCGAGCGCGGCCGCCGCGCGTTGAAACGCCGCCACCGCGCCGAGATCGACGCCGTCCGGCACGCCCGCGCCGAGCCGGTCCTTCATGCGGTCGAGATGATGGCGAATCACGCTCATCTGTTCGGCGAGGCTGCCCGCGCGCACCGCGAGCTCGCGCTTGTCGGCCTCGTCGAGCGCGCCGCCCACAAGCGCGGCGGCGCCCTTGCCGCGCAGCACGCCGACCGTTTCGGCCGTCCCCGGCAGCACGAACAGCACCGAATCGATCAGGTGATAGTTCGATGCGTCCGGATCGACGCCGAGCCGCGACGCCACCGCGAGATCCTTCTCGAACAGGAAGATCGCATGGATCACGTCGGTGTGCGAACCGAACAGCGCGGCCGCGGACGTGCCGAGTCCGCCCGCCGCCACCTTGCCGTATTCGCTCGCGAGCGCGTCCACCGCCGCGACGATGTCGAACCGGTCGGTGCCGCGCACCTGCTGCTTGAGCGTCGCCGCGAGACGGCCGGCGCTCGCGCTCGCCGCGTCGAACTTCGCGCGCATTGCTTCGTTGCCCGCGAGCACCGAAGCGCCCGCGCCGCGCCGTACCTGCACCGCCTTCAACAAATCCTGCGTCGTTTCGAGGATCGAGATGCCGTCGCGCTCGCCCTGCGTCGTCGCATAAGCGTGCCAGGCGACGGCGAGCGTCGCATAGAGCGCGGCGACGAGCGGCACGATGAACAGCGCGGCGAGAATCACGAGCTTCCTGGGCAGCTTCATGCGCGCCATCAGGCGCATACCCGGTCCAAATACATGCTTGCTCATTCTTGCCCCTTTTCGATGTGATGAGACGACCTTTACGGCCGCCTTTCCGTATACGGATCGTTCGGCCCGATACTTAAGCAAGATCAATCATCCGATCACGCATCGAAATCTTCTGTACACCGCACAAATTGCGCGATGGCCCGCGCGCCGCCGCAACCGCATACGCGATGCGCGCCGCCCGCACGCGCCCTGTCACACGGCTCGCGGCCGCTGCGTCATTTGTTCGCGCCCGCGCCGCGCATTCGCATTCATGCGTCGCTGTGCCGCATCCAAGCAATGTTCCGTTTTCCGGAGCCTTGCTTGATGTAGATCAAACTTGCGATGGGGCCGGACATCCGCTCCGGCCTAGTTTCATCCGCACGTCCGCCCCGCTCGGGCGGCATGTCGCGCGCGCCGCGGCCGACCGTCGCGCCTTCGATCGAGCGGCACGCGACCGAAGCGCAATCGCACCGCGCCGGCGCGCACGAGCATTGGACCCGCCTCGCTTCACGCATTAAGATACATAATAAATGCATCTTAACTGGAGAGCCAATGTGAAGATCCCGCTCGCGACCCCACAACCGTCTCGGCAGCCCACCGGCCTGCCGGTGCTACGGCTCGGCTTCAGACCGTTCTATCTCGGCGGCGCCTATTTCGGGATCGTCTCGATCGCGCTTTGGCTCGCATCGCTGCGCGGCCATGCGGTGGCCGGCCTGTCGCCCGCGATAAGCGGGCTCGCCTGGCACGTTCATGAAATGGTGTTCGGGTTCTCCGCCGCGATCATCGTCGGCTTCCTGCTCACGGCGATTCGCGCATGGACGTCGCGCGAGACACTGCACGGCGCACCGCTCGCCGCGCTATGGCTGCCGTGGGCGGCCGGCCGCCTGCTCGTCTGGGCGGGACCGGAGCCGCTCGCCGCCGTGGTCGATTCCGCGTTCTTGCCGATCACCGCGATCCTCCTGCTGCGCGTGCTGCTCGCCGCGCGCAACCACCGCAATGTGTTCCTGACCGTCGCGCTCTTCCTGTTCGGTGCGCTCAACGCGCTCTTTCACGGGTGGGCCGCGCATGGGCGCCTCGACCTCGCGCTGCAGGCCGCCTACGCGGCGGTCGGCTTCGTCATGCTGTTCGTCGTCGTGATCGCGGGCCGCATCGTGCCAACCTTCACGATGAACGCGATTCCCGGCTTCACGGTCAAGCGCTGGAAATGGGTCGAGACGCTCGCCGCCCCGGCGACGGTGCTCGCGCTCTGCGCGGACGCGGCCCGACTGCCGGGCGCGATCGTCGCGGCCGTCGCGTTCGCCGCGGCTGCGCTGCACGCAACGCGCATCGTCGGCTGGCGTTCGTGGCGCGTCGGCGCACGGCCGATCCTGTGGATCCTGCATGTCGCGTACGCCTGGGTGCCGGTGGGCTTCGCGATGCTCGCGCTCGCCGCGCTCGACGTCGCGCCCCATTCGCTCGCGATCCATGCGCTGACGGTGGGCGTGATCGGCGGCGCGATCGTCGCGATGATCACGCGCACCGCGCTCGGCCATACGGGCCGGCCGCTGCGCGCGGGGCCCGCCGAAATCGCGTGTTACTGGCTGCTGATCGCGGCCGCGCTCGTGCGCGTGTTCGCACCGTGGATCGCGCCCGATGCGACGCGCGTCTGGATCGACGTCGCGGGCGCGTGCTGGGTGGCCGCGTTCGCGGTGTATGCATTGCGTTACACCGGCTATCTGACCGCGCCGCGTATCGACGGCAAGGCCGGTTGACCTGCCCGCGCGGCGTTCGAACGCGCCGCCGCGCCGCGGGCGACGTGCGATGCGGCGGCAGCCGCTACTGCCGCGACCGCGGTGCGAAGCATGCCGGCACCGCGGCGCATCGTCGCCCTCGCGCATCCGTCCCCGATCGAGAAGGATGCCGAAGCAGTCTCGCGCGTCATCCCCACCGTGAACTCCAGCGGGCCGCCGCGTCGTTCGAACACGCATCCTCGTGGCTGATGCGACCCCCGCTGCCCGTCGCGCGACTGCGGCCTCTTGTCGCACGCGCGGGCGCCGCCGCCTCGTTTGCCGGCCGCGCCCCGCCGCGCCCCTGCGGCAAAGACACGACTCGAAGCAGGGTCTCCGAACGCACGCTTGCGGCCCGCCAAATAGATGCATACCATATACAACAATTAAGGCCAACGACCGAACCGAGTCGCGCCGCGCGTCGCACGTCGAACCGCGCGGAGGCTACCGCCCTGCTCTACATGGATTCGCCCATGCTCAACGTCGATCAACCCACGCCGCTCGCCAGAGCGCTCGAACAAACGTACCGGCACGGCTTCGTGACCGATATCGAATCCGATTCGCTACCGCCGGGCCTCGACGAGGGCGTCGTTCGGGAGATCTCGCGCCGCAAGCGCGAACCGGCGTTCCTGCTGAAATGGCGGCTCGCCGCATTCGAGCGCTGGCTCGCGATGTCGCCGCCCGATTGGGGCAAGCTGCGCATCGCGCCGATCGATTTCCAGGCGCAGTCGTACTACTCGGCGCCGAAATCGCTGAAGGATCAGCCAAAGAGCCTCGACGAAGTCGACCCGAAGCTGCTCGAAACCTACGAAAAGCTGAACGTGCCGCTGCACGAGCGCGCCCGGCTCGCGGGCGTCGCGGTGGACGCCGTGTTCGATTTGGTATCGGTCGGCACGACGTTTCGCGAGCAGCTCGCCGAAGCGGGCGTGATCTTCTGCTCGTTCTCGCACGCGGTCGAGCATCACCCCGAACTGATCGAGCGCTACCTCGGCACCGTCGTGCCGCCCGCCGACAATTTCTATGCGGCGCTGAACTCGGCCGTGTTCTCCGACGGCTCGTTCGTCTACGTGCCGCAAGGCGTGCACTGCCCGATGGAGCTCTCGTCGTACTTCCGGATCAACGCGCAAAACACCGGCCAGTTCGAGCGCACGCTGATCATCGCGGAGCCCGGCAGCCACGTCGGCTATCTCGAAGGCTGCACCGCGCCGCAGCGCGACGAGCATCAGCTGCACGCGGCCGTCGTCGAGCTCGTCGCGCACGACGACGCGCACATCAAGTACTCGACCGTGCAGAACTGGTATCCGGGCGACGCGGACGGCGTGGGCGGCATCTACAACTTCGTGACCAAGCGCGGCCTGTGCGCGGGGGCGCGCTCGCGGATCGCGTGGACGCAGATCGAGACGGGTTCCGCGATCACGTGGAAATATCCGAGCGTCGTGCTGCGCGGCGACGAATCGAGCGGCGAGTTCCATTCGATCGCCGTATCGAACCACTGCCAGCAGGCCGACACCGGCACGAAGATGATCCATCTCGGCCGCAACACGCGCAGCCGGATCGTCTCGAAAGGCATCAGCGCGGGCCGCGCGCAGAACAGCTATCGCGGGCTCGTGCGCGTCGCGCGCACGCCGAAGGCGCGCGCAACCATACGCAGTGCGATTCGCTGCTGATCGGCCCGCAATGCGGCGCGCATACGTTTCCGTATGTCGAGAGCGCGCGCGGCGACGCCGTCGTCGAGCACGAGGCGACGACGACGCGCATCTCCGAAGATCGCCTGTTCTATTGCCAGCAGCGCGGCATCGATCCGCAGGAAGCGACGGCGCTCATCGTCGGCGGCTTCTGCCAGGCGGTGCTCGAAGCGCTGCCGATGGAGTTCGCGCTCGAGGCGAAGGCATTACTCGCGATGTCGCTCGAGGGCGCCGTCGGCTGACCCCACACATGACAAACGAAGGAATCGCCATGAATCGATCCGAACCCCTGCTGCAGGTATTCGACCTGAGCGTCGAAGTCGCGAAGCGCCGCGTGCTGCAGTCGGTATCGCTCGCCGTGCCGGCGGGCGCGCTCGTCGTGCTGATGGGCGCGAACGGCAGCGGCAAGAGCACGCTCGGCATGACGCTCGCGGGCCATCCCGCGTATCGCGCGACGCACGGCCACGTGCGCTTCGGCGGGCAGGACCTGCTCGCGATGAGCGTGCAGGAGCGCGCGCGCGCCGTCTCGGGCGGCGAGCGCAAGCGCAACGAGCTGCTGCAGCTCGCGCTGCTGTGCCCGCGGCTCGCGATGCTCGACGAGATCGACTCGGGAATGGACGTCGACGGCGTGCGCGCGGCGGTCGCCCTGATCGGCCGGCTGCGCGAGCAAGGCACCGCGTTCGTGATCGTCTCGCATTATCTGCAGATGATCGAAGCGCTCGTGCCCGATACGGTGCTGTTGCTCGATCGCGGGCGCATCGCCGAATCCGGCGATCTCGCACTCGCCCGCGACATCGCGGCCAAGGGCTTCGCGCGCTCGGACGCACTCGCGCAGGCCTGAAGCGATGACGACGACCGCCACCGACCGGGCCGCCGCGCGAGCCCAACTCGCGCAACACGGCTGGATCTCGCGCCACCACGAATCGTTCCGCCATCTGCCGCCGCCCGCGGCCGATACATGGCTCGACGCCGAAGCCGACCGAGCGGACGCGGCGCGCCCGCCGGGCGCCGCCGCGCACGCCGCCTGGCTGCTCGCGCCCGTCGGCTCCGGCTCGCTCGAACAGGTCGACGCATGCTGGCTCGGCACCGCGGATCGCGCCGAGCGCGCCGCGTTGTTCGCGGACTTGCCGACGTCGCCGGACGATGACGCCGCGCCGTTTTTCTGGGCGCATCGCGCGCTGTGCGAAACGGGCTTGCGACTGCGTATCGGCAGCGGCCCCGCGCAGCGCGCGTCCACGATGCTGCAACTGCGGCTGCCGGCGCAGGGGCGCGCCGAAGCGCCGCTCGTCGTGATCGACGTCATGCCGGGCGTGCATTGCGTGCTCGTGGAGTCTCACGAGCACGCCGCCGGCCGCGACGCGCCGCTCACGCAGAATCTGCACGCGTATGTTCGGCTCGGCGCCGGCGCGTCGCTCGACCATCTGCGCATCGCCACGCCGGGCGCGCGCGATCGGATCGCGCATCACGTGCACGTGTGCCTTCAGCGCGACGCGCAATACCGGCAATCGCTGCTCGCGTCGGGCAGCGAATACCACCTGCAACGCACGGTGCTCGAACTGCGCGGCGAACGCGCCGTGGCCCGCGCATCCGGCGTGTTGTTCGCGTCGTCGCAAGCGAAGCTCGAGCAACAGGTACGCGCGGCGCACGCGGCGCCGCGCACGCGAAGCGCGATCGACACGCTCGCGCTCGCGAGCGGCCATGCGCAGATCGTCGCGAATGCGTTCTCGTCGATCGCCGCGGGCGCGTCGGGAGCCGATCTGCGGCAGCGCCTGAGCGGCATTCCGACGAGCGGCGAGCCGCGCGTCGTGCTGCGGCCGCACCTCGAAATCCATCACGACGATGTGCAGGCCGCGCATGGCGCGACGTGGGGCGCGTTGCCCGAGGATGCGCTCTTCTACGCCTGCCAGCGCGGGCTCGACCGCCGCGATGCGCTGGCGATGATCGTCGCGGGCATGGCGCGCGCGGCGCTCGCGCACGGCATCGACACGCCGGGCAGGCTGGAAGCGCTCGGCGGCGACGCACTGCTCGCGCGCGAAGTCTCGCGGCATCTCGCCGAACAAACGGAGGCACGCCATGGGTGACATGCTGCGTTCGGCCACGATGATGGCGAGCGCGTTTCCGGCGCTTGCGCAGCGCGTGAACGGCGCGCCGCTCGCGTATCTCGACAACGCGGCGACGACGCACGTGCCGCAGCCCGTCCTCGCCGCGATGCGCGGCTTCGACGAGCGCGATCGCGCGAACATCCACCGCGGCGTCCACACGCTCAGCCAGCGGGCGACCGACGCTTACGAACGCGCGCGCGACACGCTCGCGCGCTTCGTCGGCGCGAACGGCGAGCACCTGCTCGTCTTCACGTCGGGCGCAACCGATGCGCTGAATCTCGTCGCGAATGGGCTATCGGTTGCCGGCCACACGCAAGCCGTGCTGCAGGAAGGCGACGAGATCATCGTCAGCGCGCTCGAGCATCACGCGAACCTCGTGCCGTGGCAGATGGCCGCGCGCCGTTGCGGCGCGAAGCTGCGGATCCTGCATCCGGATCCGCAGGGCAGCCTGCATGTTCGGGACCTCGAACGATTGCTGGGGCCGCGCACGCGCGTGTTCGCGGTCACCGCGTGCTCGAACGCGACGGGCGAGCGGCCGCCGTACGAAGCGCTGCTCGCGGCCGCGCGCGCGGGCGGCGCGCTGACGGTGCTCGACGCGGCACAGGCGGTCGGCCACGACGTGCCCGATCTGTCCGCGCTCGCGTGCGACTTCGCCGCGTTCTCCGGCCACAAGATGTACGGGCCGATGGGCACCGGCGCGCTCGTCGGCCGCCGGGACGCGCTCGAGCGGCTCGTCCCGCTGCGCTTCGGCGGCGACATGGTGAGCTGGGTGGGCGAGACGGACGCGACATTCGACGCGCTGCCCGCGCGGCTCGAAGGCGGCACGCCGAACGTCGCGGGCGCGGTCGGCATCGCGGCGGCCGCCGACTATATCGACGCGATCGGCCGCGCCCGGATCGACGCCCACGTGCGCGCACTGCGCGATCACGCGGCCGCGGGCCTCGCGGCGCTCGACGGCGTGACCGTGCTCTCGCCGCGCACGTCGTCGGCGATCGTATCCTTCGTCGTCGACGGCGTGCATCCGCACGACATCGGCACATTGCTCGACGAGCGCGGCATCGCCGTGCGCACGGGCTTTCACTGCGCGCAGCCGCTGCTCGAACGGCTCGGCTGCGGGCCGACGACGCGCGCGTCGTTCGCGCTCTACAACACGCACGACGAAGTCGAGCGCCTCGTCGCGGGCGTCGCGCAAGCACTGAAGGTGTTGAGATGAATCCGATCGAATCCCCCGCCGTCGCCGCCGACGCGCAAAGCACGCTCTACCAGGAGCTCATCGTCGAGCACAAGCGTGCGCCGCGCCGCTTCGGCAAGCTCGCCGAACCGACGCACGAAGCGCGTGGCCACAATCCGCAATGCGGCGACGATCTGAAAGTTCAGTTGCGCATCGAAGGCGGCCGCATCGGCGACATCCGCTTCGACGGCCACGGCTGCGCGATCTGCATCGCATCCGCGTCGATGATGACCGAGGCTGTGATCGGCCGCGACGTCGACGCCGCGCGCGCGCTCCAGCAGCGATTCCGCGCGGTCCTCACCGGCCAGGCCGAGCACGACGAAGCGTATCTCGGCAAGCTCTCGAGCCTCGTCGCGGTGCGGCGCTATCCGAGCCGGATCAAATGCGCGCTGCTCGGCTGGCATGCGCTCGCGCACGCGCTCGATACGCGCGTGGCCGCCCCTGGCGAAACGGAGCCGCACGCATCATGAGACGTTCGCGAGAATCCGTCGTGTTGCGGCGGCCGGTGAAGGTCGAGTGCGTGCCGTCCGGCGCGCCGCTCGAGCTGCCCGCCGGCACCGCTGCCGAGATCACGCAGGCGCTCGGCACGAACTTCACGCTCGTCGCCGGCGGCCAGATGGTGCGGCTGCGCGGCGAGGACGCCGACGCGATCGGCAAGCCGCCGCCCGAGCCGCTCGACGTGCCGGACGGCCCCGTTACGCCGGACGGCGCGCGGGCATGCGTGATGCAGACGCTGAAGACCTGCTACGACCCGGAGATTCCGGTCGACATCGTCGAGCTCGGGCTGATCTACGACTGCGAGATCGAGCCCGCCGGGCACGACCGCCTGAAAGTATCGATCACGATGACGTTGACCGCGCCCGGCTGCGGCATGGGAGAAGCGCTCGCCGACGAAGTGGCCGACAAGGTGCTCGCGCTGCCGTTCGTCGGCGAAGTCAACGTCGACATGGTGTTCGATCCGCCGTGGGACCGGTCGCGCATGTCGGAGGCGGCGATGCTGACGCTCGGCCTCTGACGCGGGGCCCGGCATGCGTTGCCCAAGCCGCTCGTGAAGCCGCCCACGCCCGCGTTCGCGGGCGTTTCGCCTGGATGAGCGCGGTCCGCGCCGATGTCGTTCGACGCGGCCGCGATACCGGCGAGCCGCTACCGCTCGCCGCCACTCCCACCCCACGCCTCGAACCGATACGGACGAGCGCCGAGACGTGCGGCCACGCGCTGCCATGCCGCGCTCATCGCGCCCGCGGCGGCCGTTTTAATGCGGCTCGACGCCCGCCCGGGCGTCGAGCCGCGTCCTGCCCCGCCGCGTGCGTCAACCGCCGCAGCCGCCGCCCGAGCAGCAGCTATCGCCCGCATCATGATGCCCGAGCGCGTCGCCGCGCTTGGCGATCTGCACGCGCCACTGCGACGGCCCCGCTTCCAGATACGTCCATTCGAACGAATCGGCCGCGCGCTCCTCGAGCTGGTAATAGAGCGGCTTCGGATCGTGATCGTTGATCAGTTGCAACGCTTCGCCGCCGGGCAGCGCATCGAAGGTGCCGAAGATCAGCGCATGGCGCTTGTGATGAGGAATCCTACGAACGTCGATGATGGATGCGTACTGCTCGTTCATGACCTGATCCTTGAAGGGAGAAAGACGCGGCGCGCGACCGGTGCGCAGCGCGCGCCATTCGCCGGAAAACGCGCTCGGCGTTCGTCCGGCTTGCAACATGCAGCCGTTAACTATATAAAGTGCATGTGCCGAGCATGTTATAGCGCACCACCCTCAATAGCAACATAATGCATGCATCTTTTTGCCACGTATGCGACTCTCTGAATACACGGACTACACGCTGCGCGTGCTGATGTACTGCGCGTCGAATCCGGATCGGCTCATCACGATCGCGGAACTCGCCGAACGCCACGACGTATCGAAGAATCACCTGACGAAAATCGTCAACAGCCTCGCGCGCCAGGGCACGCTCGAGACGACGCGTGGCCGCGGCGGCGGCGTGCGCCTCGCGCTGCCGCCCGAGCGCATCGGCATCGGCGACGTGATTCGCGCATCCGAAACGGACTTCCGGCTCGTCGAGTGCTTCGACCGGAACACCAACACGTGCATGCTCGCCGCGAAGTGCCGGCTCGAGCGCTTGCTCGACAGCGCATTGCGCGCGTACTTCAAGGAGCTCGACGGCGCGACGCTCGCGGATCTCGTCGGCGCGCCGCCGAAGAGCGGATTGAGCACGGCCGAGAAGACACACGAATTCGCGATCGCGATGCCGCCGAAATCGATCGCGCGAGCGCGATCATGACGGCCGCGTCCGGCAACTGAGCCGCCACGCGCCGCGCGAGCGCGGCGGCCGATCGCTCGCGGCCGGTTTCGCAGTCGGTTTCGCGGCATCCGTTTTTCGTTCGGCGCGCTCGCCCGCGCCGCATCACCGCACCGCCGCATTACCGCATTACCGCATTACCGCATCGCCGCGCCGACGCGCCGACGCGTCGCGACAGACGAACGCGCGAGCGCGTCAGGCCTCGGTCGGCACGTCGACCATCGCGAAGTTGAGCATCTTCAGGTGGGAGACCATCATCGAATCCATCGTGCGGACGTGTTGATCGAACCATTCCGCCACCTCCACCAGCAAGCGGCGCCCCAGTTCGAATTGCGCATCGCGCGCGAGCTTCTCGCGCACGTCCGCCGCCACCTTCAGCACCTCGTTGTGATCGGCCGCATGGCAATACTGCGGGCCGAACTTCGTGCTCGCCATCCAGCGCTCTTCCCGCTCGAAGTGCTGCCGGCAGTGATCCATCCAGACGTCGTACGCCTGCAGGAAATGGGCGTCGTCCGCGCGCGCGGCCGCGTCGAGCAACTGGACGAATTCCGTATGAACGGCGTCGACGAACGGATCGTCGAGCTTCAGCTCGGGTTTCAGCTCGGGTTTCAGCTCGGGTGCGAGCTCGGTCGAAAGGTCTTGCATCGGAAGGACGGAGTGGTTCGTGATTCGGGACGCGGCCCGACGGGCCGCCTCTTCGAAGGTACATGCCAACGCCGCCGCCTGCTCGCCGATCTTCGTTCCCGTTGATTCAGCACAAGCCCGCCGACGCACGCGCATGTGCGCGCGACGCGTCGCCGCGCTCGGCCGCCACCGCGTTCCGGCGTGCGTTTTCGTCTCGCGTTGGGTTCGTCTGAACGCAGATCAAGCCCTCGCCCCATTTGTTGTTTGCGAATCGTCAACATGCGCTTCGCGGAATTCCGCTACATTCCGCCGCCAAAGCGACTGGATGTCGCATCGGGCGCGACGCATGCGTTTCGGCGTCTCGACCGGCCCGCTTCACCACAAACCTAGGCAAATTCAATGGTCCGAAGAATAACGAGTAGCGCGTCCGCGATCCTGCGATTGGGGCTCGTCGCGGGACTTTCCGGATGCAGCGAGCTGCATGTGCTCGATCCCAAAGGCGCGGTGGGCGCCGCGGAGAAATCGCTGATCGCGACCTCGACGTGGGCGATGCTGATCGTCGTCGTGCCGGTGATCCTTCTCACGCTGCTGTTCGCATGGCGCTACCGCGCGTCGAACCGCAACGCGACCTACGCGCCGAAATGGGCGCATTCCACCGCGATCGAGATCGTGATCTGGACGGTGCCGTCGCTGATCATCCTGTTCCTCGGCATCCTCACGTGGAAGACCACGCACGCGCTCGATCCGTACCGGCCGCTCGAATCGGCGGTGAAGCCGATCGACGTCGAAGTCGTCGCGCTCGACTGGAAGTGGCTCTTCGTCTATCCGGATCTCGGCATTGCTTCGGTAAACCAACTGGCGGTGCCCGTCGGCACGCCGATCAATTTCCGGATCACGTCCGATTCGGTGATGAACTCGTTCTTCATCCCGCAGCTCGGCACGCAGGTCTATGCGATGGCCGGCATGCAGACGCGCCTGCACCTGATCGCCGACGAGCCGGGCGACTTCGCCGGCATCTCCGCGAACTACAGCGGCCGCGGCTTCTCGGACATGAAGTTCCGCACGCTCGCGACCTCGCGCGACGCGTTCGACGCGTGGGTCGCGAAGGTGCGCGCGTCGGCCGACCGGCTCGACATGACCGCGTACGGCCAGCTCGCGCAGCCGAGCGAGAAGCAGCCGGTGCGCTACTACTCGACGGTCGATCCTCGGCTCTTCAATAACATCATCGCGAAGTACAACGATGGCCGCGTCCTCGATCTGACGGACGCCGCCTGTCGGACGAAGGGGTAATGCATGTTCGGTAAATTGACGCTTTCCGCCATCCCGTTCGATCAGCCGATCGTCATGGGCGCCGCCGCGCTCATGGCGCTCGTCGCGCTGTCGGTCGTGGGCGCGCTCACCTACACGAAGCGCTGGAAATGGCTGTGGTGCGAGTGGCTCACGTCGGTCGATCACAAGAAAATCGGCGTGATGTACATCGTCGTCGCAGTGCTGATGCTGCTGCGCGGCTTCGCCGACGCGGTGATGATGCGCCTGCAGCTCGCGCTCGCGTACAACGGGCCCGGACCACTACGACCAGATCTTCACCGCGCATGGCGTCATCATGATCTTCTTCATGGCGATGGCGCTGCTCGTCGGGCTCTTCAACCTGATCGTGCCGCTGCAGATCGGCGCGCGCGACGTCGCCTTCCCGTTCCTGAACTCGCTGAGTTTCTGGATGACGGCCGTCGCCGCGCTGCTGATGAACGTGTCGCTCGTCGTCGGCGAATTCGCGCAGACGGGCTGGCTCGCGTATCCGCCGCTCTCGGAGCTGCAGTTCAGTCCGGGCGTCGGCGTCGACTATTACCTGTGGGCGCTGCAGATATCCGGCGTCGGCACGCTGATCACCGCGATCAACTTCTTCGTGACGATCATCCGGATGCGCGCGCCCGGCATGACGCTGATGAAGATGCCGGTGTTCACGTGGACGGCGCTTTGCTCGAACGTGCTGATCATGGCGACATTCCCGATCCTGACGGTCGCGCTCGCCCTCCTCGCGCTCGATCGCTACCTCGGCATGCACTTCTTCACGAACGACGCCGGCGGCAACGCGATGGTCTACCTGAATTTGATCTGGGCGTGGGGCCACCCCGAGGTGTACATCCTCGTGCTGCCCGCGTTCGGCATCTATTCGGAAGTGATCGCGACGTTCTCGAAGAAGCCGCTGTTCGGCTACAAGACGATGGTCTACGCGTCGTGCGTGATCATGGTGCTCGCGTTCCTCGTGTGGCTGCACCACTTCTTCACGATGGGCTCGGGCGCGAACGTGAACGCGTTCTTCGGAATTATGACGATGGTGATCGCGATCCCGACCGGCGTGAAGATCTTCAACTGGCTGTTCACGATGTACCGCGGCCGCATCGAGTTCACCGCGCCCGTGCTGTGGACGATCGGCTTCATGGTGACGTTCACGCTCGGCGGGATGACGGGCGTGATGATGGCGATTCCGGGCGCGGACTTCGTGCTGCACAACAGCCTGTTCCTGATCGCGCATTTCCACAACGCGATCATCGGCGGCGTCGTGTTCGGCTATCTCGCCGGCTTCCATTACTGGTTTCCGAAGGCGTTCGGCTTCAAGCTCGACGAGAAGCTCGGCAAGCGCGCGTTCTGGTGCTGGTTCATCGGCTTTTACGTGTCGTTCGTGCCGCTGTACGTGCTCGGTTTCATGGGCATGACGCGCCGCCTGAACCATTACGACAACCCCGCCTGGCATCCGTGGCTCATCGTCGCCGCGTGCGGCGTCGCGTTGATCGCGCTCGGCGTGCTGCACCAGGTCGCGCAGGTGTGGGTGGCGGTGCGCAATCGCAACGCGCCCGGCTACCGCGACACGACGGGCGACCCGTGGAACGGCCGCACGCTCGAATGGGCGACGGCCTCGCCGCCGCCCGTCTACAACTTCGCGGTGATCCCGACCGTGCACGCGCTCGACGAGCTCGCGTACCGCAAGGAGCACGGCATCGGCGTCGGCAAGAACGCCGTCTATCAGGACATCCACATGCCGTCGAACACCAGCGCGGGCTTGTTCGTCGGCATGTTCAGCCTCGTGCTCGGCTTCGCGCTCGTGTGGCACATCTGGTGGCTCGCGATCGCATCGTTCGTCGGCATCGTCGCGATGGTGGTGCTGTACAGCGCGGGCGAGAACGACGGCTATTACATTGCGGCCGACACCGTCCGCGAGATCGAGGAAAGGCGCGCCGGCGCGCGCGCGCCGGCGCGGCCGGCCGAAGTCGAACTGGAGGCAAACTGATGTCGCACAACACGATGACGCTCGACCACGCGGCCTCGCACGATCATCCGCCATCGCATTCGGTGTTCGGCTTCTGGCTGTACCTGATGACCGACTGCGTGCTCTTCGCCGCGCTGTTCGCGACGTTCGCGGTGCTCGGCAACCAGTTCGCGGGCGGCCCGACCGCGAAGGACCTGTTCGACATTCCGGGCGTCGCGCTCGAAACCGCCGCACTGCTGCTCTCGAGCATCACGTACGGCTTCGCGATGATCGGCGCGCACCAGCGGCGGCGCGGCGCGGTGTTCGCGCTGGCTCGCGGTGACGTTCGTGCTCGGCGCGGCGTTCCTCGCGATGGAGCTGCGCGAGTTCTCGCATCTCGTCGCCGAAGGCGCGGGCCCGCAGCGCAGCGCGTTCCTGTCGTCGTTCTTCACGCTCGTCGGCACGCACGGGCTGCACGTGACGGCGGGCCTCGTGTGGATGGCCGTGCTCGTCGCGCAGGCGCTGCGCCGCCCCGATCTGACCGAGCGCGACATCCGCCGGCTCACTTGCCTCAGCCTCTTCTGGCACTTCCTCGACATCGTCTGGATCTGCGTCTTTTCTTTTGTCTATCTCGCGAGCGTGATCTAAATGGCCCATTCGCATCCTTCCCACGGCGACGAAGCACACGGCACCGTCGGCGGCTATATCGCGGGCTTCGTGCTGTCGGTGCTGCTCACGGCCGCGTCGTTCGGCCTCGTGATGGGCGGCGTGCTGCCGCCGCGCGAGGCACTCGTCTCGCTCGCCGTGCTCGCCGCCGTGCAGATCGTCGTGCACCTCGTGTACTTCCTGCACATGAACACGTCGTCGAGCCAGCGCTGGAACGTGATGGCGTTCAGCTACACCGTGCTGACCGCGCTGATCCTGATCTTCGGCACGGTCTGGGTCATGCACAACGTCGGCATGAACATGATGTCCCGATAGGCGCGCCGTCTTGTCTATCGACGATGCCGTCCCGCGCCGGACGGCATTGCCCTTGTCGCGGCCGGATCGCGCGAGCTGTCGACGCCCGCGCCGCTGCGCCCGCTTGTCCGCGTGCCGTGCGCGCCGCATCGCAAGCGCGATCCGGCGGCCGGCATGCGCGCCGCCGCCCGCGCCCGCCGCCGCATGGCCGCGGATCGCGGCGCGACGGCGCGCCGCGCATCGCTGTCTCTTTGTGTGACCGACTCCATGAACGACTCCTCCCACCCCATTCGCGTCGACGAGCCGATGCCGCACCGCAAGCTCATCCGCTCATGGATCACGCCGTTCGGCGAGCGCGTGATCGCGCGCTCGATCGTGCTGCTCGCCGCCGATTATCTGCTGCTCTTCGCCGCGTTCGCGGGCGCGCTGCTCGCCGCGTCGGGCATCGTGAAGATCGTCTGCGGGATGGCGGCCGGCTTCATCACCGGGCGCCTTTTCATCATCGGTCACGACGCGTGCCACCAGAGCCTCACGCCGAATCACCGGCTCAACCGCTGGCTCGGCCGCATCGCGTTCCTGCCGTCGCTCACGCCGTACAGCCTGTGGGAAGTCGGCCACAACGTCGTCCACCACGGCTACACGAACCTGAAGGGCTTCGATTTCGTCTGGGCGCCGCTCACGCCCGGCGAGTACGCGGCGCTATCGCCCGCGCGGCGCCTGCTCGATCGCATTTATCGCAGCGGCTGGGCGCCGGGGCTCTACTATCTCGTCGAGATCTGGTGGCTGCGGATGTACTTTCCGGCGAAGGCCTACCTCGGCGCGTCGCGGCCGATCTTCCGCCGCGACTGTCTGCTCGTCACGGGCTTCGCCGCGCTGTGGATCGGCGCGGTGGTCTGGATCGCCGCGGCGACCCGGCAATCGATGCCGCTGCTGCTCGTCACGGGCGTCGCCGTGCCGTTCCTGTTCTGGTGCTCGATGATCGGCTTCGTCGTCTACGTTCACCATACCGATCCGCGCATCTCGTGGCATGCGAACCGCGCCGAGTGGTCGCGCGCGGCGCCGTTCGTATCGACCACGTTGCACCTGACGTTCCCGTTCGGCATCGGCGGCCTGCTGCATCACATCATGGAGCACACCGCGCACCACGTCGACATGAGCATCCCGCTGTACGGGCTGAAGGACGCGCAGGCGAAGCTCGAGGCAATGCTGCCGGGGCGCATCGTCGTGCAGCGCTTCAGTTGGCGCTGGTATTTCGACACCGCGCGGCGTTGCAAGCTCTACGATACGGACCGCAAGCGCTGGACCGACTATCGCGGCCGCGCGACGAGCGACGCGCATCTGCGCGCGGATGCGCCGATGGCCGAGCAGCGGCCGATCGACGCGTCGCATGGGCCGGGCGGCGCGTGACGCGGGCGGCTGCGCGGTTAGCGGTTAGCGGTTAGCGGTTACGTTAGCCGTTGCGGCTAGCGGCTGCACGGCCCCGAATGCCGCTCGCGGCATCGTTCCCGCCGCCGCGCGCATCGCGCTCGCCGGGCCGCGGCGAACGAGCGCCCCCGGATGCGGCGCGCGCCCGGCGCGTGCGGCCGCGCCCCGATAGAACAAAACCGGCCGCTCGATGAAGCGGCCGGCCGATTCGAACCCATCGCGGCGCGGCGGCGAACCGCCCCCGCCGCACGCATTACTTCAGCGTCACGGGCACGCTGAAATACTTCTTCGCGAGGCCGTCGATCGTGCCGTCGGCTTTCAGTTCCTTGAGCGCCTGATTGACTGCGCTCTTCAGCTGCGCGTCGTTCTTGCGCATGCCGAAGCCCACGCCCGTGCCGAGGATCTCGGCGTCGCTCACGTGGTCGCCCGCGAACGCGAAACCCGCGCCCTGCGGCTTCGACAGGAAGCCCTTCGCGCCGGCCTCCGAATCCTGGAAGGTCGCGTCGAGACGGCCCGACTTCAGGTCTTCGTAGGCGAGATCCTGCGTCTGGTACGGCACGACTTCGACGCCCGCCGGCGCCCAGCGCTTCTTCGCGTACGCTTCCTGGATCGTGCCCTGCAGCACGCCGATGCGCTTGCCCTTCAGCGACGCGGTGGTCGGCAGCAGGCCGCTGCCCTTCTTCGCGATCAGCTGGTTCGGGATCGTGTAGATCGGGTCGGTGAAATCGATTGCCTTCCGACGTTGCTCGGTGATCGTCATGTCGGAGTTGATCGCGTCGAACTTGCGCGCCTGCAGCGCCGGGATCAGGCCGTCGAACGCGTTCTCGACCCACACGCACTTGACCTTCAGCTTCGCGCACACCGCGTTGCCGATGTCGATGTCGAAGCCCGCCAGCTTGCCGTCCGGCGTCTTGTACTCGAACGGCGCATACGACGCCTCGACGCCGAAGCGGATTTCCTTCAGGTCGGCGGCGAACGCGCTGCCCGCCGCCAGGGCCGTGGCCGTCACCACCGCGTGCGCGGCCATCTTCCGCCAGTTCAACTTCATCAGGTGTTCTCCTCGCTTTGAATGAACAATGTCAGTCAACGACCGGACCGCCGCATCATTGCAGCGTCGAAATTTCCGGACAACCGCGCGGGGCGGCCGTGATGCGGCGCAACAGCCGCAAGGTCGCGATTGTACCGCCTCGCGCGCGCCGAGCCGTCGAACCCGCGCTCGGGCGCCGCCGCGGCGGATGCGCGGCGCGCACCGCACGGAACCCGCAAGAGGATGTCGCAATCGCGCAAGGCCGCAGCGTCCGCCGCGCACCCGCGCCGCCACGCGCCCGCGCCGTCGTCGGCGAGCGCGTCGGCCAGCGCCGCGCGCAGATGCGAGTAGACGGCACGCGCCATACCGAGACGGCCGCGCTGCTGCAGCGCATCGGCGATCTGGCGGGCGCCGGCACGCTGATTCCCGCGCACGGCACACCCGCGCGCTACGAGGTAATCGAATGGCTGACGTTCGTCAGCTCCGAGCTGCACAAGACCTACAGCCCGTGGCTCTTTCACGCCGACACCGCCGATTCGACGCGGCGGCAGTGCCTCGAGAAGCTCGATCGCCGCCTGCAGGAAGTCGACGCGCATCTCGCGACGCGCGACTATCTGACGGGCGCCTTCACGGTGGCGGACGCGTATCTGTTCGCGGTCGCGAACTGGTCGAACTTCCTGCGCATCCCGCTCGCGCCGTATCCGCATCTCGTCGCGTTCATGGCGCGGGTGGGCGCGCGGGCGAAGGTCGGCGAAGCGCTCGCGGCCGAAGGCCTCGGCCGCTGACGCGCGCGGAGCGCCGGGCCGGCGCGCGCGAGGCCCGGCGCGCGCGTCACGCGAGCGCCGCGTGGGTGTCGCGCGTCGTCTCGATCACGAGCAGCCCCGCGCGCAAGCCGGGCTTCACCGACGGATTCGGAAACACGATGCGCTCCTGCTCGTGCCGCACCGCGTAGCGATAGTCGCCGTCGCGCGCGAGCAGCGTGCCGCGCGCGAACGGCGTGAAATTCGGCACGTCGTTCGCGACGAACAGTTCGAGCGCATCGCTTTGCTTCGTGATCTGGTCGACGACCGTGAACGCGCGCGGCAGCGCGCCGCGCGGCGCGTCGCGGCGGCCGGACACGAGGCGGCGCACCGCCGCGTCGGCGGGCGCGAAGCGCGACAGATCATTCGCGCCGAACGGCATCACCTTGCCGAGCTCGAGCGTGCAGGCGAGCGCGCCGCAGGCTTGCGCGGTGAAATGCGAGAACGTGCTGCCCTTCGTGGTATGCAGCAGCACCGCGGCGATCTGCGCCTCGCCGAGCCACTCGAACATCGTGCGCGTCGGCGGCTCGCCCGTGTGCGGCAGCAGCGCGAACTGCTCGAACACCGACGTGCGAATCGCCGTGTGCATGTCGATGTGCCAGCGCGCGCCGCGCGCGCGGCCCGCCGTCGAGAAGAACAACGCCGCGGCGGCCTCCAGTTGCGCGGCGCGCGGCGCCTCGCGGCTCGCCGCGAGCTGCGCGTGGCGGCCGCCGAACAGCCGGTTCAGATCGTCGTCGAGATAGCGCTCGCCCGCTCGCATCGCGCCCGGATTGCCGAGCGCGACGAGCAGGCGGCAGCGCAGCGGCAACGCACCGCGCGCGATGTCGCGCACGAGCGTCGACAGCAGTTCGATCGGCGCGGTCTCGTCGCCGTGCACGCCCGCCGACACGAGCACGCTCTGCATGCGCTGCGCCGCGTCGGCGGGCTCGAGCCGCAGCAAGCCGTCGCCAAGCCAGCGCCAGCGCACCGCGCGCGCCGCGCACTCGCCCGCCTCCGCGGGCGGCGCGTCGCCCGCGAGCGTCAGCGCGAGGAAATCGTCGAGCCACGCGGCGTCGCGGCCGGAATCAGCGCTGGAAGTCATAGAGCGAGCCGAGGCCGAGGATCTGCGTCAATTCGTCGAGCGCGGTGCGCGATTCGTCGAGCAGCGCGGGGTCGGCGAGATCGACGGGCGACAGCCGGTCGCGGTAATGCTTGTCGATCCATGCGTCGAGCGATGCGAACAGCGCGTCGCCGATCCACACGTTCGGCTTCACCGCCGCGCGCTCGGCATCGTTCAGCACGACACGCAGCCGCAGGCACGCGGGCCCGCCGCCGTTCTTCATGCTCTCGCGCAGATCGAACACGCGCACGTCGCGAATCGGCCCGTTGCCGGCGACGAGCGCGTCGAGATACGCGGCCACGTTCGCGTTCTCGCGGCATTCCTGCGGCACGACCAGCATCTGCGTGCCGTCTTCGCGCGCGAGCAGCTGGCTGTTGAACAGGTACGAGCCCACCGCGTCGGCGACGCTCACCGCGCGATCCGGCACCTCGATCACGTTCAACTGCGCGCCGAGCGCGCCGAGCGACGCGGCGAGCGCGTCGTACACCGCCTGCCGGTCGACGAACGCATGTTCGTGGCAGAACAGCGTGTCGCGATTGCCGACCGCGATCACGTCGTTGTGGAACACGCCCGCGTCGATCACGTCCGGGCGCTGCTGCGCGTAGATCGTCGCTTCCTCGCGCAGGCCGTGGCGATGCGCGACCGCGCGGCTCGCCTCGAACGTCTGGCGCGCCGGAAAACGCGTCGGCTCCGGCCCGCGGCGGTATTCGGCGCGGCCGTACACGAAGAACTCGACGCCGGGCGCGCCGTACTCCGCGCAAAAGCGCGTATGGTTCGCCGCGCCCTCGTCGCCGAGCGCGGGCGTGCCGGGCAGCGCGTCGTGCACCGCGAAGCGCGCTTCGTCCGCGAAGATCGCGGCGAGCGTGCGGCGCGTCGATTCGTGCTCGATCGCGCGATGCAGCTTGCTGCACAGGTTCGCCGGCGTGAAATGCACGCGGGCGTCGCTCGTATCGGCGGACGGGCTCACCGTCGCCGCGTTCGCGGTCCACATCGCCGATGCGGAGCTCGCGGCGGCGAGCAGCTCGGGCGCCTGCCTCGCGGCCTTCGCGATCACGTCGGCGTCCTTGCCGGAGAAGCCGAGCTCGCGCAACAGGCGCAGCGACGGCCGCTCCTGCGGCGGCAGCACGCCCTGCGCGAAACCGAGGTCCGCGAGCTGCTTCATCTTGCGCAGCCCCTGCTTGGCGGCCGCTTTCGGGTTCGCGTCGGACTTTTCGTTCGACAGCGACGCGACGTTGCCGAACGACAATCCCGCGTAGTTATGGGTCGGGCCGACGAGCCCGTCGAAATTGGCTTCTTTAGCGTTCATCGTCGCATCCTGCTCAGAAATGAAGGCCCGGCGACAGGTTCGCGGGCATCTGCAATTGCGCGCTCTCGACCGACGCCATCGGATACGCGCAGTAATCGGCCGCGTAGTACGCGCTCGGGCGATGGTTGCCCGAGCGGCCCGCGCCGCCGAACGGCGCCGCGGACGACGCGCCGTTGGTCGGCCGGTTCCAGTTCACGATGCCCGCGCGAATCGTGCGGCGAAACGTGTTCCAGACGGTTTCGTCGTCGGCGAGCAGGCCCGCCGACAGGCCGAACGCGGTGTCGTTCGCGCGCGCGATCGCGTCGTCGAGATCCGTGTAGCGGACGATCTGCGCGAGCGGGCCGAAGTGCTCCTCGTCGGGCAGCTCGCGCACGGGCGTGACATCGAGGATCGACGCGTTGACGAAGCCGAGCGCCGGATCGCGCTGCCTCATCTCGATGATGGGCGCGGCGCCCAGCTCGAGAAGCTTCGCCTGCGCGGCGACGAGGCGCGACGCCGCGCGCGCGGAGATCACCGCGCCCATGAACGGCTGCGGATCGGCGTCGTAGACATCGGCCGTGATCCTCGAGGCGACGTCCGCGAAGCGCTCGAGGAAACGATCGCCGAACGCGCCGCGCGGCACGAGGATGCGGCGCGCGCACGTGCAGCGCTGCCCGGCCGACAGGAACGCCGACTGGATCGCGTGATGGACGGCCGCGTCGATGTCCTCGACGTCGGCGACGACGAGCGGATTGTTGCCGCCCATCTCGAGCGCGAGCACGATCTCGGGCCGCCCGCCGAACTGCCGGTGCAGCAGCGTGCCCGTGTCCGAGCTGCCGGTGAAGAAGAGGCCGTCGATCTGCCGATGGTTCGCGAGCGCGACGCCCGTGTCCTTCTCGCCCTGCACGAGATTGAGCACGCCGGCGGGCAGCCCGGCGTCGCGCCAGATCTCGACGGTGGCGCGCGCGACGCCGGGCGCGAGCTCCGACGGCTTGAACACGACGGTGTTGCCGGCGATCAGCGCGGGCACGATGTGCCCGTTCGGCAGGTGCCCCGGAAAGTTGTACGGACCGAACACCGCGACGACGCCGTGCGGACGGTGCCGCAGCACCGCGACGCCGTCGGCCGTCGGCGAGCGGCGCTCGCCCGTGCGCTCGTGATATGCGGCGATCGAGACGTCGACCTTCGCGGCCATCGATGCGACCTCGGTGCGCGCCTCCCACAGCGGCTTGCCCGTCTCGCGGCCGATCATCGTCGCGAGCGCTTCCTTGCGCTCGACGAGCAGTGCGGCGAAGCGCTTGACGATCGCGCAGCGCGCGTCGAGATCGAGCGCGGACCATGCGGCGAACGCGCGGCGCGCGCTCGCGACCGCGCGCTCGACGTCGTCCGCCGACGCGCCCGCGCCTTCCCACACGGGCTCGCCGGTGCCGGGGTTGCGCGAAGCGAAGACGGGGCCCGCGCCGTCGCGCCAGGCGCCGTCGATGAAGAGTTCAGTCATGTCGTTATCCCTGTTTCGGTTTGAGCGGCAGCACCCGCACGAGCTCGCCCTCGCTCACGCGCAGCGCGGCGGCATCCTCGGCGGACAGCGTGAACACGCCCGCGTCGACGAGCCCCGGAGCGACGCCGACGCGAAAATCGGCGAGCGACGTGTTCGACACGAGCGAGCGCGGCGCGTTCTCGCGTGCGGCGGGCGCGCCGATCGCGACCGGCACGACGACGCTCTCGCGCACGGTGCGCAGATCCGCCACGTGGCATTCGAGCACGGGGCCCGCGTCGAAGATGTCGACGTGGTTCTGGTAGCGCAGCCCTTCGGCCTCGAGCATCTTGCGCGCGGGCAGCGTGTCGCGATGCGTGACGCCGATCACGTCCTGCGCGTCCCGCGGCAGCAGGTCGACGTACACCGGAAAGCGCGGCATCAGCTCCGCGAGAAACGACTTGCGGCCGTGCGAGCTCAGATAATCGGCGGCGTTGAAGTCGATCTGATAGAAGTGCGAACCGACCGCGCGCCAGAACGGCGACGTGCCGTCGTCGTCGAAGTGCCCGCGCAGCTCCGCGCAGATGCGCTCCGGAAAGCGTTCGCGGAATTGCGCGATGAACATGAAGCGCGAGCGCGACAGCAGACCGCCGACGCCGCCCGTGCGGTAGCGCGGGCTCAGGAACAGCGAGCACACTTCGGCGTAGCCCGTCAGATCGTGCGAAATGTTCAGCAGCGACATCTTCGTCCACACGCCGAGGTCCTGACTCGCATGGACGACCGTGCTCACGCGGTAGTTGTAGAACGGCTGCTCGAGGCCGACTTCGGTTTCGATGCCGCACACGCCGGCGATGTCGTCCGTCTGCGAATCTTCCATCACGAAGAAATAGCCGGCCTCGGCGGGCGTCGCGTCATTTCCGAGCGTGCGGCGCGTGCGCTCGATGCGCGCGGCAAGCGCGTCGCGGTCCGGCTTGAACGTGGTAAGGCCCGGCCCGGTTTCCTGCGCGAGCGCGACGAGCGCGTCCACGTCGCCCGTCTGTACGACCCGAACGACGATCATGCTGCGTCTCCTGGTTGGTCCGTCGGTTGGCCGTCGCGCTGGTGCAGCGGCACGCAGCGCACCGTGTCGCCGTCGGCCACGCCGAGCGCCGCGCGCGCGTCGGCGCCGTCGGCGGGCAGATCCGCGAGCACGCAGCGAAACGCGTCGCCGCGCCCGCCCGACAGCAGATAAGTGGTGCCGCCGTGCGCGTGCGCCGCCTCGCGCACCGTGCGCTCGGCGTGCTTCGTCACGCACGCGGTGCGGTCGACCTGCGCGGTCAACACGGGGCCCGCGTCGAAGATGTCGACGTAGCGGTCCGGCTCGAAGCCCTCTTCGAGATGGATGTCGTACGCGAGGAGCGCGTGTTCGTTCGGCTCGCCGAGCACGCGTTGCGCGGCTTCGGGCAGCAGCGGCACGTACAGCGGATAGGTCGGCATCACTTCGGCGATGAACGTGCGGCTGCGGCCGCCCGATTCGATCTCGACCGCGGCGAAATCGCGCCCGAAGAACTTGCGGCCCACCGCTTCCCAGAACGGCGACGCGCCGGTTTCATCGGTGACGCCGAGCAGCAGCGAGAACACCTCCGGCGTGAAGCGGTTGCGGTTCGCGGCGATGTACATCATCCGTGCGCGCGAGATCAGGTGCGCGGCGGCGTCGCCGCGCAGCGACGGATCGACGTAGAAGCCGGCGAGCCGGCTCTTGCCCGTCAGTTCGTGCGACATCGTGAGCGCGTGGATCTTGCGGTTCACGTGCAGCTCGCGCGACGCGTGGATCAGCGCGTCGTTGCGAAACGCGTAGAACGGCTCCGCGTAGCCGGCCGCGGCGACGATGCTCGCGGTGCCGAGCAGCTTGCCCGTCGCGCCGTCCTCGAGCACGAACAGATAGAACTCCTCGCCGGGGAAGTCGACTTCCGCGCGAAACGAGTCCTCGGAAAGCGCGACGCGCGCTTCGAGCGCCGCGCGATCGTGCGGCAGCGAGTGCAGCACGGGTTGCGCGGTGCGCGCCATCTGCGCGAGCGCGTCGAGATCGGCGAGTCTGCCGGGGCGTACGAAGAGCATCGTCGTTCCTGTCTACGTCAGCGATGGGGGCGGGTTCGGGCCGGCTTAGCGCGGCGCGGCTTCGGCTTGCGCGAGCACCTGCTCGACCGCCTTCTCGAAGCGCGCGAGGCCCTCGTCGAGCACGTCGAGCGGAATCACGAGCGACGGCGCGAAGCGCAGTACGTTCGGGCCGGCGATCAGCATGATGACGCCGTGCTCGGCCGCGGCCGACACGAAGTCCTTCGCGCGGCCGTCGAGCGCGCCGACGAGCTCGGCGCCGATCAGCAGGCCCTTGCCGCGAATCTCCTTGAAGAGCTTGAAGCGCGCGTTGATCTTCTCGAGCGTGGCCGTGAGGCGCGCGCTGCGTTGCTTGACGCCCTCGAGCAGCGCGGGATCGCCGACGAGCTCGACGACCTTCTCGGCGATCGCCGACGCGAGCGGATTGCCGCCGTACGTCGTGCCGTGCACGCCGACCTTGAAGTGCGCGGCGAGCGCCTCGGTGGTGAGCATCGCGCCGATCGGCAAGCCGTTGCCGAGCGCCTTCGCGGTGGTCAGGATGTCGGGCGTGACGCCCGTGTCCATGTACGCGTAGAAGTGGCCGGTGCGGCCGACGCCCGTTTGCACCTCGTCGAAGATGAGGAGCGCGCCGTGCGCGTCGCACGCTTCGCGCAGCGCCTTGAGGAAGGCGGGATCGGCGGGAATCACGCCGCCCTCGCCCTGGATCGGCTCGACGATGACCGCGCAGGTCTTCGGGCCGATCGCGGCCTGGGCGGCGGCGATGTCGTTGAACGGCAGATGCTTGATGCCTTCGGGCACCGGACCGAAACCTTCGGAGTACTTCGATTGGCCGCCGACGCTCACGGTGAAGAACGTGCGGCCGTGGAACGACTGCAGGAACGACACGATTTCGTACTTGTCGGCGCCGTGGCGTTCGAACGCGACGCGGCGCGCGAGCTTGAGGGCGGCCTCGTTGGCTTCGGCGCCGGAGTTCGCGAAGAACGCGCGGTCGGCGAACGTGAGCGATTCCAGGCGCTTCGCGAGGCGCAGCACGGGCTCGTTCGTGTAGCCGTTGCCGATGTGCCAGAGCTTGCGGCTTTGCTCGTCGAGCACCTTGAGGAGCTCCGGATGACCGTGGCCGAGCGCGGTGACGGCGATGCCGCCGGCGAAATCGACATAATCGCGGCCTTCCGTGTCCCAGACGCGCGAGCCTTCGCCGCGATCGGGGATGAACGGCGCGGGGGAAAACACCGGCACCATCACTTCATCGAAAGTCTGACGGGACACGTTCGGGCTCTTCATGACGATTCCTTTCGTTTCGTAACAGGTAACACGTTCAAGTTTAGGCAACGGCGCGGGATGCGTCTTGCGCAATTGCGACGGGATTTATCGGACGGGGTTCTTTTGCTCTTTTTTGCCGTGGGCGGCGCCTTTTGTCGGTTGTTCAGGGTTTGTCGTGGATGGCCTGTGATGTCAGCGGTCAGTTGGCGTCGCCCCTCCCCGGGGCGGGGGTCACTTTTCTTTGTCTTGCCAAAGAAAAGTCACCAAAAGAAAGGCGCGTCCTTGGGCGGACGGCAAAGGGAGCACCGTTTGCGCTTCTCGCCAGCTTCAGCGCTCGACTCGCGGCAAACCACGCTTTCATGTCACGCACATCGCGCGTGGCGCATGTCCGCCGATCACCGGACAGGTATTCGAACCCGAGCACCCCGCCCGTCCTGATATGCCCGTCGTCCGAGCGTAGCGACGACGGAGCTAGCGGGCGGTATACCGCTCCGCCGGGCGGTGCGATGGCACGGAACCTGCGCGATCCGCTCCGTGTTCCATTCCGATGCGACACGTTAGGGGCTGTGCCATCACGGGCGAGCATGCCTGCGTAAGCCGGGGCCGAAAAGCGCCTTTCTTTTGGTGACTTTTCTTTGGCAAGACAAAGAAAAGTGACCCCCGCCCCGGGGAGGGGCGACGCCAACCGACCACTGACATCACAGGCCATCCACGAAAAAACCCCCGAAAAAAAACGGACAAAGAGGCCCCAAAAGCCCCCCTCACTCCCGCCCGGAGGGCCGCTCGACCATCGCCCCCGCCCGAGGCGGCTCGACGCCCCCATGCTGCTTCTCGAGCCACGCGCGCCGATCCTCCCGCGGCGTGACGCCGAACCGCTCCCGATAGGCATTGGAAAAATGCGCAGCCGAAGAAAACCCGCACGCGAGGCTCACCTGCACGACCGACTTGCTCGTGCGCTGCAATTGCGTGCGCGCCTTCAAGAGCCGCAAGTTGAGGTAGTACTTCGACGGCATCGCGCCGAGATACTGTCTGAAGAGTCGCTCGAGCTGCCGGCGCGACACGCCGACGAGCCCCGCGATCTCGTCGGTCGTCAGCGGATCCTCGATGTTCGCCTCCATCAGCAGCAGCGCGTCGTTCAACCGCGGATGCCGCTCGCCCGGCGCCGTCACGAACGGAATCCGCTGGCGCGCCTCGCCGCTTCTGAGCGGCCCGGTGCCAAGCGCGTCGGCAATCCGCTCCGCCAGCTCCGGCCCCTGGTCGGGGCCGATCATCGCCAGCATGAAATCCACGCTCGCCTGGCCGCCCGCGCACGTCGCGCGGTCGCGGTCGATCTCGAAGATCTGCTGCGTGACGATCGAGCGCTCGAACTGCTCGGCGAACTGCTGGTATGTCTCCCAGTTCACGCTCACCCGGTAGCCCGACAGTTGCCCCGCCATCGCGAGCCACCACACGCCGTGATGGATGCCCGTCACGAGCGGCGTGCGCTGGCCGACCCGCGCGAGGCTCGCGAGAAACAGCCGGTAGTCGGCGAACTGCTGGAAGCGCTCGCTCACGACAATCAGCCAATCGCAGACGATCGCGTCGTTGAACGCGGCATGCGCGTGCCATTGCGCGCCGCCCGCGAGCGGCACCGCGCGGCCGTCCCACGAACACACCTGCCAGCGGTACAGCAAGCGCCCGTCGATCTCGTTGGCGAGATTCAGCGCGTCGACGATCGGCCCGACACCCGACATCGATACGGGCGGCAACGCGACGATCGCCACCTGTATCGTGCGGGCGGGACTGCTTGGACGATTCACGGACGTCACGGCCTGCCGCGTCGGCCGTTACTTGAGGCTGCCGGACAGGAACTGCTTCAGGCGCTCGCTCTGCGGCCGCGCGAGCACGTCGGCGGGCGCGCCTTCTTCCTCGGTGCGCCCCTGATGCAGGAACATCACGTGGTTCGACACGTTGCGCGCGAAGCCCATCTCGTGCGTGACGACGATCATCGTGCGCCCTTCCTCCGCCAGTTTCTGCATCACCTTCAGCACTTCGCCGACGAGCTCCGGATCCAGCGCCGACGTCGGCTCGTCGAACAGCATCACGTCCGGGTGCATCGCGAGCGCGCGCGCGATCGCGACCCGCTGCTGCTGGCCGCCCGACAGGTGCGACGGATACTGCGTCTCCACCCGCGGCGCGAGCCCCACCTTCTCCAGATATTCGCGCGCGCGCTCCTGCGCCTCGCGCTTCGTGATCCCCAGCACGTGCACCGGCGCTTCCATCACGTTCTCCAGCACGTTCATGTGCGCCCACAGATTGAAGTGCTGGAACACCATCGCGAGCTTCGTGCGGATGCGCTGCAGTTGCTTGTGATCGGCGACTTCGAGATTGCCCGCGCGATCGGCCTTCGTGCGCACCGTCTCGCCGTCGACGACGATCTGGCCCGCGTTCGGCCGCTCGAGAAAGTTGATGCAGCGCAGGAACGTGCTCTTGCCCGAGCCGCTCGCGCCGATGATGCTGATCACGTCGCCCGCCTTCGCGCTCAGCGACACGCCCTTGAGCACCTCGTTGTCGCCGTAGCGCTTATGGATGTCCCGTGCCTCGAGCTTGCACGCGGCATTCGTGGTCGTGGTCTCTGCCAACTGGCTCTCCCTGGAGTGAAATCAATGACGGCCGGCCGCGAGATACGCGAGCCAGTGGCGCTCGGCCCGACGAAAGGCCGCGACGAGTGCGAACGATACCGCAAGATAGATCAGCGCGGCGATTCCGAACGACTGGAACGCCATGTACGTCGCCGAATTCGCGTCGCGCGCGACCTTCAGGATGTCGGGCACGGTCGCCGTGAACGCCACCGTCGTCGCATGCAGCATCAGGATCACCTCGTTGCTGTAGAGCGGCAGCGCGCGGCGCAACGAGGACGGCAGGATCACCCGGCGATACATCGTGAACGGGCTCATTCCGTACGCGCGCGCGGCCTCCACCTCGCCGTGCGCAATCGCGCGGATCGCGCCCGCGAAGATCTCGGTCGTGTATGCGCAGGTGTTCAGCGCGAACGCGAGAATCGCGCAATGAAAGCCGCTGCGGAAGAACGCATCGAGCCACGCGTGCTCGCGAACGAACGCGAGGCTGTACATCCCCGTATAGAGGAGCAGCAACTGCACGTAGAGCGGCGTGCCGCGGAACACGTACGTATAGAAGCGCACGGGCGTCGACAGCCAGCGGCTCTTCGACACCCGCGCGACGGCGAGCGGCACCGCGCAGACGAAGCCGGCGCCGAGCGACGCGACGAGCAGCCACAGCGTGACGGCGAGCCCCGACATGCGCTGGCCGTCCCAGTAGAGGAACGCCCGCCCGAACTCCTGCAGGATCTCGATCATAGTTCCGCGTGCCTCACGCCGATGGAATAACGTTTCTCGAGTTGCCCGAGCACGAGATTGGAGGCCGTCGTGATCGCCAGGTAGATTGACCTGCCCCCTTCGATAGGGCCAATGGGCTTCTAGCAAAGTCCCTTTAAACCAACTCCTGGAAAGCGGCAGGAGCGTCCGCGGTTGCCCGATGTTTCGCCGCAAACTCTGACGGCGCAAGGTAGTTCAGTGCGCTGTGCGGCCTTTGCTCGTTGTAGTCCTGACGCCATGCCGCGATGACTGCCCGAGCGTGCGCGAGCGTCGTGAACCAGTGCTCGTTAAGGCATTCGTCGCGGAACTTGCCGTTGTGACCTGCCCCCTTCGATAGGGCCAATGGGCTTCTAGCAAAGTCCCTTTAAACCAACTCCTGGAAAGCGGCAGGAGCGTCCGCGGTTGCCCGATGTTTCGCCGCAAACTCTGACGGCGCAAGGTAGTTCAGTGCGCTGTGCGGCCTTTGCTCGTTGTAGTCCTGACGCCATGCCGCGATGACTGCCCGAGCGTGCGCGAGCGTCGTGAACCAGTGCTCGTTAAGGCATTCGTCGCGGAACTTGCCGTTGAACGATTCGATGTACGCATTCTGCGTGGGCTTGCCCGCCTGAATCAACTTCAGCGTGACGCCGTTCGCATACGCCCACTGGTCAAGCGCGCGGCTCGTAAATTCGGGTCCCTGGTCTGTTCGCACCGCCTTGGGATAGCCACGGAAGCGAGCTGCACGGTCCAATGCCCGAGCGACATACAAACCTGAGATGCCATGGTCGACGACGATGTCGACAGCCTCTTTCGTGAAATCGTCGACGACGGTCAGGCACTTCACGCGCCGGCCGTTGGAAAGCGCATCCATCACGAAATCGATTGACCATACCTCGTTGGGTGCGCCCGGCAATGCCAGTTGCTCGCGCTCAATCATGACGCCGTGGCGCTTGCGACGGCGCCGCACAGCCAGCCCTGCCTCACGGTACAGGCGATAGATGCGCTTGTGATTGGCGTGCGTGCCTTCGCGTTCCACCAGGGCGTGCAGTCGGCGGTAGCCGAATCGACGACGTTCGTGCGCCAACTTCACCAGACGCGCCGCGAGCACCTCATTCTCGTGGTCCGGCTTCGCGTCGTAATGCAGCACGCTGCGAGAAAGCCCGACAAGCCGGCAGGCGCGGCGCTCGGAGATGTTGACCTTCTCCCGAATCGCCAACACTGCTTCGCGTTTGGCTTGCGGGCTCAGGGCTTTCCCTTGACGACAACCTTCAACGCTTCCATATCGAGCATTGCTTCGGCCAGCAGTTTCTTCAGTCGGGCATTCTCCACCTCGAGGCCCTTGAGCCGGCGGGCTTCCGAGACTTCCATGCCGCCGAACTTCGCGCGCCAGGTGTAGAACGACGCGTCACTGAACCCATGCTTCCTGCACAGTTCCTTGACCGGCATACCGGCCTCGGCTTCCTTCAGAAACCCGATGATTTGCTGTTCCGTAAAGCGCTTCTTCATGTTCGTCTTCTTCTCCGAAAACGAACTTTACTAGACTCCGGCTGGCCCTGTTTGTAGGGGGCAGGTCAGAGGAACGCAGAGAGACGAAGCGGAAAGGCGACAAGCAAAGAACGCGATCACGGCTGCGTCGGTTGCGTCGGCTGCGACGTGGCGAAATGCCGCCGGGCGGCATGCCTGCGTTCGCGACGACTTCACGCGGCGGATCGCCGCCGCGCGATCGGTCGATTGCGATGTCGCGCGGCGGGCGGGACGCGTATGCCGCGTGCGTCCCGCCGCACGCTTCAGGCACACGCCGGACAGGCCGCTGCGGCGAGCCGTGCGGCGCTTGCCCGCTGCGTGACCGGCCGCGGCCGGCGATCGCCCGCGTGCAGCGGGGCGATCATGTCCATTGCGTGAGCCGCGTGCGCCGCCGAAGCGACGCACGCGAGCGCGCGATGCGCCGCTCAGGCCGTCGCGATCAGCGGATCGCTCGTGCTCGGCCGGCCCGTCTCGACGTGTCCCGCGAAGCGGCGCAGGAAGCCGTTCGGCGCGCCGTCGGAGACGCTCAGGTCGTACCAGCTGTGGCTGTCGCGCAGATCCCAGTAGTCGTTGATCCGCTGGCCGGGCTTCAGCTCGTAGACGCGCGGGGCTGCGTTGCCGTACGCGTTCGTGACCGTGAGCCGCACCGCCGCGCGGCCGCGGTTCGACAGGCGCAGCGTGATGTTGCCGTTCGCGACGTCATAGCCGTAGATCACCTCCGGGTTCGCGCTCAAGCCGAGCGCTGCCGCGGTCGAGCCGCGGAACTGGCACAGGAAGCCGTTCGGGCCGTAGACGGTCAGATCGTAGATGCTCAGCGTGAGCGCCGTGCTCCATTCGTCGGACAGCCGCTTGCGCGCTTCGACCGTATACGCCCACGGGCCGTCGAGGCGGTTGCCGGCCGTCACCTGGAACGCCGCGCCCGCCCGGCCCGTGTTCGCGAAGGTCAGCTTGAACTTGCCGGTCGACTGATCGATGCGGCCGAGCACGAAGAGCTCGTACGGCAGCGCGCGCGCGGCGCGCAGGCCGGCCTCCTGTTTCGGCATCGACTGCGCGGCGGGCGGCACCGGCACGTAGCTCGGATGGCGGTTGCGATCGGGCGGCGCGTAGCCGCTCGTGTCGGGCAGTTGCGGCCAGCTGCCGTCCGGGCTCGAGAAGTTGAACGCGGACGTGAGATCGCCGCACACCGCGCGGCGCCACGGCGTCACGTTCGGCGCGCGCACCGAGTAGCGATCGTTGAAGCGCGCCTCGATGAATTGCAGCAGCGACGTGTGATCGAACGTCTGCGAGCAGACCCAGCCGCCCTTCGTCCACGGCGACACGACGAGCATCGGCACGCGCGGTCCGAGCCCGTACGGCCCGGCCATGTGCGTGGCGTCGCCCGCGAAGATCTCGCCCGCGGTCGACACCGTCGACAGTCCGTTCTCGCGCGATTGCGGCGCGAACGGCGGCGCGACGTGATCGAAGAAGCCGTCGTTTTCGTCGTACGTGATGAAGAGTGCGGTCTTGCTCCAGACGTCCGGGTTCGACGTCAGTGCCTTCAGCACCTGCTCGACGTACCACGCGCCGTAGTTCGCCGGCCAGTTCGGGTGCTCGGAATACGCTTCCGGCGCGCAGATCCACGACACCTGCGGCAGCGTGCCGTTCTGCACGTCCTGCTGCAACACGTCGAACAGGGTGCCGCCCGCGCTCACGTTCGTGCCCGTGCGCGCCTTGTCGTACAGCGGGCTGCCCGGCTGCGCGTTGCGGTACTGGTTGAAATAGAGGAGCGAATTGTCGCCGTAGTTGCCGATGTACGGGTTCTGCGTCCAGCCCCACGAGCCCGCCGCGTCGAGGCCCGTGCCGATGTCCTGATAGATCTTCCACGACACGCCCGCCTGCTCGAGCGTCTCCGGATACGTGCTCCAGCCGTAGCCGGCCTCCTCGTTGCCGAGCACCGGGCCGCCGCCCGCGCCGTCGTTGCCGACGTAGCCCGTCCACATGTAGTAGCGGTTCGGGTCGGTCGAGCTCGGGATCGAGCAGTGGTACGCGTCGCAGATCGTGAACGCGTCGGCGAGCTGGTAGTGGAACGGGATGTCGTCGCGCTCGAGGTAGGCCATCGTCGTCGTGCCCTTGTTCGCGATCCAGCGGTCGTAGCGCCCCTTGTTCCATGCGCCGTGCATGTCCTGCCAGCCGTGCGGCAGATCCTGCAGGAACTGCATGCCGAGATTCGACGCGTCCGGATGGAACGGCAGCAGCTCGGCCGGGCCGAGGAGCACCGGCTGATGGAACACCGACTTGCCGTTCTGCAGCGCGAGCGGGCGCGGATCGCCGAAGCCGCGCACGCCGCGCAGCTTGCCGAAGTAATGATCGAACGAGCGGTTTTCCTGCATCAGGATCACGATGTGCTCGACGTCGCGGATCGTGCCGGTGCGGCGGTTCGCGGGAATCGCGAGCGCTTCGCGGATCACGGGCGGAAAGAGCTGCAGCGCGGCCGCGCCCGCCGTGCCGGCGGCGAGGCGCAGAAAGTCCCGGCGATTCTGATTCGTCATGTTGTCGCTTCCTTGTCTGGAGTGGGGCGAGACCGCCGGAGCGGCAGCGGCCGAGGGGAAGGTGGTCGCAACGCGGGCTGCCGTCTTGCGCGGCAGCGCCGCCGTGCAACGCCGCCGGGAGGATATCGGGGAAACGGTGTCATCCGGATGAACGTGCGCAGGCCGCCGCGCGTTCGCGCGCGCGGGCGGCCGGGGGCGCATGCGCGCGCGGCTCGGCATGCGCGGCGGCGCGCCGGCTGAGATTCGGCGCGCAGAGGCGAGCGGGCGGGCGAGGGCCGCGGCCGCGAGGCGGACGGCGGCGGCTGCGAGGCGCGCGATGACGGTGACGAAGGCGAGGCGGGCGATGGCGTTGTCGCTGCTGATGCCGACGCCGATGGCGATGCCGACGGCGATGCAGATGGCGATGCAGATGGCAAGGGCAAAGACGAGGTCGCCGGCGCGAACGAGAACGGCGAGGTGAACGAAGCGCTTGGGATGAACGATGAGGGTGAAGCAGGCAGCGAAGCCGAAGCAGGCGAAGCAGGCGAAGTAGGCGAAAAGGCCGGCAGGCGCGGCGAGGAAAACGCAAGCGACGGGTGCCGCGACACCGCGTGGCGCCGCCGCGGCGGCTCGAACGGGGGCGCGCGATCGAGCGTGCGGATCAACACGCGAACCGGCGCGCGCCGCGCATCAATCCGCGCCCGTGACCCACGCGCCGAACCACTCGCTCGGCCGCGCGATCTCGTCCTGCGCGGCGACGAGCTCGAGCTCGTAGCGCCGTGCGTCGTAGGTCGCCTTGACGACCGCGTGCACGGCGGCGAGCGTGTGCTCGAACGCGGCGCGCACGCTGTCGCCGCGCAGCCGCCGTGCGACGAAGATCGCGCTCGTCAGGTCGCCGACGCCGACCGGATGCCGCGGGAACGCGTACAGCGGCCGCTGGCCGATCCATGCTTCGGTCTCGGTGACGACGAGCATGTTGAAACGGTCGGCGGGGCTGTTGCGATCGTGCAAATGCTTGACGAGGATCACCTGCGGGCTGCGGCGGATGATCGAGCGGCACGCGGCGACGGCCTCGGCGACCGTCTCGATGCGCTGCCCGGCGAGCTTTTGCAGCTCGCTGTGATTGGGCGCCATGCCGTCCGCGAGCTCGGGCAGCTCGGCGACGATGAACTCCTCGACGCCGGGCTCCGGCCGGATGCCGCCCGTCTGGCCCATCGCCGGATCGCAGAAGTACCACGCGTTCGGATTCGTCGCCTTCACGGTGCGCACGATCTCGACCGCCGCGCGCGCCTGCGCGGGCGAGCCGAGGAAGCCCGAGAGCACCGCGTCGCAGCGCTTGAGCGCGCCGATCGCCGCGATGCCGTCGACGAGCTGCTCCATCTTCGCCGCGTCGATCGCGCTGCCCGCCCAATGGCCGTACTGCATGTGGTTCGACAACTGCACGGTGTTGAGCGGCCAGACATTGACGCCGAGCCGTTGCATCGGAAACACTGCGGCGCTGTTGCCCGCATGTCCGTAGATGACGTGCGACTGGATGCTGAGGACGTTTTTCATGATCGAGTGTGCCGGCGCGCGGCGAGCTCGCCGGATTACGTCGAACGATACATGACTTTCCCGCATTCACGGAAGCATCCGGTAATACGGTATCGGAGGGGCGTCAGCCCGCCGAAAGTAAAATGGCGCGAGGCTTGCACGGATGTCGGGCGAGCCGCCTCCTTCACGCTTCCTTTACTCTTTCCGGCCTCGACGATGTTCCAGATTCGCATAGTGTGGTTCGCGCGGCTCGCCGCGATATCGGCGGCGGCCGCGGTGCCGCAGACGCCGGCGTTCGCCGCTTCGCCGCCTGCCGCGGCACAGCTTGCCGCTTCGCAATTCGCCGCGAGCGCGGCCGTGGGACCGGCGGCGCGTACCTCCTCGGCGCCGGCGGCCGCTTCGGGTGGCGCTTCGAGCGCCGCGCCCGTCGCCGCCGGGCCGCAGGCAGGCGCGGCGGCCGCCGCTGGCGCCAGTGCCAATGCCGGTGCCGGTGCCAGTGCCAGTGCCAGTGCCAGTGCCAGTGCCAGTGCCAGTGCCGGCGCGGTGAGCGCCGCCGCGCGCGCTAAGGCCGACGGCCCCGCGTACGGCGCGGAGCTGGAAGGCTTCGCGTACGCGTATCCGGTGCATCGCTACGCGTTCACGTCGCAGCGCGAGACGCTGCAGATGGCGTATCTCGACGTGCGGCCCGAGCGTGCGAACGGCCGCACCGTCGTGCTGCTGCATGGGAAGAACTTCTGCGCGGGCACGTGGGAGCAGACGATCGAGGTGCTCGCGAAGGCGGGCTACCGCGTCGTCGCGCCCGATCAGATCGGCTTTTGCAAGTCGACGAAGCCCTTGCGCTATCAATACAGCTTCCAGCAGCTCGCGCACAACACGCACGCGCTGCTCGAATCGATCGGCGTGAAGGAGGCGACGGTCGTCGGCCATTCGACGGGCGGCATGCTCGCCGTGCGCTACGCGCTGATGTACCCGAGGGACACGCAGCAGTTGGTGCTCGTCAACCCGATCGGCCTCGAGGACTGGAAGGCGCTCGGTGTGCCGGCGTTGTCGGTCGACTATTGGTATGCGCGCGAGCTGAAGACGAGCGCCGACGTCATTCGACGCTACGAGCAGCGCACGTACTACGCGGGCGAGTGGTCACCCGCGTACGAGCGCTGGGTGCAGATGCTCGCCGGCCTGTATCGCGGACCGGGGCGCGACGTCGTCGCGTGGAATTCGGCGCTCGTCTACGACATGATCTTCACGCAGCCGGTGCTCTACGAGTTCGGCGCGATCCGGGTGCCGACGCTGCTCCTGATCGGCGACAAGGATACGACCGCGATCGGCAAGGATGTCGCGCCGCCCGACGTGCACGCGAAGCTCGGCCGCTATCCGGCGCTCGCGAAGCGCACGCAGGCGGCGATTCCGGGGGCGGTGCTCTACGAATTTCCGGCGCTCGGCCACGCGCCGCAGATCCAGGATCCGGCGACGTTCCACAAGGCGCTGCTCGACGGGCTCGCGCCGGCGAAGCCCGCCGCGCGGGGCGCGCGTGCGGCGGGGGCGGCAGGCTCAGCGGGTTCGGCCGGCGAGTAGGGGCTGGCGGCGAGACCGGCCGGGAGCGCGTGCGCGCTCGTTGTCTCGTTCGCGGCGGCCGGGGCGGAGCGACGTACGCGGGGTGGGCGGGGACGCCGTTCTCCACGCCGGGGATTGGGCGTATCGGGATGCGCGGTTGTGCCCGAGTATTGCCGTTGCATCAGCCATCAACCGCCGACCGCCGACTGCCGACTGCCGACTGCCGACCGCCAACCGCCAACCGCCAACCGCCAACCGCCGACTGGCAACGGGCATGAGCGTTGGCGGCGCATGTTTGCTTTCGCCATTGCGTGCACGGCCGCCGCCGCGGACTTGGCCCTGAACGAAGCGCCAAACGAAGCGCCAAACGAAGTCGCGAACGCCGAGCACGCGCGCCCACGTCACGCGGCCATCGTCACCGTCACCGCCGCCAGCCGCGCGGACCGTCCTCTTTCGTCAAACCCCGGCTTCGTCGCGAAGCGCGTCGCGCACCTGCGCGGCGATCTCGTACGAGCGCACCCGTGCGCCGTGATCGAAGATTTGCGCGGCGACGATCAGCTCGTCCGCGCCCGTCTGCGCGATCAACCGCCGCAGCCGCTCGTGCACGGTGTCGCGCGAGCCGACCGCGGCGAACGACAGTGCATGCGCGACGTTCGCGAGTTCCTGCTCGGTCGCGCCGAGCGCGTCGAGCGATTCGACGGGCGGCGGCAGTTGGCCGGGCGTGCCGCGCCGCAGCTTCAGGAACTGCTGCTGCAGCGACGTGAACAGGCGTCGCGCGTCGTCGTCGGTGTCGGCGGCGAACACGTTCACGCCGACCATCGCATACGGCTTGTCGAGCGCGGCGGACGGCCGGAACTGCGCGCGGTACACGTCGAGCGCGCGCATCAGGTAGTCCGGCGCGAAATGCGAAGCGAACGCGAACGGCAGCCCGAGCATCGCGGCGAGCTGCGCGCTGAACAGGCTCGAGCCGAGCAGCCAGATCGGCACGTCGAGCCCCGCGCCCGGCACGGCGCGCACGCGCTGGCCGGCGGCGGGTGCGGCGAAGTAGCGCTGCAACTCCACCACGTCGTCGGGGAACGAATCGGCGCTGCCGATCAGGTCGCGGCGCAGCGCGCGGGCCGTCGTCTGATCGGTGCCGGGCGCGCGCCCGAGACCGAGATCGATGCGGCCCGGGTACAGCGACGCGAGCGTGCCGAACTGCTCGGCGATCACGAGCGGCGCATGGTTCGGCAGCATCACGCCGCCCGAGCCGACGCGAATCGTCTGCGTCGCGCCCGCGACGTGGCCGATCACGACCGCGGTCGCCGCGCTCGCGATGCCGGGCATGTTGTGGTGCTCGGCGAGCCAGTAGCGGCGATAGCCGAGGCGCTCGGCGTGCCGCGCGAGGTCGACGGAATGGCGCAACGCCTGGGCGGCGTCGGCGCCGGCGGGAATCGGCGCGAGGTCGAGAACGGAAAACGGGATCATGGCGACGACGGAACGGTTGGCATGGGGACGGAACGCGGGCCGGCGCATACGGTGCGGCCCATCGATGATGCGCGTACGCAACAGACGGCGTCGATTGTGCCAAAGCGGTCCGGATCGCGTCGGCGGCCGGATGGATATCCCTGACGACGGCAGGGGCGAAAGGGGCGTCAACGTGACGCGGGCGGCGCGAAGGATTGTTCTGTAATAGACTGTAACCGTAAGAAATCCGACGAAATAGGCGCAGATTCGACTCGAATATTTCATCCGGTACAAAAATTCACAGAAACCCTTACGTTTTGGACAGCGTGCGCCCTGCAAAGCGCTTACGCTAAGAGTCGGGCAATTGCGCGGAAGTTGATCGCATCTGCGTGGATCTGCCGTCCAGAAACACTGCTTTTCAACACGCGCGGCAAGCGTTGCCGGCTTGTCGCTGCTAAAATTCGCGGCCTACACACCAATCGCGCTCACGGATTCCGTTCTATTCTCCCTGCGCTTGCCGCGAAGAGCCGCACGAGGAGCCTCGGAATAGCGGCCGACCGGCCGGTTCCGGTGCGTTGCGCGTCGTTGAAAGTGCAAGCAAGTCAGAAAGGAGTTGGGATCGTGTTCGAAATCGTCCCCGCCGAAGCATCGCGTCCCCGTCCCGTTTGCCGCCCGATCGTCGGGAGGCGCGCGGCATGACGGAATCGCTTTCCATCGTCGGTTGGGTGCTGCTCGCGCTCGTTTGCGCATCGTGCGGCTATGCGGTGCTCGCCGCGTGCGCGCCCGCGCCGCGCGTGCCCCGCGCGGCGGCGCGCGACGGCTTCGAGCCCGTCAGCGTGCTCAAGCCGCTATGCGGATCGGAGCCGCATCTCTACGAAAACCTCGCGACCTTCTGCGAGCAGCGGCATCCGCGCTATCAACTGCTGTTCGGCGTCGCGTCCGCGGCCGATCCGGCCATCGCCGTCGTGCGCCGGCTGCAGGCCGACTATCCCGATTGCGACATCGAGCTCGTGATCGACGCGCGCGTGTACGGCTCGAACCTGAAGGTCAGCAATCTCGTCAATCTCGCCGAGCGCGCGCGCCACGGCCGCATCGTGATCGCCGACAGCGACATCGCGGTCGAGCCCGATTATCTGACGCGCGTGACGGCGCCGCTCGCCGATCCGTCGGTCGGTGTCGTCACTTGCCTGTATCATGCGCGCAGCGTCGGCGGCTTCTGGACGCGGATCGGCGCGCAATTCGTCGATGCATGGTTCGCGCCGTCGGTCCGGATCACGCATCTCGGCGGCTCGAGCCGCTTCGGCTTCGGCGCGACGCTCGCGCTCACACGCGCGACGCTCGACGCGATCGGCGGCTTCAAGGCGCTGAAGGACGAGCTCGCGGACGACTACTGGCTCGCCGAGCTGCCGCGCCGCCTCGGGCTGCGCACGGTGCTCTCCGAGGTGAACGTGGCGACCGACGTCGCGGAGCCGTCGTTCGCGCCGCTGTGGCTGCGCGAGACGCGCTGGCTGCGCACGATCCGCTCGCTGAATCCGGCGGGGTTCGCCTTCCTGTTCATCACGTTTACCGCGCCGTGGCTCGTGATCGGCGCGGCGCTCGCGGCGTGGCTTGGCCCCGCGTCGGCCGCGGGCGCGACGGCCGCGTGGGCGGCCGCGATCGGCACGCTCGCGCGGCTCGCGCTGCACGCGCGCGGCGCGGCCGGATGGCGTGCGTTCTGGCGCGACTTGCCGCTCGTGCCGGTGCGCGACGCGCTGCTCGCGCTCGAATGGCTTGCCGCCGCGTTCGGCACGCAGGTCGTGTGGCGGGGCGCGCGGATGACGGTGGTCGGCGGCGATGCGCGCGCGACGGTCGTCGAAGCGGGCGACGGACGCTGACGAGCGCGGGGCTCATACACAGGATGCGCGGGCGGCGGCAGGCCGCCCGCGGTTTTCGAAACACTTGTACTGAACGAATTGATATCTATGCAGCAGGCTACCGGAGCATTCATGAAAACGCTGTTCTTGCAGGCACCGTCGTACGACGGCTTCGACGGCGGCGCGGGCTCCCGCTACCAGGCGAAGCGCGAGATCCGATCCTTCTGGTATCCGACCTGGCTCGCGCAGCCGGCCGCGCTCGTGCCGGGCAGCCGCGTCGTCGACGCGCCCGCGGACGGCCTGTCGGTCGAGGACACGCTCAAGATCGCGAAGGACTACGATCTCGTGATCATCCACACGAGCACGCCGTCGTTCCCGACCGATGCGATGTTCGCGGAAGACCTGAAGAAGATGAAGCCGTCGATGCTCGTCGGCATGGTCGGCGCGAAGGTCGCGGTCGATCCGCACAACTCGCTCACCGCGACGCAAGCGATCGATTTCGTCTGCCGCGAGGAATTCGACTACACGTGCAAGGACATCGCCGAGGGCAAGCCGTTCGCCGAGATCCTCGGGATGAGCTACCGCGCGAAGGACGGCTCGATCGAGCATAACGGCCCGCGTCCGATGATCGAGAACATGGACGAGCTGCCGTTCGTCGCGCCCGTCTACAAGCGCGACCTGAAGATCGACAACTACTTCATCGGCTATCTGAACTACCCGTACGTGTCGATCTACACGGGCCGCGGCTGCCGCTCGAAGTGCACGTTCTGCCTGTGGCCGCAGACGGTCGGCGGCCATCGCTACCGCGTGCGCTCGGTCGAGAGCGTGCTCGCGGAAGTGAAGTGGATCCGCGACAACATGCCGGAAGTGAAGGAGATCATGTTCGACGACGACACCTTCACCGATTTCAAGCCGCGCGTCGAGGAAATCGCGCGCGGGCTCGGCAAGCTCGGCGTCACGTGGTCGTGCAACGCGAAGGCGAACGTGCCGTATTCGACGCTGAAGATCATGAAGGAGAACGGCCTGCGGCTGCTGCTCGTCGGCTACGAGTCGGGCGACGACCAGATCCTGCTGAACATCAAGAAGGGCTTGCGCACGGACATCGCGCGCCGCTTCAACGAGGATTGCAAGAAGCTCGGCATCAAGATCCACGGCACCTTCATCCTCGGCCTGCCGGGCGAGACGAAGGAAACGATCAAGAAGACGATCGAGTACGCGAAGGAAATCAATCCGCACACGATCCAGGTGTCGCTCGCCGCGCCGTATCCGGGCACGCGCCTGTACAACCAGGCGATCGAGAACGGCTGGATGGAAGAGAACAAGACGATCAATCTCGTCAGCAAGGAGGGGGTGCAGCTCGCCGCGATCGGCTATCCGCACCTGCCGAAGGAAGAGATCTATCATCAGCTCGAGCATTTCTATCGCGAGTTCTATTTCCGCCCGTCGAAGATCTGGGAAATCCTGCGCGAGATGCTGACGAGCTGGGACATGATGAAGCGCCGCCTGCGCGAGGGCGTCGAGTTCTTCCGCTTCCTGCGCGCGCACGAGGCGTGATCGGTGGCGGCTTGTGACGCGGCGCCGCGCGCGCTGATCTTCACGGCGGACGACTTCGGCCTGCATGAGCGGGTCAACGCGGCCGTCGAGCGTGCGCACCGCGACGGCGTGCTGTCGGCCGCGAGCCTGATGGTCGGCGCGCCGGCCGCGCGCGACGCGATCGAGCGGGCGAAGCGCCTGCCATCGCTCGCCGTCGGCCTGCACATCGTGCTCGCCGACGGCCCCGCGACGCTGCCCGCGCATGCGATTGCGGCGCTCGTCGGCCCCGACGGGCGCTTTTGCGACGCGATGGCGAAGGACGGCTGCCGCTTCTTCTTCCTGCCGCACGTGCGGGCGCAACTGCGCCGCGAGATCCGCGCGCAGTTCGAAGCGTTCGCGTCGACCGGGCTCGTGCTCGATCACGTGAACACGCACAAGCATTTCCATCTGCATCCGACCGTGCTGTCGATGATCGTCGACATCGGCCGCGAGTTCGGGCTTGCCGCGATGCGGCTGCCGTACGAGCCTTCGACGCCGTTCTGGCTGAAGCCGTGGATCGCGCTCGTGCGCGCGCGGCTCGACCGCGCGGGCATCGCGCACAACGATTACGTCGTCGGCATCGAACACACGGGCGCGATGGACGAGGCGGCGCTGCTCGCCGCGCTCGCGAAGCTGCCGGCGGGCGTCGGCGAGATCTATTCCCATCCGGCCGAGGCGGGCGACGGCCCGATCACGCCTTCGATGCGCGACTACCGGCCGGCCGACGAGCTTGCCGCGCTGCTGTCGCCGCGCGTCGCGGCCGCGGTGCAGGCGGCGGGCGTCGCGTGCGGCGGCTTCGCCGACGTGTTCGGCGGCGGCGCGCGTGCGCGGATGCCGCGCGGCGCGCGGATCAGCGGAGCGCAGCCGTCATGACCCGCTGGATCAAATGGCTCGGCTGGCCGATCGGCATCGCGATCCTGCTCGCGCTCGTCGTGCACGAGGGCGCCGGCGACGCTGTCCGCGTGATCGGCCAGGCCGGCTTCGCGCTGCTGTGGCTCGTGCCGTTTCACGGGCTGCCGCTGCTGCTCGACGCGCATGCGTGGCGTCTGCTGCTCGACAAGCGCGCGTCGCTGCCGTTCCTCTGGTGGATCGCGACGGTGCGCGAGGCGGTGAACCGGCTGCTGCCCGTCGTCGGCGTCGGCGGCGAGATCGTCGGCATTCGGCTCGCGCGCTGGCGCGTGCCCGATGCGAGCCGCGTGACGGCGTCGGTGATCGTCGAGGTGCTCGTGACGATTGCCGTTCAGTACGCGTTCGCCGCGCTCGGCCTCGTGCTGCTGCTCGCCGCGACGCAGGAGAGCGTCGGCGCGAAGACGATCGGCGTCGCGCTCGCCTTGTCGCTGCCGATTCCCGTGCTCGGCTTCGTGCTGATGCGCCGCGGCGGGGTTTTCCATGCGATCGAGCGCTTCGCGGGCCGGCTGCTCGGCGATTCGCACCGGCTGTTGCAGGGCGTCGACGGCAAGCGTCTCGACGCCGACATCGATGCGCTGATGTCGCGCGCCGGCCTGCTGTTCCGCGCGTTCTTCTGGCAGCTCGCGGGTTACGTCGCGGGCGCGCTGGAAATCTATTGGGCGCTCGCGATGCTCGGCCATCCGATATCGATTGGCGGCGCGATCGCGATCGAGGCGATGACGCAGGCGGTGCGCCATGCGGCGTTCATGGTGCCGGGCGGCCTCGGCGTCCAGGAGGCGACCGTCGTGCTGCTCGCGCAGATGTTCGGCGTCGACCGCGAGGCGGCGCTGTCGCTCGCGCTCGTCAAGCGCGCGCGCGAGTTGCTGTTCGGCGCGCTTGCGCTCGGATCGTGGCAGGTCGTCGAGCTGTCGCGCACGCGGCGGCGGATTCGCAGCCACGCGAGGCGAGCGGCCCGCGTCGCGGCGGCCGAGGCGCGGCGCGAGCGCGAGACGGAGCCGTCGCTGTGAACGCGCGGCGGGGCCGCCGGGCGCCTGCTTTCGGGCATTGATTCGGCGGAGTGGTCGAATCGAGCTCGAAGCTCGAAGTGACCTGCCCCCTACAAACAGGGCCAGCCGGAGTCTAGTAAAGTTCGTTTTCGGAGAAGAAGACGAACATGAAGAAGCGCTTTACGGAACAGCAAATCATCGGGTTTCTGAAGGAAGCCGAGGCCGGTATGCCGGTCAAGGAACTGTGCAGGAAGCATGGGTTCAGTGACGCGTCGTTCTACACCTGGCGCGCGAAGTTCGGCGGCATGGAAGTCTCGGAAGCCCGCCGGCTCAAGGGCCTCGAGGTGGAGAATGCCCGACTGAAGAAACTGCTGGCCGAAGCAATGCTCGATATGGAAGCGTTGAAGGTTGTCGTCAAGGGAAAGCCCTGAGCCCGCAAGCCAAACGCGAAGCAGTGTTGGCGATTCGGGAGAAGGTCAACATCTCCGAGCGCCGCGCCTGCCGGCTTGTCGGGCTTTCTCGCAGCGTGCTGCATTACGACGCGAAGCCGGACCACGAGAATGAGGTGCTCGCGGCGCGTCTGGTGAAGTTGGCGCACGAACGTCGTCGATTCGGCTACCGCCGACTGCACGCCCTGGTGGAACGCGAAGGCACGCACGCCAATCACAAGCGCATCTATCGCCTGTACCGTGAGGCAGGGCTGGCTGTGCGGCGCCGTCGCAAGCGCCACGGCGTCATGATTGAGCGCGAGCAACTGGCATTGCCGGGCGCACCCAACGAGGTATGGTCAATCGATTTCGTGATGGATGCGCTTTCCAACGGCCGGCGCGTGAAGTGCCTGACCGTCGTCGACGATTTCACGAAAGAGGCTGTCGACATCGTCGTCGACCATGGCATCTCAGGTTTGTATGTCGCTCGGGCATTGGACCGTGCAGCTCGCTTCCGTGGCTATCCCAAGGCGGTGCGAACAGACCAGGGACCCGAATTTACGAGCCGCGCGCTTGACCAGTGGGCGTATGCGAACGGCGTCACGCTGAAGTTGATTCAGGCGGGCAAGCCCACGCAGAATGCGTACATCGAATCGTTCAACGGCAAGTTCCGCGACGAATGCCTTAACGAGCACTGGTTCACGACGCTCGCGCACGCTCGGGCAGTCATCGCGGCATGGCGTCAGGACTACAACGAGCAAAGGCCGCACAGCGCACTGAACTACCTTGCGCCGTCAGAGTTTGCGGCGAAACATCGGGCAACCGCGGACGCTCCTGCCGCTTTCCAGGAGTTGGTTTAAAGGGACTTTGCTAGAAGCCCATTGGCCCTATCGAAGGGGGCAGGTCAGATCCGGCGCGCGTCTGCACTGAGTTGTGCAGGACTGGGCACATCCAAGCTATGCGCCGCCCGCCACTGCGCGACCCAGCGACGCAGGGCTGTCTCCCCAATTCCAACCGCCCCACACGCCTTGGAAAAGGGGTAACCCTGCTCTACGACGAGTCGTATCGCTTCTTCCTTGAATTCCTCGGAAAACGCACGCCTGACCATGGTTTGGCCCTCCAGACGACACGTTACCTTCTTTTCGAACCGTCCAAGGGCATTGAACCACTACACTTCGCTCTTCGCTCTTCGCTCTTCGCCGCCAATGAGCCTTCGCCCTGCTCACGCGCGACGCAAGCGTCGCGCGCCTCCCCCTCGCGCCCGCTTCCCCGCTTCCCCGCGTTCTGCCGCAATGCGCCGCGGCACGCTCCGCCGCACGCGCGGCGCACTTCGCCAACAGTCTGCAGAATGCGGCCATTCCCGCCGTTCCACGCCCGTTCCCTTGATCGCGCGGCTATGCGCAAATCCGCATCCGATGCGCCGCAAATCGACAAGACTCGCCCAATTTGGCCTTCTATAAATCGGTTAGCCGGCGCCGCTCCGGCGGCCCGCGACGCGGGCCATGGCGCCGGCCCCGTGCATCCGCGCCACTCGCGTTTCGTTCGTGCATCGCTACAAGGAAAGAACATGAGACTCCGCTCGTCACTGCCCTCCCTCGCCCTCGCCGCGGCATTCGCGTGCGGCGCAACCGGCGCCGCGCGCGCCGCCGACGAAACGCCCGTGAGGATCGGCTTCGCCGCGCCGCTCACGGGCGTCAACGCGGGCTACGGCAAGGATCTGCAAAACGGCGTGCAGCTCGCGCTCGACGACGCCCGCGCGCAAAAGATCACGATCGCCGGCAAGCCCGCGCGATTCGAACTCGTCGTCGAGGACGACCAGGCCGATCCGCGGATCGGCGTGCAGGCCGCGCAGAGCCTCGTCGACAAGAAGGTGTCGGTCGTCGTCGGCCACTTCAACTCCGGCACGACGATTCCGGCGTCGGTCGTCTACGACAAGGCGGGCATCCCCGTCATCGATCCGGCCGCGACGAATCCCGTCATCACGTCGCGCGGGCTCGCGAACGTGTTCATGGTGATCGCCACCGACGGCCAGAACGCCGGCAACGCGGGCCGCTACGCGGTCGACGTGACGAAGGCCAAGCGCATCGCGATCGTCGACGATCGCACCGCGTTCGGCCAGGGCGAAGCCGACGAGTTCGACAAGGCGGTGAAGGCCGCGGGCGCCGCGATCGTCGCGCGCGAGTACACGAGCAACCAGGCGGTCGACTTCCGCGCGCAGATCACGAGCCTCAAGAGCAAGAACGTCGATCTGGTCTTCTTCGGCGGCCTCGATTCGCTCGCGGCGAACTTCATCAAGCAGATGAAACAGCTCGGCTTGAACGCGCAGTTCGTCGGCGGCGGCGGCGTGAAGGACGCCGAGTTCATCAAGATCGCGGGCCCCGCAGCGGAAGGCGCGATGGCGTGGGAATACGGCCGGCCGCTCGACCAGTTGCCGCAAGGCAAGGATTTCGAGTCGCGCTTCAAGAAGCGCTTCGGCGTCGACGTGCTGTCGTATGCGCAGTTCGGCTATGACGCGACGTGGGCCGCGATCAAGGCGATGCAGGCGGCGGGCACGACCGATCCGAGCGGCTATCGGCCCGCGCTGAAGAAGATCGATTTCGAGGGCATCACCGGCCGCATCTCGTTCGGCGGCGACGGCTCGCTCAAGAGCGGGATGTCGACGCTCTATCAGGTGAAGAGCGGCGCGTGGCAGACGATCGTCACGAAGGGGGGCTGACCGGCCGCCCATGTATGGAGCGGACCGCGCGCGACGCGCTGCACGCGCGCGGCCCGGGTCCCGAACGGCCCGCATCGCGCCCAACCCATGGAGTTTCGATGCATTCGAAAGTCGTCATCGTCGGCGGCGGCGTCATCGGCAGCGCGACCGCCTATTTCCTGCGCACGCTCGATCCGGGCATCGACGTGACCGTGATCGAGCGCGATCCCACCTACGCGCGCGCGTCGTCCGCGCTGTCCGCGGCGTCGATCCGCCAGCAATTCTCGACGCCGTTGTCGATCCGGATGTCGCTGTTCGGCATCGAGTTCCTGCGCTCGCTCGGCGAGCGCCTCGCGCTCGACGGCGAACGCCCGTCGATCGATCTGCACGAAGGCGGCTACCTGTTTCTCGCGACGCCCGCGGGCGTCGCGACGCTGCGCGAGAACCACGCGCTGCAGACCTCGCTCGGCGCGCAGATCCGCTACCTGCCGCGCGACGCGCTCGCCGCGACGTTCCCGTGGCTCGCCGTCGACGATCTCGCGGCCGGCTGCCTCGGCGAGCGCGGCGAAGGCTGGTTCGACGGCTACGGGCTCGTGCAGGCGCTGCGCAAGAAGGCGCGCGCGCTCGGCGCGCAATACGTGAGCGCGGACGTGACGGGCGCGCGCCTCGACGGGCGGCGCGTCACGCGACTGCTCACGGCCGACGGCCGCGCGTTCGACTGCGACGCGCTCGTCAACGCCGCGGGGCCGTGGGCGCGCACGGTCGCGGCGCTCGTCGGCGTCGATCTGCCGGTGCGCGCGCGCCGCCGCAGCATCTTCAACGTGACCTCGCCCGCCGTGCTGCCGCGCTGCCCGCTCGTCATCGATCCGAGCGGCGTCTATTTCCGGCCGGAAGGCGCGTCGTTCATTTGCGGCGCGGCGCCGCCGCCGGCGCGCGATTTCGACGATCTGCCGCTCGACGACGTCGACCACGCGCTCTTCGACGAGCTGATCTGGCCGACGCTCGCGCACCGCGTGCCGCAGTTCGAGGCGCTGCGGGTCGTGCGGAGCTGGTCCGGCTATTACGAATACAACGTGCTCGACCAGAACGCGATCATCGGGCCGCACCCGGCCGTCGACAACTGCATCTTCGCGAACGGCTTCTCGGGACACGGGCTGCAGCAGGGGCCGGCGACGGGACGCGGCGTCGCCGAGCTGATCGTGCATGGGCGATACACGTCGCTCGATCTGTCGCCGCTCGGCTTCGCGCGCGTGCTCGAGGGCCAGCCGATCGTCGAGAAGAATGTCGTGTGACGGGAGAAAGCGCGCGCAGGCGCGAAGCAGGCGGCGGACGCGAAAACCATGAGCGGGCGCGGCGGCGGCATGCTCGATGCGGCGGCCGCCGCGACGGCGGCACGCGCGGCACGATGCCGCGCGCCATCCCGGCCGCCGCGAGCACGATCACCGCGACGAGCATCGCCTGCACGTGGCCGATCCGCGCATACGCGCGCGCGCGCGCGAGCTCGGGCAGCATCCCCCGCCGCGCGGTCATCCGCCAGCGGATGAGGCCCGTCATCGGCACGAGCTCGAGCACAAGGATCAGCGCGAGCGCACCCATCTTCAGATGAAAGAGCGGCGCATGCAGATAATAGTCGCCGCCCTTCTCGAAGCCGCCGAACGCGCGAACGATGCCCGTCATGATCAGCACGAGCGCGGACACGCCCCAGATCGCGTCGGCCTTGAACACATCGGACAGATCGGCGGCCTGCCGCGAGCCGGCGACGCGCTTGAGCGCACGGTTGCGCGCGGCGATCGACGCGAACGCGAAGCCGAACCCGAGCAAATGAACGGCGGCGAGCAGCCATCGGACGGTCAGCATCGTTCCTCCTTGTGTCGGCGAAGCGAACGCGGCGGCGCGGGCCGGCCCGCCGGCGTCATGCGATCTGCTTGAGCGACGCGTCGAGCGCGCGCGCCGCGACGCGGTCCCCTTCCGTCGCGAGCGGCGCGCGCATCACGATCTGGCGGTTGTGGCCGACCGCGGCCGGCGAATCCCACAGCAGCTCGATCTTCGGCCGGGCAAACCAGCCGCCGGCGCGCGGCGCGGGGCGCGCGACCGCCGGCCGTTTCGCCGAAGCGCGCGCGGCGGCAGGCGCGGCGGCATCCGGCCGCGCGGCGGCATCCGCCGCTGCGACGTCCGACGTAGCGGCGCCGGCCATCGCGCCGCCCGCCGCGTCCGCCGCCGGCGCGTCGGCCTCGACGCCCGCCGCTCGCGGCTCGGCCCCCTTCGGCCAGCGCACGGACAGCTCGCGCGCATCGTATTGCCCTACCTTGCGGCTCTCCATCCAGACGACGACGGTGCGCGTCAGCATGTCGAGCGAGACGGCGTAGCGGCCGATCGCGTAGCGGCGCGCGGCGACATTGGTGCGCCACAGCGCGCGCGGCCGGCACACCCAGACGACGGCCGCATAGAGCGCGGGCGCGGCGAGCAGCCAGCCGTTGCTGACCGTGAGCGCGTGCAGCGCGCGGCGCCAGCCGGCCGCCCACGCGAACACGCCGACCGACCATGCGGCGAACAGAAAGCCGAGCAGCGCGAAAAAGCGCAGCGCCTGGCGCAGCCACTGCGGCAGCGGATGCAGCGGGCGCTCGGCGCGCGCCTGCGCGCCGGGCAGCACGAGCAGCAGGAAGATGAGGACGACGTTGATGCACGCCCACGGCGACGACGCCATCGCCGAGAGCGACGCGCGATAGCCCATCAGCGACATCGAGAAGAGCCAGCGGGCGAGCAGCACGAGACCGATGGCTCGCAACGCGAAAATGACGCCCGAGCCGGGGGCCGGGTTCGCGCGCGTGGGTTTCGTTCTCGCCAAAACTCTCTCCTCTTGACGGCCTTGCCGGGGCCCGATTTTACGGCACGGCCATTATAGGGACATTACTCGGCCGGCTGATGCCCCAGCGCCGCAAATCGGCGGATTGCGTCATTTCCGGACACAACGGCGCGGCGCGAATACAACAAATGGCGGGCGACGCGCCGGGCGGCCCGCCAAACCCGCCGCCGAATGCAAAATGCCCCGCCCGGTCGGCCCGGGCGGGGCATCGCGCGAAAACAGGACGCGGCGCTCGAGAGCGCGGCGCGTCAGCCCGCGTTGACTTCGCGCAGCACCGTGCGGCGCTTGCGGCGCAGCAGCTCCTCGTAACCCTTCACGTAGTTCTGCGCCATCACCTTCGACGTGAAACGCGCGTCGAACGCGGCGCGCACCCGCTCGCGCGGCAGCGTGTTCAGGCGCTTGACGGCGGCGACGGCCGACAGCTCGTCCTCGACGACGAAGCCCGACACGCCGTTCTCGATCACTTCGGGCACCGAGCCGCGCTTGAACGCGATCACCGGCGTGCCGCACGCCATCGCCTCGATCATCACCAGGCCGAACGGCTCCGGCCAGTCGATCGGGAACAGCAGCGCGTGCGCGTTGCCGAGGAAGTCGGCCTTCTCGGCTTCGCTGATCTCGCCGATGTACTCGACGTGCGGCAGCGAGAAGAGCGGCTTGATCTTTTCTTCGTAGTACGCGCGATCGGCCTTGTCGAGCTTCGCGGCGATCTTGATCGGCATGCCGGCCTGCTCGGCGATGCGGATCGCGGTGTCGACGCGCTTTTCCGGCGAGATGCGGCCGAGGAACGCGAGGTAGCTCGGCTTCACGTCCGGGATCGGCTTGAGCAGGTTCTCGGGCAGGCCGTGGTAGGTCGTCTGCAGCCAGTTGGCCTGAGACAGCGGAATGCGCTGGTTGTCGGAGATCGACACGACGGGCACGTCGCTGAACGTGTTGAAGATCGGCTGCAGCTCCGGCAGGTCGAGGCGGCCGTGCAGCGTCGTCAGATGCGGCACCGGCTGGCGCGAGAACAGCGGGAACGGATAGTAGTCGATGTGAAAGTGCAGCACGTCGAACTCGTCCGCGCGGCGGCGCACTTCCTCGAGCAGCAGCATGTGCGGCGCCATCACGTCGCGGATGGTCGGGTCGAGGCGCAGCGCCTGCGGCCACACGGCCTCGAGCTTCGCGCTGGTCTGCGAATCGCCGCTCGCGAAGAGCGTGACGTCATGTCCCATCTCGACGAGCGCCTCGGTCAGATAGGACACCACCCGTTCGGTACCGCCGTACAGTTTCGGGGGAACCGCTTCGTGCAACGGAGCGATTTGAGCGATTCGCATGTGTAACTCCTAAAAAATCGGCAAAAAGTAAAGCAGCGGGTCGATCGCCCGCCTGCCGAACGCCGCCGCGAACGTCGGTTGGACGTCGGGCGAGCCGGCTCGCGACACTGAAGTGGAAGCTGCGTTGCCTCGCAGGCCGCGCCGCACGGGCAGTTAACGTTTCAGCGGGAAATCCGTTGACAGGTTCCAGTAATGGACCTAGGACAAACCCGCAGTCGATTATCGGGGCTCGCGGACGGTGCGACGCACAACATTTCAAAGTCTTTACGTTGTTACAAAGACGCAACACTTTGCCAATCTTCAGACAGGAAGACCGTTTTAGAGTGATTGCGTCTGCCCCGCTCCATGCGGCAACCGGCCGTGCGCGCGGCGAGTTTCGTCCGTCGACGAGAGAACGCGCCACAAGGCGCAAAATTTTATCCCAAAATGAGTCGCATACCCCGGCGTGACGCAACTCGGGCGCAGCGCGACGCACCGGCTTGATTACAATGCCGGCTTTCGCCTGCTTCTCGGCGCGACGTTCGGACGCGGCGTTCAACCCTCGTTTCACCACACGCACTGATTTTGGAAGCTCTCACCCCTGCCCAGCGCAACGCCCACAACGCGAAGCTCGCGAGCTACGCCGAGCGGCCGCTCGCGTTCCTGTTCCGCTACATCCGGATGCACCCGGTCGCACACGTGGTCGTGCTCGTCAGCGTGCTCGCGGCGGTCGGCTGCGCGCTCGGCTCGCAATACGCGATCAAGCACCTGATCGACGTGCTCGCCGCCGGGCGCCATCATCCGGGGCCGCTCTGGGGCGCGTTCGCGCTCCTCGTCGGCCTGATCGCCGCGGACAACCTGCTCTGGCGCGTCGGCGGCTGGGTCGCCGCGCATGCGTTCGTCGCGGTGACGGGCGATCTGCGCCGCGATCTGTTCCAGTATTTGAGCGGGCACTCGCCGACCTACTATGCGGAGAAGCAGCCCGGCACGCTCGCGAGCCGGATCACCGCGACGTCGAACGCGATCTACACGTCGGAGAACACGATGGCGTGGAACGTGCTGCCGCCGTGCATCGCGGTGATGGGCGCGATCCTGATGATCATCGTCGTCAATCCGCTGATGGCGCTCGGCCTGCTGTCGTGCTCCGGTGTGCTCGCGATCGTGCTGTTCAAGCTCGCCAAGCTCGGCTCGGCGCGCCACCACCGGTTCGCGGCGAAGGCGGCGGCCGTCGACGGCGAGCTCGTCGACGTGATCGGCAACATGGGGCTCGTGCGCGCGTTCGGGATGACGCTGCGCGAGCAGAAGCGCTTTTCCGCGACCGTGAAAGCCGAGATGGACGCGCGCCAGCAGAGCTTGCTCTATCTCGAGAAGCTGCGCCTGCTGCATGCGGTGATCACCGCGATGCTGTCCGCGGGCCTGCTCGGCTGGGCGCTGTGGCTGTGGGACCAGGGCCGCGCGACGTCGGGCGACATCGTGCTCGTCAGCTCGCTCGGCTTCACGATCCTGCACGGCACGCGCGATCTCGCCGTCGCGCTCGTCGACGTCACGCAGCACGTCGCGCGTCTCGCCGAGGCGGTGAAGACGCTGCTCGAGCCGCACGGAATGCCCGATCGCTCCGACGCGATCGCGCTCGCGCCGCGCGGCGGCCGCGTCGACTTCGAGCGTGTGACGTTCGCGTATCCGCACCGTCGGCCGATCCTCGACCACTTCGACCTGCACATCGAGCCCGGCCAGCGGGTCGGCCTGATCGGCAAGTCGGGAGCGGGCAAATCGACCGTGCTCGCGCTGCTGCAGCGCTTCTACGACATCCAGCAGGGTGCGATCCGGATCGACGGCCAGGACCTCGGCACGATCACGCAGGAGAGCCTGCGCCAGTCGATCGCGCTCGTGCCGCAGGATATCTCCCTCTTCCATCGGTCGATCTACGAGAACATCGCGTACGGCCGCCCGGACGCGACCCACGAGGAAGTGCTCGCCGCCGCGCGCGAGGCGCGCTGCACCGAATTCATCGAGGCGATGCCGGAGGGCTTCGAGACGATCGTCGGCGATCGCGGCGTGAAGCTGTCGGGCGGCCAGCGGCAGCGGATCGCGATCGCGCGCGCGATCCTGAAGAACGCGCCGATCCTGCTGCTCGACGAGGCGACATCGGCGCTCGACAGCGCCTCGGAGGAAGCGATCCAGGCGGCCCTCGACCGGCTGATGATGGGCCGCACCGTGATTGCGATCGCGCACCGGCTCTCGACGCTGCGCAACTTCGACCGGATCATCGTGATGAGCGCGGGCAAGGTGATCGACGACGGCAGCCCCGGCGTGTTGCGCGAGCGCCCGGGCCTGTACCGCGACCTGCTCGCGAAGCAGCACGGCCGGCACCTGGCCGCGCCGGCGCCCGCGCCCGCGCACCACCATAGCGACGACGACGATTCGTCGTCGGACGACGAGCGCGTCGCTTAAAGCCGCCCGCGCGCATCGTCGCGCACGCCTAACGACCCCGGCCGGCCCCCGACGCCGCGCGCTACCGCCCGAGATCGCGCAGGAAGTGGTCGCGCCACACCGACACGTTGTTCTCGCGCAACCGCGCGAGCATGTCGGCGTGGCGCGCGCGCCGCTCGGCGAGCGGCATCGACAGCGCGCGCGACAGCGCGTCGGCCATCCCGCCGATGTCGATCGGATTGACGATCAACGCGCCGGTGAGTTCGCACGCGGCGCCCGCGAAGCGCGACAGCACGAGCACGCCCGGATCGTCCGGATCCTGCGCGGACACGTACTCCTTCGCGACGAGATTCATCCCGTCGCGCAGCGGCGTCACGTACCCGACGCGCGCGAGCCGGTATAGCGCGGCGAGCACCGGCCGTTCGTACTGCCGATGGATATAGAGGATCGGCGCCCAGTCGAGCTCCGCGAAACGGCCGTTGATGCGCCCCGATTCGCCCTCGAGCTGCCGGCGGATGTCCTGGTACGCGCGCAGATCGGCGCGCGTGGACGGCGCGATCTGCAGGAACGACACGCGATTGCGAAACGACGTCTCGTGCTCGAGCAGCTTCTCGAATGCGCGAAAGCGCTCGACGAGCCCCTTCGAGTAATCGAGCCGGTCGACGCTCATCACGAGCTGCCGCCCGCGCAGCGAGGCCGCGAGCGACTTCACCGCGCGGCCGTTCTCGCCCGCCTTCGCGAGCGCGGCGATCTCGTCCGGATACACGCCGATCGGATACGCGGCCGCGCGCAGCGTGCGGCCGAACGCGTCGACGCGCGCCGGATGCGCGGCGCGATCGACCGTGCCGCCCGCCTCGTATTCGACGTACTCGAAGAACGCGCGCAGATCGGTGTCGGTCTGAAAGCCGAGCAGATCGAACGAGCACAGCGCCTCGACCAGTTCGCGATGCGGCGGCACGTTGACGAGCACCTGCGCCGCCGGAAACGGAATATGCAGGAAAAAACCGATGCGGTTCTTCACGCCCGCCGTGCGCAGCGCCCGCGCGAACGGAATCAGATGATAGTCGTGCACCCAGATCACGTCGTCATCGCGCAGCAGCGGCACGAGCTGCTGCGCGAGCCACACGTTCACGCGCGAATAGCCTTCGAACTCGTGGCGGTCGAACTGGATCAGGTCCGCGCGATAGTGGAACGCGGGCCAGAGCGTCGCGTTCGAAAAGCCTCGGTAGTACTGATCGTAGTCGCGGCGCGACAGCCCGATCGTCGCGAACGTGACGGGGCCGTGCTCCTCGATGCGGATCTGCGGCCCGCCCGACGCGATCACCTCGCCGCTCCAGCCGAACCACATGCCGCCCGTTTCCTTCAGCGCGTCGTAGACGCCGATCGCGAGGCCGCCGGCCGCGGGTTCTCCTTCGGAGATCGGCGCAACCCGATTCGAGACGATGATGAGACGGCTCATGCGGGCGCGCGCCCCTCGGCGATCCAGCGCGCGAGCTGCGCGCGCAACGCGGCGACCGAATCGACGCGCGCGCGCGCCGTCGTGTCGCCCGCACCGACCTTGATCGACAATCCGCCGTTCGCATTGGCGACGGCGAAGCCCTGCTCGTCGGTCAGATCGTCGCCGGCGAACACCGGCATGCGGCCGGCGAACGGCGGCTCGTTCAGGAACGCGGCAACCGCGCGCCCCTTGTCGACGCCCTTCGGCTTGATCTCGAACACCATCTTGCCCGGCTGCAGCACGTACGCATCCGCGTAATCGGCGACGAGCCGCTCGGCCGCCGCGCGCGCGACGCCCTCGCGTTCGGGCGCGTTGCGAAAATGCAGCGCGAGCGCCGCGCCCTTGATCTCGAGCAGCATGCCCGGGTGGCGATCGACGAGCGCCGCGAGTTCGCGCTCGATACGCAGCAGCAGCGGATCGTCGAAGCCGATCCGCTGCGTGTCGCCGTTCGCGTCGCGCCGCTCGGCGCCGTGCAGGCCCGCCACCGGCAGGCCGGGCAGGTTGAGGTATGCGTCGATGCTGTCGATGCCGCGCCCGGACACGATCGCGACCGCGCCGTGCGACAGCTGCCGCAGCGCGTCGACGAGCACGGGCACGTCGGGCGGCACCTGGATGGCGTCGGGCGTCGACGCGAGGTCGACGAGCGTGCCGTCGAAATCGAAGAAGAACGCGGTGCGGGAAAGGGGCAGGGAAAGCGGGATGGATTGCATCGATTCGCTGAAGAGAATGGCTGCCGGCGGGCGCGCCCGCCGGGCGAATGTGCGCATCTTACCGCGCCTCGTGCACGATGAACAAAAGCGCGGGCCCCGCGACGCGCGGGCGGCTGGCCGCATCGCTGCGACATTTTGCCCCGGTTCGGTGCGCGGTGCGCGTTTCGAAAAGACGATCCGGATCAAATTGCGCTACAGTCGCAACCGCTGACAGATAACGCGCGACACGGCGCGACGCCGATCCGCCGGCACGCCGCCCATGGCCGGGGCCCGGCGCGTGCGCGGACGCGACAAGGCGCCGGGCGCGCGGCACGATCGATGCGTCCTGGATCGATGCGGGCCCCGCGCCTGGCGATCGCAGCCCCGCGACACCGCGCATGGCCGTCGCGCACGATTGCTTCGAACCGAATTCGCCGATGCCGTTTCCTTTTTTCACGGCGCGCGCGCAAGCCGCCTCGTCGCCCGCTTCCGCCCGCCGCACGCGCTTTCTCCGCTTCGCCGCCGCCTGCGCGGCGGCGGCCGCGCTCGCCGGCTGCACGCCGCGCGGCGAGCCGTGGCGCCTCGCGAACGTGACGGGCCACCTGCCGGATCTGACGTTCTCGCTCACGGGCGAGGACGGCAGGCCGATCGACGCGTCCGCTTTCCGCGGTCGCGCCGCGCTCGTCTATTTCGGCTACACGCACTGCCCGGACGTGTGCCCCGAAACGATGGCGCGGCTGATGCGGGTGCTCGCCCTGCTGAGCCCGCAGGCGCGCAGCGAAGTGCGCATTCTGTTCGTGTCGGTCGACCCGGCGCGCGACACGCCGGCCGCGATGCGCGACTATGTCGGCGCATTCGACGCCGAGCACGCGTACGGGCTCACGGGCAGCGAGCGGCAGATCGAATCGCTCGCGAAGCGCTACCGCGTCGCGTACCAGATGGAAAAGCGCGACCCGAACGGCAGCTACGAGGTCACGCACAGCTCGGCCGTCTACGTGTTCGACGCGCAAGGCCGCGCGCGGCTGCTCGCGACCGACCAGGATTCCCCCGACGCGATCGCCGCCGATCTGCGCCGGATCATCGTCAACCGTTCCTGAACCGGAACCCATTTACCACTCAGCCGATGACGCTCAAACCAACCCTCCTCGCCGCGCTCGCCGCCCTCTCGCTCAGCCTGAACGCCCATGCGGCCGGCGCCGCCTCGATCAGCGCGCAGAACGCGTGGGTACGCTGGCTGCCGAACAAGCTGCCCGCCGCCGGCTACGTGACGCTCGTCAACGCGAGCGACAAGCCGATCGATCTCGTCGAAGTCGACAGCCCCGAATACGGGATGACGATGCTGCACCAGACCGTGTCGAACGGCTCGACGCAAAAGATGGAGATGGTCGACAAGCTGACGATCCCCGCGCGCGGCAAGGTCGACATCGCGCCGGGCGGCTATCACTTCATGCTCGAGGAACCGAAGCGCGCGATCAAGCCGGGCGACACCGTGCATTTGCGCATGCAGTTCTCCGACGGCGAGAAGCTCGACGCACCGTTCGCCGTGAAGTCGCCCGCGGCCGCCCAGTAAGCCCCGCGCGATGAACCTGCTGTACTGGCTCGAGCCGTGGGAGCCGTCGCCCACCGTCGTGATCGCCGTGCTCGTGGCCGGCGTGCTGTTCGCGCGCGGCGCGCGCAAGGCGAAGGTGTCGGCGTCGCGGCGCGTCGCGTTCTGGTTCGGACTCGTCGCGCTGTACGTGGCGCTGCACACGCGGCTCGACTATTTCTTCGAGCACGAGTTCTTCATGCACCGCGCGCAGCATTTGGTGCTGCACCACCTCGGGCCGTTCTTCATCGCGCTGTCGTACCCCGGCGCGGCGATCCGCGCGGGCATCCCCTTCGCGTGGCGGCAGCGCTTCGTGCGCCCCGCGCTCGCGCAGCCGTTCGTGCGCGCGACGCTCGACGTGCTGTTCAATCCGGTCGTCGCGGTCGTGCTGTTCGTCGGCCTGATCTATTTCTGGCTGCTTTCGCCGATCCACTTCGTCGCGATGCTCGACTGGCGGCTCTACCGCGTGATGAACTGGAGCATGGTGATCGACGGGCTGCTGTTCTGGTGGCTCGTCGTCGATCCGCGGCCCGCGCCCCCCGCCCGGCTCGCACCGGGGCGGCGCATCCTGATGGTCGTCGCGGCGATTCCGCCGCAGATCGTGCTCGGCGCGCTGATCTTCTTCACGCCGCACGAGCTCTATCCGATCTATTCGATCTGCGGGCGCGCGTTCACGTGGTTGAGCCCGCTGCGCGATCAGCAGATCGGCGGGCTGCTGCTATGGATTCCCGGCTCGATGATGAGCGTGATCGGCGCGCTGATCGCGCTGCGCCACTGGATGCGGCTGTCCGCGCGCGGCCGGCTCTCCGACGAGCGCGCGGCGCGCGCCGGGCTCGCGCGCAGGCAGGCGGCCCGCGCATCGCATTGACGATCGCGACGAGCGCCGACGGCAATCAGCAGGAATAGCCGCCGACCGTCATCACGCGATACGCGCCCGGCCCGCGCGCGCCGCCCCCCGCGATTCCCGTACGGAACGCGCGGTGGATTCGGCGCGCCGCCGCTCACGCGGACACGCGCATCCACACGTGCGCAATGCCGTCCTCATCGTGCACATCCGAGCTCGGCGCGAAACCGAACGCACCGTAGAACTTCTGCAAATGCGCCTGCGCGTGCAGGCTGATCGGCGTATCCGGCCATTGCGCGCGAATGCGCTCGAGCGCGACCGTGAGCATCGCGTTGCCGAGGCCCATGGCGCGAAACGCCCGCACGGTCAGCACGCGGCCGATCCGGATATCCGGCTCCGACGCGTCGGGCAACAGCACGCGCAGGTAGCACGCGAGACGGCCCTGCGCATCGTACGCGCCGAGGTGCCACGCATCGAAATCGGCATGATCGATGTCGCGATACACGCAGTTCTGCTCGACGACGAACACGTCGCTGCGCGCCGAGAGGATCGCGTAGATCTCGTCCCGCGTCAGCGCGCCGAACGGCTTCCAGCGCCACTCGAGCGGCGCCGACGGCGCGGCGGCGGGAATGGGCGAAGCGGCTGTCGTGAAGGTGGACATGATCGAAGTTCCGAATGAAATGCGCACGCCGTTGCGATACGCGCAACACTCGATTATGCCTCGAACGGGCGTGCGAACGCGAACGCCGCCCGCCTGCGCCGACGTATGCCGACGTATGCCGACGTGCGCCACGCGCGAGGCCGCGCCGAACGCTCGCCTGCGCGTTCGCGCGCGACGCCGAGCACGAGCGGCACGCGAATGCGCGAAACGCCCCGCTCGTCGCGGGGCGTTCGTCAAGCGCTCATCGTGCCGAAACGGCCGCCGTTGAAATCGTCGATCGCCTGACGGATTTCCTCGTCGCTGTTCATCACGAACGGGCCGTAGCCCGCGATCGGCTCGTCGATCGGCTCGCCGCTCAGCCACAGCAGCGTCGCATCGTTGTTCGCCTCGATGTCGACGTCGCTGCCGTCTCGCGCGAACTGCACGAACTGCGCTTCGCGCACCACTTCCTCGCCGTTCACGAGCACCGTGCCGCGCAGCACGACGAGCGCGAGCGTGCGGCCCGCGTCGGCGCGCAGCCGCACGCGGCCGCCCTGCGCGACGCGCACGTCCCACACGTCGAGCGGCGTGTGCGTGCGCGCCGGCCCGCGACGGCCCTCGAACTCGCCCGCGATCACCCGCACGCGGCCCGCGCCGTCGGGCAGCTCGATCGACGGAATGCGCTCGCTCAACAACGTCTGGTAACCGGGCTCGGACATCTTGTCCTTCGCCGGCAGATTCACCCAGAGCTGCACCATCTCGAGCGTGCCGCCGTCGCGCGCGAACCGCGCCGAATGAAACTCCTCGTGCAGGATGCCGCCCGCGGCCGTCATCCATTGAACGTCGCCCGGGCCGATATGGCCGCCCGCGCCCGTCGAGTCGCGATGATCGACCTCGCCCTGATAGACGATCGTCACCGTCTCGAAACCACGGTGCGGATGCCGGCCGACGCCGCGACGCCGCGCGGTCGGCTCGAAGCGCGCGGGGCCCGCGTAATCGAGCAGCAGGAACGGACTCAGATGCGCGCCGTGGCTGTCGTAGCTGAACAGCGAGCGCACCGGAAAACCGTCGCCGACCCAATGCGAACGAGGCGCGCTGTACACGCCGACGATTTGCTTCATGTTCCTCTCCTTGCATTGATGGCCGAAGCGAACGCTTCGATCGATGGATAGAAGATATAATCGGAACGATGGATTCAGTAGACCGCGAAAATCACACTCAGCGTTCCATTTAAAGAACGATCGACCATGCGGGACCTGAACGATCTCTATTACTTCGTGCAAGTCGTCGATCACGGCGGCTTCGCGCCGGCCGGGCGCGCGCTGAACCTGCCGAAGTCGAAGCTGAGTCGGCGCATCGCGCGCCTCGAGGAACGGATCGGCATGCGCCTCATCCAGCGCTCGACGCGGCGCTTCGCCGTCACCGATATCGGCCAGACCTACTACGCGCATTGCCGCGCGATGCTCGTCGAAGCGGACGCGGCCGACGAAGCGGTCGCGCTGGTGCGCACCGAGCCGCGCGGCATCGTCCGGATGACCTGCCCCGTCGCGCTCCTCGACGCGCTCGTCGGCGACATGATCGCGGCGTTCATGGCCGAATGCCCGCTGGTCGAGATCCATCTGGAGGAAACCAACCGGCGCGTCGACGTCGTCGGCGAGGGAATCGACATCGCGCTGCGCGTGCGGCCGCCGCCGCTCGAGGACAGCGATCTCGCGCTGCGCGTGCTCGCCGAGCGCGGGCAATGCCTCGTTGCGAGCCCGCGGCTCGTCGAGCGCGCCGGCGCCGCGCCACGCGTGCCCGCCGATCTCGCCGCGCTACCGAGCATCGCGCTCGGCCTGCCACAGGACGAACATGTCTGGAATCTGCGCGGCCCGGACGGCGCGCATGCGGCGATCCATCATCGCCCGCGGCTCGTCACGCGCGGGATGCTCGCGCTGCGCGCGGCGGCCGTCGCGGGCGTCGGCGTCGTTCAGTTGCCGACGATGATGGTCCGCGAGCAGATCGCACGCGGCGAGCTGCGGCAACTGCTGCCCGGCTGGGCGCCGCGCCGCGAGATCGTGCATGCGGTGTTCGCGTCGCGCCGCGGGCTGCTGCCGTCCGTGCGCGCGCTGCTCGACTTTCTCGCACAGCGTTTCGCCGCGCTCGAGCCGGATTAGACGAACGCTCGGGCATCCGGCCGATATCGCGCGCGCAGTCGACCGAGCGCCGATCGAATCCGGCTCGCCCATGTGGCGACGCCGCGCGCGACGGCGAATTCCCGTAGACTGCACGAGCCATGGCCGCGCGCGGCCGCCGCTCAACCTTCATGTCAATCGCTCGCTCATGTTCGCGCTTTCCGAAGCTCTCCCGTCATCGAAGCCCGCGCTCTACGAAACGCTCGCCGCTCAGGCACGCGCGCTCGTCGAAACGGAGACCGACATCGTCGCCAATGCGGCGAATTTCGCATCGCTCGTCTATCACTCGCTCGATGGCCTCAACTGGGCCGGGTTCTATTTCTTCGACGGTCGCGAGCTCGTCGTCGGGCCGTTCCAGGGCAAGCCCGCGTGCGTGCGCATCCCGCTCGGCAAGGGCGTGTGCGGCACCGCCGCGCAGACGCGCGGCACGCAGGTCGTGCACGACGTGCACGCGTTTGCCGGCCACATTGCCTGCGATTCGGCGTCGCAATCGGAAATCGTCGTGCCGCTCGTCGCGCGCGACGGCGCGCTGATCGGCGTATGGGACGTCGATAGCCCGCTCGTCGGCCGCTTCGACGCAGAGGATGCGATAGGGATGGAGGCGCTGTGCCGGGTGTTCGTCGAGGTTGCGTGGGAAAACGCAACGCGGCGCGGCGAGTAAATCGGCATCCGGCCATGGCAGCCGCCCGCACGTGAGCGGGCGCGAAAGGCGGTTGATTGCGCTGGTCGGCGGATCGGCGCTGACGGCGCGCGGCCGCCGGTCGCCGAACGCGCGCCGGTCCGATCTTTTTTGCGCGCATATCATGCGCATCGCGCGTGTCGCCGCCGCCCCTTCTCCCACCCGCCGTTGCGCGGCCACGTCCGCTCGATCGCATTCCCGCGCTGGCGTTGAGGCCGCCATTCTGCGGCGCACCGCATACTTCTCCGCGCCCACGCTTGTCCGGATGGCTGCGCAGTGACGCAGTGGCGCCGCCATCCCGACGATGCGACCGACGCACTCGCGCGCGCATGCCCGCACTCTTGCCCGGATAAGGCAATTGGCCGGAATCATTCTCCGCTCGACTGATCCGCGCTGAGTGAACTGCCACGGTTTCCCGGCGGCATGGGGCACCGGCATCCATGGCTCGCCTCAGGCAGGGCCATCGCGTCGGATATCGGGCGGGATAGCCATCACACGTCGTGCACCTTCGGCGCGGCGGCCGTCCCAACCGGACAGGGCCGCCGCATCGCGCGTGGTTCCGGCGGCCTCATTTGCTGGGGCGGCTCATGACAACCGCGTGGCCGAGGCGCTCCACCGTCGGGCCATCAATGCCGGACGAAACGCCACGCCACCGAATCGCGATTAAGGACCGCGAAGCGGCGACGCTACCGTTGGCGCTAGGTAGAGAAGCACAGCGGCCGCCTCGAGCCGGCCGCGCGGTGAAGCTGATTCTTGCGGAACCGTCCCGGCGCCGGGCGGTTGCCGCACGCGCGCGCAATAGGTCTCCCCTCGACCGCGGTCTCGAAGGTCGAGGATAGTGGCGCGTGAAGAAGCGCACAGCGCCGGATCGATCGTGTCGCCCCGGACTCCTGACCGCCGTGGTCACGTTGTCGGCGCTTCGCATGGTCATGCCCAACTCGCCTGCGCTCCCCATGAGCCGGTATAAACGTCGTTGCGTATGTTTTTCGAATGGTCGGAGACGGCGCTTACCGCACCAGGCGAGCGATCATTGCCGCCATTGGACAGGCGCAGAAAAAAGAAAAGCCCTGACGCATCAGGGCTTTCTCTCTTCTAACTTGGAGGCGCGAGCCGGAGTCGAACCGGCCTACACGGCTTTGCAGGCCGCTGCATAACCGCTTTGCTATCGCGCCGTAAGCGGACTGCCGAATATCGCGAAAACCAGCCGGCTTGCCACGATCGACAGATTTCGTTCGAAGGCCGAAGGGCCCATCAAACAAAAAGGGAAGCCCGGCTTCCCCTTGTTCTGGAGCGGGAGACGAGTCTCGAACTCGCGACCTCAACCTTGGCAAGGTTGCGCTCTACCAACTGAGCTACTCCCGCATCATCCTGCACTGCACGCTCTGCCTAACAATACGCCAAGCAAAACGCTGCTTCCAAACTGGAGCGGGAGACGAGTCTCGAACTCGCGACCTCAACCTTGGCAAGGTTGCGCTCTACCAACTGAGCTACTCCCGCGTTTTGTTTCATTCACCGCACCGCGTCAGGCACCGTGCAGTGGAGAAACGAGATTATGGTGAAACTGGTTTTGTGTGTCAAGCGTTTTTCGCGCCCTTTTTCTTCGACGACCTCGATGCCCTTGCCGACGCGCCATCCGGCCTGCAGTTCAGCGTGTCTTCGCCCCGTGCCTCGCCGTGCGTATCCGCGGCGCGCTCAGGCCGCGCCGCCGCGCTCGCGAATCTGCGGCCACGCGAGCTTCATGTAGTAAAGCATCGACCAGATGGTCAACACGGCCGCGAGATAGATCAGCCATTCGCCCCATCCGCGCGTGTCGATCGCGACGCCGCCGCCGAACGGCAGCCGGCCGTAGAAGAGCAGCATCGGAATCGCGACCATCTGGCACGCGGTCTTGAACTTGCCCAGCGAATTCACCGCGACGCTCTTCGATGCGCCGATCTGCGCCATCCATTCGCGCAGCGCCGAGATCGCGATTTCGCGGCCGACGATCACGAGCGCGATCGCCGCGTCGATGCGCGCGAGCTGCACGAGCATCAGCAGCGCGGCCGTCACCATCAGCTTGTCGGCGACCGGGTCGAGAAACGCGCCGAACGCCGACGTCTGGTTCCACTTCCGCGCGAGATAACCGTCGAACCAGTCGGTCAGCGCGGCGAGAATGAAAATCACGGCCGCCGCCAGATTGCGATGGTCGGCGCTCAGCATCGTGTCCGGCAGATAAAACACACCGACGACGAGCGGAATCAGCACGATTCGCACCCACGTCAGGAAAATCGGGAAATTGAACGGCATGGCACGCGACACGGTTGAAGGATTTGCCATTGTGCCGCGTCGCCCGCGCCGCCACAAGCAAGGCGCCCGGCACGGGCCGCGCCGCCCGGCGCGAGCCGCGCAAGGCCGCCCGGCGGCGCGCCCGCGCTCAGTGGAGTTGCCGGTAGATCTGCTCGGCGAGCGCGCGGGAAATGCCTTCGACGCTCGCGAGCTCGTCGACGCTCGCGGCGACGACGCCGCGCAGGCCGCCGAAGCGCGCGAGCAGCCGCTGCCGGCGCTTCGCACCGACGCCCTCCAGTTCCTCGAGCCGCGACGTCTGCCGCGTCTTCGCCCGCTTCGCGCGCATCCCGGTGATCGCGAAACGGTGCGCCTCGTCGCGGATCTGCGCGACGAGCATCAGCGCCGCGCTCTCCTTGCCGAGCTCGAGCGGCGCGCGGCCGTCGGCGAAGATCAGCGTCTCGAGCCCGACCTTGCGTCCCTCGCCCTTCGCGACGCCGACGAGCATCGAGATATCGAGCCCGAGCTCGGAAAACACCTGGCGCGCGATCTCGACCTGGCCCCGGCCGCCGTCGATCAGCACGACGTTCGGCAGCCGCCCCGCCGAAGCGGCCGCATGCACCGCATTGCCGTCGATGCCGGCCGCCTCGTCGGCCGACGCCTCGGCAGCCGCCTCCTCGACCATCTTCTCGTAGCGGCGCGTGAGCACCTGGCGCATCGCCGCGTAGTCGTCGCCGGGCGTGATTCCCGCGATGTTGTAGCGGCGGTACTCGGACGACTGCATCCTGTGATGGTGATAGACGACGCACGACGCTTGCGTCGCCTCGCCCATCGTGTGGCTGATGTCGAAGCACTCGATGCGCAGCTGCGCGAGATCGTCGCTCTCGTAGCCGAGCACGTCGGCGAGCGAGCGCGTGCGCGCCTGCTGCGAGCCCTGCTCGGACAACAGCCGCGCGAGCGCGAGGCGCGCGTTCTGCTCGGCCATCGTGAGCCACGCGCGCTTCTGGCCCTGCGGCTGCCGCACGACCGCGACCTTGTGCCCCGCCTGTTCGACGAGCAGATCGATCAGCTCGCGATTCGCGGGCGCATGGCTCACGACGAGAACCGGCGGCACGCGATTGCCGAGATAGTGCTGTGCGATGAACGCTTCGAGCACCTCGGTTTCGAGCGGCGCGGCGTCGACGTCCGCGTCCGCTTCCTGAGCAGCGGCGGCGCCGTCGGGCAGTGCGGCGGCTTCGCGCGCGTCGGCGCGCGCGTGCGTTTCTCCCTCCGCACGTCGCTCGACATCGCCTTCGGCGCTCGCGGCGGCGCGCGCTCCGGCGGCCTGCGCCGTGCGAGCGCCCGCACGCGCCGCCGCGGCCGCCGTCACGGTCTTCGCCTCAGTCGCCGCCGCATCCGTCGCATCCGCGTCCGTCGCGAGCGGCGCTTGCGCGGGCTGCGCCGCGGCCTGCACGCCGTCGCCGGCGCCTTCGCCGGCCAGCGCTTCGATATCGCCCGCGAGCGCGAGCGCGGTTTCGACGTGCGCCGGGAAATACGCCTTGTCGCCGAGATGCCGGCCGCCGCGCACCATCGCGAGGTTCACGCACACACGGCCGCCCTGCGCGACGACCGCGAGGATGTCGACGTCGCTGTCGCCGCCAACGTCGATCGCCTGCTGATGCAGCACCTTCGCGAGCGAGCTCATCTGGTTGCGCACGGCCGCGGCCTGCTCGAACTTCAGCTCGGCCGCGAACGCGTGCATCTTTCGCTCGAGCTCGCCCATCACCTCGCCCTGCCGGCCGAGCAGGAAGCGCGACGCGTTGTCGACGTCGCGCGCGTAGTCCTCCTCGCCGATCGCGCCGACGCACGGCGCCGAGCAGCGGCCGATCTGGTGCAGCAGGCACGGGCGCGTGCGGTTGTTGAACACCGAGTCCTCGCAGGTGCGCAACTGGAACACGCGCTGCAGGATCTGGATGCTCTCGCGCACCGCCCACGCGCTCGGAAACGGCCCGAAGTACTGGTTCTTCTTGTCGACCGCGCCGCGGTAATACGCCATTCGCGGAAACCGATGGCCCGTGAGCTTCAGGTACGGATACGACTTGTCGTCGCGAAACAGGATGTTGTAGCGCGGCGCGAGCGCCTTGATCAGGTTGTTCTCGAGCAGCAGCGCCTCGGCCTCCGAGCGCGTGACCGTGGTCTCGATGCGCGCGATGCGCGTGATCATCATCGCGATGCGCGGCGACAGCTGCGTTTTCGTGAAGTAGCTCGACACGCGCTTTTTCAGGTCGCGCGCCTTGCCGACGTACAGTACCGCGTCCTGCACGTCGTAGTAACGGTAGACGCCAGGCAGATGCGGCAGTTGGGCGAGGATCGGCTTGGGTTCGAAACGGGATTCGGGTGCGTCGGGGGATGTCATGCTCAATGCGGGCGCGAGCGGCGCGCGCGAACAAGGTCATTTAGAATCGCCAGTGTAGAGCATTCGCCGCGCGCGAACGCGGCCCGGCCGCCGCCGCGCGTCAGCGACCTGCGCGCGGCGCGCCGGTTGTGCTTCGGTTGTGCTTCGGTTGCGCGCCTGTTTTTCAAGCCGATTCGCCCGCCGATCGGCGCTTCATTCGCTTCATTCGCTTCGCCCAGACCAGATGACGTCGTCCGCCCCGCTTCCCCCGCCCGTTCCCCCGCCCGCCGACACGGCGTCGCCCCTGCAAGCGGCAAGCCCGGTCGCGTGCGACATCTTCTGTGCGGTCGTCGACAACTTCGGCGACATCGGCGTGTGCTGGCGTCTCGCGCGCCAGCTCGCGCTCGAGCACGGCTGGCAGGTGCGGATCTTCGTCGACGCGCTCGCGACGTTCGCGCGCCTGCAGCCGGCCGCGTTGCCCGACGCCGCGCAGCAGACCGTCGACGACATCGTCGTCGAGCACTGGCGCGCGCCCGCGCACGCGGGCGACACGCTCGAGATCGCCGACATCGTGATCGAGGCGTTCGCCTGCGAGCTGCCGGGCGCGTATGTCGCCGCGATGGCGCGCCGCGCGCGGCCGCCCGTCTGGATCAACCTCGAATACCTGAGCGCCGAGGACTGGGTCGGCGAATTCCATCTGCGCCCGTCGCCGCATCCGCGCTACCCGCTCACGAAGACGTTCTTCTTCCCTGGCCTCGGGCCCGGCACGGGCGGCGTGCTGAAGGAGCGCGATCTCGACGCGCGCCGCGCCGCGTTCGAAACCGGCGACGATGCGCGCCGCACGTGGTGGCAAAACGTCGCGGGCGCGCCGATACCCGCTCCGGACACCACCGTCGTGTCGCTCTTCGCGTACGAGAATCCGGCGCTCGACGCGCTGCTCGAACAGTGGCGCGACGGCCGCGAGCCGGTCGCGCTGCTCGTGCCCGAAGGCAGGATCTCGGCGCGCGTCGCGCGCTTCTTCGGGGCCGGCGCGTTCGGCGCCGGCGCGCACGCGGCGCGCGGCAGCCTCGTCGCACACGGTCTCGCCTTCGTCGCGCAGCCCGACTACGACCGGCTGCTGTGGGCGAGCGACGTGAACTTCGTGCGCGGCGAGGATTCGTTCGTCCGCGCGCAATGGGCGCGCCGGCCGTTCGTCTGGCAGATCTATCCGCAGGCCGACGACGCGCATCTGCCGAAGCTCGACGCGGCGCTCGCGCACGTCACCGCACGTGTCGATCACGCGACGCGCGCGGCGACCGAGCGCTTCTGGCACGCCTGGAACGGCGCGGGCACGCCCGATTGGACCGATTTCTGGCGGCACCGCGCGGCGCTCGCCGCGCGCGCCGCGAGTTGGGCGGACGAGCTCGCGGCCGTCGGCGACCTCGCCGGAAATCTGGCGAATTTTGCAAAAACTCAGTTAAAATAAGCGGTTATCCAACGGCTGACCACGCAAGCGCGTGCGTTACCGGCGCGATGCTTCAGGATAAAAGGGGCCGCCAGGGCGGCCGCGGCCGATCGCGCCTGCGCTCACCGGGCTCGCCGGATCGAACCCGCTTGCGCCGTTAGCCGTTGAGCAACGCTCAGGCAAATTCTCTCGTTCAGGATAGTTTTAGTTATGAAAACCGCACAGGAACTCCGCGTAGGCAACGTCGTGATGATCGGCAACGACGCATGGGTCGTCTCGAAGACCGAATACAACAAGTCGGGCCGCAACGCCGCCGTCGTCAAGATGAAGCTGAAGAACCTGCTGAATGGCGGAGGGCAGGAATCGGTGTACAAGGCCGACGACAAGTTCGAAGTCGTCGTGCTCGACCGCAAGGAAGTGACGTACTCGTACTTCGCCGATCCGATGTACGTGTTCATGGACGCCGACTACAACCAGTACGAAGTCGAAGCGGAAATGATGGGCGACGCGCTCAACTACCTCGAGGACGGCATGGCATGCGAAGTCGTGTTCTACAACGAGAAGGCGATCTCGGTCGAACTGCCGACGATCCTCGTTCGCGAGATCACGTACACGGAGCCGGCCGTCAAGGGCGACACGTCGTCGGGCAAGGTGCTCAAGAACGCGAAGCTCGCGACGGGCTTCGAGCTGCAGGTGCCGCTCTTCTGCAACACCGGCGACAAGATCGAAATCGACACGCGGACGAACGAGTACCGCAGCCGCGCGTAAGCGCCGATTGCGCCAACATGTCGAATAAAGCGCCCTTCGGGGCGCTTTTTGTTTATTCGACGCCGCTTATTGCATAAAGGCGCCACATCATAAACAATGCTTTGAAGAAGCCCTGACGGGATTCAATTTGTATCATCCGTAACTGTTTTATAGTCGATAACAAATACCGTACGCCAAGTGCGCGATGGGGCATAAAATTCATTTCTCATCCCGAAATGGGGGCCGTACGCCGGTCCGGCTGATGGACCGGTCTTTCAACTCGCGCACACCATGCCACACGCCCTGATTGTCGAAGACGATCCCAATAGCTTATCCGGCCTGACCGCGCTCCTCGGCGCGGACGGCTTCTCGGTCGATACGGCGACCTCGCTCGCCGAAGCGCGCGGTGCCCTCGCCCGCTCGATTCCCGATGTCGTCCTCGTCGACCTGAACCTGCCCGACGGCAGCGGCTTCGATCTGCTGCAGAACCTGCCGCAGCAGCAGCCGAACGGTTCGCTGCCGGTGATCGTGCTGACCGGCAACGCGACCGTCGAAAGCGCGATCGAGGGGCTGCGGCACGGCGTCTGGGATTACCTGCTGAAGCCCGTCAACATCCCGCGGCTGCGCAGCCTGCTCGCGCGAATCCCTCGCCCGTACGAGCTGATCGAGGAAGTGCAGGCGCTGCGCGCGACGCTGCGCCGCCTCGGCCGCTTCGGCTCGCTCGTCGGGCGCAGCGATGCGATCCAGCACGTCTACGACATGATCGAGCACAACGCCCGCACCGAAACCGCGGTGCTGTTGTGGGGCGAGCCCGGCACCGGCAAGGAAGCGGCCGCGCGCACGCTGCATGAGCTGAGCCGCCGCCGCAAGGGCCCGTTCATCGCGTTCGACTGCCGCGCCGCCGTGCAGTCGCCGCGCAACATCGAAACCAACGGCCGCGCGATCGAAAGCATGCTGCTCGGCCGCGAGCGCGGCGCGTACACGGGCGTCGAGCGGCGCGATCCCGGCCTCTTCGAGCAGGCGAGCGGCGGCACGCTGTTGCTCGGGGAAATCACCGCGCTGCCGCTGTCGCTGCAGGAGGCGCTGCTGCGCGCGCTCGATTCGCAGAACTTCATGCGCGTCGGCGGCACGACCGAAATCGCGAGCGACTTCCGGCTGATCGCAACGACGCGCCGCCCCGCGCGCGAAGCGGTCGCGAACGGCACGCTGCGCGAGGATCTGTGGCTGCGGCTCGATGCCGCATCGATCGGCCTGCCGCCGCTGCGCGAACGCGACGACGACGTCGTCGTCATGGCCGAGGCGTTCGTCGACGATCTGAACCGCGACGCACGCGCGGCGGGCCTGAACATCACCGACAAGCGGCTCGCGCCCGGCTTCATTCGCGAATGCCTCGCGTACGACTGGCCGGGCAACGTGCGCGAGCTGCAAGAGCGGGTGCGGATCGCATACGATCAGTCGGGCGATTTCATCGAGACGCTGCGCGCGGGCGACGCGTATCCGCAGCCCGGCGCGGCGCTGAACGGCAGCAGCGTGCAGGTGCGCGTCGGCACGCCGCTCGCCGACGTCGAGGATCTGCTGATCCGCGCGACGCTCGACGCGGTCGGCGGCACGCGCCACCGCGCGGCGACGCTGCTCGGCATCAGCCCGAAGACGCTCTACAACAAGCTGCAGCGCATGAAGATCGGCTGACGCCCGCACGCGGCGAACGAGCCGCCGCGCCGCCCCGTGCGTCGGCTGCGTTTCCCCTTCATCGCGCCTTCGCTGTGCCCTCTCCCGCCTTCGGCTGCCGTTTTCGCTTCGCGTCAGGCGAACGTGCTGCGCAACAGGCTCTGCGCATTCAGATAGCGCGGCTCGCGCATCAGCTTGCGCCACTCGAGCGCCTTGCCGCGCGGCCGCATCTGCTTGATCCGCCGCGACGATTCGCGCGACGCCGTCGTGCGCAGCTCGTCGAGCACCCGCTCCGCCGCATCCGGCTGGTTGCACACGAGCACCATGTCGCAGCCCGCCTCGAGTGCGGCCTGCGCCGACTGCGCGAGCGTGCCGCCCTCGCGCGCGGCCTCCATCGACAGATCGTCGCTGAACACGGCGCCCGCAAAGCGCAGCCGGCCGCGCAGCACGTCCTGCAACCACACGCGCGAGAAGCCGGCCGGCTTCGAATCGACTTGCGTGTAGATCACGTGCGCCGGAATGACGGCCGACAACGACAGCCCGAGCCAGTCGTACGGCGCCGCGTCGTTCGCGAGGATCTCGTCGAGCGGACGATCGTCGGTCGGCAGCGCGACGTGCGAATCGGCCTGCGCGAAGCCGTGGCCGGGAAAATGCTTGCCGCAGTTCGCCATCCCGGCGAGCGCGAGCCCGTGGTTGACGCTCTTCGCGAGCAACGCGACGACGCGCGGATCGCGATGGAACGCGCGATCGCCGATCACCTTCGAGCGGCCGTAATCGAGATCGAGCACGGGCGTGAAGCTCATGTCGATGCCGCACGCGCGCAGCTCGGAAGCGAGCACATAGCCGAGCGCGGTCGCCGCCTTCGTCGCGTGCAGCACGTCCTTGTCCCACAGCTCGCCGAGCCGGCGCATCGCCGGCAGCACGGTGAAGCCGTCGGTGCGAAAGCGCTGCACGCGGCCGCCCTCGTGATCGACCGCGATCAGGATGCCGTCGCGGATCGCCCGGATCGCCTCGGTCAGCGCGACGAGTTGCGCGCGGCTCTCGAAGTGGCGCGCGAACAGGATCACGCCGCCCGTGTGCGGATGCGCGAGGCGGCGCGCGTCGTCGCGCGTGAGCGTCGTGCCGGCGACGTCGAGCATCACCGGACCGGGGGGCAGTTTCATCGAATCAGCGTCCTTGCGGAAAATGGATCAGGAAGCGGCGCCCGAGCGCGCGGCGGCGACGTCGTCCGGCGCCTCGGCGACGACGAACGTGACCGCGTAATCGCGCTCGTCGCTCACCGTCACGCGCGCGGTGATGCCGCGCGCGTCGAGCCATGCGGCAAGCTCGCCCGATGCGACGACGTAGGGCTCGCCGCTCGGCCGGTTGAGCGTCTGCAGCGCGCGCCACGTCATCGGCCAGTGCATGCCGAGACCGATCGCCTTCGAGAACGCTTCCTTCGCGGAAAAGCGCGTCGCGAGAAACGCGATGCCGCGCGCCTCGGAGCGCGCGCGCCGCGCATGGAACACGCGCAGTTCGTCGGGACCGAGCACCTTCTCGGCAAAGCGCCCGCCCGTGCGCTCGAGCACCGCGGCGATGCGGCTCACCTGCGCGAGATCGGTGCCGATGCCGTAGATCGCCATGCGCGTCAGCGGCCGCCGTGCAGCGCGGCGACGCGCGCGGCGACCATGATCGCCTTCATCTCGCGCACCGCGTTGTCCCAGCCGACGAACACCGCGTGCGCGACGATCGCGTGCCCGATGTTCAGCTCGGCGATGCCGGGCAGCGCGGCGATCGCCTGCACGTTCGTGTAGTGCAATCCGTGACCCGCGTTCACCTTCAGCCCGAGCGCGATGCCGGCGTCGACGCCCGTCGCGATCCGCTCGAACTCGCGCTGCTGCTCGGCCGCGTCGTGCGCGTCCGCGTAGCGGCCGGTGTGCAGTTCGATCACGGGCGCGCCCGTCTCGTGCGCGGCGCGGATCTGCGCCTCGTCCGGATCGATGAAGAGCGACACGCGCACGCCCGCATCCGCGAGCTGCTTGCATGCGGCGCGCACCGCGTCGAAGTGCCCGACGACGTCCAGACCGCCCTCCGTCGTCAGCTCCGAACGCTTCTCCGGCACGAGGCACGCGTCGTGCGGCCGGATCTCGCATGCGATGTCGAGCATCTCCGGCGTCACCGCGCACTCGAGATTCATCCGCGTCTTCACGCGCGGACGCAGCGTGCGCACGTCCGCGTCGACGATGTGCCGGCGGTCTTCGCGCAGGTGCAGCGTGATCGCGTCGGCGCCCGCGTCCTCGGCGGCGAGCGCCGCGCGCACGGGGTCCGGATACGCGGTGCCGCGCGCATTGCGCAGCGTCGCGACGTGGTCGATGTTCACGCCCAGGTCGATGGCGGTGGGCGTTGTCAGGAAGAAGCTCATAGGTTTTGCAGGTCGATCAGGATCTGACGCGTGGCGAGCGGCGTGCCGCCCAGATAGGTGTTGAGCAGAAAGCGCATCAGCGTCTTGCTTTGCGCAACGGTCTGCGCCCGATGGTAATCGTCCTCTTCCATGTCGAGCAACGTCTGGCCGGCGATCACGGGCCAGTGCGACGGCGCGTCGCTGCCCGCGTCGCGCACGCCGCGCTGCGGATCGAACACATAGAGCTTGTCGGGCTCGACCGCGCGCCGCGCGACGGTGCGCTTGAGCGTCATCGCATAGCCCGTCTCGCGCAGCAGCACGCGCTCGAACGAGCGCAGCACCTGCACGGGCGGCTCGCCGTGCGCCAGGCGCGTGAGCGTGACGAGGTAGTGCTGAAAGAGCGGCGGATGCGGATCTTCGCGCGCACAGAACTTGACGAGCAGCTCGTTCGCGTAGAAGCCGCACAACAGCGCGTCGCCCGCGAGCGGCAGCATGCCGCCCACCCATTCGGCGCCCGTCAGCGTGCGCAGCTCCGATTTGCCCGACCACGACAGCGACAGCGGCTGGAACGTCTGCAGCACGCCGCGCAGCGCCGAATGCGGGCGCTTCGCGCCCTTCGCGACGAGCGCGATGCGGCCGTGGTCGCGCGTGAGCACGTCGATGACGAGGCTCGTCTCCCGGTACGGATAGCTGTGCAGCACGAACGCCGGCTGCTCGGCGATCCGGAATTCGGACGTGCGCGGCGCGGCGCGGCGCGGCTTGCGCGCCGGCTTGTCGGCAGCCGGCGCGCCGGTTGCGGGCGGCGCGGCGAAGGGTTGCAGGTCGGCGTCGGCCTCGTCGGTCATCCCGACATCGGACGTCCCGTCATTCGTACCCATAGGCGCGCAGCCCCGCTTCGTTGTCCGCCCAGCCGCTCCTCACCTTGACGAAAGTCTCGAGATAGACGGGGCCGTCGAACAGCTTCTCCATGTCCTGCCGCGCCTCGGTGCTGATCTGCTTGAGCTTCGCGCCCTTCTTGCCGATCACCATTGCCTTGTGCGAATCGCGCTCGACGAGGATCGTCGCGAACACGCGCGTGAGCCGCCCCTCCTCCTCGAACTTGTCGATGACGACGGTGCTCGTGTAGGGCAGCTCGTCGCCCGTCCAGCGGAACACCTTCTCGCGCAGGATCTCGGCCGCGAGGAAGCGCGAGCTGCGGTCGGTCAGATCGTCTTCGCCGTAGATCGCGTCGCCTTCCGGCAAATACGGCTTGATCGTGTTCATCAGCCGCTGGATGTCTTCCGGATGCTTCGCCGACAGCGGCACGATCTCCGCGAACTCGCGCAGCCCGCCCATTTTCTGGAAGAACGGGTACAGCGTGTCCTTGTCGGACACGCGGTCGAGCTTGTTCGCGACGAGCAGCGTCGGCGTGCCGGGCGGAATCAGGTCGAGCACCTTCTGGTCGTCGGGGCCGAAGCGGCCCGCCTCGATCACGAACAGGATCGCGTCGACCGACGTGAGCGTCGATGTCACCGCGCGGTTCAGCGACCGGTTGAGCGCGGTGCTGTGGCGGGTCTGAAAACCGGGCGTGTCGACGAAGATGTACTGGGCATCGTCGAGCGTATGAATGCCGGTGATCCGGTGGCGGGTCGTCTGCGCCTTGCGCGACGTGATGCTGATCTTCTGGCCGACGAGCGCGTTCATCAGCGTCGACTTGCCGACGTTCGGACGACCGACGATCGCGATCATGCCGCAACGGAAACCGGTGGGAGCGGGTGCGTTCATATCAGGCTGCTGCTGGGTTCTGAAGCGGCCGCGCAACCGTGCGCGACCGCGATGTCGATTGGGACGATGTCAATGACCTGCATCGGCGACGCGCACGGGCGCGGCGGCCAGATCCGGCTCGGCGGACGACGACGCGTCGCGAGCGCGCGGCGGCCGGTCGGCCGTTTCGGCAGGGAGACGCGCGGCGGCATCCGGCTTGTCCGCCGTCTTGTCGAGCGCCTTTTCCGCCACCGGCTCGGAAGACTTGTCCAGCTGCTTCTCGTGACTCTTGTCCGGCGTTTTTTCCGACGTTTTTTCCGGCGACGGCTTGTCGCTCGCCTTCTCCGGCGGCTTGTCCGTCGCCGCAGCGGTTTTTTCCGCCGGCTTCGACGCGCGCGGCTCGCCCTTGTCGAGGCCGTGCTCGACGTGCGCCGCGCGGATCACCGCAACGGACGTCGTCGCGGGCGACCGGGCGGCATCATCGGCTTGCTCGGGCACGGCGGGCATAGCGGCCGCGTGGGTGTGCGCGCCGGCTTTCGCGTCCGCCGAAGCCCTTGCCTCGCCCGCCTTCGTCTCGCCTGCCTTCGCGTCGTCCGCGCGCAACTGCGCGGCCCTCGATTCCCCGTGCTTCGCGTCGACCGCCTTCGATTCGACGCCCTTCGCCTCGCCGCCCGCCACACGGTTCGCGCCGCGCTCCTTGCGCTCGGGCGAGCGCAGATCGAGCGCCTCCTGCACGCCCTTCACGCCCGGCACGATCTCCGGCTCCACATGCTTGGCGCCACGCGCGCTCTTCGAGCGCTTCGGCTTCGCCGCGAGCATCGGCGCCACCGCCGTCACCTCGTCGAGCGCCTTCTTCGCCGCGGCCTGCTCGGCCGCGCGGCGGCTCGCGCCCGAGCCGGACACCTTGATGTCCAGCTTCGGCACCGTGCACTCGACTTCGAACTGTTGATTGTGCGCCGCACCATGCGTCGCGACGACGGTGTAGGTCGGCAGCGCGATCTTGTGGCCTTGCAGATACTCCTGCAGCAGCGTTTTCGCGTCCTTGCCGAGCGTGCGCGGATCGATATGGTCGAGAATCGGCACGTACAGCCGCTTGATCACCCCTTGGGCGGCTTCGAAGCCGCCATCGAGGAACACCGCCCCGATGATGGCTTCGAATGCGTCCGCGAGGATCGACGGTCTTCGGAATCCGCCGCTGCGCAGTTCGCCTTCGCCGAGCCGCAAGCCGTCCGAGATATTGAGGGCCTGAGCAATTTCGTACAGCGACTGCTGCTTGACGAGGTTCGCCCGTACGCGCGACAAATCGCCTTCGTCCAGCTTGCCGAAGCGCTGAAACAAAAGGGCGGCCACCGCGCAATTCAGAACGGAATCGCCGAGAAACTCGAGCCGTTCGTTATGCGTGGCACTGTGACTGCGATGGGTCAAAGCCTGGCGCAATAATTCCGCATTGCGAAATTCATAGCGCAGCCGGCTTTCCAACTGGGATAGGGGCATGGACAGGAGTATAACGCGGGCGCCGCTTCGGTCGGGAAACGCGACCAGGCGCGAAAAGGCGTGACGAGGCGGTGTTGCCGCCGGTTCTTAAAGTAGTTCGGCAACACGCCGCGCAGCCCGTGCGCGGCATGTCGCAGCGTTCGACGCGGCTCAGTTGAACGAGCCGATGCGTTTGAGGTCGCTGAAGTTCATCCAGATGAAGAACGCGCGGCCGACGATGTTCTTGTCCGGCACGAAGCCCCAGTAACGGCTGTCCGCGCTGTTGTCGCGGTTGTCGCCCATCATGAAGTAATGGCCGGGCGGCACCTTGCAGACGACGCCGCGGCTGTCGTACTGGCAATTGTTGCGATAGGGATAATCGTCCGCCCCCATCACGAACGGCGGCACCGACGGATTGTTCAGGATCGCGTTCTTGCGCGTGCCGAGCGTTTCTTCGAACTGCTTCGCATAGTTCATCCGCTCTTCGTCGAAGTAATCGGGCAGCGGCGCCTCGGGCACGGGCTGACCGTTGATCGTCAGCTTCTTGTCCTGATACGCGACCGTATCGCCCGGCAGGCCGATCACGCGCTTGATGTAGTCGACCGATTCGTCCTTCGGATAGCGGAACACGACGACGTCGCCGCGCTCGAGCGGACGGCCGGCGGTGATCTTCTGATTCGTGATCGGCAGGCGCAGGCCGTAATCGAACTTGTTGACAAGGATGAAATCGCCGACGAGCAGCGTCGGCACCATCGAGCCCGACGGAATCTTGAACGGCTCGACCACGAACGAGCGCACGACGAACACGACGAGAATCACCGGAAAGAAGCTCGCCGTGTACTCGAGCCACCACGGCTGACGCAGCTTCTCGTCACGCAGGCGCGCGCGCGTCTGCGGCGCGTTCTCGTCGGCGAAGCGCTCGCCGACCCGTTCCTGCTGGCGGTCGAACTCGGCGACCGCCGTATCCGCCGCCTTCTTCCGCCGCGGCAGGAAAACCAGCTTGTCCAACACCCACGCAATGCCCGTCACGACGACGAGCACGAAAAGGATCAACGCAAAATTCATAGAGGATCAGTCCTGTTATTTGTCTTCGACTCGCAAGATCGCCAGGAACGCCTCCTGCGGGATCTCGACCGAACCCACCTGCTTCATTCGTTTCTTGCCTTCCTTCTGCTTTTCGAGCAGTTTCTTCTTGCGCGTGATGTCGCCGCCGTAGCACTTCGCCAGCACGTTCTTGCGCAGCGCCTTGATGTTCTCGCGCGCGATGATGTGCGCGCCGATCGCCGCCTGGATCGCGACGTCGTACATCTGGCGCGGAATGATCTCGCGCATCTTCGCCGCGACTTCGCGGCCGCGATACTGCGACTGCGAACGGTGCACGATGATCGACAGCGCATCCACCTTGTCGCCGTTGATCAGCATGTCGACCTTCACGACATCGGACGTCCGGTATTCCTTGAACTCGTAATCCATTGACGCGTAGCCGCGCGACACCGATTTCAGCCGATCGAAGAAATCGAGCACGATTTCGGCCATCGGGATCTCGTAGGTCAGCTGCACCTGCCGGCCGTGGTACTGCATGTTGATCTGCGTGCCGCGCTTTTGCTCGCACAGCGTGATCACCGAGCCGACGTAATCCTGCGGCATGTACAGGTTGACCGTCACGATCGGCTCGCGAATCTCGGCGATCCGCGCGGGCTCCGGCATCTTCGCCGGGTTCTCGACCATGATCGTCGTGCCGTCGCTTTGCACGACCTCGTAGACGACCGTCGGCGCGGTCGTGATGAGGTCCATGTCGAACTCGCGTTCGAGCCGCTCCTGCACGATCTCCATGTGCAGCAGGCCGAGGAAGCCGCAGCGGAAGCCGAAGCCGAGCGCCTGCGACACCTCGGGCTCGTACTGCAGCGACGCGTCGTTGAGCTTCAGCTTCTCGAGCGATTCGCGCAGCGCGTCGTACTGGTTCGCCTCGACCGGATAGAGGCCCGCGAACACCTGCGGCTTCACTTCCTTGAAGCCCGGCAGCGGCTCGGGCGCGGGCTTCGTCGCATGCGTGACCGTATCGCCGACCTTCGCGGCCGTCAGTTCCTTGATGCCGGAGATGATGAAGCCCACCTGCCCCGCAGACAGCGATTCGAGATTGCGCGACTTCGGCGTGAACACGCCGACGTGCTCGACCGCATACTGCGCATCGGTCGCCATCAGCTTGATCCTTTCCTTCGGGCGCAGCGTGCCGTTGACGATGCGCACGAGCATCACGACGCCGACGTAGTTGTCGAACCACGAATCGATGATGAGCGCCTGCAGCGGCGCATCGGGATCGCCCTTCGGCGGCGGCACCTTGGCGATCAGCGATTCGAGCACGTCCTCGACGCCGAGGCCCGTCTTCGCGCTGCAGCGCACCGCGTCCATCGCGTCGATGCCGATCACGTCCTCGATCTCGGCGATCGCGTTCTCCGGGTTCGCCGCCGGCAGATCGATCTTGTTGAGGACGGGCACCACCTCGACGCCGAGCTCGATCGCCGTATAGCAGTTCGCGACCGTCTGCGCCTCGACGCCCTGGCTTGCGTCGACGACGAGCAGCGCGCCCTCGCACGCGGACAGCGAGCGGCTCACTTCGTACGAGAAATCGACGTGCCCCGGGGTATCGATGAGATTCAGGTTGTAGACCTTGCCGTCGCGCGCGCGATAGGTGAGCGCGGCGGTCTGCGCCTTGATCGTGATGCCGCGCTCACGCTCGAGGTCCATCGAGTCGAGCACCTGCGATTCCATCTCCCGGTCGGACAGGCCGCCGCAAAGCTGGATGATGCGATCCGCGAGCGTCGACTTGCCGTGGTCGATGTGCGCGATGATCGAGAAATTGCGAATATGATCCATTCAGTGCCGATCAAGCGAAAAAGGCGCGCTCGACGACCGCAGAGCACGCCTTGTAAGTCGGTGAAAAAACGGCTTATTTTAGCCGAAAAGGCCCGCCAGGGGCGGCATTTTGGACGTCCGGGCATGCGCCGGCCAGTTGCCTGTGGCGCGATCGTTGATCGGTTCGACGGGCGGGGCGAACCGTCGAACGTAAGCGGTAGTGTACCAGCCGGCTCTCCCGCCGACGCCGCTTATGGCGCGTCACGCGCCGCGCCGCGCGAGCGCGCCCCTCACCCGCGCCTCGTCGAACCGGTGCCGGCATACCTCGACGCCGTCGAGCAGCAGCACCGGCACGTCCTCGTCATAGCGCGCGACGAGCGCCGGATCCGCGTCGATGTCGACATAATCGACGCTCGCCGAGCATTCGGCCGCCACGGGCGCGAGCGCGTCTCGCATCTCGTCGCACAAATGGCACCAGCCGCGGCCGTACAGCGTGAAACGCACGGCGGCGCTCACTTCTGACGCGGCCGGATCGGGATGAACTGCGTGTTCTCGCCGCGCCGCACGAGCACCGCGACCGCGCGCTGCGGATCGAGCTTCGACGTCACGTCGACGAACTGCTTCGCGCTCGTGATGTCGACGTCGCCGACGCGCAGCACGATGTCGCCGCGCTGCAGCCCCGCGCGCGAGGCCGGGCCGTCGACCGCGTCGATCTGCACGCCGTTGCGCAGCTTGAGCGTCTTCAACTGCTCGGGCGACAGGTCGCTGACCGTCAGGCCGAGCGCGCTGCTGCGCGGCTTCTGCTGCGGCGCCTGACGGCTGTCGGCCTTCGCGGCCTTGTCGGCCGGGAATTCCGCGATCGTGATCGGCAGATCGCGCGATTGCCCCTTGCGCCACACCGTCACCGTCGCCTTCGCGCCCGGCTTCGTGTCGCCGACCATGCGCGGCAGATCCGACGCCGCCTCCACCGGACGGCCGTTGAACTTCAGGATGATGTCACCCGGCTGCAGGCCCGCCTTGTCGGCCGGGCCGCCTGGCTCGACGCTGCTGACGAGCGCGCCTTCGGCCTTCGGCAGGCCGATCGAATCCGCCACTTCCTTCGTCACCTCGCCGATCGCGACCGCGATCCTGCCGCGCGTGACCTTGCCCGATGCCTTCAGCTGCTCGGCGACGCGCATCGCCTCGTCGATCGGAATCGCGAACGAAATGCCCATGAAGCCGCCCGTGCGGCTGTAGATCTGCGAGTTGATGCCGATCACCTCGCCCTGCATGTTGATGAGCGGGCCGCCCGAGTTGCCGGGGTTGACCGCGACGTCCGTCTGGATGAACGGCAGATAGTCGCCGGTGTTGCGGCCCTTTGCGCTGACGATGCCGGCCGTGACGGTGTTGTCGAGGCCGAACGGCGAACCGATCGCGACGACCCATTCGCCGACGCGCACGCGGTTCGAATCGCCGATCGCGACGGTCGGCAGGCTCGACGCGTTGATCTTCACGATCGCGACGTCCGTGCGCTCGTCGACGCCGATGAGCTTTGCCTTGAATTCGCGCTTGTCGGTGAGCGTCACGTAGATCGTGTCCGCGTCGTCGACGACGTGCGCGTTCGTCATCACATAGCCGTCCGGCGACAGGATGAAGCCCGAGCCCACGCCGCGGTTCTGTTCGGTGTCGGGCGCATCGGGCGTGCTCGGCGCGTTCTTCTGCCCGCCCGGCCCCTGCGGCAACGGAATGCCGAAGAAGCGGCGGAAGAATTCCGACATGTCGCCGTTGTCGAGGCCGGGCGGCAGCGCGCCGCGCGTATCGGCCGGCACGTTCGCCGTCGTCCGGATGTTGACGACCGCCGGGCCGACCCGCTCGACGAGGTCCGCGAAATCGGGCAGGCCCGCGCGCGCCGCGGGCACGGCGCCCGTTGCGGCGGGCGTGGTCGTGACATTCGGAGCCGCCGTCGCCGATTGCGCGGCAAGCGGCGTCAAGGCCGTCACCGCCGCGGCGACGAGCCAGGTGCGCAGCGAGGGATTCATCATGTCGGAAACCGAAGGGTTACTTGGAAGCCTTGTATTCTATGGCAGACGCGAACTGCTGCAACGTCGAGGGCGGCGCTTCGCCGAGAACCGTGATCCAGAAATCGCCGCGGCGCTTGACGAGCACGTGCGTCGCGCCCGTGCCGCCCGCGCCTTCCTTGCGGCTGTTCTTCTCGGCGGGTTCGATGAAGACCGAGATCGTCGCGAGGCCGTCGGTGAACACGGCCTGATCGACGGCAATCGGCGGATCGTTCGCGTCGCGCGCGGCCATCGGGCGGCGCACTTCGCGGATCTTGCGGAAGCCCGCGACGGTCGGTGCGATCTGCCAGCCCTGCGCCTCGATGTCGACGGGCGCGACGGGCGGCCGCACGACGGTCCAGCCGCCGAGATTGCGCATGCCGGCCGCGATCGCGGTCTTCTGGCTCGGCGCAGCGGCGCCGAGCTGCAACTGCGAGAAGGCGATCTGCTCGAGCACGCGATCGTCGGTGTCGAGCGTCTGCGAACGCAGCAGAAGCCCCGTCTTCGCGTCGGTCCACAGCTTGTATGCGAAGCGGTACGCGTCCTTCGGCACGAGCTCGACGACCTGCGCGTCGAGGCCCGCGACGCGGTCGCGCCCGAGCGACTTCGGCTCGTAGACGGACAGTACCTGCTCACCGCTCGCGCCGAGCAGCGCGGGAAACGAATCCTTGTTCTGCCGACGCTCGACGACGCAAAGCCGCCGTTCGGGCACGAACGTGTAGAGGTCGTCGTTGTGGCGCAGCAGCTTGCGGGGCTTGCCGTCGAGGCTTTCGACGCGCTCGTATTCGCCGTCGCCCTTCGTCGCGACGTGAACGATCCGCGACGATTGCACGTAAGTGCCGCGCTGATAGACGAACGTCCCTTCGTAGTTCTGCTGCTGCGCGGCCTGCTGGATGCGATCGAGCCACTCGGCGGCCTGGCGCCGGGTGGCCACGGGATCGTCGGGTTGCGCGAAAGCGCGGGGCTGGGCGGACAACAGCGCGGCCGCGCACAGCAACAGCGCCGGCAGCCGTCTCCAACCGAGGATGGCTTGATTCAACTGCAACGTCCGCATCGAGTTTATTGGCCTTGCGTGGTGACGGCGGTGCGGATGACCGGCATCGAGCCCGTCACGACGGGCTGCTGCGCGAATTGCTGATGCGCTTCGAGATATTGATCGAGGCTCGCGTCGCGGATGATGTTCACATCCTGCGCGCCCGTCTGCGCGGCCGCCACACGTTGCAGCGGGCCCTGCTGCAGGGGGCTCACGGACGCGACCTGGACCGCGCCCGGCGCGCCGACGCCTTGCATCTGCGGCACGACGATCCACGTGAGCGTCGCCGCGGCGGCCGCGATCGCGAACGCGGGCACCACGCGGCGGCGCATCGCCAGCAGCCGGCGGGTGATGGGCGCGGCCGCGGGTGCGAGCAGGTGCGGCTCGGCCGCGAGGCTCGCCGAGAAGCGGGCCATGAACGCGCTGCTCTCGGCGGGCTCGAGCGTGAGCTCGTCGGAGCGCAGCGCATCACCGATCAGATGATATTGAGCCCACGTCGCGCGCTCGGCGTCGGCGAGCCCCGCGAGAATCTGTTTCAGCGAAAGGCCTTCAGGCGCTTCGCCATCGACCAGAGCGGACACGCGCTCGCGTTGCGAGCACGGCTGCGACTGCGTAGAGACCGACCCCATGATGCTCCCCATCTTGCACACACCCCGTCGTGACACACGACTCCGTAACTAGACCCCAAGCCGCTTCGATTCGCCGCAGGCGCTTACCAGCGCCTGCCTTCCGGCGTATCGAGCAGCGGCCGCAATTTTGCCGCGATCGCCTCGCGGGCGCGAAAGATCCGCGAGCGGACGGTGCCGATCGGGCAACCCATCATCTCCGCGATCTCTTCGTAGCTCAGACCTTCGATCTCGCGCAGCGTGATGGCCGTTCGCAACTCTTCCGGCAACAGCGCCATCGCGGCGTTGACCGTTTGGGCGATCTGCTTGCTCATCAACATCGACTCAGGCGTGTTGATATCCCTTAGTTGGTCCGCGTCGGAGAAAGTTTCAGCCTCTTCGGCGTCCGCGTCGGTGGACGTGGGCGCCCGGCGCCCCTGGGTCGCAAGGTAGTTCTTCGCCGTATTGACGGCAATCCGGTACAACCACGTGTAGAACGCCGACTCGCCGCGAAACTGCGGCAACGCGCGATACGCCTTGATGAACGCGTCCTGGGCCACGTCCTCGACCTCCGCGGGATCCCGCACGAGGCGCGAGATCAGCCGGATGATCTTGCGGTGGTATTTGGAGACCAGGAGTTCGAACGCCGCCTTGTCGCCATTCTGTACGCGTTCGACCAGTACCTGATCGATTTCTTTTTCACTCACCTGACAAATCCGTAAACGAGGGAAGCAACGCGGAGCGCTATTGTAACGTTCCCGCTCGAGGCGCTCATGGGCGTTTTCGACCGGAAGCGGCCTGCCGCGCGGGCGTCATGCCGCCGCGAGCGCCCCGCGCGCGGCCCGCCGGCCCAGCACGCAGAGCGCGCGGAACACGGCCGCGTCGACCGCATCGGCCGGAATGACGAGCGGCGTCACGCGCCGGCCGCGGCCCTGCACCCTCAGCACGACAAGCAGATCGCTCCATTGCGTGCAGCCGGCGATCTGCCCGCGCGCGAGGCGCCGCCCATCGCGATCGAACGCCGCGAGCACGCCCGCGCCGGCGTCGATCAGCAACGCCGCCGGCTGATGCCGCACGCACGCGGCCCGCGCACGCAGCGCGACGAGCGCCGCGGCGAGCCCCGCGAGTGCCGCCGCCCCGCCGCCGCCGACGAGCGGCGCGGCGCACGCATAGAGCGCCGCGCCGACGGCCGGCACGAACAGCGCGCACGCGACGCGCAGGCACGCCGACGCGCGCAGCACGACGTGCTGCGTGCCTGCCGATGCGGCATGGAACGGCTCCGTCAAGCGACCCCGCGTCAGGCGCGCTTGAAGACCAGCGTGCCGTTAGTCCCGCCGAAGCCGAAGGAGTTCTTCAACGCGACGTCGATCTTCATCTCGCGCGCTTCGTTCGCGCAATAGTCGAGATCGCACTCGGGGTCCTGGTTGAAGATGTTGATCGTCGGCGGCGACACCTGGTTGTGGACGGCAAGGACCGTGAACACCGATTCGAGCCCGCCGGCGCCGCCGAGCAAGTGCCCCGTCATCGACTTGGTCGAGTTGACGACGATGTCCTTCGAGTGATCGCCGAACGCGCGCTTGATCGCGACGGTCTCCGCCAGATCGCCGAGCGGCGTCGACGTGCCGTGCGCGTTCAGGTAATTCACCTGATCGGCGTTCACGCCCGCGTTGCGCAGCGCGGCCAGCATGCAGCGGCGTGCGCCGTCGCCGTTCTCGAGCGGCGCCGTCATGTGGTACGCGTCGCCGCTCATCCCGTAGCCCGCGACTTCCGCGTAGATCTTCGCGCCGCGCGCCTTCGCGTGCTCGTACTCCTCGAGCACCATCACGCCCGCGCCCTCGCCGAGCACGAAGCCGTCGCGATCCTTGTCCCACGGACGGCTCGCCGTCGCCGGATCGTCGTTGCGCTGCGACAGCGCGCGCGCCGCCGCGAAGCCGCCGATGCCGAGCGGCGACACGGTCGCTTCCGCGCCGCCCGCGATCATCACGTCGGCGTCGCCGTATTCGATCAGACGCGCCGCCTCGCCGATGCAGTGCAGGCCGGTCGTGCACGCGGTGACGATCGCGAGATTCGGGCCCTTGATGCCGAACTTGATCGACAGGTGGCCGGAGATCATGTTGATGATCGACGCCGGCACGAAGAACGGCGAGATCCGGCGCGGGCCGCGGTTGAGCAGCTCGGTCTGCGTGACTTCGATCATCGGCAGCCCGCCGATGCCCGAGCCGACCACGACGCCGACGCGCTCCGCGTTTTCGTCGGTGACCTGGAAGCCGCTGTCCTGCATCGCCTGCATGCCGGCCGCGATGCCGTAATGGATGAACGTATCCATGTGGCGCGCTTCCTTCGCCGGGATGTACTCCTCGACGTTGAAGCCCTTCACCTCGCCCGCGAAGCGGGTCGAGAAGTTCGTCGCGTCGAACTTCGTGATATTGACGATGCCGGACTTGCCGGCCACGAGATTGGCCCAGCCGTCGGCAACATTATTGCCAACAGGCGAAATCAGCCCAAGGCCTGTAACAACAACACGACGGCGGCTCACGGTAACCTCTTTTCCATTGAATGACTAAAACAAAAGCCACAGCGGCCACAGGAACCACCCCTGCGAACCCTGTGGCTGTTAGCTCGGCCGGCGAGAACGCCGACGCGATCGCGCATTCGGCGCTGCGTGTGCAAAAACTTGCAGACGACGCGCGTATTACGCCTTGACGTTCGCGCGAGCGTAGTCGATCGCTTGCTGAACGGTCGTGATCTTCTCGGCCTCTTCATCCGGGATTTCCATGCCGAACTCGTCTTCGAGCGCCATCACCAGCTCGACCGTGTCGAGCGAGTCCGCGCCGAGGTCGTTCACGAACGACGCTTCGTTCTTGATTTCGGCTTCGGCGACGCCCAGTTGTTCGGCGACGATCTTCTTCACGCGTTGTTCGATGTTGTCCATTACCCCTCCGAGGGAAAGTTCAAATTTACAAGTGCGCGCATTTTAACAGGTTTGATGCTGCCCAAAATGCGTGCCGGCTTTGCGGCCAAACATGCGCCGATGCGCGAATGCGCATGCACGGCGCGGATGGTAAACGAATTCCGTTACGACATGAACATGCCGCCGTTCACGTGCAGCGTCGTGCCCGTGATGTAGCCCGCCTGCGGCGACGCGAGGAACGCCACCGCGTGCGCGATGTCCTCCGGGCTGCCCAGGCGGCCGAGCGGAATCTGGGTCTTCAGCGCCGTCTGCTGCTCTTGCGGCAGGCCCTTCGTCATGTCGGTATCGATGAAGCCCGGCGCGACGCAGTTCACGGTGATGCCGCGGCTGCCGATTTCGCGCGCGAGCGCGCGCGTCATTCCCGCGACGCCGGCTTTCGCCGCCGCGTAGTTGACCTGACCCGGATTGCCCGCGGAGCCGACGACCGACGTGATATTGACGATGCGTCCGCCGCGCGCCTTCATCATCGGGCGCAGCACCGCGCGCGACAGACGGAACACCGCCTTCAGATTCGTGTCGATCACGGCGTCCCACTCGTCGTCCTTCATCCGCATCGCGAGCTGATCCTGCGTGATGCCGGCATTGTTGACGAGCACGTTCAGCGCGCCGAACTCCTTGAGCGTCGATTCGACGAGCGCATCGACCGCCGTTGCGTCATTGACGTTCAGCACGGCGCCGCGCCCTTCGAGCCCGGCTTGCTTGAACGCGGCGCCGATGCCCTCGGCGCCCGCTTCGGTCGTCGCGGTGCCGATCACCATTGCGCCGCGGCGCGCGAGTTCGAGCGCGATCGCGCGGCCGATCCCGCGCGACGCGCCGGTGACGATCGCGACTTGTTTGTCGAGAGTCTTGTCCATGCAGTGATTCCGTGTTTCGGTTGAATCGGCAAGCTCGCGCGCTGACGGCGTCAGGCGGCGGCGAGCTTGAGCGCTTCGTCGAGCGACGCCGGATCGAACACCGACGCGCCGACCAGATTGCCGTCGATGCGCTTCGTGAGGCCGGCGAGCACCTTGCCCGGACCGCACTCGATCACGTGCGTCACGCCCTCGCGGGCGATGTGCTGCACGCACTCGACCCAGCGCACGGGGCCCGCCGCCTGGCGCACGAGCGCATCCTTGATCGCCGCGGGATCGGACACCACCGCGACGTCGATGTTGTTGACGACGGAAATCTTCGGCGCCTTCACGTCGACGCCCGCGAGATATTCGCGCAGCTTGTCCGACGCGGGCTTGAGCAGCGACGAATGGAACGGCGCCGACACCGGCAGCGGCAGCGCGCGCTTCGCGCCCTTCTCCTTCGCGATCTCGCACGCCTTCTCGATGCCCGCCTTCGTGCCCGCGATCACGACCTGCGCGGGCGCGTTGAAGTTCACCGCTTCGACGACGCCCGTCGCCGACGCCTCGGCGCACACCGCGCGCACCGTGTCGTCGTCGAGCCCGAGAATCGCCGCCATGCCGCCCACGCCGACGGGCACGGCCGTCTGCATCGCCTGCGCGCGAAAGCGCACGAGCGGCAGCGCGTCGCGAAACGCGATCGCGCCCGCGGCGACGAGCGCCGTGTATTCGCCGAGGCTGTGGCCCGCGACGATCGACGGCTGCGCGCCGCCCGCCTGCTGCCACGCGCGATAGCACGCGTACGCGGCCGTCAGCATCACGGGTTGCGTATTCGTCGTCAGATTGAGTTCGTCGGCCGGGCCGTCGGCGATCAGCTTGCCGATATCCTGGCCAAGCGCATCGGACGCTTCGTCGAGCGTCTCGCGCACGACGGCGACGTCGGCGAATGCATTGAGCATGCCGACCGATTGCGAGCCCTGGCCCGGAAAAACGAATGCGAATTTCATATCGTCCCCAATTGAATCGATTCGAGCGGCGCGCTTGAATGGCGCGCCGATGGGATGCGAAGAAGGGCCGTCAGAAGCGGAAGACCGACGCGCCCCACGTGAAGCCGCCGCCGACGCCTTCGATCAGCACGTGCTGGCCGCGCTTGATGCGGCCGTCGCGCACGGCGACGTCGAGTGCGAGCGGAATCGATGCGGCGGACGTGTTGCCGTGCTCGTCGACGGTGACGATCATGCGTTCCTGCGGCAGGCCGAGCTTGCGGCACGTGCTTGTCATGATACGGATATTGGCCTGGTGCGGAATCAGCCAATCGACCTGTTCCGACGCGAGCTCCGCCTTCGACAGCGCTTCGACCGCGACTTTCTCGAGCACGTTCACGGCAAGCTTGAAGACGGCCTGGCCGTCCATGTGCAGGAACGCGCTGCCCGCGATGACGCCGCGGTTCACGTTGCCCGGCGTGCAGAGAATGTTCGAATAGCTGCCGTCCGCATGCAGCGCGCTGCCGAGGATGCCCGGCTCTTCGGACGCCGACAGCACGACGGCGCCCGCGCCGTCGCCGAACAGCACGCAGGTCGTACGGTCCTTGAAATCGAGAATGCGCGAGAACGCCTCCGCGCCGATGACGAGCGCCGTGCGGTGCTGCCCCGTGCGGATGAAGCTGTCGGCCGTCGCGAGCGCGTAGGCGAAGCCCGAACATACCGCCTGCACGTCGAACGCGGCGCCGCCGTTCTTGATGCCGAGCTTGTTCTGCAGCAGGCACGCGGTGCTCGGGAAAACGAAATCAGGCGTCGACGTCGCGACGATGATGAGGTCGATCGACTGCGGATCGACGTCGGCCGCCTCGATCGCGCGCTGCGCGGCGACGAGCGCGAGATCGCTCGTCGTCACGTCGGGCGCGGCGAAGTGCCGCGCGCGGATGCCCGTGCGCGCGACGATCCACTCGTCGCTCGTCTCGATGCCGTCCTTCGCGAGACGATCGGCGAGTTCTTGATTCGTGACGCGATCGGGCGGCAGATAGCTACCCGTGCCGAGCACGCGGGAATAGAGGGTCGATTGGGCCATTATGTCTTCGAGGAAAGCGCGGCGGAGGGCTCGGCTGGCTGGCCTGCGGACGGACTCGCCTGCCCCGCTCCGTTCGCGTCGCGCCCGCTTTCGCCGAGCGGCGCGGCGTTCTCCGCCATCGCTCGCGAAAGGCGCTCCAGCACGCCATTTTTGACGGCATCATACCCGCGTTTGATCGCCCACTCAAACGCGTACGCGTCGGCGGAACCGTGACTCTTGATGACGAGACTGCGCAGTCCGAGCAACGCCGCGCCGTTGTACTGGCGATGGTCGACGCGCTTCTTGAAGCGCAGCAGCACCGGCAGCGCGAGAATCGCCATCAGCTTCGACAGCAGCGAGCGGCTGAACTCTTCCTTGATGATGTCGGCGAGCATCTGCGCGAGCCCCTCGGACGTCTTCAATGCAACGTTGCCAACGAAGCCATCGCAGACGATCACGTCGACGGTGCCCTTGTAAATGTCGTTGCCCTCGACGTTGCCGCGGAAATTCAACGTGCTCGCGCGCAGCAGTTCGCCCGCGCGCTTGATCGTTTCGTTGCCCTTGATGACTTCCTCGCCGATGTTGAGCAGGCCGATCGTCGGCCGCTCCTTGCCCTCGAGCGCGGCGACGAGCGCGTGCCCCATCTCGGCGAACTGCAGCAGATGCTGTGGCTCGCAGTCGACGTTCGCGCCGAGATCGAGCATCATCGTGTAGCCCGTCGGATTCGGCAGCGCGAACGCGATCGCGGGCCGCTCGATGCCGGGCAGCGTCTTCAGCACGTAGCGCGACACCGCCATCAGCGCGCCGGTATTGCCGGCGGAGATGCACGCCTGCGCCGCGCCTTCCTTCACGTGATTGAGGGCGACGCGCATCGAAGAGTCCTTCTTCTTGCGCAGCGCCACTTCGACGGGGTCGTCCATCGCGACCACTTCGGTGGCCGGCACGACGGACAGCGCAGGCTCGCCGAGCGCCTTGCACTTCTTGAGTTGCGCCCGGATCGCGCTTTCGATGCCGACGAGCATCAGATGCGCGTCGGGGTGTGAGCGAACGAACTTGACTGCGGCGGGAACGGTCACGGACGGGCCGTGGTCGCCTCCCATGCAATCGATTGTGAGCTTTACAGTCATGGAATGCGACGAATTTCAGGCACAAAAAAGCGGCAGTTGAATGCCGCCTTTTTGTTGAGCCAGGAAAGTGCAAGCGAACCGGTTGTCGCGCGAACTGCCCGAAGGGCCATCAGACGCGCGCCACGCAGACGGAAACGCTTAGTCGTTCTTCGTCTTGACGACTTTCTTGCCGCGATAGTAGCCGTTCGGGCTGATGTGGTGGCGCAGATGCACTTCACCCGTGCTCGGCTCGACGGCGAGCGGCGAGGTCGTCAGGAAATCGTGCGAACGGTGCATGCCGCGCTTCGACGGCGACTTCTTGTTTTGTTGAACTGCCATGACTAACTCCTAAAAATTTTCCGGATTCTAACACAGCCCGATCCGGCGCTTGCTACCCCGGCCCTGCGGCCTCACGCCTTCCCGCGCCCCAACTGCTTAGTGTTTGTCGCCTTCCCCGCCCTTTTTCAGCGCTTCGAGCGCCGCGAACGGATTCGGCTTGTCGCTTTCGCCCGCCGCTTCGTCGGACGTATCGTCCGTATCGGCCGCGGGACCGCTTGCGCCCGATACGAGGCTTTCGTGCACCGCCGGACAGACTTCGTGCCTCGGCACGAGCGGCAGCGAAAGCAGCAACTCCTCTTCGATCAAGTCGACGAGATCGAACTGGCGCGAGCCGACGATCACATCGACTTCATCCTCGTCGAGCGGAAATTCCTCCGCCTCCTCTTCGGTGGCGACGATCCGGTACACGACGTCGATATCGAACGACTGCGCGTACGGCGTCATGCAGCGCTGGCACTCGAGCCACGCGGCGCCGTGCAGCGCGAGCCGCAGATAGGGCTGCGCCCCTTCGGTGCCGTCGTCCTGCAGCTCGGGCTGCATCGAGCCCTCCGCCTGCCAGGTGAATACGGTGTCGCGCTCTGGCGCGTCGGCCGGCACTTCGTTTAACATGCGCGGCAACTGCGAGAGCCGGACGGCGCCTGCGGCCTGCCGGGCGCTGCGCGCAAATTCGAACAGATCGATCGCGTGCGGATCGAGCGAGACCGCGGGTTTGCCTGAAGACGGGTTCATGTACGCTCCTGCCTGATCAACCCTCGGTGCAACTTGTATTCGCGCAGCGGTTCGCCGGTTCGCCTCGTTGGACGCCCGCAAAACCCCTGCCGATGAAAAGCGCAAAAGCATACCCGTTTTATCTTTTCGAGTCAAATACTTAAGGCCTCGCCAGGCACGCGGCCGCCGCGCGCCCGCGTGCCGTGCGCCGATGGCCGCTACTTCACCGCAGATCTTTCGAACCGACCGATACCCGACACCATCATGCAACACCACGCTTGCAGCCCACCGCGGCTGATTCTCGCCTCCAGTTCGCGCTACCGGCGCGAACTCCTCGAACGCCTGCGCGTGCCGTTCGACGTCGTCGCGCCCGAAATCGACGAAACGCCGCTGCCGGACGAAACGCCCTGCGCGACCGCGCTGCGGCTCGCCGCCGCGAAGGCCCGCGCCGCGGCCGAACGTGCCCGGGCGCCTCACGGCGCGCTCGTGATCGGCTCCGACCAGGTCGCAACCTTCGACGGGCTGCAGATCGGCAAGCCGGGCACGCACGCGCGCGCACTCGCGCAACTGCAGGCGATGCGCGGCCGCGATGTCGAATTCCACAGCGCGCTTTGCCTGTATGACAGCCGCAGCGGCGCGACGCAGAGCGAGGACATCGTGACGCGTGTGCGGTTTCGCACGTTGACCGACGTCGAACTCGACGCCTATTTGCGCGCGGAGACGCCGTATGACGTCGCGGGCAGCGCGAAATCGGAAGGGCTCGGCATCGCGCTCCTCGACGCGATCGATTCCGACGACCCGACCGCGCTCGTCGGCCTGCCGCTCATCGCGCTCACGCGGATGCTGCGCGCGGCGGGCTATCCTCTCTTCGGCGCGCCGGCGCCCGCCGCCGACGGAGTGAACGGACGATGACGGCAGGCACGCTCTATCTGATTCCGAACACGCTCGGCGACGGCGACGCCGCGATGCTCGCCGCCGTGCTGCCCGCCGCCGTGCAGGCGCGCGCCGCGTCGCTCGGCTATTACATCGGCAAGAACGCGAAGACGACCCGCGCGTTCCTGAAGAAAATCGGCACCGAACGGCCGATCCAGGAAATCGAGATTCGCGAGCTGAACGTGAAGACGCCCGCGAGCGAGATCGACCGGCTGCTCGCGCCGGTGCTCGCGGGCGCCGACGCGGGGCTCGTGTCGGAAGCCGGCTGCCCCGCCGTCGCCGATCCCGGCGCGCTGCTCGTGCGGCGCGCGCACGAGCGCGGCGTAAAGGTCGTGCCGCTCGTCGGGCCGAGCTCGATCCTGCTCGCGCTGATGGCCTCCGGGCTGAACGGGCAGAGCTTCGCGTTCCACGGCTACCTGCCCGTCGACGCCGCCGCGCGCGCGAAGCGCCTGCGCGAACTCGAGCAGCAGTCGCGCCACGCGAATCAGACGCAGATCTTCATCGAGACGCCGTACCGCAATCACGCGATGCTCGATGCACTCGTCGCGACGTGCGCGCCGTCGACGCTCGTGTGCGTCGCGGCCGACCTGACGCTCGCGACCGAGACGATCGCAAGCCGCCCGGCGGCACAATGGAAAAAGGCGCCCGTGCCCGATCTGCACAAGCGCCCCGCGATCTTCCTGCTGCTCGCGAGCTGACGCGAACCGGCGCGAGCCGCGCGAAGCGGCCCGCGCCTTCAGCGCAGCTTCAGCTCGCCGCCGGCGACGGCCGCCTTCAGCGCGGCCTTGCCGAGCGCCGCGCCGAAGCGGCGCGCGACGCGATCGGTCAGGCTTTCCTTGACCGTGTAGTCGACGAGGTCGGGCGCCTTCAGCACGTCGCGCGCGACGGTATCGGTCGTCCCGTAATCGTCGGCGAGGCCGAGCTCGATGCTCTTCGCGCCCGTCCAGAAAAGCCCGGAGAAAATGTCCGGCGATTCGTGCAGGCGCGCGCCGCGGCCGTCCTTCACCGCCTTGATGAACTGCGCGTGGATCTCGTCGAGCATTTCCTGCGCGTGCGCATCCATCTTCGGCGTCTCCGGCGAGAACGGATCGAAGAAGCCCTTGTTCTCGCCCGACGTATGCAGGCGCCGCTCGACGCCCAGCTTGCCCATCAGGCCGGTGAAGCCGAACCCGTCCATCAGCACGCCGATCGAGCCGACGATGCTCGCCTTGTCGACGTAGATCTTGTCCGCCGCCGCCGCGATGTAGTAGCCGCCCGACGCGCACATGTCGGAGACGACGACGTAAAGCGGCTTCGCCGGATACTTCTTGCGCAGCCGCCGGATCTCGTCGTAGACGATGCCCGCCTGCACCGGGCTGCCGCCCGGGCTGTTGATCTTCAGCACGACGCCGACCGTGCCCGAATCCTCGAACGCGCTGTCGAGCGCCGTGTTGATGTCCTCGGCGTTCGCGTTGGTGCTCGCGGCGATCTCGCCGTCGATCGTCACGACCGCCGTGTGGCGGCCGCTCGCGAGCTTGCCGCCGTCGCCGGACACGCTGAGGAACGCGAACGCGAGCGCGCCGAGCACGGCGAGGAACGCGAAGCGAAAGAAGATCCTCCAGCGCCGCGCGGCGCGCTGCTCCTTGATCGCCGCGAGCGCGACGCGCTCGAGCACGGCGCGCTCCCAACTCGGTTCTCGGGGGGCGGCGTTCGCAGCGGGGGACGAAGACGAATCGGGCGGATTGATTTGATCGGACATGCGTGAAAGTCAGTGGTCAGAAGGGGCCGGCCGCAAATCGCCGTCGGGCAGCCAGAACACCGCGCGGCCGTCGGGCGTGTCGCGCTCGTCGACCCGGACGGCGCGCAGCCGCGCGCCGCGGCATGGGCCGCCGACGCACTTGCCCGTCTCGGGCTCGTAGATCGCGCCGTGCGTCGCGCACATCAAGTATAAGCCCGACGATTCGAAGAACTGTCCCTCGATCCAGTCTAGTTCCATCGGCACGTGCGCGCAGCGGTTCAGGTAACCGTACGCGCGCCCGGCGTAGCGCACGAAGAACACGACGGCGGGCTCGCCGCGCAGCGTCGCGTCGAGCCGCACGCCCTCGCCGCCGTCGACGAGCGCGTCGGCCGCGCACACGAAGCGCGCGTCGCCATCGCCCGTCATGCGTGCTCCCGCAGCCAGCCGGCGAGCGCCGCGACGTCGGCCGCGACGAAGCGCGGCGACAGCGCCGCGAGCGCGTCGGCCGAATGCGCGCCGTACGCGACGCCGACGCCCGCGGCGCCCGCGCTCGCCGCCATCTGCAGATCGTGCGTGGTGTCGCCGATCATCACGGTGCGGGCCAGATCCTGCCCCAATTCGCGCGACAATTCCTGCAGCACTGCGCGATGTGCGCGGTCGAATCCATCAGCGTGCCGTCCCAGTCGAAGACGATCAGATCAAATTGCTGTCGGGCCATGCTGGTCACGCGGTGTCGCGCAAGTCGGAGAGTTGATCGATGAATTGCCGGCACTCGGCGGGCAGCGGCGCGTCGAACTGCAGCGGCTCGCCCGTCAGCGGATGCGCGAGGCGCAGCCGATGCGCGTGCAGGAACATCCGCTTGATCGACGGCACCGCGTTCGCGCGCGCAAGCGCCTTGTTCAGCGCGAAATCGCCGTACTTGGCGTCGCCGACGATCGGCAGGCCGAGATGCGCGAGGTGCACGCGGATCTGATGGGTCCGCCCCGTCTTGAGTTCCGCTTCGACGAGCGCGTAGTCCGGCCAGCGGTCGACGAGATTGAACACCGTGTGCGACGGCAGGCCGTCCTCCTGAACCCGCACGCGCCGCTCGCCGTCGGGCGTCGCGTACTTGAAAAGGGGCGCCTTCACCACGCGGCGGCGGCCCCAGTCGGCCGCCCAGTCGCCATGCACGCAGGCGAAGTAGCGCTTGTCCATCCGGTTCTCGCGAATCTGCTCGTGCAGCCCGACGAGCGCCGAGCGCTTCTTCGCGAGCATCAGGATGCCCGAGGTCTCGCGGTCGAGCCGGTGCGCGAGTTCGAGGAATTTCGCGTGCGGCCGCGCATGGCGCATCTGCTCGATCACGCCGAACGCGACGCCGCTGCCGCCGTGCACGGCGACGCCCGCCGGCTTGTTCAGCACGATGATCGCGTCGTCCTCGAACAGGATCTCGAATTCCGCGGCGGGCACGGGCGCCGGGCCGGCCGCGCGCGCGAGGTCCGCCGCCGCGACGCGCACGGGCGGCACGCGCACGACGTCGCCGAACGCGAGCCGGTACTGCGCATCGATTCTGCCCTTGTTCACGCGGACTTCGCCGCTGCGCAGGATCCGGTAAATATGACTCTTCGGCACGCCCTTGCAGACGCGCAGCAGGAAGTTGTCGATGCGCTGCCCGGCCGCGCTTTCGTCGATCTCGATGAGCGAAACCTGACCGCTTGCGACCGAATTATGGGATTTTTTGCCTAACTCATTCATACTGAATATAATTTTGCGCAGCCTTCCGTAGCGGAGCGGCCTGATCGGCCGGTTTTCGGGCGGACTGCGCGAGGCGCAAGCGCAAACTGTTATTTTTCGGGCGGACTGCGCGAGGCGCAAGCGCAAACTGTTATTTTACTTGCGCCCGGGGCGTGCTGCTCGTCCTCATGAATGAAAGCAGCAAGTTGCACGCACGGCACCCCGCTCAGGCAGGGATCGCGCCCACAAGCGGATTCGGTTTGAGCCGTGCCGCGGTAACGGAATGTTGGACAAAAAGAATTTGTTGGCGGCTGCGGCGCGGCACGATGTAGGCCCGGCGCAGCCTCCTGTTGCGAATAGAACGGCGTGCGCCCGATATGGCCCCGCGAGAGCGCGGGGCTTGGCGACGTCAAAACCAAGGAAGGAACACCCCAGGCGGGAAAGTCGGGCTGGATTCGATACTCCCCGCTGCGGCCGAGCCGCAGCATATGCCGCCACCCGGCGCCGCGCGCAACTTGCGCCGCGCCCCGCGGCAGTGCCCGGTCGGAGGCTTAGCGCGCCCTGCGGCGCGCGGAGTGTCGACGCCGTGTGCTTTGAAGCCGTGTTCGCAGGCGCCCTCTGGCCGCGACCCGCCGTATGGGTTCGCGCCTCGTCAGGCCATTCTCCCGCCATCATTCCCGCTCCAGCGTGCTTGTGACAACACAACAAGGCGCGGCCTGACGTCGTCCCGCGCTCCGCCTGACAACCGGAGCGCGCCGCCGGCAGAGCCGCCTGGAGTCGTTCAATGAAACGCATGCTGTTCAATGCGACGCAGCAGGAAGAACTGCGCGTCGCCATCGTCGATGGGCAGAAGCTCATCGATATCGATATCGAAACCGCCGGCCGCGAACAGCGCAAAGGCAACATCTACAAGGGCGTCGTCACCCGCATCGAACCGTCGCTCGAAGCCTGCTTCGTCAATTACGGCGAAGACCGCCACGGCTTCCTGCCGTTCAAGGAAGTCGCCCGCCAGTACTTCAAGGAAGGCGTCGACATGCGCTCCGCGCGCATCCAGGACGCGCTGCGCGAGGGCCAGGAGCTGATCGTCCAGGTCGAGAAGGAAGAGCGCGGCAACAAGGGCGCGGCGCTTACCACCTTCATCTCGCTCGCCGGCCGCTACCTCGTGCTGATGCCGAACAACCCGCGCGGCGGCGGCGTGTCGCGCCGCATCGAGGGCGACGAGCGCCAGGAACTGCGCGAGACGATGGCGCAACTGCAGATCCCCGACGGCATGAGCATGATCGCCCGCACCGCGGGCATCGGCCGCAGCGCCGAGGAACTGCAGTGGGACCTGAACTACCTGCTGCAGCTCTGGCGCGCGATCGAGGCGGCGTCGCAAAGCGGCCACCCCGGCCAGCCGATGCTGATCTACCTCGAATCGAGCCTCGTGATCCGAGCGATCCGGGACTATTTCCAGCCGGACATCGGCGAAATCCTGATCGACACGACCGAGATCCACGATCAGGCGCGCGCGTTCATGGACATCGTGATGCCCGACAACGTCGGCAAGGTGAAGCGCTATCACGACGACGTGCCCCTCTTCTCGCGCTTCCAGATCGAGCACCAGATCGAAACCGCGTACTCGCGCACGGTGCCGCTGCCGTCGGGCGGCGCGATCGTGATCGACCACACCGAGGCGCTCGTCGCGATCGACGTGAACTCGGCGCGCGCGACCAAGGGCGCGGACATCGAGGAAACGGCGACCCGCACGAACCTCGAGGCGGCCGACGAAGTCGCCCGCCAGTTACGTCTGCGCGACCTGGGCGGCCTGATCGTGATCGACTTCATCGACATGGAATCGGCCAAGAGCCAGCGCGAAGTCGAGCAGCGCCTGAAGGACGCGCTCAAGCACGACCGCGCGCGCGTGCAGATGGGCAAGATCTCGCGCTTCGGCCTGATGGAGCTGTCGCGCCAGCGCCTGCGCCCAGCCCTGTCCGAAGGCAGCCACGTCACCTGCCCGCGCTGCAACGGCACGGGCCACATCCGCGACACCGAATCGTCCGCGCTGCAAGTGCTGCGGATCATTCAGGAAGAAGCGATGAAGGAGAACACCGCGGCGATCCACTGTCAGGTGCCCGTCGAGGTGACGGCCTTCCTGCTCAACGAGAAGCGCCAGGAAATCAACAAGATCGAATCGCGCTTCAAGGTCGGCGTCGTGCTGATTCCGAACAAGCACCTCGATACGCCGCACTACAAGCTCGAGCGCCTGCGTCACGACGATGCGCGCCTCGACGATCCGCGCGCATCGTGGAAGATGGCCGAGGAAGCCGCCCGCGAGCTCGAGGCGGAAACCGGCTACAGCAAGCGCGCCGAGGAAACGAAGCCGCGCCAGGAAGCGGCCGTCAAGGGCATCACGCCCGAGCGGCCGGCGCCGAGCCCCGCGCCGCAGCGCCAGAGCGCGCCGGAAGCGGCGGCGCCCGTGGCCGCCGCGCCCGCGAGCGGCGGCGGTTTCATGAAATGGCTGAAGGGCCTGTTCGGCGCGCAGCCGGCTGCGGTGCCCGCACCGGCGCCCGCCGCGCAGGAAACGGCTGCGCGTCCGGCGCGCGAGCGCGCGGAGCGTGGTGAGCGCGGCGAGAAGGCCGAGCGCGGCGAACGCGGCGGCGATCGCAACCGCAACCGCCGCGGCGGCGCCGCGCAGCAGGGGGGTGGACGCGACCAGGCGGCGGCAGGCGGCGGCCGCGCTCAGGCGCCGCGCGCCGAGCGCGAAGGCAAGGAAACCCGCGAGCCGCGCGAAGGCCGCGAAGCACGCGGCGGCCGGGACAACCGGGAAGGCCGCGAGGCGCGCGAAACCCGCGAGGCGCGCGAGCCCCGTGAACAACGCGAGCCGCGCGAGGCACGCGAGCAGCGCGAAGCGCGCGAGCGCGCCGAAACGGTCGACGCCGCGGAAGCCCCGCGCGGCGAGCGCCGTGAACGCGGCGAGCGCCGTAAGCCGGCCCCGCATGTCGCGACGCTCGAAACGGTGAATCGCGGCGAAAGCGCACATGCGGAAACCGCCGAAAAGCCGCTGTACGCGCTTGGCGCGGAAGCCGGCGTCGACGCGGATTCGAACGCACGCGACGGCGAAGAACGCCGCCGCCGCCGCCGTGGCCGCCGTGGCGGCCGCCGCGAGCGTGAAGACGAAGTCGCGGGCGCCGTGCAGGCGGCGGAAGGCAGCGAAGGCGTGACGGCCGAGGCCGAAGCGCTCGAGCACGCCGAGCACGCGCAACAACGCGTCGCGCCGGTAGCGAACCAAGCGCCCGAGCATGCCGCGCAAGCGGGTGCGGGCGTCGCGGCGGCAGCCGCCGCGACCGTCGCAGCCGAGGCGATTGCGCATGTCGAGAGCGGCGCGAAGGTCGAGCCGCAACCGGCGGCCGAGGCATCCGCCGGCGATACGGAACAGGCCGAGGCGGTGCCCGCGCGGTCCATCGAAGCACCGGCGCAAGCGGCTTCGACGGGTCAAGCGGAAGCCGTGCAAGCCGCACCGGCCGCACCGGCACACGTGACGCCGGCCACGGCCGACGTCGCGCGCGAGCCGGCCGCGCCTGCCGAAACTGCGTCTGCCGAAACGACGCCTGCTGAAATCCCGCCTGCCGAAGCCGCGCCCGCCGAAGCACCGGCCGCGGAAGCGTCCGAAGTGGCCGCGAGCGCGGTCGCTTCGGCCCCGGCCCCGGCCCCGGCCGCGGAGCCCGCGCCGGCCGCCGAGCCGCACCGGCCGGCGCCCGTCTCGGCCGCCCCCGCCTCGGCCGCGCCGGCCGAAGCGGACGCCGCGCGCGAGCCGGCCGCCGTCGCCGAGCCGCACGTGCCGGCGGCCGCCGCGACCCCTACCCCGGCTTCGGTGGCGACCACGCCGGGCGTGAGCCTCGATACGGCGCTCGCGGCCGCCGGCCTTGTCTGGGTCAATACCGACACGGACAAGCTGCGCGCCGCACAGGCCGCCGCCGCGCAAATCGTGCAGCCCGTGCGCGTGCCGCGCGAACGCAAGCCGCTGCCGCCCGTCGACGCGACGCCGATGCAGCAGGTCGAGACGACGCACCGCTGAGCCGGTCGTCCATTGCACGAAAAAGCCCGCCCCCGAAAGGCGGGCTTTTTTGTCTGTGCTCCGGTTCTGCGGGTTTCCATGCCCGACCCCGCGCGGCGCTTCCAGCTAAAATGGAAGCTTGGCTCAGCTTGCAACGCCCATGTCCCGACGCATCATTCCCGTGACCCCGGTGAGCGCAGCGCCCGATCTGTCCGGCGCCCCGCTCACGCCGACCGGCACGCTGCGCGACGCCCTCGCGCGCCCGCTGCGCGATCTGCGCATCTCGGTCACGGACCGCTGCAACTTCCGATGCGTGTACTGCATGCCGCGCACCGTGTTCGGCAAGGATTACCCGTTCCTGCCGCACAGCGCGCTGCTCACGCTCGAGGAAATCGAGCGCCTGGCGCGGCTTTTCGTCGCACACGGCGTCGAGAAGATCCGCATCACCGGCGGCGAGCCGCTCTTGCGCAAGAACCTCGAGTTCCTGATCGAGCGCCTCGCGAACATGACGACCGTCGACGGCCGTCCGCTCGACATCACGCTGACGACCAACGGCTCTCTGCTCATGCGCAAGGCGAAGAGCCTGCGCGATGCGGGGCTCTCGCGCGTGACGGTCAGCCTCGACGCGCTCGACGACACGCTCTTCAAACGCATGAACGATGCCGACTTCGCGAGCGCCGACGTGCTCGACGGCATCTTCGCCGCGCATGCGGCGGGCCTGGCGCCCGTGAAGGTCAACATGGTCGTCAAGCGCGGCACGAACGACGCCGAGATCGTGCCGATGGCGCGCCGCTTCAAAGGCACGGGCGTCGTACTGCGCTTCATCGAATACATGGACGTCGGTATGTCGAACGGCTGGAACATGGCGCAAGTGCTGCCGTCCGCCGACGTGATCGCGCGCATCGCCGAGCATTTCCCGCTCGTGCCGCTCGAACGGCACACGCCGTCCGAGACCGCTCAACGCTGGGGCTATGCGGACGGCAGCGGCGAAATCGGCGTGATCTCGAGCGTCACGCGCGCGTTCTGCGGCGATTGCACGCGCGCGCGACTGTCGACCGAAGGACGGCTCTATCTGTGCCTTTTCGCATCGTCCGGCCACGATCTGCGCAGCCTCGTGCGCGGCGGCGCGACCGACGAGCAGATCGCCGCGCTGATCGGCCACATCTGGCAGGCGCGCACCGACCGCTACTCGCAACTGCGCGGCAGCGCGCAAGCCACCGACGAAGCGGCGGGCGAAGCGAAGCGCGTCGAAATGTCCTACATCGGCGGCTAGGCCCGCCCGATTCGTATGCGCCCCGCTCCCGCCATGCCGTCGCACGCCGCGCCCGCCTGCCCGATCACCGGCCTCTTGCTCGCCGGCGGACGCGGCACGCGAATGGGCGGCGTCGACAAGGGGTTGCAGCCGCTGCGCGGCGAGCCGCTCGCGCTGCACGTGCTGCGCCGGCTCGCGCCGCAGGTCGACGCGCTCGTCATCAGCGCGAATCGCCACTTCGACGCTTACGCGACGATCGGCGCGCCGTTTCGCGCGCCGATCGTCGCGGATGCGCACGCGGACTTCGCCGGCCCGCTCGCCGGGCTTGCCGCGGGCATGCGCGCGGCCCGCACGCCGCTCGTCCTGTGCGTGCCGTGCGACTCGCCGTTTCTGCCCGACGATCTCGCCGCGCGCCTCGCCGCCGCGCTCGACGCGCAGCATGCGGACATCGCGTTCGCGACGACGCTCGACGCCCATGGCGGCATCGCGCCGCAGCCCGTCTTCGCGCTCGTGCGCACCGCGCTCGCCGACGATCTCGCCGCGTATCTCGCGGCCGGCGAGCGCAAGATGCGCGCGTGGTACGCACGCCACAAGAGCGTCGAAGTGCCGTTTAGCGACGAGCGGGCGTTTTACAATGCAAACTCTTTGCGGGACTTGGCCGGCCTAGAACGCGCATGACGGGCCGCATCGCGTTCCGCGCGCCGCCCCGCCGCCTGCGATGCGAGCGTTTCAAGCGGCGGCCGGGACGCCGACCCCGAACACAATCCGCCTAGCGGCGCCTCGTCACCGATGACCACGCACACCACGCCTACGCCATCCGCCACGTCCGGGCACACCGTCGCGCTGAGCGTCGACGAAGCGCGCGCGCTCGCGTTGCGCTTCGCCGAACGCGTCGCGCAGGTCGAACGCGTCGCGTTGCGCGATGCGCTCGGCCGCGTGCTCGCCGAAGACGTCGCGTCGCCGTTCGACATCCCCGCGTACGACAACGCCGCGATGGACGGCTACGCGTTCGACGGCGCGGCGCTCGCCGCGCCCGCCGCCGACGGCGTGCTCGCGCTCGCCGTGGCGGGCCGCGCGCTCGCGGGGCACCCGTTCGACGGCCCTCGCATCGCGCCGCACGCATGCGTGCGCATCATGACCGGCGCGCAGATGCCGGCCGGCTGCGACACCGTGATTCCGCAGGAAAAAGTCGACGCGACGGGCGACGTCGTGCGCTTTCCGGCCGCGGCCGTCGCGCGCGGCGAACACTGCCGCCGCGCGGGCGAAGATCTCGCGCGCGGCGCGCGCGCGCTCGCCGCCGGCCGCGTCGTGCGCGCAGCCGATCTCGGCCTGCTCGCGTCGCTCGGCATCGCCGAGGTCGCGGTGCGCCGCCGCGTGCGCGTCGCGTTCTTCTCGACGGGCGACGAACTCCAGACGCCGGGCGAGCCGCCGCGCGAAGGCGGCCTCTACGACAGCAACCGCGCGACGCTCGCCGGCATGCTCGCCCGCATCGGCGTCGAGACGCTCGATCTCGGCATCGTGCGCGACGATCCCGCCGCGCTCGAAGGCGCGCTCGAAGGCGCGCTGACGACGGCGGCCGCGCAGGCGGACGCGGTGATCACGTCGGGCGGCGTATCGGTGGGCGACGCCGACTTCACGCGCGCGCTGCTCGCAACGCTTGGCGACGTCACGTTCGCGAGCGTCGCGATGCGCCCCGGCCGGCCGCTCGCGTGCGGGCGCATTCGGGCAAGCGGGCGCGAGGAGCGGCCCGCGCTCTTCTTCGGCCTGCCGGGCAACCCGGTCGCGGTCGCGGCGACCTTCATCGTGATCGTGCGCGACGCGCTCTTCGCGATGATGGGCGCCGAGGCGCAACCGCTCCCCCGCTATCCAGCCGTCTGCGACGCGCCGATCAACAAACGCGCGGGTCGCACCGAATATCTGCGCGGCCGGGCGGCGCGCGATGCGAGCGGCGTCTGGCGCGTGGTGCCCGCCGGCTCGCAAAGCTCGGCGTCGCTCAAGAGCCTGAGCGACGCGAACTGCTTCATCGTGCTCGCGCACGACGCCGCACGCGTCGACGCCGGCACGACGGTGGACATCCTGCCGTTCGACGGCGCCATCTGAATCCGTACTCAGCACTTCCACGGGGGCAACTCGCATATGAAAAAACAAATCTCATCGATCGCGCCGGGGCAGACCGCGAAAGCGCTGATCCTCGTCTATCTGACGTTCAGCGTGCCGATCGTGCTGCTCGGGATCGTCAACGCATTCTTTCGCGAACAGTCGGTCGGGCTCGGCACGATCTTCAGCACGATCTTCAGCGCGCTGCTGCTGAACGCGATCGTCGGCTTCGTGCTGCTGTGGATCGCGTGCCACGCGTACAACTGGGTCGCATCGCGTTTCGGCGGCATCGAGATCGTGCTGTCGGACGCGCCGGAGGAGGCGTGAGCGCCATCGCGGGCAACCCGATCGCGATTCGCGCGGCGGCCGCGGCCGACGTGCCCGCGATGCTCGCGCTGATGCGCGAGCTCGCCGAATTCGAGCAGCTCACGCATCTGTTCGTCGCAACCGAGGCGGATCTCGCCGACGCGCTCTTCGGCGCGCGGCCGTCCGCCGAGGCGCTCGTCGCGGTGAACGGCGGCACGCTCGTCGGCTATGCGCTCTACTTTCACAACTACTCGACGTTCGTCGGCCGTCGCGGCCTGTATCTCGAGGATCTGTACGTGCAGCCGTCGCAGCGCGGCACGGGGCTCGGCACGCGCATGCTGCGCCGGCTCGCGGCGATCGCCGTCGAGCGCCGCTGCGGGCGCTTCGAATGGACCGTGCTCGACTGGAATCAGCCGGCGATCGATTTCTACCGGAAGATGGGCGCGGACGTGATGCCCGACTGGCGCGTCGTGCGCGTGGCGGGCGACGCGCTCGCCCGGCTCGCGGACGGCGCCGCGTAGCGCGCGTCGCGCGGCCGACCGGCCCACCGGCCCACCGGCCGACCGTCGTCGCGAGCGATGCCGCTGTTGCCCGCCGCCATCGCAGCGGGCGACGCATTCGCCGATGGACGCCGGTGGGAAACATCAACGCACCGCCGCCAGAAGCGGCCAAGCAGACGGGGCGCATGCGGCGCCCCGTTTTCATTTTGCACGCACGATGCGCGCGAAGCCCCTGCCGACGCAACGCGCGACGCACGCCGCCGTCAGCTCTCGTCGGCCTCGGCCCCGTCCACGCCGAGCAGGCCGTTCGCGGCCTCGCCCGGCAGCGCCTCGACCTGCTTGAGCTTGCGGTTCATCACGCGCGTGCGCTGTTCGGCCGCCTCGATCGAGCGCGTGACCGTCTCGAGCTGCGATTTCGTGCGCGCGAGCACGTCGCCGAACTTGCCGAATTCGGTCTTCACCGCGCCGAGCACCTGCCAGACCTCGCTCGAGCGCTTCTCGATCGCGAGCGTGCGGAACCCCATCTGCAGACTGTTCAGCAGCGCCGTCAGCGTCGTCGGGCCGGCCACCGTCACGCGATAGTCGCGCTGCAGCAGATCGGTCAGGCCGGGGCGGCGCAGGATCTCCGCGTAGAGCCCTTCGGTCGGCAAGAACAGCAGCGCGAAATCGGTCGTGTGCGGCGGCGCGACGTACTTTTCGGCGATCGTGCGCGCCTCCGCGCGAATCCGCGCCTCGAGCGCGCGCGCGGCCTCCTCGACAGCCGCCGCGTCCGCGCGTTCCTGCGCGTCGATCAGGCGTTCGTAGTCTTCACGCGGGAATTTCGCGTCGATCGGCAACCACACTGGTTCCCCGCCGCCCGCCGCGCCTTCGTCGTGCCGCCCCGGCAGCCGGATCGCGAACTCGACGCGCTCGCCGCTCTTCGGCACCGTCGCGACGTTCTTCGCGTATTGATCCGGCGTCAGCATCTGCTCGAGCAGCGCCTCGAGCTGCACCTCACCCCAGGTGCCGCGCGTCTTCACGTTCGTCAGCACCTTCTTCAGGTCGCCGACGCCCGCCGCGAGCGTCTGCATCTCGCCGAGCCCGCGGTGCACCTGCTCGAGCCGGTCCGACACGAGCTTGAACGATTCGCCGAGGCGCTGCTCGAGCGTCGCGTGCAGCTTCTCGTCGACGGTGCGGCGCATCTCTTCTAGCTTCGCCGCATTGTTCGCCTCGATTTCCTTCAGGCGCGTCTCGAGCGTCGCGCGCACCTCGCCGATCCGGCGATCGTTCGCCTGCGTCAGTTGCGTGAGCTGCTGGTTGAGCGTATCGCCGAAATGCCGGAGCGCCGTGCCTTGCTCTTCGCGCGCGAGCTGCGCCTGCCGCTGCAGCGTGTCGCGCATCGCGTCGAACTGCTGCGTGTTGCCCGCGACGAGCTTCGCGAGCTGCTGCGCGAAGCCGTCGATCTGATTGTTCTGCACCGTCGCGACGCTCGTGAGCTGTGCGGCAAGCGTCTGCTGCAATTGCGCGAAGTTGCCCGCGAGCTCGGTGCGCGAATGGCGCGCGCCGTCGACGATCTCCGCGCGCAGTTCGCGCTCGAGGCGCTCGGCCGCATGCGCGTGCGCGTCGTTCGCGTCGTCGATCTGCTCGGCGAGCCGCTCGAGGCCACCGCCGCGCGGGCCGCCGCGCAACAGCATGACGAGCGCGACGACGAGCGCCACCGCGAGCGCGACGATCGCGGCCAGCAACAAGGTTTCGGTCATATGCGAGCCTTCCCCAGCACGCCGGGATTGATCGGATTCGGCGGGCGGCCCGCGCGCGGGCCCGCGCCGAGCGCCGCGATCAGGTTGTCCGCCGCGAGATTCGCCATCGCGCGGCGCGTGCCTTCGCTCGCGCTCGCGATGTGCGGCGTCAGCACGACGTTCGGCACGTCGAGCAGCGCCGGATGCACGCTCGGCTCGCCTTCGAACACGTCGAGGCCCGCCGCCGCGATCCGCTTCTCGCGCAGCGCGTCGGCGAGCGCCGCGTCGTCGACGATCCCGCCGCGCGCGATGTTCGTGAGCGTCGCGCTCGGCTTCATCAGCGCGAGCTCGGCCGCGCCGATCGTGTGATGACTTTGCGCCGAGTACGGCAGCACGAGCACGACGTGATCGGCTTGCGCGAGCAGCGCCGCCTTCGGCACGTATTCGGCGTTGAGCGCGGCCTCGATCTCGGGCGCGACGCGCGAGCGGTTGTGATAGATCACGCGCATGCCGAAGCCGCGCGCGCGGCGCGCGAGCGCCTGGCCGATGCGGCCCATGCCGAGCACGCCGAGCGTCGCGCCGTGAATGTCCGCGCCGAGAAAGCTGTCGTACGACCACTTGCGCCATTGCCCCGCGCGCAGCCAGTGCTCGGATTCGGTGATCCGCCGCGCGGCCGCCATCATCAGCGCCCAGCCGAAATCGGCCGTCGTCTCGGTCAGCACGTCGGGCGTGTTGGTGCCGAGCACGTGCGCGGCGTCGAACGCGCCGATGTCGAAGTTGTTGTAGCCGACCGCCATGTTCGACACGACGCGCAGCCGCGGCGCGGCCGCGAGCACCGACGCGTCGATCATGTCGCCCGCCGTCAGCGCGCCGTCCTTGTCCGCGAGGCGCGCCTTCAGCGCATCGGGGGCGAGCGCGTCGCCGTCGTTCCAGTCGACGTCGAAATACTGCTTGAGCCGCTCGATCACGTCCGGAAAGATCGGGCGCGCGACCAGGATTTTCTGCATTGCCGTCTCCGTTGCGCCGCGCGGGCGGCGCGCGCGCATCGCGCCGCGCATCGCCCGTGCGGCCGTCATTGCGCCGCCTGAGCGCTGAAGAACACCCACGTCGTCAGCAGGAACACCGGCACGAGAATCGCGAGCGCCCAGCCGAGGTACGCGAAGAAGCTCGGCATCCGCACGCCGCGCGACTCGGCGATCGCCTTCACCATGAAATTCGGCGCGTTGCCGATGTAGCTGTTCGCGCCCATGAACACGGCGCCCGCCGAGATCGCCGCGAGCGTCGTCGCCCCCGTCGTCATCAGCGTCTGCGCATCGCCGCCCGCGAGATTGAAGAACACGAGATAGGTCGGCGCGTTGTCGAGGAACGACGAGAGCACGCCCGTCGCCCAGAAGTACATCGCGTCGACCGGCTTGCCGTCGGCGCCCGTGACGAGATGGACGATCGGCGCGAACACGCCGTCGCCGCCCGCGCGCAGAATCACGATCACGGGCGCGATCGTCACGAAGATGCCCGCGAACAGCTTCGCGACCTCCTCGATCGGCGCCCAGTTGAACGCGTTGCCCTCGCGCGCCGAACGCGGCGTGACCGCGAGCGACACGAGCGCGACCGCGACGAGCGCGACATCGCGCACCGCATTCTGCAGCGCGACGTGCGTGCCGAACAGATCGAACGCGATGCCCGGCTTCCAGAGGCCGCTCATCAGCACGAGCGCGATCACCGCGCCGAGCAGCACGAAATTGACCTTGCCCTCGATCGACACGCCGTGCGAATCGGGCGTCGGATCGAGGAACGGCTTGCCTTCCTCGCCGCCCTTTCGATAGAAGTAGGTATCGAGCACGAAGAAGAGCGTGAGCAGGATCGCGCAGATGAACAGCATCGGCAGCGCGAGATGGATCGTCGTCCAGAAGAAATCGACGCCGTTCAGAAAGCCGAGGAAGAGCGGCGGATCGCCGAGCGGCGACAGCGAGCCGCCCGCGTTCGCCACGAGAAAGATGAAGAACACGACGACGTGCACGACGTGCTTGCGATTGTCGTTCGCGCGCAGGAGCGGACGGATCAGCAGCATCGCGGCACCCGTGGTGCCCATCACGCTCGCGAGCACGGTGCCGAGCGCGAGGATGCCCGTATTGAGCCTGGGCGTGCCGTGCAGGTTGCCGCGCACGCAGATACCGCCCGCGACCGTATACAGCGCGCTCAGCAGCACGATGAACGGGATGTATTCCTCGAACAGCGCGTGCATCAGCGTGCCGAACGCGGTGCCGAAGCCGAACGTCGCGGCGAACGGCACCAGGAACGCAACCGCCCACGCCGCCGCGATCTTGCCGAAATGGTGATGCCAGAACACCGGCGCGATCAGCGGAAAGACCGCGATCGACAACAGGATGCCGGCGAACGGAACCGCCCAGAACGCGGAAAGCGCGGCACCGTCGAGCGTTGCGGCCGATGCGAGCGCGGGCGCGGCGCCTAATGCGCCTCCCAGCGCCATGCCCGCCCAGGCGGCATGTCGTTTCATGTGAATTCCTCTTGAAATGCGAATGGATACGGCGCGTGACGCGGCGGCGGCCGCATCACGCGTCACGCACGACGATCGCGTGAACCCGCGACGGCCCGTGCGCGCCGAGCACGATCGTCTGCTCGATGTCACCGGTGCGCGACGGCCCCGACACGAAGTTCACCGCACGCGGCAATACGCCGCGCTCCGCGCGGATCAGCGCGAACGCGTCCTCGTGCCCGGCGACGATGCGCGACGCGCTCACGAGCGCGATATGGGTCTCGGGCAGCAGCGCGGCGGACGCGCACGTCGTCGGACTAGACAGCAGAACCAGCGAACCGGTTTCCGCCGTCGCGCAAAAACAGCCGGTGATGCCGATGCGATCGCCGTCGACGGGCTTCCTGAATTCGACCGCGAGCCCCGCGCCCGCCCAATCGAGCGCGTCGAGCGTCGGCCACGCGATCGCCTGCGTGCCGAGCCCCATGCGCCGCAGATACGCGGCAGCCGCGGCGGGCGCATCGCGCATCGACGCGACGGTATCGACCGTCGTTGCGAGCCGCAGCGCCTCGTCGACGAAGCGCGAAACGAGATCGTCGCCGAGCGGCGGGCGCGGGCCCGCCGGATGGCGCTCGACATAGTCGGCCGCATGCTCGCGCTCCACGTCGGCCAGCTCGGCCGGGCGGCCCTGCGCCGCGCGGATGCGCGCGAGGATGTTGCGGCGGGCGGCCGATGTGTCCATGAGCTCCTCGTGACGATGGCTTGCGATACCGGCCCGATTATACCGGCCGAGACGGCGCACGCCCGCCGCCGCCGGTACGAAAAACACGCTGCCGGACCGCCCGCGCGCGTTCCCGGCGCCGCGTCCGCACCCGCGCGGGCGGCGTTACTTGCCCGCGTCGTCGTCGGGCGGCTGCGTGATCCCGAACACCTGGCGCAGATACGCGAGGTAGGCCTTGTCGTCGCACATGCTCTTGCCCGGCGAATCCGACAGCTTCGCGACCGGCTGCCCGTTGCATCGCACCATCTTGATGACGATCTGCAACGGCTGATAGCCGAGATCGTTGGTGAGGTTCGTGCCGACGCCGAACGCGAGCTTGCAGCGTCCGCGAAAGCGTGCGTACAGCTGCATGACCTTCGGGATATCGAGCGCGTCGGAGAACACGAGCACCTTCGTGCGCGGGTCGCAGCGGTTCTCCTCGTAGTGCTTGATGAGCCGCTCGCCCCAGTCGAACGGATCGCCCGAATCGTGGCGCGCGCCGTCGAAGAGCTTGCAGAAGTACATGTCGAAGTCGCGCAGGAACGCGTCCATCCCGTAGACGTCGGACAGCGCGATGCCGAGATCGCCGCGATATTCCTTCGCCCACATCTCGAGACCGTAGGTCTGCGAATCGCGCAGCCGCGGGCCGAGCGCCTGGCACGCCTGCAGATATTCGTGCGCCATCGTGCCGAGCGGCGTGATCTCGTGCGTCATCGCGTAATAGACGTTGCTCGTGCCGGCGAACTGCGGCCCGAGCCCGTCCTGCAGCGTGCGCAGCACCTCCTCGTGCCAGACCTTCGAGAAGCGGCGGCGCGTGCCGTAATCGGCGATCTTGCAATCGGCGAATTCGGGCTTCGCGCCGAGCAGCTTGATCTTCTCGCGCAGCCGGCCGCGCCCTTCGCGGTAATCCGGCCGGCGCTGCGTGTTGCGGAAGTACACCTCGTTGACGATCGCGAGTACCGGAATCTCGAAAAGGATCGTGTGCAGCCACGGCCCCTTGATCTCGATGTCGATCTCGCCGCCGCCCTTTTGCGACGGCGTGATCGAGATGTACTTCTCGTTCAGGTGAAAGAGCGCGAGAAAATCGACGAAATCGCTCTTGACGAAGCGCAGCCGGCGCAGATAGTCGAGCTCGGAATCGGTGAAGCGCAGCTCGCAGAGCGAGCGAACCTCGGCGCGGATCTCGTCGATGTACGGCACGAGATCGACGCCGGGCGTGCGGCACTTGAAGCGATATTCGACGCTTGCGGCCGGGAAATGATGCAGGACGACCTGCATCATCGTGAATTTGTACAGGTCGGTATCGAGCAGCGAAGTGATGATCATGATTCCAGACTGCCAAAATCGAAACGGAGCCCGAGCGTTTGCGCGCCTCGCGCGCCCGCCCTCCGGTTGACGCATGTTACCCGAATGCGGCGCGGCGCCGCGCCGAAACGCCGCGCCCCCGCAATCCGCCATAAACTAATCACGAAACGGTATAAAAGGGAAAGTCGAGCCCGCGATGCGGGTTTGACGCATCAGTTACAATGCCGCTTTTGGCGCCGAGCGTCGCCCCCCCTATACATACCCAGATACCGCCGCAGGAGCGTTTTGAATGACCCACGTTGTGACCGAAGCGTGCATCAAGTGCAAATACACGGATTGCGTCGATGTGTGCCCTGTGGACTGTTTCCGTGAAGGCCCGAACTTCCTCGCGATCGATCCGGACGAGTGCATCGACTGCGCGGTGTGCGTCGCCGAATGTCCGACCAACGCGATCTACGCGGAAGAAGACGTGCCGGGCGACCAGCAGCACTTCACGGCGCTGAACGCCGAGCTCGCGAAGGACTGGCCCTCGATCACGAAGACGAAGCCCGCGCCCGCCGACGCCAACGAATGGAAGGACGTGCAGGAGAAGCTGCACCTGCTCGAGCGCTGATCGCTCGCGCTTGAAGGGCGCGGCCCGACCCCGCATGATGGTACCGATGCGCAAAGGTATTGACAGATCGGCCAGCGCCCCATAGAATCTCATTTCTCTGCTGTTTGTTCCCCGATAGCTCAGTCGGTAGAGCGCCGGACTGTTAATCCGTAGGTCCCTGGTTCGAGCCCAGGTCGGGGAGCCAAGAATTGCAAAGGCCCGTTGCTAACGGGCTTTTTCATGGCCGTCTCGCGTTGCCGTTTTCGAGGCGTCAAGCATGCCGAACCGTTTTATTCCCCGATAGCTCAGTCGGTAGAGCGCCGGACTGTTAATCCGTAGGTCCCTGGTTCGAGCCCAGGTCGGGGAGCCAGCTTCGAAGGCCCGTCGTTCGCGACGGGCCTTTTTGCTTTTCCCCTCTAGGTTTTTCGTCGCGACGCGCGCCGCCGCGCGCCCGGCGGCGTGCTAGAGTCGTGCACTGCTTCTCGCCACGTCCCCCGCTTCGCCGCCGATGAAAAACCGTTATTTCGCTGCCCTCGCGACCTGCGCCGCCCTCCTTCCGATCGCCTCGACCGCGCGCGGCGAGGAAGTCGCCAGCGTCAACACCAACTTCCGCCTGACGGGCTCCGACCGGGTCGTCGTCGAAGCGTACGACGACCCGCTCGTGAGCGGCGTTACCTGCTATGTGTCGCGCGCGCGCACGGGCGGCATCAAGGGCACGCTCGGCATCGCCGAGGATCCGACCGAGGCGTCGATCGCGTGCCGGCAGGTCGCGCCGATCCGCTTCACCGAACCGCTCAGGCAGCAGACCGACGTGTTCAGCGAACGGCTGTCGTTCATTTTCAAGACGCTGCACGTCGTGCGCGTCGTCGACAAGAAGCGCAACACGCTCGTCTACCTGACCTACAGCGACCGGATCGCGACGGGCAGCCCGAAAAACAGCGTGACCGCCGTGCCCGTGCCGGCCGGCACGCCGATTCCGCTGCGGTAACGGGAAGCGAAGCGGCTTCGGCCCGAGGCTCGGGCGTCCGCCTTGGCGATGCCTCCGGCGCTGACACGGCTTCGGCCGCCACCCCGATGCCGGGGGCGGCTTCCGCTGCGGATTTCGCCTTGGATTCGGTCCGGTCGCCCGACCGGCCGACGGGTTCGCGCGCTCCGCGCAAGCGCGACTCGGCCACTCGGCGGTTTGCTGTCCACCGAAACCGCGAGGCTCGACGCGTACTCGACACTGATTCCACGTCACCCGGGCAAGCGCGGCGCGGCGCGGCGTGCTTCGTGCTTCGTGCTTCGTGCTTCGTGCGGCGTGCTTCGTGCGGCGTGCGGCGTGCGGCGTGCGGCGTGCGGCGTGCGGCGTGCGGCGGCGCGCGGCATCGGCGCGCACGGCCTCAAGTTCCCGCACGCGCCGCCGTTAAGAAGATGTAGCCCCGCGCCCGGCGACGGCCCCCGGCCCAGACGCGGCCGCGGTCCATCCGGCATGCGGGCCGACGGCGAGCCGCCGATCGGCGCAGCGCACACGCGGCCCGTCCACGTCGGCTCGCACGGGCGAAAGCGCCGGTCGAGCCGGCCGGCATCGAGCATCGAGAAAGACATGGGCCAGATCACTCTCACGCTGAAAGACGACACCGTCGTTTCCTTGCGCAAAGACTACGACGCGTTCGTGCGCGTGTCGCTCAAGCTCGATCCGCAATTCGTCACGCCGTCGTTCGAGGATTTCCTGCGCGCGAAGCTGCTCGACAGCATGGTGCCGCTCACCGAGCACGCGGTTCAGCGGCTCCTGCAGGGCGGCCAGTATGCATGGGCGAAGCGCACGCTCGACAAGGAGTTTCCGGACGTCGTCTCGATCCTGATCCGGCAGGCGGGAGACTTCGGTTTCGGCTTCGCGTCGCGCTCCGAATGGACGCCCGACGAGCTCGCGAAAGCGTGCCGCGACTGGGCCGCCGCCGTCGTGTCCGGCGCGCAGGGCGACGCGGCGCTCGTCGATCCGCTCGCCGCGCAGATCAAGTCGGCCGTCACCGACATTCAAACGCTCGAGGAACGGATGCAGACGCCCGCGTGGCGACTCGCCGAATCGCTGCGGCAACGCGTATACGAGGCGAAGCTCGCATGCGAGATGAGCGTCGGCAGCGTCGCGCGCGAAAAGCTCGGCGAACTGCGCGGCCTGCTCAGGCTCGGCATCGCGCACGGCTCGTTCCAGAAGCAGGAAGCGCAGCAGATCATGGAATACCTGCGCCTGTTGAAGCCCGAGATCTTCATCGAGGAGCCGTACGATATCTTCACGCGCATCGCCGCGTGGCTGCGCAGCATGTTCATGGACGCGACGCCCGCGCGCGGCGCGCAGCAAAACGCATCGCAGCCGCCAGGCCAGCGGCGTTCGTAGCGCGGCGCATCGCGCGTGCGGCGGCGTGCGAACGGTCCGCTCGTTCCACGCTCGCCAAGCAAACCCCCGACAACACGACGGCCCGGACCGCACGATGCGATCCGGGCCGTCGTTCTTCAGCCTGAGCGCGGCGCGTCGAACGGGCCTTCCGGGGCGAACCGTCCGCGCGCCGCGCCAGCCGCGCTTACTCGCCCGCGCCGGCCTTCATGCCGCCGTTGACGGACACCGAGCCGTTCGCGCCGCCCGCGACGCCCTTCGCGAGACCGCCCGCCGCGCCCGCGACGCCGCCGACCGCATTCGTCGCACCGCCGACCACGTTGCCCGCCGCGTTCGTCACGCCGCCGACGGCGTTGCCCGCCGTACCCGCCGCGCCCTCGATCGCACCGCTCGCCTTCGTCTTCGCGTCCGCGCCGAGTTCGGCTGCTTCATCGGCCTTCGCCTTCGCCTGGGCCTTCGCGTGCTTCACGTGCTTCTTCGCCGAATGCTTGACGGCGTTCTCCGCCGCTTCCGGCGACGCAGCCGACACGTCGCCGCCCGCGTTCAGTTGCGCGCTCGCGCCGGCCTTCTGGCCGAGCACGTCGGCCGAGCCGCCGGCCGAACCTTGCGTCGCCACGCCGCCCGTCTGCGCGAAAGCGCTCGTCGCCATCGCCGCCACTGCGGCACCGATCAGCATTGCACGAATCTTGGACATCGCAATTCTCCTCAACAAAGTCGTTGGACACGGCGCGCCTTCGAACCGGCCCGCCGCTATGGGCTCGCCGCGACATGCAGCGAGTCCGTGTACAGACCAGCCGCTTTCGTGCGCAGTTCGCCGTTCTCGCCAACTGTTACCCACCGTTTCATTTGCTGACCAGTTCGACACACTCGCTTACAAGCAACGCCCCGAATCGCGCGAAATCCGGACAACATTTGACGCGCGCCTTACACCGCGCGCGCCGCGCATCGCTTATGATGCGATGCCGTCGCCACGCGACGCGCTTTAGTGTTTCGCGCGCCTTTTCCGCGCGCGCGCTTTCGTTTCCAACGCCATGCCCAATCTCGATTTCACGCTGACCGGCGAATTCGTCGAACTGCATAACCTGCTGAAGCTCACGGGGCTCGCGGACAGCGGCGGCTCGGCGAAGATGATCGTCGCGTCGGGCGCCGTGAAGGTCGACGGCGCGGTCGAGCTGCGCAAGACCTGCAAGGTCCGCGCGGGGCAGGTCGTGCTGCTCGGCGACACGCGCATCGCCGTGCACGGCGCGTCATAGCGAGCCCCTGTCGGCCGTAAGGCCATCGGCGGGTCTCGTCGACAGCGCTCCGGGAAACTCGTAAGCTGATCGTTTCCAAAAAACAAGCAAAGCGCGGGCGGGGCCGCTCGTGCGAACGCGTCCCATGTCGCCTACCGGTTTCACGCGCGCGGCCGCCGCGCCGCCTCCCACGCTGTCCCGCCACGCCGCCGATACGGCGCGCCTCGCCGCGCCGCTCGCGATCGCGCAACTGTCGCAAATGGCGATGAGCGTCACCGACACCGTGCTGCTCGGCTCGCTCGGCCCCGACGCGCTCGCGGCAGGCGGCCTCGGCGCGAATCTGTTCTTCGTCGTCGTGACGCTGCTACAAGGCGTGCTGACGTCGGTCAGCGTGAGCGTCGCGCACGCGCGCGGCGCCATGGCCGAGGATCGCGTCCCGCATATCTACTGGACGGGCTTCGCGCTGTCGCTGTTGCTCGCGGTTCCGGCGTTCGCGCTGCTGTCGTTCGCGCAGCCGCTGTTGCTCGCGTTCGGCGAACCGGCGGCGCTCGCGCGCAACGTCGGCGAATACGCGGCCGTGCTGCGCTTCGCCGCGCCCGGCAGCCTGATCGGCGTCGGGCTGATGCGCTCGTTCTTACCCGCGATCGGCGCGGCGAAGCGGCTGCTGTGGGTGTCGCTCGCGGGCGTCGGCGTCAACGCGTTTCTCAACTACGGGCTGATCCACGGTGCATTCGGGCTGCCCCGGCTCGGCTTCCTCGGCTCCGCGACGGCCACGACGATCACGATCTGGCTCACCGCGATCACGCTCGTCGCGCTGCTGCACGGACGCTCGACGTTCAGGCACTTCGTCGCCGCCACGCGGCCGCGGCTGCCGCTGATGGGCGAGCTGTTCGGCATCGGCTGGCCGGTCGCGATCACGTATGGCGTCGAGTCGACGCTCTTTCTCGCGACGGGGCTCACCGTCGGCGTGCTCGGCGAATCGTCGCTCGCCGCGCACCAGATCGCGCTGAACGTCGCGTCGGTCGCGTTCATGGTGCCGCTCGCGATCGGCCAGGCAGCGAACGTGCGCGTCGGCTACTGGGCCGGCGCGGGTGCGCCCGTGGCCGCACGCCATGCGGGTTTCGTCGCGCTCGGGCTCGGCGTCGCGTTCATGTCGCTGTCGGGGCTCGTGCTGATCGTCGCGCCGCACGCGATCGTCGGTCTTTATCTGAAGCTCGACGATCCCGCGAACGCGCGGACGGTCGTGCTCGCGACGTCGCTGCTCGGCATCGCCGCGGTGTTCCAGATCGTCGACGGGATGCAGACGGTCGGCTCCGGCTGCCTGCGCGGCCTGAAGGACACGCGCGTGCCGATGCTCGCCGCGACGCTCGGCTACTGGGGCATCGGCTTCCCGACCGGCTACTGGTTCGCGTTCCACGCGGGCCTCGGCGCGCGCGGCTTGTGGTGGGGACTCGCGGCCGGCCTCGCGAGCGTCGCGATGCTGATGACGTGGCGATTCCATCGCAAGAGCGCGGCGCTCGGCGTGCGAGCGGATGCTCGAGGGCAGGCTTAGGCTTTTGGGCTTTTTTAGCGGATAGCCGTTAGCCGTTAGCCGTTAGCCGTTAGCCGTTAGCCGTTAGCCGTTAGCCGTTAGCGAGTATGCACGCAAGCATCGTGGCAACGGTCCGCGCGATCGCTCATGCGCGCCGCAAGTCAGTCTCCGATCATTCATTTTTGCCGAAAGGCGTCGAGCGCAGTATGACGACGGTCGATTCGCCGCGTGACGCGAACGGCCCCCCTCGCTTCGCCGCCAGCGGGTTCGCCACGCCCCGCCGCCCCGATGTGACCTGCCCCCTACAAACAGGGCCAGCCGGAGTCTAGTAAAGTTCGTTTTCGGAGAAGAAGACGAACATGAAGAAGCGCTTTACGGAACAGCAAATCATCGGGTTTCTGAAGGAAGCCGAGGCCGGTATGCCGGTCAAGGAACTGTGCAGGAAGCATGGGTTCAGTGACGCGTCGTTCTACACCTGGCGCGCGAAGTTCGGCGGCATGGAAGTCTCGGAAGCCCGCCGGCTCAAGGGCCTCGAGGTGGAGAATGCCCGACTGAAGAAACTGCTGGCCGAAGCAATGCTCGATATGGAAGCGTTGAAGGTTGTCGTCAAGGGAAAGCCCTGAGCCCGCAAGCCAAACGCGAAGCAGTGTTGGCGATTCGGGAGAAGGTCAACATCTCCGAGCGCCGCGCCTGCCGGCTTGTCGGGCTTTCTCGCAGCGTGCTGCATTACGACGCGAAGCCGGACCACGAGAATGAGGTGCTCGCGGCGCGTCTGGTGAAGTTGGCGCACGAACGTCGTCGATTCGGCTACCGCCGACTGCACGCCCTGGTGGAACGCGAAGGCACGCACGCCAATCACAAGCGCATCTATCGCCTGTACCGTGAGGCAGGGCTGGCTGTGCGGCGCCGTCGCAAGCGCCACGGCGTCATGATTGAGCGCGAGCAACTGGCATTGCCGGGCGCACCCAACGAGGTATGGTCAATCGATTTCGTGATGGATGCGCTTTCCAACGGCCGGCGCGTGAAGTGCCTGACCGTCGTCGACGATTTCACGAAAGAGGCTGTCGACATCGTCGTCGACCATGGCATCTCAGGTTTGTATGTCGCTCGGGCATTGGACCGTGCAGCTCGCTTCCGTGGCTATCCCAAGGCGGTGCGAACAGACCAGGGACCCGAATTTACGAGCCGCGCGCTTGACCAGTGGGCGTATGCGAACGGCGTCACGCTGAAGTTGATTCAGGCGGGCAAGCCCACGCAGAATGCGTACATCGAATCGTTCAACGGCAAGTTCCGCGACGAATGCCTTAACGAGCACTGGTTCACGACGCTCGCGCACGCTCGGGCAGTCATCGCGGCATGGCGTCAGGACTACAACGAGCAAAGGCCGCACAGCGCACTGAACTACCTTGCGCCGTCAGAGTTTGCGGCGAAACATCGGGCAACCGCGGACGCTCCTGCCGCTTTCCAGGAGTTGGTTTAAAGGGACTTTGCTAGAAGCCCATTGGCCCTATCGAAGGGGGCAGGTCACCTGCGATCAAATCGGCAGCATGATTGCGTCGGACGTTCCACTTAAAAATCGCAGAAAACTGTCCGGATGAGCGAGGCCACCTCTGATCGACGATGCGACATCGCATGCCCTAGCCCGGCCGCGCCCTTTGCCCGGCATGTCTTTGATATACTCTTGCTCCCAAGTCGGCGGAGCTGAGCCCGCCGGCAAGGGACAAACCGGATGATTGGCGCACGGGCTACCCCGATGGAAACGGTAGCGACGAGGGCCGTGCATGGCATGCTACAGGGTCGATTTGTAGCAAAGAATGCAGAGGAGAAGGTGTTAAGTCCTCTGTTATCGGGCGTCATTCCGCGTCATCAGTCGATTGCAGAAATCGCCGAAAGGCAAGCAGGGCAAGGCTGAAAACCCGATTCACACGGGTTTGGTCCATCCCGCTCAAACTATCCGCTCCCCGTAGTTCAATGGATAGAACAAGCGCCTCCTAAGCGCTAGATACAGGTTCGATTCCTGTCGGGGGGACCAATCTACCATCTCATGCGATCCCCAGAATTCCGGCAACCCGTGATAGCATAAGGCTCTGCGGGTTTTTGAATTCCGTAGGCGTCCCATAATGTACTGCGACAGCCGGGGGTATTGGGGGTATCTCTCGGGGTATTCAAGATACCCCTTGGAGGGATACCCCCATGCCCTTGACCGACAAAGCCGTTAAGAACGCGAAAGCTGGCGACAAGCCTGTGAAGTTGTTCGACGGCGGCGGAATGTTCCTGCTCGTTACCCCGGCCGGTCAGCGCTACTGGCGGCTCAAATATCGCGTCAACGGCAAGGAAAAGTTGCTGGCACTCGGCGTGTACCCGGACGTTTCACTAGCAGTCGCACGCAAAAAGCGGGACGAGGCTCGGGAAAAGCTTGCGGCGGGTATCGATCCCAATGAAGCAAAGAGAGAAGTCAAACGAACGGCGCGTATCGCAGCCGCTAGTTCGTTCGAGGCAGTTGCGCGCGAGTGGTTCGACAATCAGCGCGTAGGATGGACCGAGACCTACGCTGAGAAAGTCATCCACTCGCTGGAGATCGATGCATTCCCGAAGATCGGATCACGCCCCATCTCCAGCATCGAAGCACCGGAAATGCTGGAGATCATCCGCGCAATCGAAGCACGGGGCGTCCGGGAAACCGCCAAGCGACTGTTGCAGCGTTCGCGCGCCGTATTCCAGTACGCCATCATGACTGGCCGTTGCACCCGTAACCCGTCTGCTGACATCGATGCGGAAACGATCTTAAAAAAGGGGCCGGGCGTGCAGCACATGGCCAGGGTCAAGCTGACCTGCCCCCTACAAACAGGGCCAGCCGGAGTCTAGTAAAGTTCGTTTTCGGAGAAGAAGACGAACATGAAGAAGCGCTTTACGGAACAGCAAATCATCGGGTTTCTGAAGGAAGCCGAGGCCGGTATGCCGGTCAAGGAACTGTGCAGGAAGCATGGGTTCAGTGACGCGTCGTTCTACACCTGGCGCGCGAAGTTCGGCGGCATGGAAGTCTCGGAAGCCCGCCGGCTCAAGGGCCTCGAGGTGGAGAATGCCCGACTGAAGAAACTGCTGGCCGAAGCAATGCTCGATATGGAAGCGTTGAAGGTTGTCGTCAAGGGAAAGCCCTGAGCCCGCAAGCCAAACGCGAAGCAGTGTTGGCGATTCGGGAGAAGGTCAACATCTCCGAGCGCCGCGCCTGCCGGCTTGTCGGGCTTTCTCGCAGCGTGCTGCATTACGACGCGAAGCCGGACCACGAGAATGAGGTGCTCGCGGCGCGTCTGGTGAAGTTGGCGCACGAACGTCGTCGATTCGGCTACCGCCGACTGCACGCCCTGGTGGAACGCGAAGGCACGCACGCCAATCACAAGCGCATCTATCGCCTGTACCGTGAGGCAGGGCTGGCTGTGCGGCGCCGTCGCAAGCGCCACGGCGTCATGATTGAGCGCGAGCAACTGGCATTGCCGGGCGCACCCAACGAGGTATGGTCAATCGATTTCGTGATGGATGCGCTTTCCAACGGCCGGCGCGTGAAGTGCCTGACCGTCGTCGACGATTTCACGAAAGAGGCTGTCGACATCGTCGTCGACCATGGCATCTCAGGTTTGTATGTCGCTCGGGCATTGGACCGTGCAGCTCGCTTCCGTGGCTATCCCAAGGCGGTGCGAACAGACCAGGGACCCGAATTTACGAGCCGCGCGCTTGACCAGTGGGCGTATGCGAACGGCGTCACGCTGAAGTTGATTCAGGCGGGCAAGCCCACGCAGAATGCGTACATCGAATCGTTCAACGGCAAGTTCCGCGACGAATGCCTTAACGAGCACTGGTTCACGACGCTCGCGCACGCTCGGGCAGTCATCGCGGCATGGCGTCAGGACTACAACGAGCAAAGGCCGCACAGCGCACTGAACTACCTTGCGCCGTCAGAGTTTGCGGCGAAACATCGGGCAACCGCGGACGCTCCTGCCGCTTTCCAGGAGTTGGTTTAAAGGGACTTTGCTAGAAGCCCATTGGCCCTATCGAAGGGGGCAGGTCAGATGACACCGATGACACTGGCGACGCCGACGAAACGGCCGCCACCGTCCCACATCGAACACGCGCGCTCACAACGCCGCCCCGACGAAAAACGATCGCCGCGCCACGTATCGATGCTCGCACCCGCCGCGATCGCCCCGCTCGTCGCGCTACGCATGCGCGCCGCGCGCTCGCCGATTTCCGCGCCCCCGCGCCGCCCATCGCACGCGGCACGACACGAAATCGCGCGCGGCGCTATGCTTGCCCATCAGTGGATGCCGTCGCGAGAACGGCTCCGTCCCCGCATGCGCATCGCGCCGCGCCCGCGCGGCGTCCCCCGTCATCTGAAGGAGCAATCATGAGCGAAGCAGTACGGATGGAACGCGACACGTTCGGCGAAATCGCCGTGCCGGCCGCCCGGCTATGGGGCGCGCAGACGCAGCGCTCGCTGCAGAACTTCAAGATCTCGACCGAGAAGCAGTCGCCCGAACTGATCCACGCGCTCGCGCTGATCAAGCGCGCGGCCGCCGCCGTCAATCTCGAGCTCGGCGTGCTCGCGCAGGACAAGGCGAACGCGATCGTCGCCGCCGCCGACGAGATCATCGCCGGCCGTCACGCCGACGAATTCCCGCTCGCCGTCTGGCAAACGGGTTCGGGCACGCAGACCAACATGAACCTCAACGAGGTGATCGCGAACCGCGCGAGCGAGCTGCTCGGCGGCGAGCGCGGCGAAAGCCGCGCCGTGCATCCAAACGATGACGTCAATCGCGGCCAGTCGTCGAACGACGTGTTCCCGACCGCGATGCACATCGCCGCCGCGCGTGCGATCGTCGACCATCTGCTGCCCGCGCTGCGCACGCTGCGCGCGACACTCGACGCGAAGGCCGCCGCGTTCGCCGACATCGTGAAGATCGGCCGCACGCACCTGCAGGACGCGACGCCGCTCACGCTCGGCCAGGAATTCTCCGGCTACGTCGCGCAGCTCGATCAGGGCATCCGTCACGTCGAGGCGGCGCTGCCTCATCTGTACGAGCTCGCGCAAGGCGGCACCGCGGTCGGCACGGGCCTGAACGCGCATCCGAAGTTCGCGGCTGGCGTTGCGGCCGAGATCGGCCGGCTCACCGGCCTGCCGTTCGTCAGCGCACCGAACAAATTCGAAGTGATGGCCGCTGCCGACGCGCTCGTGTTCGCGCACGGCGCGCTGAAGACGGTCGCCGCGAGCCTGATGAAGATCGCGAACGACATCCGCTGGCTCGCGAGCGGGCCGCGCTGCGGGCTCGGCGAGCTGTCGATTCCGGAAAACGAGCCGGGCAGCTCGATCATGCCGGGCAAGGTCAATCCGACGCAATCCGAAGCGGTGACGATGCTGTGCTGCCAGGTGTTCGGCAATGACGTCGCGGTGAACTTCGGCGGCGCGAGCGGCAATTTCGAGCTGAACGTGTTTCGGCCGATGATCGCGCACAACGTGCTGCAATCGGTGCGGCTGCTCGCGGACGGCGCACAGGGCTTCAACGATCATTGCGCGGTCGGCATCGAGCCGAATCGCGCGCGCATCGACGCGCTGCTGAACGAATCGCTGATGCTCGTGACGGCGCTCAATCCGCACATCGGCTACGACAAGGCCGCGCAGATCGCGAAGAAGGCGCACAAGGAAGGCACCACGCTCAAAGCCGCCGCGCTTGCGCTCGGTTACGTGACCGATGCGCAGTTCGACGAATGGGTGCGGCCGGAGCATATGGTCGGCAACCGCTGACGCCGACGCGGCGCACGAGCGACGCGGCCGGCCTCTCTTACGCGCGCCGAAGCGCCGAAGCCCCGGAGCACGTCGGCGCGCCCCGGTGAACGCAGATCGGTTGCGGATGTTCGCACCGCTCGCCAGTATTCGAGCGGCGAATCGTTACCGCTCGATCACCGGCGCTGGACGTTCCGCGCTCGGGCGGCCGATCGTCCGCGCCCGGTCGCCGGCACGCCTGGGCCCGCTCCGACGCGATCGTCCGCACGCGATCCGAGCACGCTCGATCTTCTTCGCCAATCCGCGTACAACGCAAGGTCGAATCGAACCGTGGTGCAAACCGTGCATGCCCGCCGATCGGATCCCGGTCGTCGGATCGCACATCGATCTTCACAAAAAAACGCCGCGATCGTTCGCGGCGTTTCACTCGGCTCGATGCGGCGCACTCGGCATCCGGCATGCGCGCGGGCGGATGCCCGCCGCGCACGCCGGCGCACGCTCACACTTCCCCTTTCGCGACTTCCTCCGGCTTGAGCTCGACGATCTTGTCGAGCGCCGCACGCACGTCCATCGCGTACTGCGCGAGCCGCTTCTGCTCGTCGTTGACGGGCACGAACGGCGGCACCGGCACCGGATTGCCGTTCTCGTCGACCGCGACGAACACGACGAGGCAATCGGTCGTCTGGCGCAGCACGCCGCCCTTCGGGTCGCCCGCGTGCACCGACACGTGGATGTGCATGCTCGTGCGGCCCGTCGCGACGACGCGCGCCTTCAGCTCGACGAGATTGCCGACGAGAATCGGCCGCTGGAAACGGATGTTGCCGACGCTCACCGTCACGCAATAGCGGCTCGACCAGATCGCCGCACAGGCATACGCGGTTTCGTCGATCCATTTCATCAGCGCGCCGCCGTGCACCTTGCCGCCGAAGTTGACGGACGTCGGCTCGGCGAGGAAGCGGAAAACGGTTTCGGTACGGTCAAGCGGCGCGGGGGGCGTGGCGGGCATCTCGGCTGGCTCCAGTTCTGCTGGTGTGGCGGGAAAGGAGACGATTATACGTTGCGCTGCGACATGGCGCCGCAGGCGCTATTCGGGGCTGCCGCTCGCGCCGTTGCCGTTGCCGTTGCCGTTGCCGCAGCGCTGCCCATGCGGGTGCGGATGCCGCGCTCGCGCCGCCGCGCGCGTCGACTCGCCGTCAGTTGCGGATCGTCACGCCCTGATCGATCGTGCCGTACATCTCGATGCGGCCGGTCCCGGCGCCCGAACCGCCCGCGCCGCCGGACGCACAGCCTGCGCAAACGAACACGGCAAGAAGGGTTGCAACAAGTATTTTCATCGGAACAAATTTCGTCGAGCAGCGGCGCGTCGCCGTCGCGCGCCGGTCAATCATCGGACGTCGCATTCTACGCGCGTCGCCGTCGCACGCGCAGCAAGCCGGTAGCGGTGAACTGGCGTTCGGCCATTCGACCTCTTGATCTTTCGACCTTTCGACCATCGACCATCGACCATCGACCATCGACCATCGACCATCGGGCTTCGGGCTCCGGGCTCCGGGCTCCGGGCTCCGGGCATCGGGCATTCTGCCGTTTAGCCACCTAACCGCACGTCGGCTTCGCCCGCCCCGCCCCGTCCAATCTGCCCCGAGCCCAATCGCGCATCAACCGGATCCCCACCGGCCCTCGCCTGAATTCGTTCGCGCGCCGCGCATGTCTCGTGAACCGCGCCCGACGATGAATCGAAAACCGAAGCCGAAGCCGCGCCGCCGCGAACCCGCTCTGCGGCCCAGCCCCATCCCCGGCCCCGAGCCCGAGCCCCAGCCCGCACAGAAAGCGACGACGAGCCGCGCCGCCGCAGGCGCCCCGATCAACCTCGGCACGCATTCGATATTTCAGCGCACCGCGAAACATCGAACGCGATACGCGCCTACACTCGAATCCTCCCCTTGCTCCGAGGTTCGACCATGCCCGCTTCCGATCGCCACGACCATTTCCCCGGCCTGAGCCACCTGGGCGCGCTGCTCGCCGATCCGGGGCGCGCCGCGATGCTCTGGGCGCTGATGGACGGCAGCGCGCGTCCCGCCGGCGAGCTCACGATGATCGCCGGTCTGTCGCCGTCGGCGGCGAGCGCGCATCTCGCACGGCTCACGGACGGCGGCTTGCTCGCGCTCGACGTACGCGGCCGTCATCGCTATTACCGCATCGCGACGCCCGACATCGCCGCGGCAATCGAGGCGCTCGCGAATGTCGCGCAGGCAGCCGCGCCGCAGCGCCCGATCCCGCAGCCGGCGCGCACGGTGCCGCCCGACATGCGCTATGCGCGCACCTGCTACGACCACATGGCGGGCGAGCTCGCGGTCCAGGTGTACGAGCGGCTGATGTCGCGCGGCTGGCTGACGGCTTCGGGCGGCACGCTCGATGCGACGGCGGCGGGCGCCGCGCAGTTCGCGCAGTGGGGCATCGACATCGGCGGCCAGCGCGCGAAGCGCCGGCGCTTCGCATGCACCTGCCCCGATTGGAGCGAGCGCCGTCCGCATCTGGGCGGCTCGCTCGGCGCGGCGCTCCTCGATAGCTTTTGCCGACGCGGCTGGCTCGAGCACGCGGCAAAGCCGCGCGTGCTGCGCGTGACGCCCGCCGGCCAACGCGAATTCGATGCGTTGCTTACCGGCGGATGACGCGCGCTTTCATTGCTCCGACAAATTCCGCGGTGCCGACAACTCTTGTTACACGCACGTCAAATCGCATAACAAAACCATCGTCACTGAAACATGCCGAGCGGATAGAGTGGACTCATACGGCGCTTGCCACGCCGGACAAGACAGAGACAACGATGACCATGCTTGCCACTCGCCATCCATTCGCGCTCACACGCATCGCCCGCCATACGCTCGTCGCCGTCGCGATGCTCGCCGCGCTGCCGCCCGCCATCGCGCAAAACGTCGCGCCGCCGCCCGCCGGTGTCGCCCGGCAAACGGGCGGCGATCCGCCGAGCCGCGTCGCGCGCCTGAACTACCTGTCGGGCGCGGTGACGACCGAGCCCGCGGGCGCGAGCGACTGGTCGTACGCAGCCGTCAACCGCCCGCTCACGACGGGCGACCAGCTCTGGAACGATTCGGGCGCGCGCTCCGAGCTGCACATCGGCTCGACCGCGGTGCGGCTCGGCCAGTCGACGAGCCTGTCGATCCTCAATCTCGACGATGCGAACACGCAGTTGAAGGTGCCGCTCGGCACGCTGTCGACGCATGTGCGCGAGCTGCCGCCCGGCACGTCGTATGAAATCGACACGCCGAACCTCGCGCTCGCGGTCGGCGCGCCCGGAGACTATCGTGTCGACGTCGCGCCCGACGGCTCGAGCACGACCGTCACCGTGCGGCGCGGCAGCGCGACCGTCTACGGCGACGGCACGCAGATGCCGGTGTCGGCCGGCCAGCGGGTCGTCTTCACGGGCACCGCGCTACAGGTCGCGGACACGGGCGCCGTGCCGCCGTCCGACGGCCTCGACGAGTGGGTGGCGAGCCGCGACGCGGCCGAGGAGCGCTCGGTGTCGGCGCGCTACGTGTCGCGCGAAATCCCCGGCTACCAGGATCTCGATGCGAACGGAACGTGGCGGGAGAACCCCGACTACGGCGAAGTATGGGTGCCGAGCGCGGTGCCCGCCGGCTGGGCGCCGTACCGCACCGGCCACTGGATCTGGCAGGCGCCGTGGGGCTGGACCTGGGTCGACGACGAGCCGTGGGGCTTCGCACCGTACCATTACGGCCGCTGGGCGTACGTCGACGATTCGTGGGCCTGGGTGCCGGGCCCGCTCGTCGTCAGCGCGCCGCCCTGCTACGCGCCCGCGCTCGTCGCGCTCGTCGCGTTCGTCGGCGGAGGCGGCGGCGGCTTCGACTGGAGCGTGGGCCTCGCGATCGGCGGCATCGCGGCGGCGGGCGTGGCGTGATTCCCGCTCGGCCCGCGCGACCCATGGCGGCCGAGCTGGGGCGGCTGGAGCCCGCACTATTACCAGCACGTGAACCAGACCGTGATCGTGAACAACGTCAACAACATCAACGTCAACAAGACGGTGAACGTGACGAACATCACGAACATTCACAACACGTACGTGAACTTCCGCGCGCCGAACGCGGTGACCGCCGTGCCGGCCACCGCGTTCGTCCACGGTCAGCCGGTGTCGCGCTTCGCGCAAAAAGTCGATCCGCAGCAGTGGCACAACGCGCACATCGGCTCGGGCGCGCCGGGCGTGGCGCCGGTGCGGCAAAGCTTCACCGGCGCGCTGCGCAACGCCGCGTACCGGCCGCCCGCGGCCGTCGCGCAGCGCTCGATCGTCGCCACGCGCAACCCGGCCGTGCCGGCGGCCTACCACGATCAACTCGCCGCGCACCTCGCGCAAAGCGGCGCGCGAGTGCCCGGCGCGGGCGCGCCCGTCGTGAAGACCGCCGTGCCGCCGAACTATGCGATGCGGCCGGTGCGCACGCCGGAAAACACGGGCGCATCGAACCGCTGGGCGATGCGCAACGTGCAGCTCGTCGACACGCGCTCGAGCGTCGCGCAACCCGAGCGCGCCCCGCAGGCCGGCGCGGGCAATCCGGCCGCGCGCGCAGGCGAACGGCCGCAGCCGAACATGCCGCAGCCGAACGCGGCTCAGCCGAATGCCGCGCAGCCGAACATCGCGCGCCCCGGCCAGCCGCAGCCGGGCGTCGCGCAGCCGACTGCGCCGCACGCGCCGGGCACGCCGCCAAACGCGATGCGGCCCGACGCGGCCCGGCCGACCGAGGCCCGACCGGCTCCCGCGCCGTCGGCCCGCAACGGCGTGCCGCGGCCGCCCGCCGCCGTCGAGAACCCGGGCATGCGCGACGAAGCGCGTGCGCCGGGCGAAGCGCCGCGTCCGCAGCCGTCCTGGACGCAGCCGCATCCGCCGATCCAGCAGCAGCGCGCGAACGAAGGCGGGCCACGCGCGAGCGGTGAGCCGAATGCGCCGCTCAATTACCGGTCGCCCACGCAGAACGCGCTGCCGCCGATTCGCTCGACGCCGACGCCCACGCACTCCGCCCCGCCCGCGCCGCCGCCCGCCGAGCGTGCGCAGCCGCAGCCGGGGCCGGCGCCCCGAAACGCAATGCGTGCGCCCGAAGCGCCGCGCCAGGAAGTCGCGCCGCCCGCGCCGCGCAACGAATATCGCGCGCCGGCCCCCGCGCCGCGTCCGCAGATCGAAGCGCCGAGGATGGAAGCGCCGCGCATGCCCGCGCCGCGCGCCGAAGCGCCGAGGATGGAGCCGCGCCCCGCCCCGCCGCCGCCCGCCGTGCCGCACAATCCACCGCCCGCGCCGCGCCAGGAGCCGCCGCATCAGGCGCGCCCCGATCAGCAGCACGGTTTCGCCCCTCGCCGCGAAGAGCGCCGGCACGCGTAGCCGCGTCGCACGCGTCGATCGACGCAAACGAAAAAACCCGCGAATTCGCGGGTTCAGACTGCTGACGAACCCCACGTTTTTGTGAGCGTGGGGTTTTGTCTTTCTGGGATCAGGATTGCGGGTTCGCCGCGAGCGGGTAGTCGAAGCTGCAGCGCAAACCGCTCACCAGACGCAGCAGCATGCGCACGAAGCGCCAATCGGGACCCGCTGGCCCCTTTTTCCGCTTCCGCGCCAGCAGCATCGCAATCTTCTTGATGTTCTGTGCCGCCGCGGCCAGCAAGCACTGCTCGGCCACCTTGCGTAGCCCACGCATACGGGCATAACGGTGCCCATGCAGCTGCTTGGCATCGGCGAAGCTGCGCTCCACCGTCTGCTTGCGCCGCGCGTAAATGCGTTGGCCCCATTCGGTCAAGCGCCGCGCGTCCACCCGCTCCTTGGCGCGCTCCCACACGTGGCGCGTTACCACCTTCACCGCGATCGCACTGTTCGTGCACTGCGATCGTACCGGGCAGCGCCCGCAGATCTGCGCATTGGATTTGTATTCCCGATAGCCGAGCCGATTGGTCGTGCTGTACGGCAGGGCCTGCCCCTGCGGGCACACGTATTCGTTGCGATACGCGTCGTACTTGAACTGCCGTTTGTAGAACATGCCCGGCTTGTGGTTCGGCGTGCGATAGCCCATCACCCCGGCAATCCCTCGCTCCTCCAGCCCCTGGCACACCGCCGGCGTGAAGTAGCCCGCATCCAGCCCCACCGCCTCGACCTTGAACTCAAAGCGCTCGCGCTGGCGATCCAGCCGATCCAGATACGGCTGGCTGTCATGCACCGAGGCCGGCGTCACATGCGTATCGGTGATGATCGCGTGCTTGGCATCCACCGTGCGGTGGTCCAGATAGAAGAACCCCTTCGGCTTGTCGTCCCGCACCATGTAGCCGCTGTCCGGATCGGTCCGGCTGAGCTTGGTGTCCTTGCTAGACGGCGGCTCATCGTCGTCGCGATCCAGCGGCTTCCTGCCATGCGCGGCCCGGTCCGCATCCACTGCCGCGTTCAATGCCTCCGTGTAGGCGGCCGGCGTCTGCTCCAGCTTCACCACATCGAACTTGCCTTTGTTCGCGTTCGCCTTCAGGTGCGTGCTGTCCGTGTACAGCACCCGACCGTCGACCAGCCCGCGCTTGATCGCCTGCCGCACGATCTCGTCGAAGATCTCCTGATACACCGTCGTGTCCGTGAAGCGTCGGCGGCGATTCTGCGAGAACGTTGACGCATCCGGCACCTTGTCGGTCAGCCGGAACCGGGCGAACCAGCGATAGGCGACGTTGACCTGGACCTCACGCATCAGTTGCCGCTCGCTGCGCACCCCGAACAGGTAGCCGATGAACAACAGCTTGAACATCACCACGGGATCGAGCGCCGGCCGCCCGTTGTCCGCGCAATACAGATGCGCCACCTTCGCGCGGATGAACTCGAAATCCACCGCCGCATCGATCTGGCGCAGCAGGTGGTCCTTCGGCACGAGTTCCTCGAGCGTCACCATCTCGAGTTCGTGCTGCGTGGGCATGGGCGTCTTCAGCATCACGCCATTAAAAAACAAAAATCCCCCACTTGGCGAGGGTTTGTCAGCAATCTGACCCGGCTTCCAGCCGGGTTTTTTTTCGCGCGCGCGCCGTGCGCTCGAACGCCGTCGCGCGAACCGAGTGTGCGCTCGGTGACTCAACGCGTTCGCCGCGTATTTCAAACGACTTTCAGCGTCCCCATCATCCCGAGATCCTCGTGCTCGAGAATGTGGCAGTGGAACATGCGCTCGCCGCGCTCGGTCTGCGTCGTGAGAATCCGCACGCGCTCGCCCTTCCGAACGTTCACCGTGTCGCGCCACGCGCGATAGGGCTCGGGCGTCGTCTCGCCGTCGATCTCGCGCTCGACGACCTGGAATTGCGTGCCGTGCAGATGAAACGGGTGATCCATGTCGGTTTCGTTGCGAATCGTCCATGATTCGATCTCGCCGCGCCGGCTCGTCAGCGTCGCGCGATGCGGCTCGAACGTCACGCCGTTCACCATGAAGCGCATGCCGGCCGGTCGACCATGCGCGCCCGCGCGCATCATCGCGGCCATGTCCATCTGCTCGCCGAACACGACCTCCTTGCGCGCGACCGGCTCGCCGAGCGCGGGCACCGCGCGCAGCCGGGCGGGCAACGCGCGCGGCGCGGCCGGCTCGAATGCGACGTCGGCGAGCGGCAGCGCGGGATCGGGCGGCAGGCTGCCGTGCGCCGCCTCCGACATCGCCATCGCCATCTTGCCGCGATCGTACTCGAGCGCGGTCAGCACCGCGTGCGACGCACGGTCGCCCGCGCGCACGACGAGCTCGGCGCGCTCGCCCGGCGCGAGCAACAGCGAGGCCACCTCGCGCGGCGCGTCGAACAGCCCGCCGTCCGTGCCGACGTGCGCAAACGGCCTTCCGTCGTCGAACGTGATGCGCAAGTAGCGCGCGCTGCACCCGTTCCATACGCGCCAGCGTTCGTCGCCGGTGAGCGAAATGCGCGGCCGTCGCGCACCGTTGACGAGCGCGAACTGACCTTGGCGACCGTTCATCCAATCCATCATGTCGTTCGGCGCGATCGCGCCGTCGCGCGCGAGCTTCAGATCGGACACGAACAGATGCCGCTCGGGCCAGCCGGCGAGCGGATCGTCGGCCGCGCGCACGACGATCGGGCCGGCGAGCCCGCGAAACACCTGCTCGGCCGTCGCCATGTGCGGATGCGGGTGATACCAGTACGTGCCCGCGCTGCCTTTCGGCAGTGTGAAACGATAGACGCGCGTCGCACCCGGCGCGACGAGATCGGACGGATTGCCATCCTGATCGGGCGGCACCGGCAATCCGTGCCAGTGGATCGTCGACGGCTGCGGCAGCCGGTTCACGAAGCGGATCTCGACCGCATCGCCTTCGCGCACGTCGATGAGCGGGCCGACCGCGGGCCCTTGCGTGCCGGCGCCGAACTGCCAGAGCGTCGTCGGCGCGGCGCCCGGCAGGAGCGCGCGCGCGACGGGCTGCGCAACGAGCGTCGCGCGAAATACGCCCGGCTCGCGGCTCTCGTTTGCAAGCACGCGCAACGCGGCAAGCGGCGCGCCCGCCGGCAGCGCGTCGGCGGCGGCCAGCGCGGAAGCGGGCGTGGGCGCCGGCTTGCCGTGCCGCGCGTGAGCCGGCGCGGGCTTCATGTCCGGCATGTCGTCCATGCCTTCCATGCCCTGCATGCCGTCCATCGCTTGGCCTGCGGCAAACGCGCCGCGCGCGAAAAGCGACGCGGCGGCCGCCGCCAGCGCGCTCGAAAGGAAATGTCTGCGCAACATCGATCGATTCCCGTGTTGTCGAAGCGGAGGTTCCGACAATACACCAGTCGGCGCGCACGCTGCACTTCGCGTGCGGACAACGCGCGCACGCGCGGCACCAAAATGAAACACCCCGGCGGCCACGCGGCCCGCCGGGGTGTCGCTCGACATCGGCTATGCCGATGCGCTTACTCCATGTTTTCGATCAGCACCTGACCGAAGCCCGAGCACGACACTTGCGTCGCGCCTTCCATCAGGCGCGCGAAGTCGTACGTGACGCGCTTCTGCTTGATCGACTTCTCCATCGCGGAAATGATCACGTCGGCCGCTTCGGTCCAGCCGAGGTGGCGTAGCATCATTTCGGCCGACAGGATTTCCGAACCCGGGTTCACGTAATCCTTGCCCGCGTACTTCGGCGCCGTGCCGTGCGTCGCTTCGAACATCGCGACCGAATCCGACAGGTTCGCGCCCGGCGCGATGCCGATGCCGCCGACTTGCGCGGCGAGCGCGTCCGAGATGTAGTCGCCGTTCAGGTTCAGCGTCGCGATCACGTCGTATTCGGCCGGGCGCAGCAGGATCTGCTGCAGGAACGCGTCGGCGATCGAATCCTTGACCACGATCTCGTTGCCCGTCTTCGGGTTCTTGAACTTCATCCACGGGCCGCCGTCGATCAGCTCGGCGCCGAATTCCTTCTGCGCGAGCGCATAGCCGGCGTCACGGAACGCACCTTCCGTGAACTTCATGATGTTGCCCTTGTGGACGAGCGTGACCGACTTGCGGTCGTTGTCGATCGCGTACTGGATCGCCTTGCGCACGAGGCGCTCGGTGCCTTCCTTCGACACGGGCTTGATGCCGATGCCCGAGGTCTGCGGGAAGCGGATCTTCTTCACGCCCATCTCTTCCTGCAGGAACTTGATGACCTTCTTCGCCTGCTCGGATTCGGCCGCCCATTCGATGCCGGCGTAGATGTCTTCCGAGTTCTCGCGGAAGATGACCATGTTGGTTTTCTCCGGCTCGCGCACGGGCGAAGGCACGCCCTTGAAGTACTGGATCGGGCGCAGGCAGACGTACAGGTCGAGCTCCTGACGCAGCGCGACGTTCAGCGAGCGGATGCCGCCGCCGACCGGGGTCGTGAGCGGCCCCTTGATCGACACGACGTATTCCTTCAGCACCTGCAGCGTCTCTTCCGGCAGCCACACGTCCGGGCCGTAGACCTTCGTCGCCTTCTCGCCGGCGTAGATCTCCATCCAGTGAATCTTCTTCTTGCCGCCGTACGCCTTCTCGACCGCCGCGTCGACGACCTTGATCATCACCGGCGTGATGTCGAAGCCCGTGCCGTCGCCCTCGATGTAAGGGATGATCGGCTGATCGGAAACGTTGAGCGAGAAATCCTTGTTGACGGTGATCTTGTCACCGCCTTCCGGAACCTTGATGTGCTGATACGGCATGATCGACTCCAGTGATATGGCTGGGCTGGTGGGTATCTGTGGTGGTGCGCGGTCGGGCGCGCGCGGCGCCGGCCCTGCGTCCGCAACGGCGAGCCGCTATTCTAGCGCTCTCGCGGCACAAGGCGGCGCGAATCCGGCATGCGAGACCCGCGCAAGTCTTATATAAGACAAAAGACTCGCCGTTCCGTATTATGCATTAAGATTCCGCCATTTGCCATAGAACGCGGCCCGCGTCGCGCCGCCCCTCTCCCCCGCGAGCCTTGCCCCATGCGCCTCATCGCCCTCAACAAGCCGTTCGGCACGATCTGCCAGTTCTCTGCGCACGAAACCCGCGCATCGCTCGGCGACTGGGTGAAGACGCCCGGCGTCTATCCGGCGGGCCGCCTCGATGCCGACAGCGAGGGGCTGCTCCTGCTCACCGACGACGGCGCGCTGCAGGCGAAGATCGCCGAGCCGCGCCACAAGCTCGTCAAGCGCTACTGGGCGCAGGTCGAGGGCGCGCCCGACGCGGCCGCGCTCGCCGCGCTCGAGCGCGGCGTCGATCTCGGCGATTACGTGAGCCGCCCGTGTCGCGCGCGCTTCATCACGCCGCCCGGCGCGCTCTGGCCGCGCAACCCGCCGATCCGCCACCGCGCGGCGATCCCGACGGCCTGGATCGAGCTCGAGATCGCCGAAGGCAAGAACCGCCAGGTGCGGCGAATGACCGCGGCCGTCGGCTTCCCGACGCTGCGCCTCGTTCGCGTCGGCATCGGCGCGCTCGACGTGTTCGCGCTCGGCCTTGCGCCCGGCGAAACGCGCGAGCTGCCGCCGCGCGCGCCGTGGGAACGCGCGCAGCGGCCCGGATGACAATTCGGTGACGCGTTTCGCCCCGCGTCAACCGACTGCGAACCCGACGCGTTAAACCACGCAGATGCCACTCCCAGCTATCCGGCATTGGCGACCAAACTGCGGCCCCGTCGCTCGAGCGACACCCCCCGCGAACCGGCCGCCCGTGACCTGCCCCCTACAAACAGGGCCAGCCGGAGTCTAGTAAAGTTCGTTTTCGGAGAAGAAGACGAACATGAAGAAGCGCTTTACGGAACAGCAAATCATCGGGTTTCTGAAGGAAGCCGAGGCCGGTATGCCGGTCAAGGAACTGTGCAGGAAGCATGGGTTCAGTGACGCGTCGTTCTACACCTGGCGCGCGAAGTTCGGCGGCATGGAAGTCTCGGAAGCCCGCCGGCTCAAGGGCCTCGAGGTGGAGAATGCCCGACTGAAGAAACTGCTGGCCGAAGCAATGCTCGATATGGAAGCGTTGAAGGTTGTCGTCAAGGGAAAGCCCTGAGCCCGCAAGCCAAACGCGAAGCAGTGTTGGCGATTCGGGAGAAGGTCAACATCTCCGAGCGCCGCGCCTGCCGGCTTGTCGGGCTTTCTCGCAGCGTGCTGCATTACGACGCGAAGCCGGACCACGAGAATGAGGTGCTCGCGGCGCGTCTGGTGAAGTTGGCGCACGAACGTCGTCGATTCGGCTACCGCCGACTGCACGCCCTGGTGGAACGCGAAGGCACGCACGCCAATCACAAGCGCATCTATCGCCTGTACCGTGAGGCAGGGCTGGCTGTGCGGCGCCGTCGCAAGCGCCACGGCGTCATGATTGAGCGCGAGCAACTGGCATTGCCGGGCGCACCCAACGAGGTATGGTCAATCGATTTCGTGATGGATGCGCTTTCCAACGGCCGGCGCGTGAAGTGCCTGACCGTCGTCGACGATTTCACGAAAGAGGCTGTCGACATCGTCGTCGACCATGGCATCTCAGGTTTGTATGTCGCTCGGGCATTGGACCGTGCAGCTCGCTTCCGTGGCTATCCCAAGGCGGTGCGAACAGACCAGGGACCCGAATTTACGAGCCGCGCGCTTGACCAGTGGGCGTATGCGAACGGCGTCACGCTGAAGTTGATTCAGGCGGGCAAGCCCACGCAGAATGCGTACATCGAATCGTTCAACGGCAAGTTCCGCGACGAATGCCTTAACGAGCACTGGTTCACGACGCTCGCGCACGCTCGGGCAGTCATCGCGGCATGGCGTCAGGACTACAACGAGCAAAGGCCGCACAGCGCACTGAACTACCTTGCGCCGTCAGAGTTTGCGGCGAAACATCGGGCAACCGCGGACGCTCCTGCCGCTTTCCAGGAGTTGGTTTAAAGGGACTTTGCTAGAAGCCCATTGGCCCTATCGAAGGGGGCAGGTCATTTTTCATGTGATCGATCAGTGGCGCTACGTCGGCGCGGCATCGTCGATCGAGCGGGCGGCGACGCTCGCGGCCGACGCGCGCGCGGCGGGCGAAGGCGCGCGGAGCGCCGCGCCGGCGGTGCGCCGCATTCTGCAGACGCATCTCGCGCGCGGGCTTCAACTGATTCCGATTCCGCTCGCGGGCGCCGCGCCTGCCGCCGCCTAAGCCGGTTTACCGCCGATCGCGGGCTCGCGCCGGCTGTCTGACGCGCCGAGCGCGAGGAAGGCGCGCGGCGTTGCCGGACCGGGCGTATTCGCCAGGCACGTGAGACGGCGATCAGCCTTGCGGGGTATCGGCCCGCGAGCGGATTTTTTCGGGATGGGTGGAACGCGCGTTTGCGACCGCTTCACGCCGGCGTTGCCGTCGCCGTTGCAATCGCCACGCGCGCTACCCGCGTTCAACGCGTTCCTTCCATCCCCGCGCTGCGGACGCAAAGGCCGGCTCGCCCGCCTGTCGTCGGCGACGAGCCGGCGCTAGCCGACCGCGCTGGTGCTGCCCGCCGTGCAGACGTGCGACAGCGCGGTGCCGAGCGCGTCCTCGCGGCCGGAGTCGTAGCGCGTCAAGGTCTTCCAGTTCGAGACGCTGCGCGCGAGGCGTGACGGACAATCCGGCGCGTCGCGCAGCGGGGCGACACGCGCGAGCGCGGCGATCAGCGATTGCGTGAGGCGGTCGAGCTGCGGCCGCGTGCTCGTCGCCAAGTCGGGCGCGGGGCCTTCCGGGCCGTGCGTCGCGCGCCATGTGGCGAAGAGCGCGTTCTGCACTTGCTTGCTCGCCGCGATCTGGTCGTCGAAGAACGCGCGGGCGTATGCGGGATCGACGCCGTTCGCCGTCGCGCGTTGCTCGACGTCGGCCAGGAGCGCTGCCTCGCGCGGTGGATCCGAGATCGGTTTTCCGTTGAGCCACTTCCAGTGGGCGACGGGTTCGGCGAGCGCGAGGCGCTGCGACGCGAGCGCGACGAGGTTCGTGAGCGCGGTATCGTCGCCGTCGGCGGCGGCGATGCGGGGCGCGCTCAGCACGATGCAGCCGAGCACGGCGGCGGCCAAGCTTGCACGAAGCGACTGTTTCATGGTGAACGATGGCGATGCCGGCACGCGAGAGCCGGGCGATGGAAAAAACAGAAGAATAAGCGAAGACGTTGCGCAGCGACGCGGCGCAAGCGGAAGATCAGCGGGCGCGGCAACCCCGCTCCGGCCGGCCGTGATGGCCCCGGTGCAATGCGGCTGGCTGGGGCGCGGCTCGCCGAAACGACGAAGCGGTGGAATGCACGGAAACGTTCGCGAACACGCGACGACTCACCGACCCGAACGCGACGCCGGCGTATGCACGGTCACTTCGGCGTGCACAGCCTGTGTTGCTCGTCGAAGAACGCGCGCACATGCTCGGGCAACTCGGCGAGAAACTCGACGGCCACGGGCTCGGGGTCCGGGCTCATCACTTTCTCGGGAGGTGGAATGCGGGTCGGCCGTTCGTCCATGATCTCTCTCCTTGGTGAAGTGATTATCGAACGCAAGCTTTGCTTTATGCCAGTGTTCAATCGTTAGATTTTGTCTCTGTTGCTTAAACAGCACATGCGTTTGCGTTGATTTGCAGCAATGCGTGATCCCGCACGGATACGCATCCTTCGAAGCGCGTGCGCAAACTGCCTTGTTATACTGCGCGCCTCTTTCCCCGAAGCTGCGATGAAACGTTCGACGCGATGGATGAGCCTCGTCTGGCTGGCGCTGGTACTCAACGTACTGTCGCCCGTCGTCGGCTATGCGCGCGCCGCCGCGAACGCGGCGGACTCGCCGTTCGCGCTCGAATTGTGCAGCGCAGCGGGCGCGCAGCGCATCGTCGTCGACAGCGGCGGCGAGCCGCGCCGGGGCGACGCCTCGCTCGCGCACGTCGCGCATTGCGTCTACTGCCCGGGCTTTGCCGCGAACCTCGCGCTCGGATCGAGCACGCCCGCGTTGCCCGGATTCGTCCGCGCGTTCGCGTATGCGAGCCGCGTCGAGCGGCCCGCCGTCTTCTTTCGCCGCGGCGTGCGCATCGCGCAGCCGCGCGCACCGCCTGAAACCGTTCCGGTCTGATTTTCGCAGCCCGCTCATGCGTCACCGCGCATGAGCGCGTCGTGCGCGCGACGTCCGGCGTCGTGCCCGCGCGTCCTCGATGAGGGCGCGGCGCACGCTCGCGTGCGCGGCGATTCGCCGACCACGTTTTCAGGATTCGCTTTTCCATGTTCCATCAACTTGCCGCGCCCGGCGCGCGCAGGCGGCTCGCGGCCGCCTGCGCCGCGGCGCTCGCCTGGCCCGCCGCCCACGCGGCTTCGACGGCCGCCGCCGTGCCTGCCGATTCAACGCCGGCCGCCGCCGCGGAGATGACCGCATCCGGGAAAACCTTGGATACCGTCAAGGTCACCGCGCAGCGCGCCGCGTTCGCGCCCGACACGCCCGGCGTCGTCGAGGCGCTCACGCGCGAGCAGATCGATTCGCACGTCAACGTGACGACCGAAGACGCGCTCAAGTACGCGCCGAACCTGATGGTGCGCCGGCGCTACATCGGCGACCGCAATTCAGTGTTCGCCGGCCGAGACTTCAATGAGCTGCAGAGCGCGCGCGGACTCGTCTATGCGGACGGCATCCTGCTGTCCAATCTGCTCGGTTCCAGCTATTCGTATCCGCCGCGCTGGTCGCTGATCCAGCCCGACGACATCGCACGCGTGGACGTGCTGTACGGCCCGTTTTCCGCGCTCTACCCGGGCAACGCGATCGGCTCGACCGTGCAGATCACCACGCACAAGCCGCAGCGGCTCGAGGCGTCGGTGTCGACGCAGTTCTTCACGCAGCGCTATCGCGACGGCTACGGCTTCGCCGACAGCTTCGGCGGCAATCACCAGAGCGCGCGCATCGCCGATCGCGTCGGACGTTTCTGGTATGCGCTGTCGCTCGACCGGCTCGAGAACGACAGCCAGCCGATGCAATACGCGAGCCCGAACGGCGCGTTCGATCCGAGGCTCGGCGCACCCGTGCCGGTGACGGGGGCCGTCTCCGACATCGGGCCGAACGGCCGGCCGCGGACGATCGTCGGCGCGCAGACGATCGAGCGCACCGAGCAGCTCAACGAGACGTTGCGCTTCGGCTACGCGTTCACCGATCACGTCGACGCGACGGTCACGCTCGGCCACTGGGAGAATCACTACCGGCAGCACGGCGACACGTTCCTGCGCGACGCGGCGGGCAACCCGGTGTACGGCGGCAACGTGTCGTTCGGCGGGCGCAACTACACGGTGTCGCCGGGCGCGTTCGCGCCGCAGACGGGCGACCAGGAGAACTGGCTGTACGGGCTCGGGCTCGACGCGCGGCTCGCGTCCGGCTGGAAGCTGTCGGCCATCGCGTCCGCCTACGAGGTGTCGCGCGACGTGCTGCGCAGCGCGTCCGGCGCACCGCCCGGCGCCTGGGACGGCGGGCCGGGCACGGTGTTCCATGGCGACGGCACCGGCTGGCGCACCGTCGACTTGCGCGCGGAGTCGCCCGACGTGCGCGGGCACCGTTTCTCGTTCGGCTACCACTTCGATACGTATTTCCTGCGCAACGCGACCTACAACACGGCCGACTGGCAAAACGCGGTGCCGACGACGCTCGTGAACCGCTATCGCGGCAACACGCGCACGCAGGCGCTGTATGCGCAGGACGCGTGGCGCGTCGCGCCCGACTGGCTCGCGACGCTCGGCCTGCGCTACGAGCGCTGGGATGCATACGGCGGCGAGCTCGGCGGCGCGACCGCGACGCTCGGCTACGCGGAGCGCGGCGCGACCGCGTTCTCGCCGAAGCTCTCGCTCGAATGGCAGCCGGCCAGCGCGTGGCGCCTGCGGTTGTCGTTCGCGACGGGCACGCGCTTTCCGACGGTCGCCGAGCTGTTCCAGGGCACGATCTCGAACAACGCGATCGTCAACAACAACCCGAATCTGCAGCCGGAAAAGGCGATCGACTGGGATTTCACCGCCGAGCGCGACGTCGGCTTCGGCGTCGTGCGCGCGAGCGTGTTCCAGAGCGATCTGCGCAATTCGATCTACAGCCAGACCACGCTTGCCGGCGCGTCGACGTACACGAACGTCTCGAACGTCGACCGCGTGCGGGTGCGCGGCGTCGAGCTCGCGTTCTCGGGGCAGGACGTCGCGCTCAAGGGGCTCGACGTCGACGCGAACGTGTCCGCGACGAATGCGCAGACGCTTGCCGATGCGGCCAATCCGAACTACGTCGGCGCGCGCTGGCCGCGGATTCCGCGGATGCGCGCGAACCTGCTCGCGTCGTACCGCTTCGACGAGCATTGGATGACGAGCGTCGGCGTTCGCTATTCGGGGCGGCAGTACAACGCGCTCGACAACAGCGACGTGAATCCGGGCGTATACGGCGGCACCAGCTCGTTCATGGTCGTCGACCTGAAGGCGCGCTATCGGTTCGATCGGCACTGGCTCGCGTCGTTCGGCATCGACAACGTGACCGATCGCCGCTACTACGTGTTCCATCCTTATCCGGGCCGCACTTTTTATGGAGAGTTGAAATGGTCGCTGTGAGGCATCGATTGGCGGGCGTCGCGCTTGCCGCGTTCGCGTGCGGTGCGCTCGCGCACGACGCGCAGCCGGCCGCGGGCGCATCGTCCGCGCACGCGGCGCACATGGCGATGGACGCCGCGACGGCCGGCGCCGCGCAAAAGACGCCGCTCGCGACGGGGGCCGCGTTCGATGCGCGTCATCGGCTGTGGGTCGCGTGGGTCGAAGGGCAGCACGTCGTCGTCGCGCACTCGGACGACGCCGGGCGCACATTGGCCCCGCCCGTGACGGTCAATGCGCTGCCCGAGCCGATCTACACGAGCGCGGAGAACCGGCCGAAGCTCGCCGCGAGCCCGGACGGGCGCGCGATCTATGTGACGTGGTCGATGCCGCTCGATGCGCCCTACACCGGGATGGTGCGCTTCTCACGCTCGCTCGACGGCGGCGCGACGTGGTCGGTGCCCGTCACCGTGCATCGCGATCGGCAGGCGATCACGCATCGTTTCGATATGCTGACGATCGATCCGCAAGGCCGCATCTTCGTCGCATGGATCGACAAGCGCGACCTCGTCGCCGCGCAGCGGGCAGGGCGTTCGTACGATGGCGCGGCGATCTATTACGCGGTGTCGACTGACGGCGGCGCGACGTTCGAGCCGGAACGCAAGGTGAGCGATCACACGTGCGAATGCTGCCGGATCGCGATGACGGTCGATTCCGACGGCCGCGTGCAAGCCGCGTGGCGCAATGTGTTTCCGGGCCAGATCCGCGATCATGCGGTGGCGGTGCTGCACGCGTCGGCGGATCGCGCGGTCGAGCCCGTGCGCGCGACGTTCTCGAACTGGCATGTCGAGGCTTGCCCGGATCACGGGCCCGCGCTCGCGATCACGGCCGACGGCGTGCGGCATCTCGCGTGGTTCGGCGTCGTCGACGGCAAGGCCGACGTGTTCTATTCGCGGCTCGATGCGCGCGGCGCGCCGCTCGGCGCGCCATTTGCGTTCGGCGACGATCCGGCGGCGCCGGACGAACAGGCTTCGCATGCGGCGCTCGTCGCGCGGCGCGACACGCTGTGGCTCGTGTGGAAGGCGTTCGACGGCGATACGATGCGCATCAGGCTGCGCCGCTCCGACGACGGCGGCGCGCACTGGAGCGCGCCGCGCACGCTCGCGTGGACGTCCGGCGCGAGCGACAACCCGCAGTTGCTGGCCGACCGAGGGCGCGTCTATCTGTCGTGGCGCACGCGCAACGACGGCTATCGGTTGATCGACGTGGAGGGGCAGCGATGAAGCGGGTGGCTTTCGCGCTCGCGGCACTCGCCGTACTGGCGAATGCCGCGCCGGGCGCGGCGCAAGAAAGGCGGTTGCCGCAGCCGCTGAGGGCGACGGATGTCGCGTCGCTCTACGCAAGCGGAAGCGGTGCGCCGCTCGTCGTCGAAGTGTGGTCGCTGGATTGCGGCTACTGCCGCGAGAACGCCGTGCATCTCGTCGAATGGCAGCGGCGCCATCCGCAGGTGCGCGTCGCGCTCGATTCGCTCGACGAGCATGGGCAGGAACTCGCCGGTGCGCTCGCACAGATGAAGCTGCCCGCAGCGGTCAGGCAATACGCGAACGCGGAGCCGATGCCGGAGCGATTGCGCGCGGCGCTCGATCCGCGGTGGCGGGGCGAGTTGCCGCGCACGCTGTGGATCGGCGAGGACGGCACGCGCCGCGCGAAAAGCGGCCTGCTTGCGCCCGCCGTGCTCGACGCTTGGCTGCAACGTCGCGAGCCCTGAGGGCCAGTGCGTATCGGATGGCGTCGGCGGCGAACGGCGCGCGGATGGGTGCGTCGGATGGATGCATCGGATAGATGCGGCGATAACGGATGCGATGTCGCGTGGCTGGCGCGGCGCTGGGCGGTGTGCCGTGCGAGACGGCGCGACGGAACGATCCGGAATGCAGAAGAACGCGCGACGCGCGGCCGCCGGAAAAGGAAGGGAGCGGGGGAGGTGAGGAAAAGCGAAGAAAGAAGCGGGAAGGCGCCCGGCGGCCGAGCGGCGCGCCGGGCGGCGTCGTAATACGTCAGGCTCGTTTGAATAGCCGGATCACGAACAGCAGAATGACCGCGCCGATGACGGCGACGATCACCGAGCTGATGAAGCCGCCGCCGATGTGAATGCCGAGGATGCCGGCGAGCCAGCCGCCGATGACGGCGCCGACGATGCCGACGATGATGTCCACGAGCAGCCCGAAGCCGCCGCCCTTCACGAGCAGGCCGGCGAGCCAGCCGGCGATTGCGCCGATGATGAGCCACATAATCAAGCCATGAGCCATGGTGGTCCTCTCCTTTGTTAGTTCCCACGAATGAACCGACGTCGGGCGCTGCCTGTGACGTGACGGATCGCACGCCGATCCCGGAGCGTCGCACACGCAATTTACTGCAATAGGCGGGTCAGGATCGTTAAGTAATGTTACGCATCCCACCCGGATTGACCAAATATTTTTTGTCGAACGGATTTCGATGTGCATATTGAAATAAAAGCGTAAGCAAAGTGCGCGAATGATGCGTTTGCGGCATGACGAGCGGCGCGCATGCGGTGCTGCAACGCGCGGCCGGCCGTTCGCGATGCGAAAGGTTGGGACGGTGACGAGCACCGCACAAGCGCGCCGAATGCGTCGCGGAAACCGAGCATCTGCGCGAGCATCTACGGCGGCCGGGACGATGCGAACGCGCATCCGGGCGCCGCGACCGCGACGAGCCGAGTCTTGCCGCGCATGCTTCCTCCGGCGATACGGGCTGGGCCGACGCGCTGCGCGAAGCGTCAGCATGGGCGGCAGGGGTTCATGACAATGGCGCGTTGAAGAAGCCACATAGTCGCCGTTCGGGAAAACGGCGGGTGCCGACATAGTTTCATGTCGGGGAAAGGCCGCAGCGTCGCATTGTCCGAATAGAGGAGTCGTGCTGCACAGAGTGGGCCGCGACGTGGCGCAAGGGCCCGACGCCGGGTGCGGAATGGGGCTCGTCGGCGGTCAATGGGCGAGTATCCGGTCATGCGGCGATCGACGGTGCCGATCTGTCGAAGGGCATCATCGAACGCGCGCGAGCATGGCGTGTATCGGAGCCCGGGCGGCGGCGTCGGTCGGAACGTGCGCGGCGAGCGGATCGCGAGCGGCCGCTCCGATCACGCGATCTGCTGCGGCGTCTTCATCGGCGGCCACACGAAAGCCGGCGCGCTCGACGCGTTGTAGCGCACGGCGAAGCTGGGCGGTTACGTCATCGCGACGGTGCGCGAGAGCCATCTCACGTCGGAGCCTTTCGTCTCGATCTCGCAGCACTCGTGAGCGGCGGCGTCGCGTCGCCTGCGTTCGTCGTCGAGAGCGAATGCCACGTCAACGCCGATCCCGCGCACGACCAATTGATCCGGATACCGAAGGATCGCGCGGCGGGCACGCGCGGACGTGCCCGCCTGCCGGAACGATTGACGCGCGCGGCGCGTCGCGGGATCAGCGTTCGAGCTCCGGCGCCTGTTCGCCGAGCGCGAGATTCGAATCGATCGACGGCCTGATCTCCGGCGCGTGGGAGGCCGGCCGCGCCCATACGAGCCGGTGTTCAACGAGCCGGTGTTCATACGTCGACGCGATTCGATCGCGGTCATCGAACCCGGGCGCGAGCCGGCCTTCGGCGAGATCGTTCGCGATGCCCGCCGAGCCGCCGATGATGACGCCGCCGTTCTCGATCATCTCGGCGACCGCGTAGCCAACGCCCATCAACGGCAGCACCAGCAGCGCAGGATGGCGTTCGCTGCCGACAAGCGCGAATCCGTCATCCCGACTCGGATTGTCATGATGGTGGTTGACGAACCACGGCGTGTGGACCCGGCGCGCGCAGCGGATCGTCCGGCGTCGAGGCTTCGCACAAGCTTGCTGGATAGTGCGGCGAGTTCGCGGGCCGGAAGGGTTCGGCGCGCGGCGCGCGCGCATTCAGCCGCGGCAGCGATGTCGGTCAAGAGCGAATCGCGAGCTCGGCTTTGGCGGCCTCGGGACTGCAAACTTCGGCCGATGGATCGGCCGGTAGCGCGCTGCCGGCGCCGGCGTCGGCCGTGAGCGTCGCGACGCGCTTGCCGAGCCGGTAGCGCGCGATCGACGGCGGGCAGGTGAGCCGGTTCTCGGTTTTGTACTGATGGCGCGTGGTTTGTGCCGACGGCGGTGGGCGATTCGTTCGGCGATCGCATTCGGCTGCGCCGTCTCGGTGCGAAAAGCGCATGGCAAGGCGCAAGGCGGATGCGGCCGTGGGAGTTCGCGGCGCGCACGTGGACCGATGCGTGTCGTCGCATGCTGACCGCAAACGATGCGGCGGCGGATGGGGTGCCGCGATGAATGCCGCGATGTGCGCGACGTCGCAAAAGCGCGATGTCGGAAATGGGAAAGGGCCGCGATGCTTTCGCATCGCAGCCCTTGAATCCGTTGGTGCCGGAGAGAAGACTCGAACTTCCGACCTTCGCATTACGAATGCGCTGCTCTACCAACTGAGCTACACCGGCAACAGAGAAATGAGATTATAGGGAGCTACTGGAAGCTTGGCAAGAGGGTGGGCAAAAAATTGGTTCATCGCGGAATCCCGGGGAACGCGGCGCGGATCTTGAGGAAGAAGTATTGCTCGTCGCGGTACCCGTAAGCGCGGCGCTTGATGACCTTGATCGTGTTGTTGATGCCTTCGACGACGCTGGTATTGAGCGGATGGCGGCAGCGGGCCACGATTCCGTGCCAGTAACCCTGCAAGCGCTGGGCGAACTTTTGCAAGGCGGCGATCCCGCTTTGCTGAGCCTGTTCGAACCATTGCCCCCAAGCCTTTTCCGCGCAGGCCGGCTTGCGGTAGAACCAGAGCCGTTTGAGCTCGTCGCGCAGCACATAGACGCATAACAGCGACTGATTGGCCGCCAGCAGTTCCTTCAGATGCACGGCCTGTTCTGGCTTCAGGTTATGACGGTTGCGCAGCAGCAACCAGCGACTGGACTTCAGAACCTTGCGGGCCGGCTTGTCATGTCGCAGTTGGTTGGCCTGATCCACCCGTACCCGATCGATCACCTCGCGACCGTACTTGGCCACGACGTGGTACAGGTCAAAGACGATTTCCGCCTGCGGGCACTGTTCCTTGATCTCCAGCTCATAGGCCGTGGTCATGTCGATTGCGACCGCTTCGATGCGCTCGGCCCCGCCTTCGGGGAGTTGTTCGAAGAAGGCGCGCGCCGTCTCGCGTGACCGTCCGGGCCCAACCCAGAGGACCTGTCGGCCGATCGGATCAACCACCACCGTGGCGTAGCGATGGCCTTTATGGAGCGCGAACTCGTCCATCGCCAGATAACGGATCGTCGACCAGTCCGGTTCGGCCACGCGCGCGCGCAAGCGCATCTTGTCGATCGATTTGACCGTGTGCCAGCCCAGATCGTAGAAGGCCGCCACGGCCTGTACGCTGGCGGCCTGCAGCAACTTCTCGCAGGCCTTGGCAAACCGCTGCGTCACCCGCTGGTAGCGGCCCAGCCAGTCCAGCTTCTCCAGCCGCGCTGCGCCGCAGCGTTCGCACCAGACTCGGCGTCGAGGCACGTGCAGCACCACCCGGTACTCGAACAACGGCAGATCACGTACCCGCCGTACGGTCGTTTCATGAATCTGCTGGCAACGCGCACCGCATTGCTCGCAGTACATGATCTGACTGACCGGCTTCAGGTAGAGCGACAGCGTGCGGCTATCGCCCTGCGGCCACTCCACCCGCTCCAGCCGATAGCCTGTCCAGCAACCCAGTGCCTGAAGTGCCTTGCGATCGAGCAATTCCGCCTCCTGACATCCATAAAATCAGGCGTCAGGTTACGCAATCGTTCTCCAAGGCTCCACGGTTTTCTGCGATGAACCAAAAAATTTTCGATGTCTTTTGCCGCGTCGCTCACTGCCTGATTCGTCGACGAACTGAACCGTGCGGCCGGTTCGCGCCGGTTCGCCGCCACCACCGACTTCGCATCGAACCGGAGCGCACGCGCTTGAGAGCGCGTTTCGGTTCATCGATGCGTTCGCCGCGCCCGGTCAGTCCGCGAGCGCGCCGGCACGCACCGCTCGACGCGCCGGTCCGTTCGACGCGATGGGGGCGCGGTCCCGCCGCCCCTATCGACGTCGCCGTTGCGTTACGACTGCGCTTGCTCGTGATAACGCGCGACGCGCTCGACTTCGTTCTTCGAGCCGAGGATCACCGGCACGCGCTGGTGCAGGCCCGTCGGCTGCACGTCGAGGATCCGCTTCAGGCCCGTCGTCGCCGCGCCGCCCGCCTGCTCGACGATGAACGACATCGGATTCGCCTCGTACATCAGCCGCAGCTTGCCCGGGCGATCCGGCGTGCGCTTGTCGGCCGGGTACATGAAGATGCCGCCGCGATTCAGGATACGGTGCACGTCGGCGACCATCGACGCGATCCAGCGCATGTTGAAGTTCTCGCCGCGCGGGCCTTCGGCGCCCGCGTTCAGCTCGTCGATGTAGCGCTTCACCGGTTCGTACCAGTGGCGCGCGTTCGACGCGTTGATCGCGTATTCGCGCGTGTCCTCCGGGATGCGCAGATTGCTTTGCGTGAGCACCCACGAGCCGACTTCGCGATCGAGCGTGAAGCAGTTCACGCCGTTGCCCGTCGTCAGCACGAACACGGTTTGCGGGCCGTACACCGCGTAGCCCGCCGCGACCTGTTCCGTGCCCGGCTGCAGGAACGACTGTTCGGTCGCCTGCTGGCCGTCCGGGCAGCGCAGCACCGAGAAGATCGTGCCGATCGACACGTTCACGTCGATGTTCGACGAGCCGTCGAGCGGGTCGAACACGAGCAGGTATTCGCCGCGCGGGTAGTTCGCCGGGATCGGGAAGAACGTTTCCATCTCTTCGGATGCCATCGCGGCGAGATTGCCGCCCCATTCGTTCGCGTCGAGCAGGATCTCGTTCGACAGGATGTCGAGCTTCTTCTGCACTTCGCCCTGGACGTTCTCGCTGCCCGCCGTGCCGAGCGCATCGCCCAACGCGCCCTTGCTCACGTTGTAGCTGATCGCCTTGCACGCGCGCGCGACCACTTCGATCAGCAGGCGCAGGTCGGCGGGGAGGTTGTGGGTTTCACGCTGCTGCTCGATCAGATACTTGGACAGCGTGGTGCGTCGGGTAATGGACATGGGGGAACTCCGAGAGGCTGACGAATGCATGGGATGTTGGGATAGGAATAGGCTCGATTTTACCCGCGGCGACCGGCGGCCGACGGTTTTTCGGCGAAAACGGGGGGCAAGCGGCGTGCGGCGCGCCGCTTACAGCAGCTCGATCTCGGGCAGCGACGCCGCGCTCGTCTCGCGCATCGTCGCGACGAAATCGGCCGCGTACGCGCGCGTCGAGAACGCCGGCAGCGTCGCCGCGTAGAGCTCGCCCGACAGCGTCGAGCCGTCGGCGCGCAGCACGGGGCGCGCGCTCACGTAGCGCTTGTCGAGGTAGGTGGCCACCGCCCACAGCGGCAGCGCCGCCACGCCGCGCCGGCTCGCGACGAGCTGCAGGATCGCGATCGTCAGCTCCGACGTGCGCCGCTTCGGCTCGATGCCGGCAGGCTTGAGCACTTGCCGGACGATGTCGAGCATCTCGTCGGGCACCGGGTACGTGATCAGCGTCTCGTCGGCGAAATCGGCGGCCGTGAGCGACGGCTGGTGCGCGAGCGCGTGGTCGTTGCCGACGAGCCCGACGATCTGGAAGCGAAAGAGCGGGTGATAGTCGACGGCCTCGTCGGCATCGGCCTCGGCGACGATCGCGAGATCCGCGCGATCCTGGTGCAGCAGGCCGATCGGATCCGCGTGAAAGCCCGACACGATGTCGAGCTCCACTTCCGGCCAGCGCTGCCGGAACGCGTCCATCGCGGGCATCAGCCAATCGAAGCAGGTGTGGCACTCGACCGCGATCCGCAACGCGCCGCCCGTGCCGAGCGCGAGGCGCGCGATGTCGCGCTCGGCTTCCTCGATCGCGGGCACGACCTGCTCGGCGAGCGCGAGCAGCCGCTTGCCGGCCGCGGTGAACGTGAGCGGGGCGGATTTGCGCACGAACAGCGGCAGCCCGAAATGCGTTTCGAGCGCCTTCAACTGATGCGACAGCGCCGATTGCGTGAGGCACAGCACCTGCGCGGCGCGTGACAGGTTGCCGGTATCGCGCAGCGCGACGAGCGTCTGCAGATGCCGGAATTCGAGCGGGGAGCGGATCATCGCAGTGTGCGTCTCGGCGAATGATATTGAAAAAAATTCATGTTGTTCGGCAAAAACTTTCGTTTGAGTAATGATAGGGCAAATCCGATACTGCCGGTCACTTCTGGAGGATCGAGATGACCACCGCACACATCCTGGGTTTTCCGCGCATCGGCGCGCAACGGGAACTGAAGTTCGCCCTCGAGCGCTATTGGCGCGACGGCGCGTCGGCCGACGCCGAGCGCGCGCTCGTCGATACCGGCCGCGCGCTGCGCGCCGAGCACTGGCGCATTGAGCGCGACGCCGGCCTCGACTGCGTGACGGTCGGCGATTTCGCGTGGTACGACCACGTGCTGACGACGCTCGCGCACGTCGGCGGCCTGCCGCGGCGTTTCGGCTTCGACGCGCGCGCGCTCACGCTCGCCGACTATTTCGCGGCCGCGCGCGGCAACGCCGCGCAGCCGGCGATGGAGATGACGAAGTGGTTCGATACGAACTATCACTACCTCGTGCCCGAGTACTCGCCCGCGACGACGTTCGGGCCGGGCGTCGAGTGGCTCTTCGACGAGGTGCGCGAGGCGCGCGCGCTCGGCTATCGCGCGAAGGCGGCGCTCGTCGGCCCGCTTACGCTGCTCTGGCTAGGCAAGGCGCGCGACGGGCTCGTCGAGCGCCTCGCGCTGCTGCCGCGCCTCGTGCCCGCGTATCGCGCGCTGCTCGCGCGGCTGAGGGAAGCGGGCGTCGACTGGGTGCAGATCGACGAGCCGATCTTCTCGCTCGATCTGCCCGACGCGTGGCGCGACGCGGCGCGGCCGACGTACGAAGCGCTCGCGCCCGGCGCGCCGAAGCTGCTCGTCGCGACGTATTTCGACGACGCGAGCGAGCACGCGGCGCTGCTCAAGGCGCTGCCCGTCGCGGGCCTGCACGTCGATCTCGTGCGCGCCGACGCGCAGCTCGACGCGTTCGTCGCGGACTATCCGGCCGACAAGGTGCTCTCGTGCGGCATCGTCGACGGCCGCAACGTGTGGCGCAACGATCTCGACCGTTCGCTCGCGCGGCTCGCGCCGGTGCGCGACGCGCTCGGCGAGCGGCTGTGGGTCGCGACGAGCTGCTCGCTGCTGCATGTGCCCGTCGATCTCGCGCATGAGCCGAGGCTCGACGAGGAGCTGAAGACTTGGCTCGCGTTCGCGGCGCAGAAGACGCGCGAGGTCGCCGCGCTGCGCGACGCGCTCGTGAAGGGGCGCGCGGCGGTCGCGGCCGAGTTCGATGACGCCGCCGTGGTGGCGGCCGCGCGGCGCACGTCGGCGCGCATTCACAATCCGCTCGTCAAGCGCCGCGTCGCGGCGCTGACCGACGCCGACGCGCGCCGCGCGAGCGCCTATAGCGTGCGTGCGGCCGCGCAGCGCGCGCGCTTCGGCTTGCCGCTGCTGCCGACGACGACGATCGGCTCGTTTCCGCAGACGCCGGAGATTCGCCGCGCGCGCGCCGCGTTCAAGCAGGGCGTGCTCGATCACCTCGGCTATCTGGAGGCGATGCGCGAGCAGGTGCGCATCGCGATCGACAAGCAGCTCGCGTACGGCCTCGACGTGCTCGTGCACGGCGAGGCCGAGCGCAACGACATGGTCGAATACTTCGGCGAACTGCTGTGGGGCTTCGCGATCACGAGCAACGGCTGGGTCCAGAGCTACGGTTCGCGCTGCGTGAAGCCGCCCCTCGTTTATGGCGACGTGTATTTGCCGGAGCCGATGACGGTCGGCTGGGCGTCGTATGCGCAGAGCCTGAGCGCGAAGCCGGTGAAGGGCATGCTGACGGGGCCCGTGACGATGCTGCAATGGTCGTTCGTGCGCGACGACCAGCCGCGCGCGACGACGGCCTTGCAGATCGCGCTCGCGCTGCGGCAGGAGACGCTCGACCTCGAGAAGGCCGGCATCGGGATGATCCAGATCGACGAGCCGGCGCTGCGCGAGGGGTTGCCGCTGAAGGCGCGCGAGCGCGCCGCGTATCTGGACTGGGCGGTGCGCGCGTTCGGGATCGCGGCGTCGGGCGTCGCGGACGACACGCAGATCCACACGCACATGTGCTATTCGGAGTTCGGCGACATCCTGCCGTCGATCGCGGCGCTCGACGCGGACGTGATCTCGATCGAGACGACCCGCTCGAACATGGAACTGCTCGACGCGTTCGAGACGTTCGACTATCCGAACGAGATCGGGCCGGGCGTCTATGACATCCATTCGCCGCGCGTGCCGGACGCGGACGAGATCGAGCGACTCATCCTGCTCGCGCTCGAGCGGATTCCGGCGCAGCGCCTGTGGGTGAATCCGGACTGCGGGCTGAAGACGCGCGAGTGGCGGCAGGTCGACGCGGCGCTCGCGGCGATGGTCGACGCGGCCAAGCGCGTGCGGCAGAAGGTCGAGGAGGCGGCGCCGGCGTGACGCGGCGCGCGGCGGTGCGAAAGAGGTGTGCGCAGAAGGGGGCGTGAATGCGCGTGAAGGGGTGTGAGGGTGCGTGAGAGCGGCGCGCCGAGCGCGGCGCATGCGCCAAGCGCCGGTGCCGATCGACGCATGTGCCGTTCATGAGCGAAGCGCGATCCGCCCGGTTCGGGAGCGCGATAGGCGCAGCGCGGTGGGCCGCTCGGGCGCCCGCCGAGCCGACGAAAGAGCCGGCATCGCATGACGCGATGCCGGCTTTTTCGTCCCGGGACAGCCACGAACGTCGAACGGCGCGGTGGCGAACGTATCGCGCGTCGAGCCCGTCGAGCCCGTCGAGTCCGCCGGACCCGTCAGGCGAGCGCCTTCTCGACGATCTCCCGCACGTCGCGCGACTGCGCGTTCGCGGCGACGCGCTCGAGCGCGTCGCGCATCTTCTCGCGCAGCGACGGCGTGAAGCGGCGCCACAGCTCGAGCGCGCGCGCAAGCCGCGCGGCGACCTGCGGATTGAGCGCGTCGAGCGCGAGCACCTGATCGGCCCAGAACGCGTAGCCCGAGCCGTCGGCCGCATGGAACTGCGCGGGATTCGCCGAGCAGAAGCCAAAGATCAGCGAGCGTGCGCGGTTCGGGTTCTTCAGGTTGAACGCCGGATGCGCGAGCAGCTTGCGCACGATGTCGAGCGTCGGATGCTCGGGCGTGCCGCGCCGCGTCGCCTGCATCGAGAACCACTTGTCGATCACGAGCGCTTCGTTCTCGAAGCGGCGATAGAAATCGTCGAGCGCGCGATCGGCGGCGCGCGCCGCGTCGGCCGACGCGGCGGCGGCCGACAGCAGCGCGACGAGCGCGCACGCGCGGTCGGTCATGTTGTTCGCGGCGTCGTATTGCGCGGTGGCGAGCCGGATCGCGTCGGCCGGCTCGTCGAGTTCGGCGAGGTAGGCGAGCGCGAGGTTCTTCAGCGCGCGGCGGCCCGCGTCGCCGGGCGTCGGCGCATACGCGCCCGGCGTCTGGTGGCGCTCGTAGACCGAGAGCCATTCGGCGCGTAGCGCCGTCGCGAGCTGGCGGCGCACGAACTGGCGCGCGCGATGGACGGCGGCCGGATCGGCCTGCGTCATCTGGTCGGCGAGGTAGGCCTCCGACGGCAACGTGAGCGCGAGCTCGCGGAACGCGGGCGACAGCGTGTCGTCCGTCAGCACGCGCTTGAACGCGGCGGCGAACGCGTCGTCGAGCGTGAGCGGCTGCTGCGCCGCCGCACGCGACGCGAGCGTGAGCAGCGCGCGCGTCGCGAGGCGCTGGCCCGCCTCCCAGCGGTTGAACGGATCGCTGTCGTGCGCGAGCAGGAACGCGAGCTCGTCGTCGCGGTAGTCGTATTCGACGATCACGGGCGCGGAGAAATTGCGCAGCAGCGACGGCAGCGGCGCCGCGTCGATGTCGACGAACGTGAACGTCGCCTCGGCCTTGGTCAGCTCGAGCACGCGCGTCGTGCCCGACGCGGCCGCTTCGCCTTCGAGGCGCAGCGGCAGATCGCGGCCGTCGGCGCCGATCAGGCCGATCGCGAACGGGATCAGGAGCGGCCCTTTCTGCGTGTCGCGCGCGGCGGGCGCGGCGTCGCCGTAGCCTTGCCGCAGCGTCACCGCGTAGCGCTTCGCGGCGGCGTCGTAAGCGGTGCGAACCGTCACGCGCGGCGTGCCCGCCTGGCTGTACCAGCGCTCGAACAGCGCGAGGTCGCGGCCGTTCGCGTCGGCCATCGCGTGGCGGAAGTCGTCGCACGTGACGGCCTGCCCGTCGTGGCGCCGGAAGTACAGGTCCATCCCCTTGCGGAAACCGTCGCGGCCGAACAGCGTCTGGTACATCCGCACGACTTCCGCGCCTTTCTCGTAGACGGTCATCGTGTAGAAGTTGTTGATCTCGACGTAACGCTCGGGCCGCACCGGATGGGCCATCGGGCCCGCGTCCTCGGCGAACTGGAGCTGGCGCAGCACGCGCACGTCCTCGATGCGCTTGACCGCGCGCGCGGCGGCGTCGTCTTCGGCGCCCGCGGACATGTCCGCCGAGAACTCCTGGTCGCGGAACACGGTGAGGCCTTCCTTCAGGCTCAACTGGAACCAGTCGCGGCAGGTCACGCGGTTGCCCGTCCAGTTGTGGAAATACTCGTGGCCGACGACCGATTCGACGTTCGCGAAGTCGACGTCGGTCGCCGTCTCCGGGTTCGCGAGCACGTACTTCGTGTTGAAGATGTTGAGCCCCTTGTTTTCCATCGCGCCCATGTTGAAATCGCCGACGGCGACGATCATGAAGCGGTCGAGATCGAGCTCGAGGCCGAAGCGCCGTTCGTCCCAGCGGATCGAATGGATCAGCGAATCCATCGCGTGGCGGGTCTTGCCGAGATCCTGCGGCTCGACCCACACCTGCAGGAGCTTGTCCTTGCCGCTCGCCGACTTGATCGTTTCCTCGAGCTTGACGAGTTTGCCCGCGACGAGTGCGAACAGGTAGCTCGGCTTCTTGAACGGGTCTTCCCACTTCGCGAAGTGACGGCCGTTCGGCAGATCGCCGGCGTCGACGAGATTGCCGTTCGACAGCAGCACCGGGTACGCGGCCTGGTCGGCGCGCAGCGTGACCGTGTACGACGCCATCACGTCCGGACGGTCGACGAAGTAGGTGATGCGCCGAAAGCCCTCCGCCTCGCACTGTGTGAAGAAGTTGCCGCTCGATACGTACAGGCCCGACAGCGTCGTGTTCGACTCGGGCGCGCATGCGTTCTCGATCGTCAGCTCGAACGCATCGGGCACGTTCTCGACGCTCAGGCCGTGTTCGTGCACGCGCACCGCGTCGTGCGGCTTGCCGTCGACGCGCGCGCCGATCAGCACGAGCGCTTCGCCCATCAGCTCGAAGTGCGGTGCGGGCGCGGCGTCCGGGTTGCGGCGCACGCGCATCGTGTTCGTGACGATCGTGCGCGCCGGCTCGAGATCGAACTCGAGCGAGACGGTATCGATCAGGAACGCAGGCGGCGTGTAGTCGCTGCGGCGGATCTCGGCGTTGGGAGCGGCGATGTCGGACATGGCGATCGTGGGCGTTGGAAAAGTGTGAATACGCGCCGCTGCGGCGGCGCGGCGGCAAAAGGCCATTGTACAAAGCCTTTGCGCAAGGCGCGCGCGACGAACTTTTCGGCGGCGCCGACGGTCTTCTCCATATCGGCGCGGCGTTTGCGCGACGGCGTATGATCCGGTCATCGCGACGCCCCGGCCAGCCCGCGCGACGCCATCGACCCAGAGGACGAACATGAAACGCATTCCCTTCATTCGCGGCGCGGCGCTCGTCGCGGGTGCCCTGATCGTGCTGCTGTCCGGCTGCACGTCCTACGTCACGACGCAGGTCACGGCGTTTTCGAACTGGAGCGGCAACGACGCGACGCGCACGTACGCATTCGCGCGAACCGCCGAGCAACAGAACAGTCTCGAGCAGTCGACCTACGAGCAAATCGTCGGCAACGAGTTGTCGACCTATTCGTTCAGGCGCGTGCCGACGAAGGACGCGCGCTACCTCGTCAGGCTCGCGTACGGCATCAAGAGCGATTGGGTGTCGGTGCCGCAGCCCGTCTACTACGATCCGTGGTTCGGCCCCGGCCCGTACTGGCGCGGCGGCCCGTGGGGACCGTTCGGTCCGTGGGGCCCGTTTCCGGCGGGCTACGTGAATCAGAGCTATCAGATCTTTCAGCGCTCGCTCGAAATCCGGATCGCCGAGCGTGCGACGGGCACGGAGGTCTATAACGTCGCCGCGCGCAACGCGGGTGAAGGCTCGTCGCTGCTGCAGGCGATGCCGTATCTCGCTCGCTCGGCGCTCGCCGATTTTCCGCTCGGCAACGGCACCGTACGCACGGTGCGGCTGCCTGTCGACAAGAACGGCGCGCCCGCGCCGATGCCGGCGAACGAACGTGCGGTGCCCGAGGTGCCGGCCATGCCCGCATCCGGCGCAGCTGCGGCGCCGGCGCGTTGACAGGCGGCGCGTCGACGAACCGGCGCGCCTGCAACGGGCACGCCGGAAAACGGAGAACGGAGGCGGCGGCGCAGCGGGAGGGCTGGGGCGGCTCGCCCGTGAAGCGGCGCGCGCGCCGCGCGCAACGCGGGTGCGGCAATCGGTCGTCAGTCGTCGCTGCGCCGCCGCGTTTGCGGCGGCTATGGGCGCGGGCAGCCGGGTGCCGCTTCCGTCGCCCGCCGGCCGGCCATCAGCCGTCCGAGCGCCGTCCGGCAGCGGCTCGCCAGTCGCCCGGCGGCCGCGATGGGCGGCGCGCGAGCGTCTTGCCGCGGGCCGGCCGCGGCTTTCGCGCCGTCATGCGCCGCCGTGCAGGAACGCGAGCGCGCCGAGCACGATGAACAGCACGGCCGCGATGCCGTGAACGAGCTTCGTCGGCAGCCGATGCGCGAAGCGGTCGCCGAGCAGGATCGCGGGCACGTTCGCGAGCATCATGCCGAGTGTCGTGCCGGCAACGACGCCCACGTAATCCTGGAACCGCGCGGCGAGCGCGACGGTCGCGATCTGCGTCTTGTCGCCCATTTCCGCGAGGAAGAACGCGACGAACGTCGCGCCGAACACGCCGAGCCGCGAGCGGTTCGCGTTCGCCTCGTCGGCGTCGAGCTTGTCCGGCACGAGAATCCACAGGCCCATCCCGATGAACGAGAGCGCGAGCGCCCAGCGCATCACCGCCGGCGTCAGATAGATGCCGAGCCACTCGCCGAGCGCGCCGGCGAAGCCATGATTGATCAGGGTCGCGGCGAGGACGCCGGCGATGATCGGCAGCGGCTTGCGGTAACGTGCGGCGAGGACGAGGGAAAGCAGTTGGGTCTTGTCGCCGATTTCGGCGAGGGCGACGGCGCCCGTCGAGATCAGGAAGGCTTCGGTCACGGAACGGATATCCCAGGGCCAGGTTGAACGCGAGCGACGATTCGCCGCGCGCCGGGCCCCTCTGCGGCGTGCGGAGAACCATCGGTCTCGCCAGGCCCTGCGGGCTGCGTCCGCCATGGCCGCGACGGCCAAGTCTGTTGACGGACGCCTCCGTCACGAGCGCGCCGGGCGGCGTCGGCTCGAGCGGAGCGGCTACTCCCCAATGAGGAGCGGATTCTAGCATGCCTTTTTGGCACGAAGGGAACGATTGTTGCGAGCCGTCGACGCGTCGATCGTCGAGCCGCGCGTCGACGGGCCGCATGTGCCGGACGGCGATGACGTGCGCGACGGCGAAAGCGAGGGGAGGGCGACGGCTGCGGCGGCGGACGAGCGCGCAGGCGCGCGCGGGAGGCCGCCGAGGCTGCCAACCGCCGCGAGATCGCGCGGCGGCGGCGCGCGCCGCGCGGCCCGCCGTCCTGGCGGCCCGGCCCCGGCCGCGTTCGCGCGCTCAGCCCGCGTCGGCGATGTCGCGCCGGTGCACGCAGCGGCCGGCGGCATACGTGCGATAGACCGCGCGATCGTCGCCGAGCAGCGCGAGCGCGAACAGCAGCTCCTCGAGCGATTCCGCGCGCGCGGTGCGGCGCGCGAGCAGCGGCGTCGCGGCAGGATCGAGCACGACGAAGTCGGCTTCCGCGTGCGGCGCGAGCGTGCCGATCGTGTCCGCGAGATCGAGCGCGTGCGCGGCGCCTGCCGTCGCGAGCCAGAACATGCGCGTCGCGCTCAGGTGATGGCCCGTCATCCGCGCGATCTTGTGCGCTTCGTTCATCGTTTGGAGCATCGAGAACGATGTGCCGCCGCCGACGTCGGTCGCGAGCGTGACGGCCATGTGCCGCGCGTTCGCGCGCTCGAAATCGAACAGGCCGCTGCCGAGGAACAGGTTCGACGTCGGGCAGTGCGCGGCGATCGCGCCCGTTTCGGCGAAGCGCCGGCGGTCGTCGTCGTCGAGATGGATGCAGTGGCCGTACACGGCGCGACGGCGCAGCAGCCCGTAGTGATCGTAGACATCGAGATAGCTGCGCCGCTCGGGAAACAGCTCGGCCGCCCAGCGGAGCTCGTCGAGATTCTCCGCGACGTGGCTCTGGATGAACACGTCCGGATGAAGCCGGGCGAGCGCGCCGCACGCTTCGAGCTGCGCGTGCGTCGATGTCGGCGCGAAGCGCGGCGTGAGCGCGTACGACTGCCGGCCGTGGCCGTGCCAGCGGGCGATCAGCTCGGCGCTGTCGTCGTAGCCCGATTGCGCGGTGTCGCGCAGGAACTCGGGGCAGTGGCGGTCCATCAGCACCTTGCCCGCGATCATCCGCAAGCCGCGCGCCTCGCTCGCGCCGAACAGCGCGTCGGCCGATTGCTTGTGCACCGTGCAGTAGACGAGCGCCGTCGTCGTGCCGCACGCGAGCAGCGTATCGAGGAAGAACTCGGCGACGTCGCGCGCATGCGCGGGATCGGCGAAGCGCCGCTCGGTCGGGAACGTGTAGCGGTCGAGCCACGGCAACAGGCCCGGCGCCGGCGAGGCGATCATTTCGGTCTGCGGATAGTGCACGTGCGTGTCGATGAAGCCGGGCGCGATCAGCTTGTCGCGCATCTCGACGAGCGTCGCGCCGGGCGCGAGGCGCGCGGCGAGCGCCGCATGGGCGCCCGCCGCGACGACGCGCCCGTTCTCGACGATCAGCAGGCCGTCCTCGTCGTACGCGAGCGCATCGTCCGATTGCGCGGGGTCGCCGTCGAACCTCAGCAGGCGGGCGCGGAAAGCGGTTTGAGTCATCGTGGGGAATCCGTATCGATTGAAATCAGAGTTGTGCGACGAGCAGCAGCGACAGCGCGGCGACCACCCACATCGCGGGCTTCACGTCGCCGCGGCGGCCGGTGAAGAGCTTGAGCACGACGAACGCGAGAAAGCCGTATGCGATGCCTTCGGTGATCGAGTATGTGAGCGGTATCAGGATCATCGCGAGAAACGCGGGGATCGCCTCGTCGAAGCGGTGCCATTCGATCTTCGTGATCGATTCCATCATGAATACGCCGACGAGCACGAGCGCGGGCGCCGTCGCGATCGCCGGCACGAGCGAGAGCAGCGGCGACAGGAACAGGAACGGCACGAAGCACAAGCCCGCGACCACCGCGACGAGCCCCGTGCGGCCGCCCGCCGAGATGCCGGCCGCCGATTCGATGTACGCGTTCGCGGGGCTCGTGCCGAGCGGCGCGGACACGACGGCCGAGAACGCGTCGACGATCATCGATTGGCGGATGTTGCGCGGATTGCCGTCGCGGTCGCGCAGGTTGCCCGCCTCCGAGATCGCCATGAACGTCGAGAGCGCGTCGAAGAACGCGGTGAACAGCATCACGAAGATGAACGGCCAGTACGCGACCTTCAGCGAGCCGAGCAGATCGAGCTGGCCGAGCGCGGAGAAATCCGGCGCGGCAACGAGGCCGTTCCAGTTGACGAGCGTCTTCGTTGCGATCGCGGCGGGCCAGTACGCGCTGCCGTCGCCCCACACGCGGCCGATCGGGATCGCGAGCAGCGTCGTCGCGACGATGCCGAGCATCAGCGCGCCCGTCACGCGGCGCACGACGAGCACGGTCGTGACCGCGAGGCCGGCGAGAAACGTGACGATCACCGGGTTGAGCGACGTCGCGTGAACGATCGTCACCGGATCGCCGACGATGAACTTCGCGTTCACGAGCCCGATCAGGCTGATGAACAGGCCGATGCCGCACGACACCGCATGCCGCAGGTTCGCCGGAATCGCGTCGACGACGAGCTTGCGCGCATTGAACGCGGCGAGTGTCGCGAACAGCACGCCTGCCCAGAACACGCAGCCGAGCGCGGTTTGCCACGGCATCTTGCCGCCGTGGACCATCACGAACGTGAAGAGCGCGTTCATTCCCATGCCCGGCGCGACGAGCACCGGATTGCGCGCGTACAGGCCCATCGCGCAACTGCCGAGGAAGCTGACGATCACGGTCGCCGTGAGCGCGGCTGCGAACGGCACGCCCGCCTGCGACAGGATGCCGGGATTCACGACGATGATGTACATCGCGGTGAGGAATGTCGTCACGCCGGCGACGATCTCGGTGCGCAGCCGCGAGCCGGACTCGCGGATGCCGAAGTGGCGCTCGAGCGCCGAGCGCTTCGCGGGCGCGGCGGTGCCTTGATAGAGGTCCATCGTTAAGCTCTCCTCAGTGTCTCGTGTCGAGCGCAACGCGCGCGCTTCGCGCGCCGCCGCATGCGGGGCGCGCGCGTTGCGCGGCCGTCAGGCCGCGTGCCAGTGCGCGTCGAGCTTCGCGATCAGCGCCGCGCGTTCGTCGGCGCTCACGAACGACGCTTCGAAGCCGTTCCTGATCACCGTGTAGACGTCGGCCTCGCCAAGCTGCAGCGCGTCGACGGTCGCGAAGTAGTTTTCGTTGACGTAGCCGCCGAAATACGCCGGGTCGTCGGAATTGATCGTCACCGCGACGCCGCGATCGAGCAGCGTCTTCAGCGTGTGCTTCGTCAGGTCGTCGAACACGCAGAGCTTCAGGTTCGACAGCGGGCAGACGGTGAGCGCGATCTTCTCGCCGGCAAGGCGCGCGACGAGCGCCGCGTCCTCGGCGCTGCGCACGCCGTGATCGACGCGGTCGATCTTCAGCACGTCGAGCGCCTGCGTCACGTATTCGGGCGGGCCTTCCTCGCCCGCGTGCGCGACGAGCTTCAGGCCCTGCTCTCGCGCCTTCGCGAACACGCGCGCGAACTTCGACGGCGGATTGCCGCGCTCGGACGAATCGAGCCCCACGCCGATCAGGCGCCGCGCATAGCGATCGAAGAGCGGCAGCGCCGCGTCGAACGTCGCGAGCGCGCTTTCCTCGGACAGGTGGCGCAGGAAGCAGAGGATCAGCTTGCTCGAGAAGCCGCGTTTTTCCGCGTCGGCGAGCGCGCGATCGATGCCGGCGACGACCGTCTCGATCGGCACGCCGCGCTCGGTGTGCGTCTGCGGATCGAAGAAGATCTCCGCGTGCACGACGTGATCGGCGAGCGCGCGCTCGACGTATGCGGCCGTCATGTCGTAGAAATCCTGCTCGGTGAGGAGCACGCTCGCGCCGGCGTAATAGATGTCGAGGAACGACTGCAGATCGGTGAACGCGTACGCGGCGCGCAGCGCGTCGATCCATTCGTACGCGAGCTTCACGCCGTTGCGCTGCGCGAGCTCGAAGATCAGCTCGGGCTCGAGCGAGCCTTCGATGTGGATGTGCAGCTCGGCCTTCGGCGCACGGGCGATCTTGTCTTTGAATGTCGGGGTCATTGTGGTTTTTTGGGTCGAATGCGGGTTTGGATGGCGGCGATTCAGCACGCGCTCGCGCCGGGCGACGCGGCCGGACGCCCGTTCGCGCGCCGCGCGTCGACGGTCTGCAGGATTTGCGCGGCGACGGCGATCGCGATCGCCTCGGGCGCCTTGTCGACGATGCCGGGCACGCCGATCGGGCATTGCATCCGCGCGATCTGCAGCGGATCGATGCCGCGCGCGGCGAGCCGGTGCTCGAACTGCATGCGCTTCGTGCGCGAGCCGATCATGCCGAAGTACGCATAGTCGCCGCGCGCGAGAATCCGGTGCGCGAGCTCGAGATCGCGGGCGTGATTGTGCGTCATCACGACGAAGTACGCACCGGGGCCGGCTTCGTCGATGGCTTCGTCGGGCGCGTCGTTCGCGTCGAGCGACAGATTGCGGATGCCCGCGAGCGCGTCGGGCGGCGGAAACTGCGCGTCGCGCTCGTCCACCCAGCGCACGTGGCAGGGCAGCGTGCCGAGCACGCGCACGAGCGCCGCGCCCACGTGCCCGGCGCCGAACAGCACGACCGGGAACGCGTGCGGCGCGATCGTCTCGGTCAGCAGGGGCGCGCCGCCCATGTCCCACAGCAGGCAGTCGGGACGCGTCGCGCCCGGCTCGGGCTCGCTCAGCATCACCGTGTCGGCATCGGGGCCGAACGACACGCTGCGCACGGTCGGCGCGCCTGCGGCCACGCGCTTCGCGAGCGATGTGACCCAGCCGAGCTCGGCGATGTCGAGCCGCTCGAACGCTAGCACGACCGCGCCGCCGCAGCACTGGCCGAGGCTCGGGCCGAGCGCGAGCCGCTCGAGCCGGCGCGCGTGCGGCGTATGCGCGCCTTCCTTCAGCAATTGCCGTGCGATGTCGATCGCCTTCCATTCGAGATGACCGCCGCCGATCGTGTGGCGCGCGGCGTCGCGCGTGACGAGCATCTTCGTGCCGGCATCGCGCGGCGCGGAGCCGTCGACGCGCGCGACCGTGACGAGAACGGCCGCGTCGCCGCGGGCGAGCAGATGCTGCAGGTCGGTGAGCCAGGTTTGCATCCGGCGTTTCTCCTGATCGCGAATCAGGCCGTGACGGCCGGGCGGGCGGCGGCCGCCGCGCGGCTCGCGCGCGACGCGGGGGCGGCGGCATCGGAGGCTCGGGCGCGAGACGAGCCGGCGCACCGCGCGGCGCCGCTCGCGGCGCTGCGGACGAAGTGGGGGCGGGACATGCGGATGGTTGGCGTTGTCATGGCGAATCCATGGGACATTGCGGATCAGGCGCGCGTTACGCAGGGTCGGGAGCCCCCTCGCGCACGTAGATCGCCATCCGGAAACGAAGATAGCACCGCAAAAAAGCGGCGGTATGGCCTGGCAATGATGCGGGCTATTCGACGGCGATCATGATGCACATAGGATTCGCGCGCCCGCCCGAAGTTGCCGGACGTCGGGAAACCGTTGCCCCGCGCGGGTCGAGGCGGGGCGGCAGGTGGGGCGTTCGCCGGCGAGCGTGCCGGCCGGGGAGCCGCGATGCTCGGGAAAACGCGTAGCGGCGGCGGTGCGGCGCCGATCAGCGCAGCCGGCCGCGATGGCGCAGCAGGCTCACGGCGACGGGCACGGCGATCAGCACGAACGCGATCAGCGCCCAGCCGGGCAGCAGGATGCCGAAGATCGGCGGATAGACGGTTTCGCACAGCCCCGCGACCTTGAACACGCCCGGCAGCCAGCGCGCGGGCGGCAGGCTGTCGACGACGGGCTGCAGCGCGTCGAAGCCGCAACTGAAGCCGGGGTTCAACTGCACGTACAGGTGGCGCGCGGCGGTGCCGACGCCCGCGGCGGCCGACAGCACGATGAGCGCCTCGGTCACCGCGACGCCCGCGCCGCTCGCCATGCCCGCGCCGATGAACGCGAACACCGCGATCAGCACGAAGAAATAGCGCTGGATGATGCAAAGCGGGCACGGATCCTCGTTTTTCACGTACTGCAGATAAAGCGCGCCGGCCAGAAGCGCGAGGCACACGAGGGCGAGCAGCACGAGCAGTCGTCGTTCGCGGCGCAGCGAGAGCGTCAGGTTGTTCATCGAAACGGGATTCCTTCGAGCGGTCGGGGAAAATGAATCGTCGGATTTTAACGCGAACGTCGCGCCGCTTTTCGACGGCGCGGCATCCGGCGCGCGGGTGGGGGGCGCTCAGCGGATCGTCGCGAGCACCGCTTCGACCGCCTGGCCGATCGCGAGCAGCGCGTCGTCGTGATGCGGTGCGGCGGCGAGCATCAGGCCGACGGGCGCCGTGTCGCGCGGATGGCACGGCAGCGATAGCGCGCACGCATCGAGAAAGTTGAACGCGCTCGGGTTGCGCAGCACGAGCGCGTTCGTGCGGGCGAACGCGTCGTCGTCCCGTTCGAGCTCGGCGATGCGCGGCGGCGCGATGGGCACCGTCGGCGCGACGAGCGCATCGAAGCGCTGCCACACGGTGCGCGCCGCCTCGTCGATGAGCGCCGCGCGCGCGGCGACGAGATCGAGGTAATCGGCGGCGCTCGCCGGCTCGCCCTTCAGGATGCGCGCGAGCACGCGCGGATCGTACGCGTCGCGGTGGCGCGCGACGAGCGGGCGATGCCACGCATGCGCCTCGATCGAAGCGAAACCGATGCGGTTGATGCCGGGCAGCGTGTCGAGCGGCGCGAAGCGCGCGTCCGACACGATCGCGCCCGCCGCTTCCAGATGCTTGAGCGCGGCGTCGAGCGACGTGGCGACGTGCGCGTCCATGCCGTCCGTCACATAGTTCGTCAGCACGCCGAGCCGCACGCCCTCGAGCGGGCGCGCGGCGCACACGTGCGGCTCGAGGCCCGCGAGGATCCGGTCGACGAGCGCGCAGCACGCGACCGATACGCCGATCGGGCCGAACGAATCGAGCGTCGTCGACAGCGGCACGCCGCCTTGCTTCGGAATCCGGCTCGCGGTCGGCTTGAAGCCCGTCAGACCGCAGAGTGCGGCGGGGATGCGGATCGAGCCGCCCGTATCGGTCGCGAGCGCGACGGCCGCCATGCCGTCCGCAACCGATGCGGCCGCGCCCGACGACGAGCCGCCCGCGATCCGCTCGTCGCCCGGCACGTCGCGCCGGTACGGCGAGCGCGGCGTGCCGTAGTGCGGATTGAGGCCCAGGCCGGAGAACGCGAATTCGCTCATGTTCGTGCGGCCGACGAGCACGGCGCCCGCGCGCTTGAGGCGGGCGACCGCGACGGCGTCGTCGGCGGCCGGGGGCGCGTCGGCGAGCACGCGGGAGCCCGCGCGCGTGACCTGGCCCGCGACGTCGAACAGATCCTTCACCGACACCGGAATGCCCGCGAGCGGTGACAGCACGGTGCCCGCCGCGCGCAGGCGATCGTGCGCGTCGGCGGCCGCGCGCGCGCGCGGCGCGTCGACCTCGGTGAACGCGAGCGCGCCTTGCCCCGCCGGATCGGCGATCCGTTCGAGCGCGGCTTCGACGAGCGCGCGGCTCGTCGTCACGCCGGCGGCGAGATCGGCGGCGAGGCGGGCGAGCGGCGGGAAGGGGGCGAAAGTGGTCATGACGGTATCGGGTTCGATCGGGTTGACGAAGCGGATCGGCACGATTCGGCGCTTCGCGAAGCCGCGCGATGGCGCTCGGCGGCCGGTTCGCGCATTGTAGAACAGCGTTGCGCCGCGGAGGCGCGGCGGCGCGCGCGGGCGCTTCGCATGCGACGCGGCGCCGACGGCGCACGGCCGCGCGAGCGGACGTCGGGGCGGGCAACGAAGGGGCGCGGGGGGCGGTCGATCGCGACGGGAACGCGTTTGACCGCGGTTCGCGTGCGATATCGCATGCGGCTGTCGTTTCGCGCGCGGCCATTCGCGCGCCTCGCGCATCGATACGGAATCGCGCGCGGGCTCGGCGTCGAGGTGTCGCGGCGTCGAAGCCGTCCGCGCGGCGCGCGCTGTCGCGCCGCCGCTGAGCGCTGCTGTTGCGCGCCGCGCGCCTCGCTTCGCATACCGAATGGTGCGCGGCGTCGCGTCACGGTGGCCCACATCGGCGTGAATTCGCCACAACGTTGCAACAATATTGACGAAATTCTGTCGGTTTGCCGTCGATCGTGTACTGAAGCATAATGAATTCTTGTTGATTCTCCGCGTGACCGACGCACCAGACTTCCGTCATGAGCGAAAACACGTCCGCAAGGGCCGATCAGTCCGGTTCTTCTTCTGCAGCGACGCCTCCGGAACGCACCGGTCAGGCGCCCTCGTCTTCCTCCGTCACAGACAAACCGCCCGCGGGCGCGACCGTTCACGTCGGCGCGTTCGCCGCGCAGATCGCAGCCGCGCAGGATATCGGCGATCCGGGCTCGGCGCCGAGCGGCGCGATCGCCGAGCCCGGCGCGCCCGGCATCGCCGCCGGCGGCCCGGGCGTGGAGCCGGCCGCCGTGTCGGCCGGGCCCGGCGCGCACGCCGCCGCGCCCTCCGGCGCGACGGGCGCGGGCGCGGGCGCATCGGCGGCGGGTGCCGCTGCAGCCGGCGCGAGCGCGAAAGCCGGCTCGCCGCCGCCGGGCTTCGGCGCACCGCCCGATTTCGAGGCGTCGCGCCCGCCGCCGCCCGGCGCGGCCACGCCCGCGCCGCCGGCGTACCTGAAACAGAGCGACACGCCGTGGTCGGTGTTCGGCCGGATCATCGCGGCGCGCGCGCGGCGGCTCTTCGATCGCGCCGGCCAACGGATCACGCAGCGTACGCTGCGCATCGGCGTGTCGGCGCGCATCTTCCATCCGGAAGTCGGCGCGCCGGGGCTGCGCGGCAAGACGCTGCAGTATCTCGAGGAATCGATCGCGCACTGGGTGATGTCGCGCGACGTGCTCGTGTTCATGATTCCGACCGTCGGCCATCAGGGGATGCTGCATCCGAGCAACATCCGGCTGCGCGACTACGCGAAGCATCTGGACGGGCTGTTGCTGCAGGGCGGCGCCGACGTGTCGCCGCAGACCTACGCGGCGTCCGACGCGCGTCCCGAATGGCCCGGCGATCGCGTGCGCGACATGTACGAGCTCGAACTGCTGCACGAGTTCGTCGAGTCGGGCAAGCCGGTGCTCGGCGTGTGCCGCGGCTGCCAGCTCATCAACGTCGCGTTCGGCGGCTCGCTCTATCAGGACATCGCGAGCGACGTGCCCACCGCGGGCGCGCACGTCAGCGAGCACTACGATCAGCACCGGCATTCGATCCGCTTTCCGGACGGCTCGACGCTCGCGAACATGTTTCCCGGCCGGCGCGAGGCGATCGTCAACTCGATTCACCATCAGGCGATCCGCGACATCGGCCGCGATCTGAACATCGAGGCGGTATCGGCGGAAGACGGGATCATCGAAGGGATCCGCTATCGCCGCGCGCCGTTCGTCGTCGGCGTGCAGTGGCACCCGGAGTTCCATCGCGCGGGCGGCCCGGAGCTGCTCGACTGCACGCCGCTGCTCGACACGTTCCTGCGCGCGGCGCGCGAGACGCGGCTATAGCCGGCGCGCGACGCGCTTTCTTCGCCGGCGGGAACGAGACGGGCCGCACTTCGGTGCGGCCCGTCGCTCGTTCGGCGTGCACGGCGTCGGCCCGCCGCGCGCGCCATCTCGCCATCTCGCGGCGCCGGGCCGTTCGCGCGGCGCGGCGGAAAAGGGCGGGTGAAAAAGAGTGGGCGAAAAAGGGTGCGTGAACGGGGCAGAGGAAAGGGCTTGGTGAAAGAGGCGCGTGAAGTGCGTGGAAAGGACGTGGAAGATCCCGCACGAGAGGATTCGGTAAGCGGATTCGGCAAGCGATTTTTCAAATACCTTTCGGATGGCTTCGCAAGCGACGCATTGACGCATCCGGCTGTCGTTCGCAGTAAGATGGCGGACGCCGCGCAGCGCACCATCGGTCTGCGCGGGCCCCGGCGCGCCGGGGCCAGAAACACGATGTGACACGCGCCGTGCGCCGCCCCCGGCGGTCGCGGCGCAGCCTTATCGAGAGAGACATGTCTACCGCGTCCCCCGCAATCCAGCAGGAATCCAAAGCCAGGACCGTGTTCCGCGTCGTCAGCGGCAACTTTCTGGAGATGTACGACTTCATGGTCTACGGCTACTACGCGTCCGCGATCGCCAAGACCTACTTCCCGAGCGGCAACGCGTTCGCCTCGCTGATGCTGTCGCTGTCGGTGTTCGGCGCGGGCTTTCTGATGCGTCCCGTCGGCGCGATCGTGCTCGGCGCGTACATCGACCATCACGGCCGCCGCAAGGGCCTCATCCTGACGCTCGCGTTGATGGCGCTCGGCACGCTGACCGTCGCGACGATTCCGGGCTACGCGACGATCGGCGTGCTCGCGCCGATTCTCGTGCTGCTCGGCCGCCTGCTGCAGGGTTTCTCGGCGGGCGTCGAGCTGGGCGGCGTATCGGTGTATCTGTCCGAGATCGCGACGAAGGGCAACAAGGGCTTCTATACGTCGTGGCAGTCGGGCAGCCAGCAGGTGGCCGTGGTGTTCGCCGCGTTCGTCGGCGTGCTGCTGAACCGCGCGCTGCCTGTCGAGCAAATGACGTCGTGGGGCTGGCGCATCCCGTTCCTGATCGGCTGCCTGATCGTGCCGTTCCTGTTCCTGATCCGCCGCTCGCTGAAGGAGACCGACGAGTTCCTCGCGAAGCGCCGCCGCCCGAGCATGGGCGAGATCATGAAGTCGATGCTCGAGAACTGGGGCGTGGTGCTGGCCGGCATGGGGATGGTCATCATGACGACCGTGTCGTTCTACATGATCACCGCGTACACGCCGACTTTCGGCAAGGAGGTGCTGCATCTGTCGGCGATCGACGCGCTCGTCGTGACCGTTTGCGTCGGGCTGTCGAACCTGGTCTGGCTGCCGCTGTCGGGCGCGCTGTCCGATCGGATCGGCCGCCGCCCGGTGCTGATCGCGTTCACCGCGCTCACGATCCTCACCGCGTATCCGGCGATGCAGTGGCTCGTCGGTTCGCCGTCGTTCCTGCGGCTGTTGGGCGTCGAGCTGTGGCTGTCGTTCCTGTACGGCTCGTACAACGGCGCGATGGTCGTCGCGCTGACCGAGGTGATGCCGGCCGACGTGCGCACCGCGGGCTTCTCGCTCGCTTACAGCCTCGCGACGACGATCGGCGGCTTCACGCCGGCGATCTCGACGCTGCTGATTCACGAGACCGGCAACAAGGCGGCGCCGGGCCTCTGGCTCGGCCTCGCCGCGATCTGCGGGCTGATCGCGACGCTCGTGCTGTACCGGTCGCCTGAAGCGCGCAATCAATACAGGACGACTTGAGCGAACCGGCCGCACGCGGCCCAGCAGGCCGCCGTCGACGAATCGACAAACGGAGCGCGTCGCGCTCCGTTTGGGTTGGGGCGAAGCGTCGGCGCGGCGCGTTGAAGGCGCCGGGATGCGTAAGCCGTGACGCGTGCGGGGGCGTGGCTCCGGGATTCGTGAATCAATGGTGTTGCGGCTTGTGGGCCGGATGCGGGGTTCGGATTCGGGCTTGACTCGACAACCGCTCGATCGCGGGAGGGCGAAAGGGTTCGACCGCGAGCAAGCGACGAGCGCGAGCGCAATGCGGATCGGAAGGCTTGCCGACAGTCGCACGCCGCGCGCCCGGCGCGTCGATGGCGCGAAGCCGATCCGCGCAAACGGAGCACGCGCCCATGCGCGCGAGCCGTCATCCGTGCGCGATTTCGCCCGCAACGGTCGCGACCACGTCGTCCCACCGCCCCGGCTCCGATTGCCGGACGAGCCGCGCGCGCGGATACCACGCACTGTCGTCGCCCGTGCTCCAGCGCCAGTCGGCGGCGACGGGCAGCATCAGCCACAGCGGCTTGCCGAGCGCGCCGGCGAGGTGGGCGACCGCGGTGTCGATCGCGACGACGCCGTCGAGCCGATCGACGAGCGCGGCCGTTGCCGCGAAATCGGTCAGGCCGTCGAGCCGATGGATGCGAGCCGCATCCGGATGCGCGTCGAGCGCCGCGCGCTCGCTATCCGACAGCGTCGGCTGCAGCACGATCCAGTCGATGCCGGCGAGCGCGAAGAGCGGGGCAAGCGCATCGAGCGGTAGCGCGCGATTGTCCTGCACCGGCGCGCTGCCGGACCAGGCGATGCCGAACTTGCGTTTGGCCTGCCCGCCGAGCGAGCCGCGAAAGCGGCGGCGCGCGGCGTCGGGCACGTCGAGATACGGGGTGCGCGACGGAATCGCGTCGTATTCGAGCCCGAGCGCGAACGGCAGGCTCAACAGCGGGCAGACGAGATCGGCGGCGGGCGTTCGCGCCGCGTCGGCCGACACGACGCTCACGCGCCAGCGCGCGGCCATCGGCGCGATGAGCGGCAGCAGCGCGGGCTGGACCTGCAGGATCAGCCGAGCGCAGCGCGCGCGCGCGAGCGGCACGAGCCGCACGAACTGCAGCGTGTCGCCGAAGCCCTGCTCGGCGCGCACGAGCAGCGTGCGGTTCGCGATCGGCTCGCCTTGCCAGCGCGGCAGCGGCCCGAGCGGCGCCGCGCCCGGCAGCGCATGCCGTGCTTCGTACGCGGGCAGGCCGCGCGCGAAATCGCGCAGCGTGAGCAGCGTGACCGCGCGATGCATTTGCGCGAGCGTGAGCGACGGATCGAGCCGCAGCGCCTGATCGAACGCGCGCAGCGCCATTTCGTGCGCGCCGAGCGCATGATGCGCGGTGCCGAGATTAAGCCATGCGAGCACGAACGACGGATCGAGCCCGACCGCGCGTTCGTAATGCGGCAGCGCGTCGCGATGGCGGCCGCGCGCCGCGAGCGTGTTCGCGAGCCCGAACAGCGCAAGCGCGAAGCGCGGCTGCAGCGCGAGCGCGGCTTCGAACGCATGCTGCGCCTGCGCATGTTGGCTGATCGCATCGAGCGCGTTGCCGAGATTGAAATGCGCGGCGACGAAGTGCGGCTCCGCGGCGATCGCCGCGCGAAAGTGCGCGATCGCCGCGTCGGTATCACCAAGCGCGGCGAGCGCCATCCCGAGATTGTTGTGCGCGCCCGCGTGGCCGGGGCGTAGCTCGAGCGCGCGGCGAAACGCCTCAAGCGCGTCGTCGTGCCGGCCGAGCGCGTTGAGCGCGTTGCCGAGGTTGTTGTGGATCGACGCGTCGCCGGGCGTGAGCGCGAGCGCACGCTTGAACGCGTCGACCGCGTCGTCGTGCCGCTCCTGCGCCGCGTACGCATTGCCGAGGTTGTAATGCGCGAGCGGGAACGCCGGCGCGAGCGTGAGCGCGTTGCGAAAGCGCTCGATCGCATCGTCGAGCCGGCCGAGCGCCTTGAGCGCGTTGCCGAGATTCAGTTGCAGCGCGGCGTCGTTCGGGCGCAACCCGACCGCGCGGCCGACGAGGTCGGCTGCTTCTTCGTGCCGGCCCTGCTGGTGGCGCAGCACCCCGAACAGGTGCAGCGCATCGGCATCGGCGGGATTGGCGGCGAGCACGGCCCGGTAGCCGTGCTCGGCATCGTCGAGCCGGCCTGCGCGGTGCGCGGCGAACGCGCGGTCGAAAGCGGATTCCATGACGCGGGGCAAACGGGAAACCCCGCATTTTCCCATACCTCGAACCGCGCCGGCCGAATCGGTCAACCGCCCGCCCGGCCGCTCGGCCACCCGCTATGGATGCGGCGCGGCGGCGGGCGTAGACTGCGAATGTTGCGTATCGACGAGGTCCTTATGGCAGTCGTTCCGCTCTCCACGCCTCCCGTGCTGATCGTCGGCGCCGGTCCGACGGGGCTCGCCGCCGCGCTTTGTCTCGCGCGCGCCCGCGTGCCGGTGCGTATCGTCGACAAGGCGGCCCGACCCGCGCGCTACTCGCGCGCGATCGGCATTCAGGCCAGAACGCTCGAGCTCCTCGAGCAGCAGCGCGTCGTCGACCGGTTCGTCGAGCTTGGCCATCGCGCGCGGCTCGCGATCCTGTACTCGGCCGGCCAGCGCATCGCCGAGCTCGACTTCGATCCGCTGCAGACGCGCTATCCGTACCTGCTGTTTCTCGACCAGACCGTCACCGAGCGTTTGCTGACCGAGCATCTCGCGACGTTCGACGTGCACGTCGAGCGCGGCGTGACGCTCACGCATTGCGCGCAGCCGGAAGGCGCGCTCGACGTGCGGCTGCGCCACGGCGACGGCCGCGACGAGCGTCTGCAGCCGTCATACGTCGTCGCGGCGGACGGCGCGCGCAGCACGGTCCGGCATTTGCTCGACGTCGATTTCGTCGGGCATGCGTTCGAGCAGACGTTCATGCTCGCCGATCTCGAGCTCGGCGCCGACTGGTCCGACGACGAGATCCATCTGTTCACGACGGGCGAGGGCCTCGCCGGGCTCTTCCCGATGGGCGGCGGCCGCTACCGGCTCGTCGCCGATCGCCCGCCGCGCAACGGCGCGCTCGACGACGAGCGCGGGCCGTCGCTCGAGCTGTGCCGCGAAGTCGTGCGCGCGCGCGTGACGCCGGATCTGAAGGTCGGCGATCTCGCGTGGTCGTCGTATTTTCATCTGCACAGCCGAATGGTCGCGCGGCTGCGCGTCGGGCGCGTGTTCTTCGCGGGCGACGCGGCGCACGTGCACAGCCCGGCGGGCGCGCAGGGGATGAACACGGGTATCCAGGAGGCGTTCAATCTCGGCTGGAAGCTCGCGCGCGTGCTGGCGGGCAACGCCCCCGAGCGGCTGCTCGAGACGTATCACGCGGAGCGCCATCCGATCGAGCGCGACGTGCTGCGCCAGACGAGCTTCGCGACGCAGGTCGTCGAGGCGGATCGCGGGCCGCTCAAGCTGCTGCGCGATCACATCGTGCCGATCCTCGCGTCGTTCGGGCCGCTGCGCGATGCGGCGCGCCGCACGGTCAGCGAACTCGCGATCCAGTATCGGAAGAGTCCGCTCACGCTCGAGCGCGTGCTCGACGGCGGGCCGCGCGCGGGCGAGCGCGCGCCGGACGCGCTCGTGCACGTGCTCGACGGGCCGCTTGGCAAGGCGCCGGGCGTCGCGCGCCTCTTCGATCTGCACGACCCCGCGCATTTCACGCTGCTCGTGCTCGAGCCGCGCGAGGCGATCGACGACACGCTGCCGTCGGACCCCGGCGAGGACGGCCGCGCGCTTGCCGGCGCGCTCGAGCGGATCATGCCGGGCGCGGTGCGCTGCTGGTGCGCGACGGATGCGGAAGGCGAGGGCGCGCCGCTGCTGGCCGATGCGTACGGGCGCGCGCGGCCCGTGTTCTATCTGCTGCGCCCGGACGGCTACGTCGCCGCGCGCGGGCGCCCGGCGACCGACGCGAACGCGCTGCTGCGCCATTGCGAGACGTGGTTTTCGGGGATGCGGCTGGAGACTTGAAAGCGGCCGCGCTCGCCGGGCGCGGGCGGCTGCGCGTCGGGCGGCGCCATCGTGGGTTGCGTGCGGCGAGCCCCCGGCGTATGCATAGGCAAGCGATGCCGCGGTGCGTCGTCGGTGCCGGCATGCGTGGGGCGGGCGGCGCGAATGGCATGCGTGTCGACCGGTGCAACGCGACGTCGATCCGCATGTGACGATGGGACCACCGACCACCGACCACCGACCACCGACCAGCGACCACCGACCAGCGACCACCGACCACCGACCAGCGACCAGCGACCAGCGACCAGCGCGCCACGCCACGCCCATGCCACGCCATGCCGATCCACGCGGCGCACATCGGCCCGCGTGCGATATGCGCGCGGCGGGCGCCGCGCGCTACGCGGCGTGCGGTGCGACGGGCGCGGGCTCGAGCGACGCGCGGTGCGTATCGATCGCCTCGCGGACGATGGGCGCGACGTCTCGCGCGGCCTCGTCCTGCGGATCGTCGAGCGCCGCGAGCAGCGCGCGCCGCATGCGCGGCTCCCAGAAGCGCCGGATGTGATCGGCGATGCCCGCGACCGCCTCGTCGTGATCCGGCATCGATGCGAAGAATGCGCCGATCTGGTTGGCCATGTCGATCAGGTGTCGGCTTTCCATGTCGGCCTCACTTGCCCGTGGCGATGGCCGGCGCCCGCTCGGCCGTGCGCTGCTCGAGCAGCGCGAGCTGCTCCGCGCGAAAGCGCGTGTACGCGCGCTGCCATTCGGACGGCTGCGCGACGGGCGCGACCTGCACGGCCGTCACCTTGTACTCGGGGCAGTTGGTCGCCCAGTCCGAGCTGTCGGTCGTGATCACGTTCGCGCCCGATTCCGGGAAGTGGAACGTCGTGTAGACGACGCCCGGCTGCATCCGCTCGGTGACGAGCGCGCGCAGCACCGTCTGCCCGGCGCGCGATGCGACGCCGACCCAGTCGCCTGTCCGGATGCCGCGATCGTTCGCGTCGTGCGGATGGATCTCGAGCCGATCCTCGCCGTGCCAGCGGACGTTCTCCGTGCGGCGCGTCTGCGCGCCGACGTTGTACTGCGACAGAATGCGGCCCGTCGTCAGGATGAGCGGATAGCGCGGCGTCACCTTCTCCGGCGACGCGATGTACTGCGTGATGACGAACTTGCCCTTGCCGCGCACGAACTGATCGACGTGCATCGTCGGCGTGCCTTGCGGCGCCGCGTCGTTGCACGGCCACTGGACGCTGCCCAGCTCGTCGAGCAGCGCATACGACACGCCCGCGAACGTCGGCGTGAGGCGCGCGATCTCGTCCATGATCTCGGACGGATGCGCGTAATGCATGTCGTAGCCGAGCGCGCGCGACAGCATCAGCGTCACTTCCCAGTCCGCGTAGCCGGAAAGCGGCCGCATCGCGCGGCGCACGCGCGAGATCCGGCGCTCCGCGTTCGTGAACGTGCCGTCCTTCTCGAGGAAGGTCGCGCCCGGCAGGAATACGTGCGCGTACTTCGCGGTTTCGTTCAGGAAGATGTCCTGCACGACGAGGCAGTCGAGCGACGCCAGCGCGGCCGCGACGTGCTGCGTGTTCGGATCGGACTGGACGATGTCCTCGCCCTGGCAATAGAGCCCCTTGAAACTGCCGTCGAGCGCCGCATCGAACATGTTCGGAATGCGCAGGCCGGGCTCGGGCTGCAGCGTCGTCGACCACGCTTCGTCGAAGCGCGCGCGCACCGCGGCGTCGCCGATGTGCCGGTAGCCGGGCAGCTCGTGCGGGAACGAACCCATGTCGCACGAGCCCTGCACGTTGTTCTGCCCGCGCAGCGGGTTCACGCCCGCGCCTTCGATGCCGAGATTGCCCGTCGCCATCGCGAGGTTCGCGATGCCCATCACCATCGTTGAGCCCTGCGCGTGCTCGGTCACGCCGAGCCCGTAGAAAATCGCCGCGCGCCCGCCCGTCGCGTACAGGCGCGCGGCGGCGCGCACCGCGTCGGCCGGCACGCCCGTGATGTCCGCCGTCGCCTCGGGCGAATTCTCGGGCCGCGCGGCGAACGCGCGCCATACGTCGAACGCCTGCGGCTCGCAGCGCTCGTCGACGAACGCTTCGTCGACGAGGCCCTCGGTGACGATCACGTGCGCGAGCGCGTTGACGAGCGCGACGTTCGTGCCGGGGCGCAGTTGCAGATGATGGACGGCCTTCACGTGCGGGCCGTCGACGAGATCGATCCGGCGCGGATCGACGACGATCAGCTGCGCGCCCTCGCGCACGCGGCGCTTCAGGCGCGAGCCGAACACCGGATGGCCGTCGGTCGGATTCGCGCCGATCACGACGATCACGTCGGCCGAGCCGACCGACGCGAACGTCTGCGTGCCGGCCGATTCGCCGAGCGTGGTTTTCAGGCCGTAGCCCGTCGGCGAATGACACACGCGCGCGCAAGTGTCGACATTGTTGTTGCCGAACGCCGCGCGCACGAGCTTCTGCACGAGATACGTCTCTTCGTTCGTGCAGCGCGACGACGTGATGCCGCCGATCGAATCGCGGCCGTGCTCGTCCTGGATGCGGCGAAAGCGCGCGGCCGCGTAGCCGATTGCTTCGTCCCAGCTCACTTCGCGCCACGCGTCGGTGATCTTCTCGCGGATCATCGGCTTCGTGATGCGGTCCTTGTGCGTCGCATAGCCCCACGCGAAGCGGCCTTTCACGCACGCGTGGCCTTCGTTCGCGAGGCCGTTCTTGTGCGGCGTCATCCGCACGACCTGCTCGCCCTTCATTTCCGCCTTCAGCGCGCAGCCGACGCCGCAGTACGCGCAGGTCGTCACGATCTCGTGCTCGGGCTGACCGAGCCGCGCGACACTTTTCTCGATGAGCGTCGCGGTCGGGCACGCGGCGACGCATGCGCCGCACGATACGCATTCCGAATCCATGAACGCCTCGCCCGCGCTCGCCGCGACCCGCGATTCGAAGCCGCGCGAGGCGATCGTCAGCGCGAACGTGCCCTGCGTCTCCTCGCACGCGCGCACGCAGCGATTGCAAACGATGCATTTCGACGGATCGTAGCTGAAGTACGGGTTCGATTCGTCCTTCGCGTCGCTCAGATGGTTCTTGCCGTCGAAGCCGTAGCGCACCTCGCGCAGGCCGACCGCGCCCGCCATGTCCTGCAGCTCGCAATCGCCGTTCGCCGCGCACGTGAGACAGTCGAGCGGATGATCGGAGATGTAGAGCTCCATCACGTTGCGGCGCAGCGCCTGCAGCCGGTCGCTTTGCGTGCGCACCTTCATGCCGGCCTCGACGGGCGTCGTGCACGAGGCCGGATAGCCGCGCCGGCCTTCGATCTCGACGAGGCACAGGCGACACGAGCCGAACGGCTCGAGCGAATCGGTCGCGCAGAGCTTCGGCACGTTGATGCCGGCTTCGATCGCCGCGCGCATCACCGACGTGCCCGCCGGCACGGTGACCGCGCGGCCGTCGATATCGAGCGTGACGTCGGTGTCCGCGTGGCGCGTCGGGGTGCCGTAGTCGGTGTCGTCGAACGGATCGGCGCGCCGCATCTGCGCGGCGCGCCGGCACGCGCACTGGCCGGAGCCGCAGCCTTGCCGGGACGAATCGAATGCGGAAGAGGTCATCGGAGCTCCTGCTGTCAGGCGGCGGGTGCCGCGTGGCTCGCGTGCGCGGCGAGGCCGAAATCTTCGGGGAAATGGTCGAGCGCGGACAGCACCGGGTACGGCGTCATGCCGCCCATCGCGCAGAGCGAGCCCGCGGTCATCGTGTCGCACAGGTCGCGCAGCAGGCGCACCTGTCGCTCCGACGTGTCGCCCGCGCGGATCCTCGCGATCGTCTCGACGCCGCGCGTCGAGCCGATCCGGCACGGCGTGCACTTGCCGCACGATTCGAGCGCGCAGAAGTGCATCGCGTATTCGGCGAGCTCGGCCAGGTTCGACGTGTCGTCGTGCAGCACGATGCCGCCGTGCCCGACGACGGCGCCGACAGCCGCGTACGCCTCGTAATCGAGCGGGATGTCCCACTGGCCCTCGGGCAGGTAGGTGCCGAGCGGGCCGCCGACCTGCGCGGCGCGCGCGGGGCGCCCGCTCGCGGTGCCGCCGCCGAAATCGAACAGCAGCTCGCGCAGCGTGACGCCGAACGCGAGCTCGACGAGCCCGCCGCGCTTCACGTTGCCTGCGAGCTGGAACGGCAGCGTGCCGCGCGAGCGGCCCATGCCGTAATCGCGATAGAACGCCGCGCCGCGCGCGAAGATGATCGGTACGGTCGCGAGCGTGATCACGTTGTTGATGACGGTCGGTTTTGCGAAGAGTCCCGATAGCGCGGGCAGCGGCGGCTTCGCGCGCACGACGCCGCGCTTGCCTTCGAGCGATTCGAGGAGCGCGGTCTCTTCGCCGCAGACGTAGGCGCCCGCGCCTTTCGCGACGTGCAGCTCGAACGCATGCGCGGTGCCGAGCACGCTCGCGCCGAGCCAGCCGGCCGCGCGCGCGCGGGCGATCGCCTCGCCGAGCGCCGCGATCGCGTGCGGATATTCGCTGCGCACGTAGATATGGCCGACGGTCGCGCCCGTCGCGATGCCCGCGATGATCATTCCTTCGATCAGGCAGTACGGATCGCTTTCCATCACGAGGCGATCGGAGAAGGTGCCGGAGTCGCCTTCGTCCGCATTGCAGACGACGTATTTCTGCGCGGCCGCGGCCTCGCGCACGGTCCGCCATTTGACGCCCGCCGGGAATGCGGCGCCGCCGCGCCCGCGCAGGCCCGATTCGACGAGCGTCTCGCATGCGGCGGCGCCGTCGAGTGCGAGCGCGTTCCTCAGGCCTTCGAGGCCGCCGTGCGCGACGTAATCGTCGATCGACAGCGGATCGGTGATGCCGATGCGCGCGAACGTGAGCCGCTGCTGGCGCTTCAGATAGGGAATCTCGTCGACGATGCCGACGCACGCCGGATGCGCGGCGCCGTCGAGCCAGCCCGCGTCGAAGAGCGCGGGGACGTCGGCTGCCGTGAGGTTCGCATAGCCGATGCGGCCCGCCGGGGTGCTCACTTCGACGAGCGGCTCGAGCCACAGCAGCCCGCGCGAGCCGTTGCGCACGAGCTCGATCGCGATGCCGCGCGCGGCCGCCTGCGCCTCGATCGCGCGCGCGAGCGCGTCGGCGCCGACCGCGAGCGCGGCCGAATCGCGCGGCACATGAATGCGCGTGCTCATGCGGGCTCCTTCGTGCGGACGGCCGCGTCGAAGAGCGCGTCGAAGCGCGCGGGCGACATCTTCGCGTGCGGCTCGTCGTTGATCGTGAGCGACGGCGACTGCGCGCAGAGGCCGAGGCAATAGACCGATTCGAGCGCGACCCGATCGCCGTGCCCGCCGTCGATCCGGCAGCCGGCGCGCGCCTGCGCGTGCGCGACGAGCGCCTCGCCGCCCATGCTGCGGCACGCTTCCGCGCGGCAGAGCCGGATCGTCACGTGCGCGGGCGGCGCGGTGCGGAAATGGTGATAGTAGGTCAGCACGCCGTGCACTTCGGCGCGCGACAGATTGAGGGCCTTCGCGAGCGGCTCGACGCACGCGGGCGGCACATAGCCCGCGTCGTCCTGGATCGCGTGCAGGATCGCGACGAGCGATCTGCCGGGCTGCGCATGCGCGCGCACGAGCGCGTCGGGCGCGACGGAATGGGGGGACATCCGGTTGCCTCCTCCGCAGTCATATATGCGCTTATGATTCATATAGAGCGCAAACGGACCTTGAGATATTGATGTGTGTCAACGATAAATCGATAGAATGATGGTCGCAATAGGAAACGGAATTGCATAAATGATTCGAGTCGAATGCGACGCGCATTTGATCGTGCGCGACACCGACGGCCGCACGGCGAGCCTGACCGACGTGGCGCCGCTTCTCGAGCTCGTCGCGACGACGGGCAGCATCGCGCAGGCGGCGCACGCGAAGGGGCTGTCGTACCGGCACGCATGGGGGCTGTTGCGTGCGCTCGAGGCGTGCGTCGGCGGCGCGCTGATCGAGACGGTGCGCGGCAAGGGTTCGACGCTGTCCGAGCTCGGGCAGGCGATCGTCGATGCGCAGCGCCTCGCCGGCGAGCGTCTCGACGGCAATCTGCGCGCGCTCGCGGCGGAGGTCGCGAGCGGGCTCAACCGGCGGCTCGCGCTTCACGCGGGCGCGCTGCGGATCCACGCGTCGCACGGTTACGCGGTCGCGGCGCTCGTGTCCGCGCTCGTCGAGGCCGGCTCGCCCGTCGACATCAAGTATCGCGAGAGCGTCGAGGCGGTGCGCGCGCTCGCGGGCGGCGAATGCGATCTGGCGGGCTTTCATCTGCCGCGCGGCGCGTTTCGCGCAGCCTGCGCGCAGATCTACCGACCATGGCTCGACGATGTCGATCACGTGCTGATTCACCTGACGCGTCGCCGGCAAGGCCTGTTCGTGCCGCGCGGCAACCCGAAGCGGATCGCGGGGCTCGCCGATCTCGCGCGCGGCGACATCCGCTTCGTCAACCGGCAACCGGGCTCCGGCACGCGGATGCTGCTCGATCTCGCGCTGCGCGAGATCGGCATCGATCCGGAGCGAATCGACGGCTACGCGTCGGCAGAGCTCACGCATTCGGCGATCGCCGCGTTCGTCGCGAGCGGGATGGCCGATCTCGGCTTCGGCGTCGAGCCGGCGGCGCGCCACTTCGGGCTCGACTTCATTGCGGTCGTCGACGAAGACTATTACTTCGCGTGCGAGCGCTCGCGGCTCGGCGCTGTGCCGCTCGCGGGCGCGCTCGCCTTGCTGCGCGACGGCGGCTACCACGCCACGGTGGCGCGGCTCGACGGCTATGATCCGAACGCGTGCGGCACGCTCGTCGACGTCGCGGCGGGCCTTGCGGGCACGGCCGGCGACGCGCGCGCCGGCCGTCACCGGCGGTAACGAAACGGGCGGGCGCACGGCGCTGCAAGGCGCGCGCATTTGCGTTACGCTTGCCGCTTCCTTTCGTGTGAAGCCCACGCGCCGACAGGCGTTCGACATCGATGAAGCTCCTGACCCAACTTGCCGTCGCGTCCGCCGTTGCGGGCGCGCTCGCCGCGGCTGCGACGGCCGCGTTCGCGCAGAACTCGCCCGGCATGCCGGGCGGCATCCTGAACGACCAGTTCCGGCTGAACGAGCATCCGCAGATGCAGTTCGCCGCATCGGCGCCGACGAAGAAATATCAGAGCGGCAAGAAATCGGATCTGCGCAGGAAGGGCGACATGGGCGATCCGAACGGGTGCAACCTGAAGTGCCCGATGGACTGACGATGCGCATGCGCGGCGCGTGAAGCGGCCGCGCGAGCTCGGTGGCGAACGTATGCCGTGCGTCCGTGGCGCTCGTGCGCGGCATGCCGCGCGGTGCCGCGCGCCGGCCGCCGCAATGGTCGGGAGCCCGAGCCGCACGCCCTGGCCGCGGTGCGGCGGCCTGACCTCATGCAACTGTCGTCATGCAGCCGTCGAAGGCGGTCGCGCGCTCGGCCATGGACGGCCGAGCGACGACGGGGAACCCGAAAAGTCCGCGCAGCGCTGCAGCCGGTAGACGGCCGCGGGCGGCATGTTCGCCCATGCGATGCCGATGCGCTCCGCCCGAATGCCGATCGCCGCGAGCCGGCGCACGGGAATCGGGCAGCGGGGCAGATAGGTGAACTGATAGAACGCGCCGCCCGGGCCGAGATGCATCGCGAACGCGCCGTGCACGATCGCGATCGCCTGCTCGACCGGCATCGCGACGAGCGGCAGGCCGCTGACGACGGTGCTCGCGCGTGCGTCGCCGAACAGGCCATGCGTGATGCCGAGCTCGGCCGCATCGACGTTCATGACCCGCAGCGCGGGGAAACGGCGGCGCAGTGTCGCGGCGAACACCGGATCGGCTTCGACGAGCACGAGCCGGTCCGCGGCGACGCCGCGCGACAGCAGCTCGCGCGTGAAGACTCCCGTGCCCGCGCCGAGCTCGATCACGCGCGCGCTTTCGCCTGGAATCTGGGCGGTCATCAGGGCGGCGAGCGCGGGGCCGGACGGCGCGAGCGCGCCCACTTGACGCGGATTGCGCAGCCAGGCGCGCAGGAAAAGCGCGAGCTCGTGGATTCGCATGTTTCGTTCCTGAGGAATTGAACGGCAAGCGGTGCCCGGCATCGTTCGGACGAAATCGGATCCGACGCCGCAGCCGGCAAGCTAGCCTGCCACGTTCAAAAACACAGGCCATCGTGTATTACCCGCTATGTTGCGCTCGCGCATGACACGAACCGATGACGCGAAGCGGAACGGAGTGGCGCGGGGCGGCCGACGGATGTCGAGAAACGGCGCCGCGCGGCGACGCCAAGGCGCGCGCGTAAGCGCCGCGCGGGAAAAAGACGGTGGGAAAAAGAAAAAGGTTCATCGCGGAATCCCGGGGAACGCGGCGCGGATCTTGAGGAAGAAGTATTGCTCGTCGCGGTACCCGTAAGCGCGGCGCTTGATGACCTTGATCGTGTTGTTGATGCCTTCGACGACGCTGGTATTGAGCGGATGGCGGCAGCGGGCCACGATTCCGTGCCAGTAACCCTGCAAGCGCTGGGCGAACTTTTGCAAGGCGGCGATCCCGCTTTGCTGAGCCTGTTCGAACCATTGCCCCCAAGCCTTTTCCGCGCAGGCCGGCTTGCGGTAGAACCAGAGCCGTTTGAGCTCGTCGCGCAGCACATAGACGCATAACAGCGACTGATTGGCCGCCAGCAGTTCCTTCAGATGCACGGCCTGTTCTGGCTTCAGGTTATGACGGTTGCGCAGCAGCAACCAGCGACTGGACTTCAGAACCTTGCGGGCCGGCTTGTCATGTCGCAGTTGGTTGGCCTGATCCACCCGTACCCGATCGATCACCTCGCGACCGTACTTGGCCACGACGTGGTACAGGTCAAAGACGATTTCCGCCTGCGGGCACTGTTCCTTGATCTCCAGCTCATAGGCCGTGGTCATGTCGATTGCGACCGCTTCGATGCGCTCGGCCCCGCCTTCGGGGAGTTGTTCGAAGAAGGCGCGCGCCGTCTCGCGTGACCGTCCGGGCCCAACCCAGAGGACCTGTCGGCCGATCGGATCAACCACCACCGTGGCGTAGCGATGGCCTTTATGGAGCGCGAACTCGTCCATCGCCAGATAACGGATCGTCGACCAGTCCGGTTCGGCCACGCGCGCGCGCAAGCGCATCTTGTCGATCGATTTGACCGTGTGCCAGCCCAGATCGTAGAAGGCCGCCACGGCCTGTACGCTGGCGGCCTGCAGCAACTTCTCGCAGGCCTTGGCAAACCGCTGCGTCACCCGCTGGTAGCGGCCCAGCCAGTCCAGCTTCTCCAGCCGCGCTGCGCCGCAGCGTTCGCACCAGACTCGGCGTCGAGGCACGTGCAGCACCACCCGGTACTCGAACAACGGCAGATCACGTACCCGCCGTACGGTCGTTTCATGAATCTGCTGACCTGCCCCCTACAAACAGGGCCAGCCGGAGTCTAGTAAAGTTCGTTTTCGGAGAAGAAGACGAACATGAAGAAGCGCTTTACGGAACAGCAAATCATCGGGTTTCTGAAGGAAGCCGAGGCCGGTATGCCGGTCAAGGAACTGTGCAGGAAGCATGGGTTCAGTGACGCGTCGTTCTACACCTGGCGCGCGAAGTTCGGCGGCATGGAAGTCTCGGAAGCCCGCCGGCTCAAGGGCCTCGAGGTGGAGAATGCCCGACTGAAGAAACTGCTGGCCGAAGCAATGCTCGATATGGAAGCGTTGAAGGTTGTCGTCAAGGGAAAGCCCTGAGCCCGCAAGCCAAACGCGAAGCAGTGTTGGCGATTCGGGAGAAGGTCAACATCTCCGAGCGCCGCGCCTGCCGGCTTGTCGGGCTTTCTCGCAGCGTGCTGCATTACGACGCGAAGCCGGACCACGAGAATGAGGTGCTCGCGGCGCGTCTGGTGAAGTTGGCGCACGAACGTCGTCGATTCGGCTACCGCCGACTGCACGCCCTGGTGGAACGCGAAGGCACGCACGCCAATCACAAGCGCATCTATCGCCTGTACCGTGAGGCAGGGCTGGCTGTGCGGCGCCGTCGCAAGCGCCACGGCGTCATGATTGAGCGCGAGCAACTGGCATTGCCGGGCGCACCCAACGAGGTATGGTCAATCGATTTCGTGATGGATGCGCTTTCCAACGGCCGGCGCGTGAAGTGCCTGACCGTCGTCGACGATTTCACGAAAGAGGCTGTCGACATCGTCGTCGACCATGGCATCTCAGGTTTGTATGTCGCTCGGGCATTGGACCGTGCAGCTCGCTTCCGTGGCTATCCCAAGGCGGTGCGAACAGACCAGGGACCCGAATTTACGAGCCGCGCGCTTGACCAGTGGGCGTATGCGAACGGCGTCACGCTGAAGTTGATTCAGGCGGGCAAGCCCACGCAGAATGCGTACATCGAATCGTTCAACGGCAAGTTCCGCGACGAATGCCTTAACGAGCACTGGTTCACGACGCTCGCGCACGCTCGGGCAGTCATCGCGGCATGGCGTCAGGACTACAACGAGCAAAGGCCGCACAGCGCACTGAACTACCTTGCGCCGTCAGAGTTTGCGGCGAAACATCGGGCAACCGCGGACGCTCCTGCCGCTTTCCAGGAGTTGGTTTAAAGGGACTTTGCTAGAAGCCCATTGGCCCTATCGAAGGGGGCAGGTCACTTCGTGCGCATGCTGCTGCGTCTGGTGAGCGGTTTGCGCTGCAGCTTCGACTACCCGCTCGCGGCGAACCCGCAATCCTGATCCCAGAAAGACAAAACCCCACGCTCACAAAAACGTGGGGTTCGTCAGCAGTCTGAAGCCCTTGTAGAACAAGGGCTTTCCGGGGTATTGGGTGGTGGAGGCGGCGGGAATCGAACCCGCGTCCAGAAGCGGTCCACGACCAGTTCTACATGTTTAGTTCTGTCATTTGATTTAACCGTGACGTCGCGGACGAACACGCTCCGTTACGGCGATTCACTTGATTTTCGACCTGTCCGTCGTGACGCCGGACAGGCTTAACTGACGTATATGACCTCTGTCGGTATTGCTACCGGTCTTGCGACACTAGCCCGTCAGTGAACTAGGCAGAGGACGGCGGCCCTTAGGCTGCCAGTGCGAACGTATCGTCGTTTGCAGTTACGTTTTTCCCATTGATTAACGAGGTGACGGGTCCTCGACATGCCCTAGCCGCTTCACAACCCCTGTCGAAACCAGGTCGCCCCCAGCGGATCAAGCATTATAGCGCAACACGCGCAGCAGCCGCTGCAGGTCGTCCGTCGTCTCGACGAGATGCTGCGCCCGCCAGTCGGCGGGGGCGGCGCCGTCGCCGCAATAGCCGTACGCGGCGGCGACCGTCGGCATGCCGGCCGCGCTGCCCGCCTGGATGTCGCGAAGGTCGTCGCCGACGTACACGATCCGCTCGGGGGCGAGCGAGAGGCGGTCGGCCGCGTACAGCAGCGGCGCCGGATGCGGCTTCGGGTGCGATGCCGTGTCACCGCTGACCACGCACGCCGCGCGCGCCGCGAGGCCGAGCAGCGCAACGAGCGGATCGGTGAACCGCGCAGCCTTGTTGGTCACGATGCCCCAGCGCACGCCGCGCGCGTCGAGGTCGTCGAGCAGCACGCCGATGCCCGGAAAGAGCGTCGTGTGCACGCACAGATCCGTCGCGTAGTTCGCGAGGAATTCGTCGCGCAGCGCGTCGAATTCGGCGTCCGCGGGCGCGATGCCGAACGCGCCGCCGATCAGGCCGCGCGCGCCCGCCGACGCGAGCGGGCGCAGCGCGTCGAGCGGCGTTTGTGCGATGCCGCGCGAGCGCTGCATCTTGTTGACCGCGGCGGCGAGATCGGGCGCGGTGTCGGCGAGCGTGCCGTCGAGATCGAACAGCACGGCCTCGCATGCGTCGAGGCGCGGCGCGTCGGACAGCGGGGCGGCGAAGGAGGGCGACGAAGGGCTCATGAATGCGATCGGAGCGAGTGGCGGGTCAGGCGCCGCGGCGGCACGCGACGAGATAGTTGACGTCGGTGTCGTTCGACAGCGCGAAGCGCTTCGCGAGCGGATGATAGGCGATGCCCTTGATCTCGACCATCTGCAGGCCCGCTTCGCGCACGAAGCGCGCGAGCTCGGACGGACGGATGAAGCGCGCGTAGTCGTGCGTGCCCTTCGGCAGCATTTGCGCGATGTATTCGGCGCCGATCACGGCGAGCAGGTACGACTTCAGGTTGCGGTTCAGCGTCGAGAAGAACACCCAGCCGCCCGGCTTCACGAGCGTCGCGCACGCGGCGACGATGTTCGCGGGCGACGGCACGTGCTCGAGCATCTCCATGCACGTGACGACATCGTACGCGCCCGGTTCGCGCGCGGCGAGCGCTTCGGCCGCGATCGCCTCGTAATCGACGCTCACGCCGCTTTCGAGGCTGTGCAGATCGGCGACGCCGAGCGCTTCCGTCGCAAGGTCGATGCCCTTGACCTGCGCGCCGAGCGACGCCATCGATTCAGACAGGATGCCGCCGCCGCAGCCGATGTCGACGACGCGCTTGCCGGGCAAATGCGCGTGCGCGTCGATCCAGCTCAGGCGAACCGGATTGAGGTCGTGCAGAGGCTTGAATTCGGCGTTCGGATCCCACCATTTGTGAGCGAGGTCGCTGAATTTCTGGAGTTCGTGCGGATCGGCGTTCGTCATGTCGGCAAGCGGATGCGGGAAAGAGGGCGGCGGCGCGCCCGCCAAGCCACGAGTATATAAGCGCGCGGGCGAGGTCGCCAGGAACGCGGCCGCGGGTGAGGCGGGCCGCATCAATGAAAAAGCCCCGCCGGAGCGGGGCTTTTGAAGCAGATGCGATCGATTCGCGGCTTACTGCGCCGGAACGGTCGTCTTCTGCACTTCCTGCGTGCCGACCACTTCGACTTCCACGCGGCGGTCCGGTGCGAGGCAGGCGATGAGCTGCTTGCGGTTCTTCTGCTTGCAGGTGTTGCCCGTGACCGGGTTGCGCTTGCCCTTGCCTTCCGTGTAGACCTTGTTCGCCGGGACACCCTTGCTGACGAGGTACGACTTGACGGCTTGCGCGCGGCGCAGCGACAGACGGTCGTTGTACTTGTCCGAACCGATGCGGTCCGTGTAGCCCGTGGCCACGACCACTTCGACGTTCATGCCCTGGATCTTCGCGGCCAGTTCGTCAAGCTTCTGCTTGCCGGCCGGCTTCAGGACGGCCTTGTCGAAGTCGAACAGCGTATCGGCTTGGTACGTAATCTTCTGGCTCGTGATGGCCGGAGCAACCGGTGCGACCGGCGCCGGTGCCGGTGCCTGGGCGACCAGTGCGCCATCGCACTTGGCGTTGGCGGTGGCCGGCGTCCAGAACGCATCGCGCCAGCAGAGCTCGTTCGTGCCGTTCATCCACACCCATTCGCCCGTGCCATTCACCCAGTTGTCATTCACGGCTTGTCGCGACGCCGGCACCGACTGTGCCGAAGCGGATGCAGCCATAACTGCGGTAGCTGCAATGAACGCGAGCTTTGAAAGTTTATTCATATTTCTCCTCTCGAAATTGAGATTACCGCAGGTTTACTGCGAGCCTGTTGACGATGACAAGTCATACATTGCTCGAAGTATAACATTGGTGCGGCACAAAAAACGCGGCACCGCTCTGTGTAGACTTCGAGCAGCGTCTAACTTTCAGTGCGTTGGCATTTTGCCATATCGTTCCCTTCCCACGAAAAAAAATCCTCCCCACCCTAACATCGGTCTAGCGAATGTGGCGCGAGTGCAACACCGCTTGCCGCATGTTTCGAAAATTGTCAAGTCCGTTGGCGGGAAATTGCAGATTTTTTGAGGTGCGAACCTTTCATCGGCCATTTTGTGTTTTTTTGTGCGCGCGTCGATCGGCGGGCGTGCGCCGCATGCGCGCGCGTTTCGCCATTCTTATATAGAGGGGCCCGCGTTGGGGCGGGTTGGGGCGCATGTTAGAATCGCACGTTGCGTCGCGCGAGCGGCGCCCACGCGAAAGGCGGCCCCGTCTTCGCTCCGAAAAGATACGGATACATGGATCAATTCGCCAAAGAGACCCTGCCCACCTCCCTCGAGGAGGAAATGCGCAAGTCGTATCTCGATTACGCCATGAGCGTGATCGTCGGCCGTGCCCTTCCGGATGTCCGCGATGGCTTGAAGCCCGTGCACCGGCGCGTGCTGTTCGCGATGCACGAGCTGAACAACGACTGGAACCGGCCGTACAAGAAGTCCGCGCGTATCGTCGGCGACGTGATCGGTAAGTACCATCCGCACGGCGACACCGCGGTCTACGACACGATCGTCCGGATGGCTCAGGATTTCTCGCTGCGTTACATGCTCGTCGACGGCCAGGGCAACTTCGGCTCGGTCGACGGCGATAACGCGGCCGCGATGCGCTACACCGAAATCCGGATGGCCAAGATCGGCCACGAACTGCTCGCGGACATCGACAAGGAAACCGTCGACTTCGGCCCGAACTACGACGGCAGCGAGATGCAGCCGCTCATCCTGCCGTCGCGGATTCCGAACCTCCTCATCAACGGTTCGTCGGGGATCGCGGTCGGCATGGCGACCAACATCCCGCCGCACAACCTGAACGAGGTCGTCGACGCCTGCCTTTACCTGCTGAACAATCCGCAGGCGAGCGTCGACGAACTGATCGAGATCATCCCCGCGCCCGATTTCCCGACGGCCGGCATCATCTACGGCGTCGCCGGTGTGCGCGACGGCTATCGCACCGGGCGCGGGCGCGTCGTGATGCGCGCGGCCACGCACTTCGAGGAGATCGACCGCGGCCAGCGCATGGCGATCATCGTCGACGAACTGCCGTACCAGGTCAACAAGCGCTCGCTGCTCGAGCGGATCGCGGAGCTCGTCAACGAGAAGAAGCTCGAGGGCATCTCCGACATCCGCGACGAATCCGACAAGAGCGGCATGCGCGTCGTGATCGAGCTCAAGCGCGGCGAAGTGCCCGAGGTGGTGCTGAACAACCTGTACAAGGCGACTCAGCTGCAGGACACGTTCGGCATGAACATGGTCGCGCTCGTCGACAACCAGCCGAAGCTCCTGAATCTGCGGGAGATCCTGCAGTGCTTCCTGTCGCATCGGCGCGAAGTGCTGACGCGGCGCACCGTCTACGAACTGCGCAAGGCGCGCGAGCGCGGCCACGTGCTCGAAGGCCTCGCCGTCGCGCTCGCGAACATCGACGAGTTCATCGCGATCATCAAGGCCGCGCCGACGCCGCCGATCGCGAAGCAGGAGCTGATGGCGAAATCGTGGGATTCGTCGCTCGTGCGCGACATGCTCACGCGCGCGGAAACCGAGAACGCGGCGGCCGGCGGGCGCGACGCGTACCGTCCGGAGGGCCTGAGTCCGGCGTTCGGGATGCAGGGCGACGGCCTGTACCGGCTGTCCGACACGCAGGCGCAGGAAATCCTCCAGATGCGCCTGCAGCGCCTCACGGGCCTCGAGCAGGACAAGATCATCGGCGAATATCGCGACGTGATGGCGCAGATCGCCGATCTGCTCGACATTCTCGCGCGGCCCGAGCGGATCACGACGCTGATCGGCGACGAACTGACGCAGGTGAAGGCGGAGTTCGGCGATGCGCGCCGCTCGAAGATCGAGCTGAACGCGACCGAGCTGAACACCGAAGACCTGATCACGCCGCAGGACATGGTGGTCACGATGTCGCACGCGGGCTACGTGAAGTCGCAGCCGCTGTCCGAGTACCGTGCGCAAAAGCGCGGCGGCCGCGGCAAGCAGGCGACGCAGATGAAGGAAGACGACTGGATCGAGACGCTGTTCATCGCGAACACGCACGACTACATCCTGTGCTTCTCGAACCGCGGCCGCGTGTACTGGGTCAAGGTGTACGAGGTGCCGCAGGGCTCGCGCAACTCGCGCGGCCGTCCGATCGTCAACATGTTCCCGCTGCAGGACGGCGAGAAGATCAATGTCGTGCTGCCCGTGAGGGAATTCTCGGCCGACAAGTACGTGTTCATGACGACGGCTTTGGGCACGGTCAAGAAGACGCCGCTCGAAGCGTTCAGCCGCCCGATGAAGAAGGGCATCATCGCGGTCGGCCTCGACGACGGCGATTACCTGATCGGCGCGGCGATCACCGACGGCGCGCACGACGTGATGCTGTTCTCCGACGCCGGCAAGGCGGTGCGTTTCGACGAGAACGACGTGCGGCCGATGGGCCGCGAGGCGCGCGGCGTGCGCGGGATGCAGCTCGACGACGCCCAGCAGGTGATCGCGATGCTCGTCGCGGGCAGCGAGGAACAGTCGGTGCTGACCGCGACCGAGAACGGCTACGGCAAGCGCACGCCGATCACCGAGTACACGCGCCACGGGCGTGGCACGAAGGGGATGATCGCGATCCAGACCTCCGAGCGCAACGGCCGCGTCGTTGCCGCGACGCTCGTCGACCCCGAGGATCAGATCATGCTGATCACGACGGCGGGCGTGCTGATCCGCACGCGCGTGTCGGAGATTCGCGAGATGGGGCGGGCGACGCAAGGTGTTACACTCATCAGTCTCGATGAAGGCACCAAGCTTTCGGGTCTGCAGCAGATCGCCGAGGCGGACGCCGATGCCGACGACGATGCGGTGGAGGGCGGCGACGCCTGAGTCAGGTTGTGACCGTCGAGCCGGCGCCCGGCGCGCGCAAAGAGGTGGCGTGACGGGCGCGGCGTATAAACTGTACATATTTCCATGAGGGAGTGATGATGCAAAAACGATTCAAGCAACTGGTCCTGCTGGCGGCGATGGTTCCGGCATTCGCGATGGCGCAATCGCTGTCGAACCAGACTTCGGCTCCGGCGGCCGCTGCTCCGATCGACGCGGACAAGAAGGCGGCGATCAAGGATCTGCTCGACGCAATCGACGCGCCGAAGCTCGTGTCGGCGATCGCGAACAGCGCCGAGATGCAATCGAAGCAACTCGTGCCGGCGATCCTCTCGGACGCGCTGTCGGAGAACAAGACGCTGAACGACAAGCAGAAGCAGGCCGCCGTGCCGACGCTGCAGAAGAACGCGGTGCCGAAGCTGGTCGACGGCGCGGGCAAGGTGTTCGGCACGCAGCAGTTCACGAACGACGCGATGCAGGCTCAGTACGACGCGTACGCGAAGTACTACAGCACGTCGGAGATCAAGGATCTGACGACGTTCTACAAGAGCCCGACGGGCCGCAAGTTCATTCAGGTCCAGGACCAGGTCGGCCGCGACGTCGTGAACGGCCTGATGCAGAAGTACATGCCGCAGGCGATCAAGGCGACGCGCGACCAGGCCGACAAGGAAGTCGCGGCGGTCAAGCCGGGCAAGTAAGCCGCATCGGCTGAGGCCCGCCGGCCGGGGCGACGTGCGTCGCCCGTGTTTGGCGGGTTCATCAGGACAGTGCGATAATGGCCGTTTGCGCGACAGCGCAAGCGGCCATTTCCTTTTCCCGCGCGGCATTCGGCCGGTTCGAAGCGGCCGGGTCCCTTCCGAGGTTTTTCACGATGCGCGTCTTTAATTTCTCCGCCGGCCCCGCGGCGATGCCCGAGGAAGTGCTGCGCCAGGCGGCCGCCGAAATGCTCGACTGGAACGGCAGCGGCATGAGCGTGATGGAAATGAGCCATCGCGGCAAGGAATTCATGTCGATTCACGAGGCCGCGCTTGCCGACCTGCGCGAATTGCTCGGTGTGCCCGCGAACTACCGGATCCTGTTCCTGCAGGGCGGGGGGATCGCCGAGAATGCGATCGTGCCGATGAACCTGCTCGGCTCGCGCACGACCGCCGATTTCGTCATCACGGGCTCGTGGTCGCAGAAATCGTTCAACGAGGCGAAGAAGTACTGCGTGCCGCATCTGGCCGCGACGGGCAAGACGGACGCGGGCTTCACGCGCGTGCCGGCGTTCTCCGAATGGCGGATGTCGGACGATCCGGCGTACGTGCACCTGTGCACGAACGAGACGATCGACGGCGTCGAGACGTTCGACATCCCCGATCTCGGCAACGTGCCGCTCGTCGCCGACGTGTCGTCACACATCCTGTCGCGTCCGATCGAGATCGAGAAGTACGGCGCGATCTTCGGCGGCGCGCAGAAGAACATCGGGATGGCGGGCGTGACGCTCGTGATCGTGCGCGAGGATCTGCTCGATCGCGCGCTGTCGATCTGCCCGTCGGCGTTCGAATGGAAGACGGTCGCGCTCAACAATTCGCTCTACAACACGCCGCCCACCTATGCGATCTACATCGCGGGCCTCGTGTTCAAGTGGCTGAAGGCGCAGGGCGGCCTGGCCGCGATCGAGGCGCGCAACATCGAAAAATCGAAGCTGCTGTACGACGCGATCGACGCGAGCGGCTTCTATCTGAACAAGGTCGAGAAGCCAGCGCGTTCGCGGATGAACGTGCCGTTCTTTCTCGCCGACGAATCGCGCAACGAAGACTTCCTTGCCGGCGCAAAAGAGCGCGGGCTGCTGCAGTTGAAGGGCCACAAGTCCGTCGGCGGCATGCGGGCGTCGATCTACAACGCGGTGCCGCTCGCGGGCGTGCAGGCGCTCGTCGAGTACATGAAGGATTTCGAGCGGCGCTGCGCGTGACGCGCGCCGCTCCTTACGCATTGTTGGTCAAGTCATGGACGACGAACTCAATTCCCGCCTGAAGCCTCTGCGCGAGCGCATCGACGCGATCGACACGCAACTGATCGCGCTGCTGAATCAGCGCGCGGCGGTCGCGCTCGAGGTCGGCGAGGTCAAGAAGCACTTCAACGCGCCCGTGTTCCGGCCGGAGCGCGAGCAGCAGGTGATCGCGCGCTTGCAGGACATGAGCGCCGGGCCGCTCGCGAGCGAGCACATCAGCGCGATCTGGCGCGAGATCATGGCGGCGAGCCGCGATCTCGAGCAGACGATACACGTCGCGTTCCTCGGGCCCGTCGGCACCTATAGCGAACAGGCGATGTTCGACTACTTCGGCCAATCGATCGAGGGGCTGCCTTGCCCGTCGATCGACGAGGTGTTCCGCTCGGTCGAGGCGGGCGCCGCGACGTTCGGCGTCGTGCCGGTCGAGAATTCGTCGGAAGGCGCGGTGTCGCGCACGCTCGATCTGCTGCTGCATACGCAGCTTCTGATCGGCGGCGAGCTGTCGCTGCCGATTCATCACAATCTGCTCACGCAAACAGGCAAGCTCGACGGCGTGAAGCGCGTGTGCGCGCATGCGCAGGCGCTCGCGCAGTGCCAGCAATGGCTCGCGTCGAACGCGCCGCATCTCGAGCGGCAGGCGGTCGCGAGCAACGCGGAAGCCGCGCGGCTCGCGGCCGACGACGCGACGGTCGCCGCGATCGCGGGCGACCGCGCGGCGACGCACTACGGGCTGCAGATCGCCTATGCGCTGATCCAGGACGATCCGCACAACCGCACGCGCTTCGCGGTGATCGGCCAGGAGCCGGCGGGGCCGAGCGGGCATGATCAGACCTCGCTCATCGTGTCGGTGAAGAACGAGCCGGGCGCGGTGTTCAAGCTGCTCGAGCCGCTTGCACGGCACGGCGTGTCGATGACGCGCTTCGAGTCGCGCCCGGCGCGGGTCGGCACGTGGGAGTATTACTTCTACATCGACATCGAAGGGCATCGCGACGACGCCGCTGTCCAGGGTGCGCTCGCGGAGCTTGGCAGGAAGGCGGCTTTTCTGAAGATTCTCGGTTCGTATCCGCGCGCGCGGTGACGCGCGGCGCGCCGGTGCGGCCGCATCCGCCGCATCGGTCGATGCGGCGCCCGGTGCGGGCGGCGGTGCCCGCCGGCGCGTGACGGCGAGCCTTCGCGTCCGCGCCGCGTGCGACCGTTCGATATTGACCTTGCGCGCCCGGGCTCTTCCGGGGCGCGCGTTACTTGGCTCTCGTCGTGTCAGGCTTTTATTTCGACAAACTGGTGATTTTCGGCGTCGGGCTGATCGGCGGCTCGCTCGCGCTCGCGTTGCGTGAAGGCGCGTCGGGCGGCCGGCGCGAGGTGGTGGGCGTCGGCCGCTCGTCGGCGTCGATCGGGCGCGCGCTCGCGTTGCGCGTGATCGATCGCGCGGCGGCGCTCGACGACGATGCGCAACTGCGCGATGCGCTCGCGGGCGCGGACCTCGTGCTGCTCGCCGCGCCCGTCGCTCAGACGGGCCCGCTGCTTGCGCGGATCGCGCCGTTTCTCGATGCATCGACGATCGTCACCGACGCGGGCAGCACGAAGTCGGACGTCGTCGCGGCCGCGCGCGCGGCGCTCGGCGCGCGGATCGGCCAGTTCGTGCCGGGCCACCCGATCGCCGGGCGCGAATCGAGCGGCGTCGACGCGGCGCTCGCCGATCTGTACGTCGGCCGCAACGTCGTGCTATGCGCGCTGCCGGAGAACGCGCCCGACGCGCTCGCGCGCGTCGAAGCGATGTGGCGCGCGGCGCGCGCCGACGTGCGCGCGATGAGCGCCGAGCAGCACGACCGCGTGTTCGCGGCGGTGAGCCACCTGCCGCACGTGCTGTCGTTCGCGCTCGTCGAGCAGATTCTCGGCGAATCCGACGCCGAGCTGAAGTTCTCGTATGCGGCGGGCGGTTTCCGCGATTTCACGCGCATCGCCGCGTCGAGCCCCGAAATGTGGTGCGACGTCTGCCTCGCGAACCGCGCGGCGCTCCTCGACGAGCTCGACGCGTACACCGCGGTGCTCGCGCGTCTGCGCGCGGCGATCGACGCGGGTGACGGCGCCGCGCTCGAGGCCGTGTTCGCGCGCTCGCGCGCCGCGCGCGCCGCCTGGCGCGAGCGCGGCGCGAAGCCCGCCCCCGCTGTCCGTTCAGACACTTCCGGAACAGGATCTCACATGGAACATCTCGATCTCGGCCCGTTCTCCCATGCGCAAGGCACGGTGCGCCTGCCCGGCTCGAAGAGCATTTCGAACCGCGTGCTGCTGCTCGCGGCGCTCGCGGAGGGCGAGACGACCGTCACGAACCTGCTCGATTCCGACGATACGCGCGTGATGCTCGATGCGTTGACGAAGCTCGGCGTGAAGCTGTCGCGCGACGGCGGCACCTGCGTCGTCGGCGGCACGCGCGGCGCGTTCACCGCGAAGACCGCCGATCTCTTCCTCGGCAACGCGGGCACCGCGGTGCGGCCGCTGACGGCGGCGCTCGCGGTCAACGGCGGCGAGTACCGGATTCACGGGGTGCCGCGGATGCACGAGCGCCCGATCGGCGACCTCGTCGACGGGTTGCGCCAGATCGGCGCGCGGATCGACTACGAGGGCAACGAGGGCTTCCCGCCGCTCAGGATCCGGCCCGCGACGATTTCGGTCGACGCGCCGATCCGCGTGCGCGGCGACGTGTCGAGCCAGTTCCTGACCGCGCTGCTGATGACGCTGCCGCTCGTGAAGGCGAAGGATGGCGCGAGCGTCGTCGAGATCGACGGCGAGCTGATCTCTAAGCCGTACATCGAGATCACGATCAAGCTGATGGCGCGCTTCGGCGTGACGGTGGAGCGCGACGGCTGGCAGCGCTTCACGGTGCCGGCGGGCGTGCGCTACCGGTCGCCCGGCACGATCATGGTCGAGGGCGACGCGTCGTCGGCGTCGTATTTCCTCGCGGCGGGCGCGCTCGGCGGCGGGCCGCTGCGCGTCGAGGGCGTCGGCCGCGCGAGCATCCAGGGCGACGTCGGCTTCGCGAACGCGCTGATGCAGATGGGCGCGAACGTGACGATGGGCGACGACTGGATCGAGGTGCGCGGCATCGGCCATGACCACGGCAGGCTCGCGCCGATCGACATGGACTTCAACCTGATTCCGGACGCCGCGATGACGATCGCGGTCGCCGCGCTGTTCGCCGACGGCCCGAGCACGCTGCGCAACATCGGCAGCTGGCGCGTGAAGGAGACCGACCGGATCGCCGCGATGGCCACCGAGCTGCGCAAGGTCGGCGCGACGGTCGAAGAGGGCGCGGACTACCTCGTCGTGACTCCGCCCGCGCAACTCACGCCGAATGCGTCGATCGACACCTACGACGATCACCGGATGGCGATGTGCTTTTCGCTCGTGAGCCTGGGCGGCGTGCCCGTGCGCATCAACGATCCGAAGTGCGTCGGCAAGACGTTCCCCGACTATTTCGACCGTTTCCTCGCGCTCGCGAACGCGTGACGCCCGTATTGACCCACCCGATGAAATCGACTCGACCTTTTCACCCGACCCCAGTTATTACGATCGACGGCCCGACGGCGTCCGGCAAGGGCACCGTCGCGGCGCTCGTCGCCGCGCATCTCGGCTTTCACCTGCTCGACAGCGGCGCGCTGTACCGGCTCGCGGCGCTCGCGAGCATCCGCTATCAGGTCGAGCCGGACGACGCCGACGCGCTCGCCAGCCTGGTCGACGGCCTGCACATCACGTTCCGCGAGGGCTGCGCGCAGCTCGACGGCGTCGACGTGTCCGACGAGATCCGCGCGGAGGCGGTCGGCAACCGGGCCTCGGCGATCGCGGTCCATGCGAGCGTGCGCGCGGCGCTCGTCGCGCGGCAGCGCGCGTTTCGCAAGACGCCCGGGCTCGTCGCGGACGGCCGCGACATGGGGACGCTGATCTTCCCGGACGCGGTGCTGAAGGTATTCCTGACGGCGAGCGTCGAGGCGCGCGCCGCGCGCCGGCATAAGCAATTGATGCAAAAAGGTTTTTCTGCTAATATAGATAACTTGCTCCAGGATTTGCGGGAGCGCGACGCGCGCGACAGCAACCGCGCGGCCGCGCCGCTCAAGCCTGCGGCGGACGCCAAGCCCCTCGACACATCGGCCTTGACGATCGAGCAATCGGTCGAACAGGTGCTCGCGTGGTACCGGGAACTCGGCCAGCCCGCCTGATCGGGGGCAAAAAGCGCAGTAGGTGCTTCGCGCGTCGCGCGAAGCGTGTGTTAAACCCTTAACCCCGTGTGGATTCGCGGGCGCGTCGCCAGCCGTTGCGGCCGGCGCGGGCGGTAGAGCGAAACCACGCACAAACCGATTTTTATGTCCGACCTGCAAACCTCCAACCCGAATACCGAATCCTTTGCGGCTCTGTTCGAAGAGTCGCTGACCCGCCAAGACATGCGCGCCGGCGAAGTGATCTCCGCCGAAGTCGTGCGTGTCGACCACAACTTCGTGGTCGTCAATGCCGGCCTGAAGTCCGAGGCCTACATTCCGATCGAGGAATTCCTGAACGATCAGGGCGAGGTTGAGGTTCAGGCGGGCGATTTCGTTTCCGTCGCGATCGACGCGCTGGAAAACGGCTACGGCGACACGATCCTGTCGCGCGACAAGGCGAAGCGTCTGGCTTCGTGGCTGTCGCTGGAAAAGGCGCTCGACAACAACGAACTCGTCACGGGCACGATCACCGGCAAGGTGAAGGGCGGCATGACGGTGATGGTCAACGGCATCCGCGCGTTCCTGCCGGGCTCGCTCGTCGACACGCGTCCCGTCAAGGACACGACCCCGTACGAAGGCAAGACGCTCGAGTTCCGCGTGATCAAGCTCGACCGCAAGCGTAACAACGTCGTGCTGTCGCGCCGCGCGGTGATCGAAGCCACGCAAGGCGAAGAGCGCGCGAAGCTGCTCGAGACGCTCAAGGAAGGCGCGATCGTCAACGGCGTCGTCAAGAACATCACCGATTACGGCGCGTTCGTGGACCTCGGCGGCATCGACGGCCTGCTGCACATCACCGACATCGCATGGCGCCGCGTGCGTCACCCGAGCGAAGTCCTGTCGGTCGGCCAGGAAGTCACCGCGAAGATCCTCAAGTTCGACCAAGAGAAGAACCGCGTGTCGCTCGGCATCAAGCAACTGGGCGACGATCCGTGGGAAGGCATCTCGCGCCGTTACCCGTCGGGCACGCGCCTGTTCGGCAAGGTCACGAACATCACCGACTACGGCGCGTTCGTCGAAGTGGAATCGGGCATCGAAGGCCTCGTCCACGTGTCGGAAATGGACTGGACGAACAAGAACGTCGCTCCGTCGAAGGTTGTCCAGCTCGGCGACGAAGTCGAAGTCATGGTGCTCGAGATCGACGAAGATCGTCGTCGTATCAGCCTCGGCATGAAGCAGTGCAAGCCGAATCCGTGGGACGACTTCAGCCGCAACTTCAAGAAGGGCGACAAGATCACGGGCGCGATCAAGTCGATCACCGATTTCGGCGTGTTCATCGGCCTGCCGGGCGGCATCGACGGCCTCGTCCACCTGTCGGACCTGTCGTGGAGCGAAGCCGGCGAAGAGGCTGTCCGCAAGTACAAGAAGGGCGATGAAGTCGAGGCGATCGTGCTCGGCATCGACGTCGAGAAGGAACGCATTTCGCTCGGCATCAAGCAGCTCGAAGGCGATCCGTTCAGCAACTACGTCGCGATGAACGACAAGGGTTCGATCGTCGACGGCGTCGTGAAGTCGGTCGATGCGAAGGGCGCGGTCATCACGCTGACGCCGGACGTCGAGGGCTACCTGCGTGCGTCGGAAATCTCGCAGGATCGCGTCGAAGACGCTCGCAACGTGCTGAAGGAAGGCGAGAAGGTCAACGCGATGGTGATCAACATCGATCGCAAGTCGCGCGGCATCAACCTGTCGATCAAGGCGAAGGATTCGGCCGAGCAGCAGGAAGCGATGCGCGGCCTGCAAGCCGATTCGAGCGCCGCTGCGACCGGTACGACCAACCTCGGCGCGCTGCTGAAGGCGAAGCTCGACGGCCAGAACCAGTAAGCCTCGCGAGGTCTGCTGAAGTATGACCAAATCCGAGTTGGTCGCCCAGCTGGCATCGCGATTTCCGCAACTCGTGTTGAAGGATGCGGATTTCGCGGTGAAAACGATGCTTGATGCGATGTCCGACGCGTTGTCGAAAGGGCACCGCATCGAAATTCGCGGCTTCGGCAGCTTTGGTCTGAACCGTCGCCCGGCGCGCGTCGGGCGCAATCCGAAGTCGGGGGAGAAAGTGCAGGTGCCCGAGAAGCACGTGCCGCACTTCAAGCCCGGCAAGGAATTGCGCGAGCGCGTCGATGGCCGCGCCGGCGAGCCGTTGAAGAACGACGAGCCGGAAGACGCGCAGTGACGGTGCTGTCGCAGCCGAGGTCGAAGCCAGCATGGCTGAAAGAAGGCGCCCCGCAAGGGGCGCTCAGATTGCTGACAAACCCTCGCCAAGTGGGGGATTTTTGTTTTTTAATGGCGTGATGCTGAAGACGCCCATGCCCACGCAGCACGAACTCGAGATGGTGACGCTCGAGGAACTCGTGCCGAAGGACCACCTGCTGCGCCAGATCGATGCGGCGGTGGATTTCGAGTTCATCCGCGCGAAGGTGGCGCATCTGTATTGCGCGGACAACGGGCGGCCGGCGCTCGATCCCGTGGTGATGTTCAAGCTGTTGTTCATCGGCTACCTGTTCGGGGTGCGCAGCGAGCGGCAACTGATGCGTGAGGTCCAGGTCAACGTCGCCTATCGCTGGTTCGCCCGGTTCCGGCTGACCGACAAGGTGCCGGATGCGTCAACGTTCTCGCAGAATCGCCGCCGACGCTTCACGGACACGACGGTGTATCAGGAGATCTTCGACGAGATCGTGCGGCAGGCGATCAAGCGCGGGCTGGTCGACGGTCGGGTGCTGTACACGGACAGCACGCACCTGAAGGCGAACGCGAACAAAGGCAAGTTCGATGTGGTGAAGCTGGAGCAGACGCCGGCCGCCTACACGGAGGCATTGAACGCGGCAGTGGATGCGGACCGGGCCGCGCATGGCAGGAAGCCGCTGGATCGCGACGACGATGAGCCGCCGTCTAGCAAGGACACCAAGCTCAGCCGGACCGATCCGGACAGCGGCTACATGGTGCGGGACGACAAGCCGAAGGGGTTCTTCTATCTGGACCACCGCACGGTGGATGCCAAGCACGCGATCATCACCGATACGCATGTGACGCCGGCCTCGGTGCATGACAGCCAGCCGTATCTGGATCGGCTGGATCGCCAGCGCGAGCGCTTTGAGTTCAAGGTCGAGGCGGTGGGGCTGGATGCGGGCTACTTCACGCCGGCGGTGTGCCAGGGGCTGGAGGAGCGAGGGATTGCCGGGGTGATGGGCTATCGCACGCCGAACCACAAGCCGGGCATGTTCTACAAACGGCAGTTCAAGTACGACGCGTATCGCAACGAATACGTGTGCCCGCAGGGGCAGGCCCTGCCGTACAGCACGACCAATCGGCTCGGCTATCGGGAATACAAATCCAATGCGCAGATCTGCGGGCGCTGCCCGGTACGATCGCAGTGCACGAACAGTGCGATCGCGGTGAAGGTGGTAACGCGCCACGTGTGGGAGCGCGCCAAGGAGCGGGTGGACGCGCGGCGCTTGACCGAATGGGGCCAACGCATTTACGCGCGGCGCAAGCAGACGGTGGAGCGCAGCTTCGCCGATGCCAAGCAGCTGCATGGGCACCGTTATGCCCGTATGCGTGGGCTACGCAAGGTGGCCGAGCAGTGCTTGCTGGCCGCGGCGGCACAGAACATCAAGAAGATTGCGATGCTGCTGGCGCGGAAGCGGAAAAAGGGGCCAGCGGGTCCCGATTGGCGCTTCGTGCGCATGCTGCTGCGTCTGGTGAGCGGTTTGCGCTGCAGCTTCGACTACCCGCTCGCGGCGAACCCGCAATCCTGATCCCAGAAAGACAAAACCCCACGCTCACAAAAACGTGGGGTTCGTCAGCAGTCTGGGCGCCCCGCAAGGGGCGCTTTTTCTTTGGCGCGCGCCGCGCGCGTTTCGCGAAGCGCGTCAAGCGCCGCGCAAGCGATTCACGAAGCGCGAAACGCTTCCTTTACAATACGGGGCGCCCGAGGCGCTGCGAAGGGGAGTCGCTGCGCCGCCGAACAATCTCAGTCAAAGAGAGGGAGTCATGAAGTTCATCGTCTGGTTGATCCGCGTGCTGGTGTTCGTGTTGCTGCTCGTGCTTGCGTTGGCCAATACGCAAAGCGCGACGCTGAATTTCCTCGCCGGCTACAACTGGCAGGCTCCGCTGATCCTGATCGGTCTCGCGTTCTTCGGCGTCGGGCTGATCGCGGGCCTGCTGTCGGCGCTGCCCGCGATCTTCCGGATGCGGATGGAAAACGGCCGGCTCAAGCGCGACTTGCGCGCTGTGCGCGAGAACCCGGCCGTCGTCGACCAGCCGCCGATGCCGCCCGTCATTTAACGATGCCGACGCCGCGCACGCCGCGCGGCCCCGGTTTTTTTCGACACGTCGCATGGATCTTGATTTCTGGTGGCTGCTCGCCATTCCCGTCGCGTTCGCGCTCGGCTGGATGGCGTCGCGCTACGACCTCAACAAGCTGCTGTCCGAGAGCGCGAACCTGCCGCGCTCGTATTTTCGCGGCCTGAATTTCCTGCTGAACGAACAGCCGGACAAAGCGATCGATGCGTTCATCGAAGTCGCGAAGCTCGATCCCGAAACGGTCGAGCTGCACTTCGCGCTCGGCAACCTGTTTCGCCGCCGCGGCGAGACGGACCGGGCGATCCGCGTCCATCAGAATCTGCTGAGCCGCAACGATCTGCCCGTGAGCGAGCGCGACCACGCGCTCTTCGAGCTCGGCCAGGACTTCCTGAAGGCGGGCCTGCTCGATCGCGCGGAGGAGACGTTCCACATGCTGGCCGAGGGGGACTACGCGCTCGACGCGCAGCGCGCACTCCTCACGATCTACGAGATCGAGAAGGACTGGACCAAGTCGATCGACACCGCGGCGAGGATCGAAGCGATGGGCGCGCCGCGTCTCACGACGGAGATCTCGCAATTCCATTGCGAGCTTGCTCAGGACGCGCTGCAGCGCAAGAGCGCCGAGCTCGCGGCCGAGCATCTGCGCGACGCGCTCGCGGTGAATCCGCAGAACGCGCGCGCGGCGATCCTGTCGGGCGATACGGCCGCCGCGGCCGGCGACCATCGCGCGGCGATCGAGCACTGGCGCCGGATCGAGACGCAGAATCCCGCTTATCTGCCGCTCGTCGCCGACAAGCTGATGAAATCGTACGCGGCGCTCGATCGGGCGGCCGAGGGCGCCGAGCTGCTGACGGGCTATGCGCAGCGCTATCCGTCGAACGATCTGCTCGATGTCGTCTATCAGTATGTCGCGCAACTGCGCGGCAACGACGTCGCGCATGCGCTCGCGCGCTCGCAGATGGAAAAGGCGCCGAACCTCTCCGGCATGCTGCACCTGCTCGACGCGCAGATCGCCGCGGCCGACGAACCGCGGCGATCCGAGCTCGAGATGATGCGCGCGCTCGTCAAGCAGCGCACCAAGAATTTGCCGCGATATACATGCCAGAATTGCGGTTTCCGGGCGCGCCTGTTCTATTGGCAGTGCCCCGGATGCAGCGGATGGGAAACCTATGCGCCGCGGCGCGTCGAGCCCGCCGTTGCGTAATGAATCGGTCATGGGGCGGCAATGAAGCGGTAATGAGGCAGGCCTCGCGGGCCGGCGCGACGCCGCCCGCGGCCTGAGCCGGGCGGACGCCGTTCGCCCGAGAGAATCATCGGAATACTTATGAAGATCACCATCATCGGCACGGGTTATGTGGGCCTCGTCACCGGCGCGTGTCTCGCCGAGATCGGCCACGACGTGTTCTGTCTCGACGTCGATCCCCGCAAGATCGACATCCTGAACAACGGCGGCATGCCGATTCACGAGCCGGGTCTGCAGGAAATCATCGCGCGCACGCGCGCCGCCGGCCGCATCGCGTTCTCGACGGACATCGAGGCGAGCGTCGCGCACGGCGAGATTCAATTCATCGCGGTCGGCACGCCGCCCGACGAGGACGGCTCGGCGGACCTGCAATACGTGCTCGAGGCCGCGCGCAACATCGGCCGCCACATGACGGGCTACAAGGTGATCGTCGACAAATCGACGGTGCCTGTCCGCACCGCGCAGCGCGTGCGCGCGGTGATCGACGAGGCGCTTGCCGCGCGCGGCCTCGCGGGCAGCGCCGAGCATCGCTTCTCGGTCGTGTCGAATCCCGAGTTCCTGAAGGAGGGCGCGGCCGTCGACGATTTCATGCGGCCGGACCGGATCATCATCGGCGTCGACGACGACGCGGCGGGCGCGATCGCCCGCGAGAAGATGAAGAAGCTCTACGCGCCGTTCAACCGCAATCACGAGCGCACGATCTACATGGACGTGCGCTCGGCGGAGTTCTCGAAATACGCGGCGAACGCGATGCTCGCGACGCGCATCTCGTTCATGAACGAGATGTCGAATCTCGCGGATCGCGTCGGCGCCGACATCGAGGCGGTGCGCCGCGGGATCGGCTCCGATCCGCGGATCGGCTATCACTTCCTGTATGCGGGCGTCGGCTACGGCGGCTCGTGCTTTCCGAAGGACGTGCAGGCGCTCATTCGCACCGGGAGCGAAAACGGTCAGCCGCTCAGGATTCTCGAGGCGGTCGAGGACGTGAACCACGCACAGAAGAACGTGCTGCTCGACAAGATCGAAAAGCGCTACGGCGCCGATCTGGCGGGCCGCACGTTCGCTGTCTGGGGGCTCGCGTTCAAGCCGAACACCGATGACATGCGCGAAGCGCCGAGCCGACGCCTGATCGCTTCGCTGCTCGCGCGCGGCGCGACGGTGCGCGCGTACGATCCCGTCGCGCTCGACGAGGCGCGGCGCGTGTTCGCGCTCGATCTGCACGACGGGGCCGATGCGCTCGCGCGTCTCGCATTCGTCGATTCGGCCGACGACGCGCTCGCGGGCGCGGACGCGCTCGTCATCGTCACCGAATGGAAGGAATTCAAGAGCCCGGACTTCGCGCATCTGAAATCGGTGCTGAAGGCGCCCGTGATCTTCGACGGCCGCAACCTGTATGAACCCGACGCGATGGCCGAGCTCGGCATCGATTACCACGCCATTGGACGCCCCTATGTCGAGCCCTTCTCTTCCGAGCGCGGATAAGCGCGCATCGCTTGCCGCGACCGCGCGCGCGGTGTCGCGCGAGCAGATCGCGAAGTCGCGCGTGCTTGTCGTCGGCGACGTGATGCTCGATCGCTACTGGTTCGGCAACGTCAACCGGATCTCGCCCGAGGCGCCCGTGCCCGTCGTTCACGTGCAGCGGCAGGAGGAGCGCCTGGGCGGCGCGGCGAACGTCGCGCGCAATGCGGTGACGCTCGGCGGCCAGGCGGGCCTGCTGTGCGTCGTCGGGCGCGACGAGCCGGGCGAGCGCATCGTCGAGCTGCTCGGCGAGAGCGGCGTGACGCCGTATCTCGAGCGCGATCCGTCGCTGCCGACCACGATCAAGCTGCGCGTGCTCGCGCAGCAGCAGCAATTACTGCGCGTGGACTTCGAGGCGTCGCCGACGCACGAGGTGCTGCTCGCGGGCCTCGCGCGCTTCGACGCGCTGCTGCCGTCGTACGACGTCGTGCTGATGTCCGACTACGCGAAGGGCGGCCTCACGCACGTGACGACGATGATCGCGAAGGCGCGCGCGGCGGGCAAGCCCGTGCTCGTCGATCCGAAGGGCGCCGACTGGGCGCGTTATCGCGGCGCGTCGCTGATCACGCCGAACCGCGCGGAGCTGCGCGAGGTCGTCGGGCGGTGGACGTCCGAGGACGATCTGCGCGCGCGCGTCACGAAGCTGCGCGAAGCGCTCGCGTTCGACGCGCTGCTGCTCACGCGCTCGGAAGAGGGGATGACGCTCTTCTCGCACGAAGGCGAGCTGCACGTGAGCGCGCTCGCGCGCGAAGTGTACGATGTGTCGGGCGCGGGCGACACGGTGATCGCGACCGTCGCGACGATGCTCGGCGCGGGATTGCCGCTCGTCGAGGCGGTGGTGCTCGCGAATCGCGCGGCGGGCATCGTGATCGGCAAGCTCGGCACCGCGACCGTCGAGTACGACGAACTGTTTCATTGAACGACAGCGGCGCGCGCCGCCCGCGCGCCGTACGCATACTCTCATCGGCAGAACGATCATGACCCTCATCGTTACCGGCGCGGCCGGCTTCATCGGCGCGAACATCGTCAAGGCGCTGAACGAGCGCGGCGAGACGCGCATCATCGCGGTCGACAACCTGACGCGCGCGGACAAGTTCAAGAATCTCGTCGATTGCGAGATCGATGACTATCTCGACAAGACCGAGTTCGTCGAGCGCTTCGCGCGCGGCGATTTCGGCAAGGTGCGCGCGGTGTTTCATGAAGGCGCCTGCTCGGACACGATGGAAACCGACGGCCGCTACATGATGGACAACAACTTCCGCTACAGCCGCGCGGTGCTCGACGCGTGCCTCGCGCAGGGCACGCAGTTCCTGTATGCGTCGTCGGCCGCGATCTACGGCGGCTCGAGCCGCTTCGTCGAGGCGCGCGAGTTCGAGGCGCCGCTCAATGTGTACGGCTATTCGAAGTTCCTGTTCGATCAGGTGATCCGCCGCGTGATGCCGAGCGCGAAGAGCCAGATCGCGGGCTTCCGCTATTTCAACGTGTACGGGCCGCGCGAGTCGCACAAGGGGCGCATGGCGTCGGTTGCGTTCCACAACTTCAACCAGTTTCGCGCCGAGGGCAAGGTCAAGCTCTTCGGCGAGTACAACGGCTATGGCCCGGGCGAGCAGACGCGCGATTTCGTGTCGGTCGAGGACGTCGCGAAGGTGAACCTGCATTTCTTCGATCACCCGCAGAAGTCGGGCATCTTCAATCTCGGTACCGGCCGCGCGCAGCCGTTCAACGACATCGCGACGACGGTCGTCAACACGCTGCGCGCGCTCGAAGGCCAGCCCGCGCTCACGCTTGCCGAGCAGGTCGAGCAGGGGCTCGTCGAATACGTGCCGTTCCCGGACGCGCTGCGCGGCAAGTACCAGTGCTTCACGCAAGCCGATCAGACGAAGCTGCGCGCGGCCGGCTACGACGCGCCGTTCCTGACGGTGCAGGAAGGCGTCGATCGCTACGTTCGTTGGCTGTTCGGCCAGCTGTAAGCGGCGCGCGCGCCGCCTTAGACTGGGTCTCACGGTCGGCAGCCGCCGGCCGTTTTTTCACGGAGATCCAGATGCTGAAGAAACTTCTCGCGACGGCCGCGCTGTGCGCCGCGGCTGCGCACGGATGGGCCGCCGTCGACGTCAACGCCGCGAACGACGATGCGCTTCGCGGCATCAGGGGCATCGGCCCGGCGAAAGCCAAGGCGATCGTCGATGAGCGCAGTGCGCACGGCCCGTTCAAGGACGCGGCCGACCTCGCGCGCAGAGTGAAAGGCATGGGCGGCAAGACGGTCGAGCGTCTGCAGGCCGAAGGCCTCGCGATTGGCGCGGCTCGCGCGCCCGCCGCGGCGGGCGCGCCGCAGAAAGCGGCGGCGGCCGGCAAGAAATAATCCGGTCTGCTGATGATTCCGGCGCCGGCCGCCTCGCGATCGAGCGGCCGGCGGCAAGGTGATGCCTCCTTCAGGCGCCGCTTCGGCGGCGGGTTCCCGCGGCGCATGCCGCGGGCTTTTTGCATGGACGCGACGCGGCGTGCGCGCGCGTGCCGCGCGGATCGGGCGGATCAGGCGGCACCGCGAACGCCGCGCGGCACGCAGGCGTCGCGCCTCGGAACGCCGGGGCGCTCGGCGGCGGGCTTGACGGGGGGGCGTGCGCGCGCGATTCTCCGCTGGTTTACAATCGATCCATTCATCGGCATCGGATAAACGTGACGTTCATGGCTTACAAAACTATCGAAGACACGATCGGCAATACGCCGCTCGTGCAACTCGTCCGCTTGCCGGACGACGAGATTCGCGCCCGCAACAACGTGATTCTCGCGAAGCTGGAAGGCAACAATCCGGCGGGCTCGGTGAAGGACCGTCCCGCGCTGTCGATGATCCGCAAGGCGGAAGAGCGCGGCACGATCAAGCCGGGCGACACGCTGATCGAGGCGACGAGCGGCAATACCGGCATCGCGCTTGCGATGGCGGCGGCGATCCGCGGCTACAAGATGGTGCTGATCATGCCGGAGGATCTGTCCATCGAGCGTCGCCAGAGCATGGCCGCGTATGGCGCGGAAATCGTGCTGACGCCGGTGAAGGGCGGCATGGAATTCGCGCGCGATCTCGCCGACCAGATGCAGCGCGAAGGCAAGGGCGTGATCCTCGATCAGTTCGCGAATCCGGACAATCCGCTCGCGCATTACGAGGGCACGGGCCCTGAAATCTGGCGCGAGACCGAGGGCCGCGTCACGCACTTCGTGTCCGCGATGGGCACGACGGGCACGATCATGGGCACGTCGCAGTATTTGAAGGAAAGGAATCCGACCGTCGAGATCGTCGGCGCGCAGCCCGAGGAGGGTTCGCGGATTCCCGGCATCCGCAAGTGGCCGGAAGCGTATTTGCCAAAGATTTTCGATCGCAGCCGCATCGACCGCGTCGAGAACGTGAGCCAGGCCGCGTCCGAAGCGATGGCGCGCAAGCTCGCGGCCGTCGAAGGCATTTTCTGCGGCATCTCGTCGGGCGGCGCATGCGAAGTCGCGTTGCGCGTCGCGCGGCAGGTGGAGAATGCGACGATCGTGTTCGTCGTCTGCGACCGCGGCGACCGCTATCTGTCGACGGGCGTGTTCCCCGCGTAACGCGCGGCGGCGTCTCGCGCGCATGTGAACCGCGCCTGGTAAGCTGTTCGCGCAGCAGGGCAGGTTCGACTGCTCGCCTGCGGCGAGCCCGCAATCCTGATTCCATAAAGACAAAACCCACGCTTCGAAAAACGTGGGTTTCGTCAGCAGTCTGAAGCGCCGCTGACGCGGCGCTTTTCATTCAGCCTTCGTTCAAGCCATCGCTCGCTTCGCGCCGCGTCGGCGTCATTCGGACGGCGGCTGTGCGGCGGGTGAGCCGGTTGCCGCGTCGGCGGGCGACGGTGTCAACGCGCCGCTCGCTTCCATCTGCGCCTTCACACGCTCACCCAGCTGATAGACGGCGAGCGCATAGAAGAAGCTGCGGTTGTAGCGGGTCAGCACGTAGAAATTCTGCAGTCCGAGCTTGTATTCGGTTGCGCGGCCGGGCGTCGGCAAATCGACCACGGTGACGGGCGTGCTCGCCTCCGATGCGATGTTCACGGACGGCTCGTCGAGCACGAGCCCCGCGCGCAGCAACTGCGACAGCACCCAGTGCGGCTCGGGGCGACCGTCCGCCGCCGCTTGCGCGACGCCCTGGCTGCCCGTATCGGGCGCGATGTTCCATACTACCGGCCGACCGGTTTCCCAGCCGTGCTGCTTCAGATAGTTCGCGACGCTGCCGATCGCATCGGCCTGGCTCGCGCGCAGATCGATGTGACCATTGCCGTCGTAGTCGACCGCGTAATCGCGGATGCTGCTCGGCAGGAACTGCGGGATGCCGACCGCGCCCGTGTACGAGCCGAGCACGCCCGTCGGGTCGAGCTGGCTGTCGCGCGTCCAGACGAGGAAATCTTCGAGATTCTTGCGGAACGTCGCCTGCCGCGCGTCGCGATTCGGCGTGTTCGGATAGTCGAACGCGAGCGTCGTCAGCGCGTCGAGCGTGCGGAAGTTGCCCATGTAGCGGCCGTAGATCGTCTCGACGCCGATGATGCCGACGATCACCTCGGGCGGCACGCCGAATTCCGTGGACGCGCGTTGCAGCGTGCCTTGGTTCGCGCGCCAGAATTTCACGCCGGCGTTCACGCGCACCGCGTCGAGAAAGCGCGACTGGTAGACGCGCCAGTTCTTGACGGCTGGCGACGGCGCGGGCATCACGAGCTTCGCGGCGGTCGCCGAGTAGCTCACGCGCGCGAACAGCGCATGCAGCGCGTTCGCATCGAAGTCGTGGCGCGCGACCATGTCGGCGATGAACGCGTCGATCTTCGCGTTGTTCGCGTAGCGCTGCGGAATGATTTCTTCTTCGAATGTTTGCCCCTGCTGTACGCTCGGCTGCGGCTGCGGCTGCGGCTGCGGCTGCAATTGCAATTGCGATTGCGATTGCGATTGCGATTGCGCCGGCTCTTGCGCGACGACGGCTGCGGCGGGCTGCGTTTGCGCGACGGCGGCCGACGCGAAGAGCGTCGCGGCGAGCGACAGCGCGGCGAGCGGGAAGCGAAGACGGAAAGCGAGCGAGGCGGGTGCGGCAGGCTGGTGGAAGATCATGTCGAAGCGAAGCGGACGAGACGGACGATTTCGGGGCAGTATAACCGACACGCCCGTCGCGCCGGCCCGGCGGGGGGCGTGATGTGGTAAGTTAGCGGCGAACTTCGCACCAGACGATATCGCGGACATCCTTGACGGAGACCTGCGGCGCGCATCGGCCGCGTCGCGGAACGAGCTTATGCCAACGGCCTTTTACACGCACCCCGACTGCCTGCTGCACGAGATGGGGGAGTGGCATCCCGAGTCGCCGGCGCGGCTGTCGGCGATCCAGGATCAACTGATCGCGAGCCGCATCGACGACCTGATCGTCCACGAGACGGCGCCGTTCGCGAGCGAGACGGCGCTGGCCCGCGTGCATACGCAGGCGCACATCGATTACATCCGCAGCCGGATTCCGAAGGATGGGTACGTCGAGATCGATCCCGACACGTCGCTGAACCGCTACACATGGCGCGCGGCGCTGCGCGCGGCCGGCGCGGCCGTCGAGGCGACGGACGCGGTGCTCGAAGGCCGCTACGACAACGCGTTCTGCAGCGTGCGCCCGCCGGGCCATCATGCGGAACCCGCGCGCGCGATGGGCTTCTGTTTCTTCAACAACGTCGCGATCGCCGCGCGCCACGCGCTCGAGATCCACGGCCTCGAGCGCGTCGCGATCATCGATTTCGACGTCCATCACGGCAACGGCACCGAGGCCGCGTTCGCGAACGACGAGCGCGTGCTGATGTGCAGCTTCTTCCAGCATCCGCTGTATCCGTTTTCGGGCGTCGACCACCAGGCGCCGAACATGGTCAATCTGCCGATGGCCGCGCGCACCAACGGGATGGCGGTGCGCGAGGCGGTCGATCTGATGTGGCTGCCGCGGCTCGATGCGTTCAGGCCGCAGATGCTGTTCGTGTCGGCGGGGTTCGACGCGCACCGCGAGGACGACATCGGCGGGATGGGGCTCGTCGAGGCCGACTACGAGTGGCTCACGCAGCAGATCTGCGAAGTCGCGCGGAGGCATGCGCAAGGCCGGATCGTGAGCTGCCTCGAAGGCGGCTACAACCTGTCCGCGCTCGGGCGAAGCGTGGTCGCGCATCTGCGCGTGCTCGCCGGCGTGTGAACGCGTCGCGTGTGCGCGGAGGGTGACGCGAGCGCCGGCGCCCCGCGCCCGGCCAGTGGGCGTCGGCCGCGCGGCATGCCGCGACACACATCGGCGGATACCGCGGGATATCGGAGGGAAGACACGTTGGCGCGCGTCGCATGCATCGGCATCGCCGGCGCTGCGGCGACATGCGGCGGCGGCGCCCGCTCCAGGCGGTCGCGCTCGAACGTTCGAGCGGCGGCGATCGCCGCGGCGCGATGGCACTATCGCGCCATCCGCGTGAAACGATCGGCGCGCCGCATGCCGTCGACGCCGATCCGTCTTCGCTTTCGCGCGACGCGCTCCGGCCGTTGTTCCGCGTCAACCGCGAGCCGGCACGCGCGCGGCGATCCAGTCGATCAGCGCGCCGATCACCCGCTCGCGTTCCAGATCGTTCATCGTCTCGTGATAGTTGCCTTCGTATAGCGTGAGCGTGCGATCGGGCGAGCCGACGTGCGCGCCGAAGTCGCGGCTGCCGTCGGGCTCGGTCAGCTTGTCGGCGGTGCCGTGATAGACGAGGACGGGGATGCGCAGCGCCGCGCGGCCGGCCGCGATTCGTCGCATCGCGTCGAGAATCTCGGCGCCCGTGCGCGCCGGCACCGAGCCGTGATGGACGAGCGGATCGGCGCGATTCGCGGCGACCACGGCCGGATCGCGCGACAGCAATGCGGCGTCGATCTTGAGCGCCGGAAAGCGAGGCCACACGCGGCTGATGAAGCGGCTCATCGCGAGCATCCATTGCGGCACGTCGCGCCCCGGCGCGAGCGCGGGGCTCGACAGGATCAGGCCCGCCAGGTTCGCGTGGCGCGCGGCCGCGCGCTCGATCGCATAGAGCGCGGCGATTGCGCCGCCCATGCTGTGCCCCATCAGGAAGAGCGGCGTGTTCTCGCGCGCGGCGCTCGCGACGAGCGCGTCCGCGTCGTCCAGATACCGGTCGAAGCGCTCGGCCCATGCGCGTTCGCCGGGCGAGCGCCCGTGGCCGCGCAGATCGATCGCGACGACTTCGATGCCCGCCGCGTTCAGCCGCTCGGCGAACGCCTGATAGCGTCCCGCGTGCTCGGCGAGCCCGTGCACGAGCGCGACGGTCGCGCGCGGCGCGGCGCACGAAGGCGCGGTAGACGGCCAACGGTAGCACGCGAGCTCGAGCCTGTCGGCGGTACGCACGCGCGTGGGCTGAGGGGCGGCGCGGGAAGCGTCGGCCGAGCGGGGCGAAGTCGGGGCAGCAGCGTCCATGGCGGGCGTCTCCGTGGCGTGTCGTGACGAAGGAATGAGAAATGCGCTCGATCATAGACGCCGTCCGCGGCGAACCGCGCGGGCTTCGTCCTCTAATCGCGTTTGGTTATGAAAAGGTGGAAATCGATTATTAAGGGAAATGTGGCGAATGCGGTAAACTCGCGGGTTATTCCCTAGATGCGGCGGCGGTCGACAGCGAAGCCCGGCACATCCGGCTGCGCCGTTCCGCCGTTTTTTACATGATCGAAATTCGCAACCTTTCGCAGCGTTTCGAGGGGCCTCGCGGCTGGATCGAAGCGCTGCACAACGTCAATCTGACGATTCCGCAGGGCGAGGTATTCGGCATCATCGGCCGCAGCGGCGCGGGCAAGAGCACGCTCGTGCGCACGATCAACCTGCTCACGCGGCCGTCCGAGGGCAGCGTGTTCGTCGGCGGGCGCGACCTGACGCAATTGTCGGCGGCCGAACTGCGCGGCGCGCGGCGCGATATCGGGATGATCTTCCAGCACTTCAATCTGCTGTCGTCGCGCACCGTGTTCGACAACGTCGCGCTGCCGCTCGAGCTCGCCGGCGTGAAGCGCGCGCAAATCGAGGCGACCGTGCTGCCGCTACTCGATCTGGTCGGCCTCGCCGCGCAGAAGGACCGCTATCCGGCGCAGATCAGCGGCGGGCAGAAGCAGCGCGTCGGCATCGCGCGCGCGCTCGCGAGCAAGCCGAAGGTGCTGCTGTCCGACGAAGCGACGTCCGCGCTCGACCCCGAGACGACCCGCGCGATTCTCGATCTGCTGCGCCGCATCAACCGCGAGCTCGGTCTCACGATCGTCCTCATCACGCACCAGATGGAAGTGATCAAGGACGTGTGCGATCGCGTCGCGGTGCTGGATGCGGGGCGCGTCGTCGAGGAAGGCAACGTGATCGACGTGTTCATGCGCCCGCATCACGAAGTCACGCGCGCGCTGATCGGCGACGTGATCGCGCAGGAACTGCCGCCCGCGATGAAGGCGCGCGTCGCCGAGCGCCTGAAGACGGGCTCGGGCCATCTGCTGCGCCTCGCGTTCACGGGCTCGGGCGTCGATCAGCCGATCCTGTCGGAGACGATCCGGCGCTACGAGCTGGACTTCAACATCCTGCACGGCCAGATCGACGAGATCCAGGGGCGCGCATTCGGTTCGCTCGCGGTGCTCGCCACGGGCGAGCCGGGCAAGGTGGGGCAGGCGTTCGCGTATCTGCGCGAGCAGGGCGTGGTCGTCGAGGAGCTTTCGTATGTTGAGTGAAATGTTCGATATGTTCGTGCAGTCGTTCTGGGAGACGCTGATCATGGTCGGCATCTCCGGAGCGGTCGGCGCGCTCGTCGGCCTGCCGCTCGGCGTGCTGCTCTATTTGACCGATCGCCAGGGCGTGCTGCAGAACCTCGCGGTGAACCGCGTGCTGGGCGGCGTCGTCAACGCGGTGCGCTCGACGCCGTTCATCATCCTGCTCGTCGCGGTGATTCCGTTTACGCGTCTCGCCGTCGGCTCGTCGATCGGCACCGCGGCGGCCGTCGTGCCGCTCACGATCGCGGCGGCCCCGTTCGTCGCGCGGCTCGTCGAGACGGCGCTGCGCGAAGTCGATCGCGGCCTCATCGAAGCCGCGCAGGCAATGGGCGCGACGACGGGCCAGATCGTGTTCAAGGTGCTGCTGCCCGAATCGCTGCCCGGCATCGTCGCGGGGCTCACCATCACGTTCGTGTCGCTCGTCGGCTATTCGGCGATGGCGGGCGCGATCGGCGGCGGCGGCCTGGGCGACCTCGGCATCCGCTACGGCTATCAGCGCTATTTGCCCGAAGTGATGTGGACGGTCGTCGCGATCCTGATCGTGTTCGTGCAGATCGTGCAGTCGTTCGGCGACTGGCTCGTGCGGCGCCTGAGCCACAAGTAGGAAGACCATCGAAGACGCACGAGCGCCGCGCTTGGATACGCGACGGCGCCGCCACCGCAGAGGAGATCCGAAGATGCAACGAAGAACGATGCTCAAGCTCGCCGCCGCGCTCGGCGCGGCCGTGTGCGTCGCGGGCGCGCAGGCGCAGACGCAGACGATCAAGGTGGGCGTGACGAGCGGCCCGCACGCGCAGGTGATGGAGGAGGTGAAGAAGGTCGCGGCGAAGCACGGGCTCGACATCCGGATCGTCGAATTCTCCGACTACGTGCAGCCGAACGCGGCGCTCGCCGCGGGCGATCTCGACGCGAACAGCTATCAGCATGCTCCGTACCTCGACGCGCAGGTGAAGGACCGCGGCTACAGGATCGTCAAGGTCGCCGACACGGTGACGTTCCCGATGGGCGTCTATTCGAAGCGCGTGAATTCGCTTGCGGCGTTGCGAGCGGGCGCGCGGATTGCAATCCCGAACGATCCGACGAACGGCGGCCGCGCGCTGTTGCTGCTGCAGAAGCAGGGGCTCCTCAAGCTGCGCGACGGGGCGGGCCTGAAGGCGACGCGCTTCGACGTCGTCGACAATCCGAAGCAACTGAAGCTCGTCGAGCTCGACGCCGCACAGATCCCGCACTCGCTCGCCGACGTCGACGCGGCCGCGATCAACACGAACTACGCGATGGAAGCCGGCCTGAAACCGAAACAGGACGCGATTGCGATCGAGGGGCCGAACGGTCCGTACGCGAACGTCTTCGCGGTGCGCGCCGAGGACAAGGACAAGCCGTGGGTCGCGAAGCTCGTGGCCGCCTATCGGTCGGCCGACGTGAAGCGCTTCATCGAGCGCCAATTCGGCGGCGCGGTGATCGCCGCCTGGTAGGGGAGATCGAGGCCGCCGCCCGATTAGAGGCGAAGATCGAAAGCCCGGGCTTGGCGTCCGGGTTTTTTCTCTTTTAAAATAGAACGACCGTTCGCTATTATCGGCGTGCCGCGAGGGGGCGCTATCCTCGGTGCAGCCGCAAATTGAATGACCGGCGTCGCCGCCGCGTGGGCGAGCCACGCTATAAAATGGCCGCTGGTCGTATTCGTAACTTTGGAGCGTGTGCATGAAAATCCTGGTGCCAGTGAAAAGAGTGGTCGATTACAACGTGAAGGTCCGCGTGAAGTCGGATGGCACGGGCGTCGATATCGCGAACGTGAAGATGTCGATGAACCCGTTCGACGAGATCGCCGTTGAAGAAGCGGTGCGCCTGAAGGAAGCGGGCGTGGCGACCGAGGTGATCGCGGTGTCGGTCGGCGTCGCGCAGGCCCAGGAAACGCTGCGCACGGCGCTCGCGATCGGCGCGGACCGCGCGATTCTCGTCGAATCGAACGACGAGGTGCAGCCGCTTTCCGTCGCGAAGATCCTGAAGGCGCTGGTCGACAAGGAACAGCCGCAGCTCGTGATCCTCGGCAAGCAGGCGATCGACGACGACTCGAATCAGACGGGCCAGATGCTCGCCGCGCTCGCGAACCTGCCGCAGGCGACGTTCGCGTCGAAGGTGACGGTGGCGGACGGCAAGGCGACCGTCGCGCGGGAAGTGGACGGCGGCGCGGAGACGCTGTCGCTGACGTTGCCGGCCGTGGTGACGACGGACCTGCGCCTGAACGAGCCGCGCTACGTGACGCTGCCGAACATCATGAAGGCGAAGAAGAAGCCGTTGGAGACGGTGAAGCCGGAAGACCTCGGCGTGGATGTCGCGCCGCGCCTGAAGACGCTGAAGGTGGTGGAGCCGCCCAAGCGCGCGGCGGGCGTGAAGGTCGCGGACGTGAAGACGCTGGTCGAGAAGCTGAAGACCGAAGCCAAGGTGCTGTAAGGGGAGCGCAAGGAAATGACGATTCTGGTGATTGCGGAACACGACAACGCGTCGATCAAGGCGGCCACGCTGAACACGGTGGCGGCGGCGACGAAGATCGGCGGCGACATTCACGTGCTGGTGGCGGGCCATAACGCGCAGGGCGCGGCGGACGCCGCGGCGAAGATCGCGGGCGTGAGCAAGGTGCTGCTGGCCGATGCGCCGCAACTGGCGGACGGTCTCGCGGAAAACGTCGAGGCGACCGCGCTGAACGTCGCGAAGGACTACTCGCACATCCTCGCGCCGGCGACCGCGTACGGCAAGAACATCGCGCCGCGGATCGCGGCGAAGCTCGACGTCGCGCAGATCTCGGACATCACGGCGGTCGATTCGGCCGATACGTTCGAGCGCCCGATTTACGCGGGCAACGCGATCGCGACGGTGCAGTCGAGCGACCCGATCAAGGTGATCACGGTGCGCGCGACGGGCTTCGACCCGGTCGCGGCGCAAGGCGGCAGCGCGTCGGTCGAGAAGATCGACGCGGCGGCGGACGCGGGCGTGTCGCAGTTCGTGAGCCGCGAGGTGACGAAGCTCGATCGTCCGGAGCTCACGAGCGCGAGCATCATCGTGTCGGGCGGCCGCGGCCTCGGCAGCGGCGAGAACTACACGAAGGTGCTGGAGCCGCTCGCGGACAAGCTGCAGGCGGCGCTGGGCGCATCGCGCGCGGCGGTGGACGCGGGCTACGTGCCGAACGATTATCAAGTGGGCCAGACGGGCAAGATCGTCGCGCCGCAGCTGTATATCGCGGTGGGCATCTCGGGCGCGATCCAGCACTTGGCGGGGATGAAGGATTCGAAGGTGATCGTCGCGATCAACAAGGATCCGGAAGCGCCGATCTTCAGCGTGGCCGATTACGGCCTCGTCGGCGATCTGTTCACGCTCGTGCCGGAACTCGTGAACGAGCTCGGCTGACACGTTCAGCCGCCGGCGCGCGTCGCGTTAGCGCACGAGCCAGTCGAACATGAACAAAGGGGCGCGGCGAGCGCCCCTTTTCACACCATAAGCAGACTAGGAGAGGAGCACCATGAGCTATACCGCACCCGTCAAGGACATGCTGTTCGTGATGAAGGAGCTGGCCGGCATCGACGCGGTCGCGAAGCTGCCCGGCTATGAGGACGCCGGCTTCGACACGGCGCAGGCCGTGCTCGACGAATCGGCGAAGTTTTGCGGCGAGGTGCTCGCGCCGCTGAACGTCGAAGGCGACAAGAACCCGAGCAGCTGGAAAGACGGCGCCGTCACGGCGACGCCCGGCTTCAAGGACGCGTTCCGCCAGTTCGTCGAGGGCGGCTGGCAGGGGCTGCAGCATCCGACCGAATACGACGGCCAGGGCTTGCCGAAGCTGATCGCGACGCCGTGCATCGAAATGCTGAACGCATCGAACCTGTCGTTCGCGCTGTGTCCGCTGCTGACCGACGGCGCGATCGAGGCGCTCCTCACGGCCGGCACCGACGAGCAGAAATCCCGCTACGTGCCGAAGCTCATTTCCGGCGAATGGACGGGCACGATGAACCTGACGGAGCCGCAGGCGGGCTCCGACCTGGCGCTCGTGCGCTCGCGCGCGGAGCCGCAGCCCGACGGCTCGTACAAGGTGTTCGGCACGAAGATCTTCATCACGTGGGGCGAACACGACATGGCGGACAACATCGTCCATCTCGTGCTCGCGCGCACGCCGGACGCGCCCGAAGGCGTGAAGGGCATCTCGCTGTTCATCGTGCCGAAGTTCCTCGTCAACGACGACGGCAGCCTCGGCGCGCGCAACGACGTGCACTGCGTGTCGATCGAGCACAAGCTCGGCATCAAGGCGAGCCCGACCGCGGTGCTGCAGTACGGCGACCACGGCGGCGCGATCGGCTATCTCGTCGGCGAAGAGAACCGTGGCCTCGAGTACATGTTCATCATGATGAACGCGGCGCGCTTCGGCGTCGGCATGCAGGGGATCGGCGTGGCCGAGCGCGCGTACCAGAAGGCCGCCGAATTCGCGAAGGAGCGCGTGCAGAGTCGCCCCGTCGACGGTTCGGCGAAGCAGTCGGTGACGATCATCCATCATCCGGACGTGCGCCGGATGCTCGCGACGATGCGCGCGCTGACGGAAGGCGCGCGCGCTGTCCTACGTCGCCGCCGCGCATAGCGATCACGCGCACCGCGCGGCCGACGAAGGCGTGCGTGCGAAGCACCAGGCGATCTACGAGTATCTGGTGCCGGTCGTGAAGGGCTGGAGCACGGAGATGGTCAACGAGGTGGCGAGCCTCGGCATCCAGGTGCACGGCGGGATGGGCTTCATCGAGGAAACGGGCGCCGCGCAGTACTACCGCGATGCGCGCATTCTCGCGATCTACGAAGGCACGACCGCGATCCAGGCGAACGACCTCGTCGGCCGGAAGACGGCGCGCGACGGCGGCGCGGTCGCGAAGGCGCTCATCGGCGAAATCCGGCAGACGGCTGAAGCGCTCGGCGCGCACGACGGCCCGGCGTTCACCGCGATGAAGACGCAACTGGAGAACGGCGCGCGCGAGCTGTCGGCGGTGGTCGACTTCGTCGTCGCGAACGTGAAGGGCGATCCGAACGCGGTGTTCGCCGGCAGCGTGCCGTATCTGAAGCTCGCGGGTGTCGTGCTGTGCGGCTGGCAAATGGCGCGCGCGCTGCTCGTCGCGCAGCAGAAGCGGGCCGACGATCCGAAGTTCTACGACGCGAAGATCGCGCTCGCGCAGTTCTACGCGGAGCACATCCTCGCGCAGGCGGGCGGGCTCGAGGCGTCGATCGTCGGCGCGAAGGGCGGGCAGGGCGTGTTCGCGTTGACCGAAGACCAGTTCTGAGCGTCCGGTTCGGCCGCCGGAGGCCAAACGCGGAACGGCGCCCGAGGGCGCCGTCTCTTTTGGGCGGGCGAGGCGGCGGTGGTGCGCGGGCCGCCTCGGTTGCGCGTCAGCGCATCATGCGTATGCGGGGCGATGCTCGCCGTCCGTCTCGCTCAGATAGCGATGCACCGACAGGTCGTCCGCGCGAATCGCGGGCTTCTTGCCCGACATCAGATCGGCGAGCAGTTGGCCGGAGCCGCACGACATCGTCCAGCCGAGCGTGCCATGACCCGTGTTGAGGAACAGGTTCGGCACCGGCGTGCGGCCGACGATCGGCGTGCCGTCCGGCGTCATCGGCCGCAGGCCGGTCCAGAACGTCGCCTTCGCCGTATCGCCGCCGCCCGGGAACAGGTCGTTGACGCACATCTCGAGCGTGCCGCGGCGCGCGTCGCGCAGCCGCTTGTCGAAGCCGACGATCTCCGCCATCCCGCCGACGCGAATCCGGTCGTCGAAACGCGTGATCGCGATCTTGTAGGTTTCGTCGAGCACGGTCGACACGGGCGCCTTCGCCGCGTCGACGATCGGCGCGGTGATCGAATAGCCCTTCAGCGGATACACCGGAATCTTCACGAGACTCGCGACGAGGTTCGTCGAGTACGAGCCGAGCGCGACCACGTAAGCGTCAGCGCGCACCATTTCGCCGCCGCACTGGACGCCGGCGATCTTGCCGCCCGCGACGGCGAGCGCGTCGATGCGCGTATTGAAGCGGAACTTCACGCCGAGCTGCTCGGCGAGCGCGGCAAGGCGCGTCGTGAAGAGCTGGCAGTCGCCCGTTTCGTCGCCCGGCAGGCGCAGGCCGCCCGTCAGCTTGTGCGACACCGCGGCGAGCGCCGGCTCGGCCTTCTTCAGTTCGTCGCTCGACAGCAGCTCGAACGGCACGTTCGCTTCGCGCAGCACCGCGATGTCCTTCGCGGCGCCGTCGAGCTGTTGCTGCGTGCGGAAGACCTGCAGCGTGCCGCCCGTGCGGCCCTCGTATTGGATAGCCGTCTCCGCGCGCAGCGCCTGCAGGCAATCGCGGCTGTATTCGGCGAGGCGCACCATCCGGCCCTTGTTCAGCGCGTAGCGCTCGGTCGTGCAGTTGCGCAGCATTTGCCACATCCATTGCAGCTGGAAGCGCGTGCCGTCGAGGCGGATCGCGAGCGGCGCATGCTTCTCGAACATCCATTTGACGGCCTTCAGCGGTACGCCGGGCGCGGCCCACGGCGCCGCGTAGCCGGGCGAGATCTGGCCCGCGTTCGCAAAGCTGGTGTCGAGGGCGGGGCCGGCCTCGCGGTCGATCACCGTGACTTCGTGACCCGCGCGCGCCAAATAATAGGCGCTCGCCACGCCGACCACGCCACTGCCCAAAATAACCACACGCATAGCTGCTCCGGATAGAGAAAACGCCGGACGGCGCGCGGCGCACCCGATGCGCTCTGCGATCTCGATCCGACCTAGTTTTTTGCGCTATGGTATGGTTGAGCTACTAGGTTTTGTTATTGTATTTTTTCAATTTTCAGTAAAAAAGAGATGAGAACTCAACGTCAGCCGGTACGGGCGCTGGACAAGCTCGACCGGCGCATTCTGAAGCTGCTGCAGGAGGACGGCCGCATGGCGATGAAGGATCTCGCCGAGCGCGTCGGCCTGACGGTCACGCCGTGCATCGAGCGGGTGCGGCGCATGGAGCGCGACGGCGTGATCACCGGCTATCACGCGCGCGTCGATCCTTCGCAGCTCGGCGCCTCGCTGCTCGTGTTCGTCGAGATCACGCTCGATCACAAGAACGGCAACATGTTCGAGCAGTTTCGTCGAGAAGTGATGAAGATCGACGAGGTGCTCGAATGCCACCTGGTGTCGGGCGACTCCGACTATCTGATCAAGGCGCGGATCGGCGAGATGGCCGACTACCGGAAGCTGCTCGGCGACATCCTGCTGCAGTTGCCGGGCGCGGTTCAATCGAAGAGCTATGTCGTGATGGAAGAGATCAAGGAAACGCTGATGATCGCGGTCGACGAGTGAGCGCGCGAGCGGGGCCGAAGCGCTTGGCACGAACCGCCAATTACTGTATGTTTATACAGTAATTGGCGGTTTTGTCATTGGCGGCGCCGGCCGCGTACCAGAGGCACGATGAGCGAACGATACGACGTCGAATACCCGGTGATGCCGCCCGCGCCCCGCAAGGGGCGCGGCGCGGTGGGCAACCTGCAGGGGCGCTACGAGACCGTCGAGCGCGAGGCGGTCGACGACGGCTGGACGCGCGACGACGACGGCGAGCCGCGCGCGCCGCTGCGCACGCAGGTGTTCGAGGAGCGCGCCAGGACGATCCTCACGCGCAATGCGTCGCCCGACATTCCGTTCAATGTATCGCTGAATCCGTATCGCGGCTGCGAGCACGGCTGCATTTACTGCTTCGCGCGGCCGACGCACAGCTATCTCGGGCTGTCGCCGGGGCTCGATTTCGAGAGCCGGATCTACGCGAAGGTGAATGCCGCGGAGTTGCTCGCGCGCGAACTCGCGAAGCCGCGCTACGTGCCCGAGCCGATCGCGCTCGGCGTGAATACGGACGCGTATCAGCCGGTCGAGCGCGAACGGCGGATCACGCGGCAGGTGATCCAGGTGATGCATGACCACGGTCAGCCGTTTGCCGCGATCACGAAGTCGTCGCAGATCGAGCGTGATCTCGATCTGCTCGCGCCGATGGCCGAGCGCCGGCAGGTGATGGCGGCCGTCACGATCACGACGCTCGATCCCGAGCTCGCGCGCGCGCTCGAGCCGCGCGCCGCGACGCCCTCGCGCCGGCTGCGGACGATCCGCGCGCTGCGCGACGCGGGGGTGCCGGTCGGCGTGAGCATCGCGCCGATGATCCCGTTCGTCACCGAACCGGATCTCGAGCGCGTGCTCGAGGCGTGCGCGGACGCGGGGGCGACGCACGCGAGCTATATCGTGTTGCGATTGCCGTGGGAGGTCGCGCCGCTTTTCACCGAATGGCTCGCCGCGCATTTTCCGGATCGAGCGGAGCGCGTGATGGCGCGTGTGAGGGACATGCGCGGCGGCAAGGATTACGACGCGGATTTCAGCCGCCGGATGAAAGGCGAAGGAATGTGGGCCGAGCTGTTCAAGCAGCGCTTCCGGATGGCGGTCAAGCGCTGCGGGCTGAACGAACGCGCGCGGGGAATTCTCGATTTTTCGCAGTTTTGCGCGCCGCGACGGTCGAAACCGCCGCCGCCCGTGCGACCGCGTGCGGCGGCGCAAACCGGAGACCAGCCGCAGCTCAGTCTGTTCTGAGCGGCGCGGGCGACGCGCCGCGCCGGCGGATACGTCATTGAGAAATCTGCTTGGCGGCCTCGACCTGCGATTCGAAGTACGTCTGGAACGCGAGCGCGAGCCCCGTCATCAGCAAAAAGGCGCCGATCAGCAGCGAAAAGATGACGACGAACACGACACCCCAGCCGGATCGGCTGTGGCGCCCCGTCGATGCGTTGAATTGCGCGTCCCACTTGTCGTCGGGGCGCAGCCCGTAGACGAGCGCGGCGAGAAACGCGGCGAGCAGCGATATCGCGCCGGGCACGGCGAGCCACCAGCCGAGCGCGGCGGCGCGCCCCGATGCCGCGAGCAGCATGAAGCCGGGAACGCCGACGATCGTCGCGAGCAGGTGCGCCCAGCCCGCGAGGTCCTTCCAGCCGTACAGATAGAAACGGTGCGCGCCGAGCGAGCCGAACAGGAAAGCGAGCAGGGCGGTGAGCGTCTTGGAGCGGAAGCGGGGTGGCGTGGACGTGCTGCTGGACATGTCGGGAGGCAGTGGGTCTTCTTCGTGGGCACCCGGCGAAGCCCGGGCGCGGCGGTCGGCTCGCATTCTACGATGCGCGGTGCGGCGCGGTCACGCCACGGCTGCGTCAATGCGTCGCATCGTAGGTGATTCGGTAGATGGCGCCCGCGTAGTCGTCGCTCACGAGGAGCGAGCCGTCCGGTAGCGGCAGCACGTCGGCGGGGCGCCCCCATACGCTTTCGTCGGGCCGCAGCCACCCGTGGACGAACGTTTCCTCGCGCGCGGCGCGGCCGTCGGGCGACGCGATCACGCGCACGACCCGATAGCCGACCTTGCGGCTGCGGTTCTACGAGCCGTGCTCGGCGATGAAGATATTGTCGCGGTATTCGGGCGGGAACATGCCGCCCGTATAGAAGCGCATGCCGAGCGCGGCGACGTGCGCGCCCAGCTTGAGCACGGGCGGCGCGTAGCTCGAGCACGTGTGGCCGCGCCCGAATTGCGGATCGAGCACGTCGCCGCCGTGGCAGAACGGATAGCCGAAGTCGAGGCCCGCGCGCGGCGCGCGATTGAGCTTGTCGTCGGGACGGTCGTCGCCCATCAGGTCGCGGCCGTTGTCGGTGAACCAGAGTTCGCGCGTCGCCGGGTGCCACGCGAAGCCGACGGTGTTGCGCACGCCTCGCGCGTAGACCTCGTAGCCGCTGCCGTCGGCATTCATCCGGCCGATCATCGCATAGCGGTCGCGGTCGGCGACGCAAATATTGCACGGCGCGCCCGTGGGCACGTAGAGCTTGCCGTCCGGGCCGAACGCGATGAACTTCCAGCCGTGATGGCGGTCGGTCGGCAGCGCGTTCGTGACGACGACGGGCTTCGGCGGCGCGGCGAGCCGCTCGTCGATGCGGTCGAGGCGTAAAATCCGCGACACGGCCGACACGAAGAGCGCGCCGCTGCGATACGCGACGCCGACCGGCATCTCGAGCCCCGACGCGATCACGTGGTGTTCGCGGACATGGCCGTCGCGCACGACGAGCGCGTGCACTCGTCCGTTCATGCTGCCGACGTAGAGGATGCCGCGCGGCGACCACGCCATCTCGCGCGCGGTGGGCACGTCGTCGGCGAGCACCTGGACCCGGAATCCGGGCGGCACGCGGAGCTCGTCGATCGGCAATGCGGCCGACGCGGCGGGGGCCGTGGCCACCGTGACGATTGTGGCAAGAACGAGACACGCGGCGGGCGCAGCGCGCGGCAACGCCGGCGGGCCTGACGAAACGTGGCGAAACAGGGCGACGAGGGAGCGCATGGCGGATCGAAGGCGGGCGCGCGGCGCGCGCGACAGGCCGATTGTAAGCCTCCTGAGCCGGCGGCCGGGTTTTTTGGCGGGTAAGTGTTTGTTGTGCCATCGGTTTCGGGCTATAATCGCACGTTTCAGTAGTTTTCGAACCCGGTTTTCCCGAAGGATTTCATATGGTCATCATCCGTCTGGCTCGCGGCGGCTCGAAGAAGCGCCCGTTCTACAACATCGTCGCTACCGATTCGCGCAACCGTCGTGACGGCCGCTTCATCGAGCGCGTCGGTTTCTACAACCCGGTCGCGACGAAGGGCGAAGCGCTGCGCATTGCTCAAGACCGTCTGACGTACTGGCAAGGCGTTGGCGCGCAGCTGTCGCCGACCGTCGAGCGTCTCGTGAAGCAGGCGCAAAAGGCGCAGCCGGCTGCCTAAAGCATGGCGCGGCGTGCCGGAAGGGCCGGCTGCGAGGTTCGGTGATGGCGGGTCACGATTCCGGTAATGCAAAGCGCGGGCGGTCGCCGTCGTTCGGCGTGTTCGTCCGCAAGCCGGTCGAGCGCGCGCCCGCGAAAGGGGCGAGCGACGGCGCGGTTGATTCGCAAGCAATTCGCATCGATGCGGCGCAGTCGTGGCCGGACGATGCGGTCGAGGTCGGCGCGGTGGTCGATGCGTACGGCCTGAAGGGCTGGGTCAAGCTCGCGGCCCACGCCGGTGCGGGGCGAGGCGGCGATGCGCTGCTCAAGGCCCGCGACTGGTGGCTGCAAAAGGGCGCGGAGCGAAAGTTCGCGCGCGTCACGCAGGCGAAGCTGCACGGCGACACGGTCGTCGCACATCCGGACGGCTCGGTCGATCGCGATACGGCGCTCGCGCTGCGCGGCGCTCGCGTGTTCGTGCGCCGCGGCGATTTCCCGGCGCTCGCCGCCGACGAATTCTACTGGGTCGATCTGATCGGCCTCGATGTCGTCAACGAGGCGGGTGTCGCGCTCGGCAAGATCGCCGACATGATCGACAACGGCGTGCATTCGATCATGCGCGTCGAATATCCGGCGACGGGCAAGGATGGTCGGCCGAAAACCGGCGAGCGGCTGATTCCGTTCGTCGGCGTGTACGTGAAGGCGGTCGAGCAGGCGGCGGGGCGCGTCGTCGTCGACTGGGAAGCCGATTACTGAAATGGACGAAGCCACGCAGAGCGCGATCCAGTTCGACGTCGTCACACTCTTTCCGGAGATGTTTCGCGCGTTGACCGACTGGGGCATCACGAGCCGCGCGGTGAAGCAGGGGCGGTTCGGCTTGCGCACGTGGAATCCGCGCGATTTCACGACCGACAACTACCGCACCGTCGACGATCGCCCGTACGGCGGCGGCCCCGGCATGGTGATGCTCGCGAAACCGCTCGAGGCGGCGATCGGCGCGGCGAAGGCCGCGCAGGCGGCGCAAGGCGTCGCGACGTCGCGCGTCGTGATGATGTCGCCGCAGGGCGCGCCGCTCACGCACGAGCGCGTCGCGCGGATGGCGGCGGAGCCCGGCGTCGTGCTGCTGTGCGGACGTTACGAGGCGATCGATCAACGGTTGATCGACCGTTGTGTCGACGAGGAACTGAGCCTCGGCGATTTCGTGCTGTCGGGCGGCGAATTGCCGGCGATGGCGCTGATGGACGCCGTCGTGCGACTGCTGCCCGGTGTGCTGAATGATGCGCAATCGGCGGTGCAGGACAGCTTCGCCGATGGGTTGCTCGATTGCCCGCATTACACGCGGCCCGAGGAGTACGAGGGCGTGCGCGTGCCGGACGTGCTGCTCGGCGGGCATCATGCGGAGATCGAGCGCTGGCGTCGGCAGGAAGCGTTGAGAAACACCATCGCGAAGCGCCCCGACTTGATCGCGCGGGCGCGTCGCGAAAAGTTGCTGAGCCGGGCCGACGAGGCATGGCTTGCAAGTCTCGCGAAAGAAGCGAAGCAGGCCTCCTGAGGCGGCGGTGCTTCGTTCGCGAATTAGGCGGTGCCGCGCATGCGTGCGCGGCGCCTGATGTGAATCCATCCTCTATCGGGGCCGAGCCTGGGAGCAGGCGGGCGCAAACGCCGACAAGATGGTTTTAGGAGTCAGTGATGAATCTGATCGCAAAACTTGAGCAGGAAGAGATCGAGCGCGCGCTCGCAGGCAAGACGATTCCCGAATTCGCCCCGGGCGACACGGTGATCGTGAACGTGAACGTGGTGGAAGGTAACCGCAAGCGCGTTCAGGCTTACGAAGGCGTCGTGATCGCGAAGCGTAACCGTGGCCTGAACTCGTCGTTCATCGTCCGCAAGATCTCGTCGGGCGAAGGCGTCGAGCGTACGTTCCAGACGTACTCGCCGCTGCTCGCGAGCATCGTCGTGAAGCGCCGCGGCGACGTGCGCCGTGCGAAGCTGTACTACCTGCGCGAACGCTCGGGCAAGTCGGCTCGCATCAAGGAAAAGCTGGTGTCGAAGGATCGCGCCGCGGCTGCGCAGCAGTAAGCGCGGTTCGGGGGCGTGCGCCGGCAGTCGATTGGCGCACGTTGGCCCGGCGTGGAAAAGCGCCGTGCGGGAAGCTCCCGCACGGCGCTTTTTTTTCGGCCGGCCGCTGCGATGCTGCGGTTTCCTCGCATCGGGCCGACGCGACAGGTATCGCGGCGTGCGGGTTCCGTGCATGGTTCCCTCCGGATGACCCTCATCCGCTTGCCGCTTGCCGACGGCGTTTGGCGCTCGGCGTTCTTGCGTTGCCGCCGAGCCGTTCGGTGGGCATCATTTGGCGACGCCGATATCGGCGCGCGGGCCGGCGCGGCGCGGCTTTTCCGTTACAGGAACTGGCCGGGCGGCAGATCCAGATCGATCGTCGCGCGACTCAACTCTGCTTCGGCGGCCCGCGCCTTCGCGGTGAACAGCCGCATCAGCACCACTTTGTTCAGCGTATCGCTGCGTAGCGCGCCTGCCGCGCGGCTGCCGATCAGCGTCACGTGCGCGGCGATCGGCCAATCGCCGGCGCGCGCATAGAAGCGCGCGAGCGGCGGATCGCACGTGAACACGCCAATGTCGAGGCCGCTCGCAGCCATCCATTGCGTCGCAGCCGAGACCGTGCGCGCGCCCAGGCCCGCGCGCCGGTGCGCGGGATCGGTCGCGACCCAGCTCAACCCGCCGATCGAAAAGCGTTTGCCCGCGTGCGCGATCGTCTTGCGCACGACCGCCGCGTAGCTGACGACCTCGCCGTTCGATCGCGTCGACGCGTAGAACGACATCGCGTCGAGGCGAGGGTCGTGGATGACCGGCGGCGGGCCGTCGGGCGCGAAGGCGTCGTCGGGATCGACGCGCTGGTGAAGCAGGGCGAACCGGCGGCGAAGCGCGTCGGGCGCGTCGTTGTAGCGAATCGATTGGAGCGTGTAGGCGTTCATCGTGTCGTCTCAATCGCTTGATATCGTTGGCTTTGGCTTTGGCTTCGGCTTCGGCTTCGCGTTCGTGCCGCATGCGAAAAGCCGGCGAATCCATCGGCGATGCGCGTCCTGCGGTCGGGAGCCGGCGGATGCGCGAGCGGCCGGCAGGACATCCGTCCATATTCATGGCTCGGCGAATCGTTGTCGCAAAACGCGTGCTGCGGCGGGGCGACACGCATGCGCCGCATCGCGGCGCGCGGGCAATGATGCCAGTCTATGCGAGTGCCGCCGCGCATACTGTCGAGCCATGTGTCTTTTTGCGACCGGACGTCGAATCGCGCGACCTCGCGTACCGGCTGCCTCGTTCGCGACAAGCCCGCAAAAGCGAGCCGGTATTCGGAAGCGGAGCAGCGGATGCGAAGCCGTCGGCTGCCATCGTTCCAACGCGTCCTTTCAACAAGCGAAAGGCGATTCAAACGGCCCGGCGCCCCATCGATGCGCCGGGCGCCGTGCAGGCGCGGCCACGCCGGCCGACGGCTGCTTGCCGAGAATTTCGCGTGCGGGCCGATCTTGGGGCGTGTTCACGCCGCCGCACCCGAATCCGCGAGCGCGGCGTGGACCTCGATACGCGCCCGTCGCCGCATCCGCCCATTCGCCCATTCGCCCATTCGCATTGCGCACGGCGCATGGCGCATGGCGCATGGCGCACGGCCGACGACGCATGGCGCGGCCGCTTGCCTGCGTTCGGCCGGCGAGCCGCGGCCGATAGCGTTTCCGCACCCTCGTCACGCAACGCGGCCCGACAGGCGCGCCGTCTCATCGCGCGGCGCATGCCGCGCTCGACGGCGGCGCCATCCGGCGAGCGACTCGCCGCGCGCTTTTTTCTTTTCGGCGCGACAATATGGCCATATCCATTCCGAGCAGAGCTTGACTTGATCCGTCGCCCCATCATCGACCCTGAAGTGCTGCCGATCGAGACGACCGGCGCCGACCTGCCAGTCGTCCGGCCGTCGTCGATGACGCCGGACGGCCTGCGCGAGCGTTTCGCCGAGCCGCCCGAATGGACGCAGGAGCCCGCCGAGGCGCAGCTTGCCCACGGCGTCGATCCGCGCAGCGCGGCCGTGCTCGTGCCGCTCGTCGTGCGTGAACGCGGCCTGACGGTGCTGCTCACGCAGCGTGCGGACCACCTGAACGATCATGCCGGCCAGATCAGCTTTCCGGGCGGACGCCGCGAGCCCGATGACCGCGACGCGAACGCCACCGCGCTGCGCGAGGCGCGCGAGGAAATCGCGCTTGCGCACGAGCGCGTCGAGCTGCTGGGCGCGCTGCCCGACTATCTGACGGGCACGGGCTTTTGCGTGACGCCCGTCGTCGGGCTCGTCCATCCGCCATTCACGGTGCAGCCGGATACGCTCGAAGTGGCCGAGATCTTCGAGGTGCCGCTCGATTTCCTGATGAATCCCGCGCATCACCAGATCAGGGTGTTGCGCTGGGAGGGCGGCGAGCGGCGCTTTTTCGCGATGCCGTATCCGCGCGGGCCGGTCGGCGGCCAGTATTTCATCTGGGGCGCGACGGCCGGCATGCTGCGCAACCTGTATCGCTTTCTGTCGGCCTAATGGCGCGCGCCACAGTCGGTGCACGCCGGGGCCATCCGTTGCGCCCGCTGTGCTATCTTTACGCGAAAAATCAATCATCCAGAACGGCACGGCCCTTCGCATGACTTTCTTCTCGGTTCTCCTTGCCCTCATCATCGAACAGGTCCGCGCGCTGTCGCCGAGCAATCCGGTCTTCGCGCTGTTTCAGTCTCATGCGGAATCGGCTGCGCACGGCTTCGACGCCGGTAAAAAGAAGCACGGCGTGCTCGCGTGGCTCGTCGTCGTGCTGCCTTGGGTGCTGGCCGTCGGGCTCGTCTATTTCCTGCTGTACAAGGTGAGCTTCGTGCTCGCGTTCCTCTGGAACGTCGTCGTCGTGTACTTCACGCTCGGCTTCAGGCAGTTCAGCCATTACTTCACCGATATCCACCTCGCGCTCAACAACGACGACGTGCCGCGCGCGCGCGACATCCTGCGCGAATGGACGGGCATCGACACGGTTGACATGCCGGTCGGCGAAATCGTCCGCCACACGCTGATTCATGCGGTCGTCGCCTCGCACCGCCACGTGTTCGGCGTGTTTTTCTGGTTCGTCCTGCCGGTCGGCCCGGCGGGCGCGGTGCTGTACCGGATCGCCGAATATCTGTCGCGCAGCTGGTCGGTGCCGGCGGACGATCGCACCGCGGCGTTCTCGACGTTCGCGCAGCGCGCGTTCTTCGTGATCGACTGGGTGCCGGCGCGCCTGACCGCGCTCGGCTTCGCGATCGTCGGCAATTTCGAGGACGCGATCTATGCGTGGCGCAATCATACGCGCCAGTGGCCCGACCCGAATGACGGCGTGCTGCTCGCGGCCGGCAGCGGCGCGCTCGGCGCACGGCTCGCGGGCCCGCTCGCGGAGCCGTCGAGCGTCGATGCGCTCGCGTCGGGCGACAGCGGCCCGCTCACGGTCGGCGACGACTGCACGCCGCGCACGCTGCAATCGGCCGTCGGCCTCGTGTGGCGCGCGGTGATTCTGTGGATGCTGCTCCTGCTGATGCTGACGATCGCCGTTTGGGTGTCGTGACGCCAAGCGGGAAGGCGCGCGCCTTGACGCGCCGAGGCTCGCCCCGAACCAGCCGGCTGCGCGCCGGCTTTTTTTGCGGCGGTTTGCGGCGCGCCGAGACGCGCCGGCGTTTCGGGGCGGCATGGACGGCGCGTGCCCCACGGTGGGGCGCACGCCGTGCCGCATGTCAGCCGTCGCGCGGATCGCGGCTCGCGCCGCAATGCCAGCAGGCGGTGAACTGCGCGTCGAGCGTTTCGCCGCAGCGCGCGCAGCGCCACGGCGCCGCGCCGGCGGCCGGCCCGGCCGACGCCGCCTCGATCAGCCGCCGTGCGAGCGCCTCGTCGCGCTCGTCGTCGAGCCAGATCTCCGGCTGGCATGCGTCGATCGGCAGGCCGCCCAGCGCGCCGGGTGCGTAGCAGTTGTGCAGTTCGCAGCCGACGCCCGCGACGCCGAGCACGTTCGCCCAGTGCTGGGCGGTTGCGAGGTCGGGGGCTTTCAGGCGCATGGCGGCGTCTCCTTTCGTTGCCTGGCGAGCGTGCGGCGGCGCGCATGCGGCCCGCTTGCGCTGCCCGGCTAGCGGACGATCTGGCTCGCCTCGTGCACGAGCTGCGCGTAGAGCGCATGGCGCGTCGGCGCGATCCTGCCGTCGGCGAGCGCTTCCAGAATCGCGCAGCCCGGCTCGTGCAGATGATGACAATTATAGAAACGGCAGTGCGCCAGCAGCGGCCGGAACTCCGGGAACGCGCGCTCGAGGCGGCCTTCCGTCAGATGATAGAGCCCGAACTCCTGGAAGCCCGGCGAATCGATCAGCGCGCCGCCGTCCTGCAGCGGGTAGAGGCGCGTGAACGTCGTCGTGTGGCGGCCGCTGTTGAGCGCGGCGGAGATTTCGCGCGTCGCCGCCTCGGCATTCGGCACGAGCAGGTTCACGAGCGTCGACTTGCCCATTCCCGATTGTCCGAGCAGGATCGTCGAATGGCCGGCCAGGCGCGGCGCGAGCTGCGTGCGCGCGTCGTCGGGCGCGCTCTTGACCGACAGCTCGAGCACATCGTAGCCGAGCGCGCGGTAGGGGGCGAGGCGCTCGCGCGCGACGGGCAGCGCCGCCTCGACGTCGATCTTGTTCAGCACGACGATCGGCTTCAGCTCGTTCGCCTCGGCGGCGATCAGCGCGCGCCCGAGCAGATCCTCGCTGAAATACGGCTCGGTCGCGAGCACGATCAGCAACTGATCGAGATTCGCGGCGAAGAGCTTCGACTTGAACTGATCGGAGCGGTAGAGCAGGTTGCGCCGCTCGCCGATCTCGACGATCACGCCCTGGTCGGCCGACGTCCGTTCATAGGCGACGCGGTCGCCGACCGCGACTTCGCTCTTCTTGCGGCGCGGGAAACATTGCAGCATCGGGCCGCCGTCGGCGGGCGCGACGATGTAGTGGCGGCCGTGCGCGGCGATCACGCGCCCCTGCGCGCGTTCACCGCCGCGCGCGGCGGGCTTGGCCGGCTGCTTCGTCGGCGCGCGCTTCATGAGTGCTGGAGCAGCCGGTCGATACGCTGCGACGCGGGCGGATGCGAGTAGTAGAACGCGGTGTAGACGGGGTCGGGCGTGAGCGTCGACGCATTGTCTTCGTAGAGTTTCACGAGCGCGTTGACGAGATCGCGCGCATCGGTCTGGCTCGCGGCGAACGCGTCGGCCTCGAACTCGTGCTTGCGCGAGCTCAGGCTGCCAAGCGGCGTGACGAAGAACAGGAACACCGGCATCGACAGGAAGAACAGCACGAGCGCGATGCCCGCGTTGCTGCCCGAGAGCGACGGCATCACGCCGAGGCCCGTGTAGAACCACGCGCGCTGCGCGAGCCAGCCGAGCAGCGCGAGCAGCGCGAGGCTGAGCGCGAAGGTCCACAGCATCCGCTTCATCACGTGGCGGCGCTTGAAATGGCCGAGCTCGTGCGCGAGCACCGCTTCGATCTCGCCGCCCGTCAGGCGGGCGAGCAACGTATCGAAGAACACGATCCGCTTCGACGCGCCGAAGCCCGTGAAGTACGCGTTGCCGTGCGCGGAGCGGCGGCTGCCGTCCATCACGAAGAGGCCCTTCGCCGCGAAGCCGCAGCGCTTCATCAGCCCTTCGATGCGCGCGCGCAGCGCGTCGTCGGAAAGCGGCTCGAACTTGTTGAAGATCGGCGCGATGAAGGTCGGGTAGAGCACGAGAACGAGCATCTGGAAGCCGACCCACACGATCCACGTCCACAGCCACCATAGCGCGCCCGCCTGGTTCATCAGCCACAGCACGACGAACAGGAGCGGCAGGCCGAGCGCCGCGCCGAGCAGCGCGTTCTTCGCGAGATCGGTGAAGAACAGCCGCTTCGTCATCCGGTTGAAGCCGAAGCGCTCTTCGATGCCGAACTGGCGGTAGTACTCGAACGGCAGATCGGCCGCGCTGGAGATCACGAGCACCGCGGCGACGAGCGCCACCTGCTGGCCGTAGCCGTAGCCGTGGCCGAGCCAGCCGGCGAGCAGCGAATCGAGCGCGCCGACGCCCCCGAGGAGCGTGAGGCCGACAAGCACCGCCGAGGCGACGACGATCTCGAACATCGTGAGCCGCGTGCGCTCGATCGTGTAGTCGGCGGCGCGCTGGTGCGCGGCGAGCGGGATCGTTTCGCGGAACTGCGCGGGCACGCGGGCGCGATGCGCGGCGACGAAGCGGACCTGCCGCGACGCGAGCCACAGCTTGGTGCCCGTCATCGCGACGATCGCGACGGCGAAGAGCAGGGTGAAGGTATAGGCGGACATCGAAGGCGCTGGTGGGTATCTATGCGAGAATTATATGTTCTTGCGGACCCGGCCCGCTTGTTGTTTGCCGGCCCGCCCGGCGGCGCGCGCGCCGTCCGCCCATTTCCCAGGATTGCTCATGACCGATATCTCCGCCGTGGCCGGCCAGCCCGCGCTCGTTCGCAACGAACTGAACCTCGTTTGGCTCGACATGGAAATGACGGGCCTGGACCCGGACACCGACCGCATCATCGAGATCGCCGTCGTCGTCACCAATTCGACCCTCGACATCGCGGTCGAGGGGCCGGTGCTCGCGATCCATCAGAGCGACGAGACGCTTGCGAAGATGGACGACTGGAACAAGAACACCCATGGCCGCTCGGGCCTCATCGACCGCGTGCGCGCGTCGAGCGTCACCGAGGCGGACGCCGCCGCGCAAATCGCGGCGTTTCTCGCCGAGCACGTGCCGCCCGGCAAGTCGCCGATGTGCGGAAATTCGATCTGCCAGGACCGCCGCTTCATGGCGCGCTGGATGCCCGAGCTCGAACGCTTCTTTCATTACCGCAACCTCGACGTGAGCACGCTCAAGGAGCTGTGCCGGCGCTGGCAGCCCGCGATCTACAAGGGTTTCCAGAAGCGCGCGATGCATACCGCGCTCGCCGATATCCACGAGTCGATCGACGAGCTCAAGTATTACCGCGAGCGTTTTCTGATTCCGGCCGCGCCGGCGGGCGAGACCGCGTAAGCGGACGGCGCGCGCCGCGCGGCTTGGCGCGCTCGGGCGCGCACGCGTGCGTGTGCCCGCGTCGTCACGCGGTACGCCGGCGGGGCCGCCGCCGGCGTGCGGCGCAAACCCGCCGCTTTGCGCGCGAAGCGCGCCGCGATGCAGGGCGCGGCCGCCGCGGCGCATGCCGCCGGCCCGGCCTTCCCGCGAGCGCCGCGCGACCTTTCCTTCGCTTCCCGCTGGAGTGCGGGCATCGCCGCGCCCCCCGTCATTTGGGCGCGCGCACTGCGCTCTTCGGCCGGAACGCCGCGCACACGGCCGGGTTCGTCTGCGCGTACGGGCCGCCGATCAGGTCGATGCAATATGGCACCGCAGCAAAAATGCCCGGCACCTCGACCTTGCCGTCGGCGCCGCGCAGCCCTTCGAGCGTTTCCTTGATCGATTTCGGCTGGCCGGGCAGATTCACGATCAGCGCCGCGTGATCCGCGGTTTCGCGAATCACCGCGACCTGCCGCGACAGGATCGCGGTCGGCACGAAGTTCAGGCTGATCTGCCGCATCTGCTCGCCGAAGCCCGGCATTTCCTTGGTCGCCACCGCGAGCGTCGCCTCCGGCGTCACGTCGCGGCGCGCGGGGCCCGTGCCGCCCGTCGTCAGCACGAGATCGCAGCCGAGCGTGTCGACGAGCTCGACGAGCGTCGCCGAGATCGTCGGCGCGTCGTCCTGGACGAGCCGCGTCTCGGCGCGCCACGGCGACACGAGCGCCGCGGCGAGCCATTCGGCGAGCGCCGGAATGCCCTTGTCCTCGTAGACGCCGCCGCTTGCGCGATCGCTGATCGACACGAGGCCGATCACGAGTTCGTCGGGGTGATTACGCTTCGTCGTCGTCATCGTCGGCATCCGCTGAAAGGTCGGGCGCGTCGCTCGCCGAGCCGCTCGCCGTCTTGATCCACTGGAACAGCTCGCGGAAGTAGCGCGGCGGCTTGCCTTGCTGCGCCTCCTTGCGTGCGTTGCGGATCAGCGTGCGGCCTTCCTGCACGTCGGCCGACGGATGCTCGCGCACGAACGCGGTCAGCGCATCGTCGTTCGCGAGCAGTTGCTCGCGCGTGCGCTCGATCCAGTGCAGGCGGGCCGTCTCGGCCTTGTTCACGCCGCGCTGCGCGTCGAGCGCCGCGCGCAGCGCGGCCGTCTCGTCGGCGCTGAGCGAGCGCATCACGCGCCCGACGTACTGGAGTTGGCGGCGCTTGCCTTCGTGATCGGTGATGCGGCGCGCCTCGCGCACCGCGTCGGCGAGATCCTCCGGCATCGGCATGCGCTTGAACGCGTCCTTCGGCAGCTCGACGAGGGCGGCGCCCAGTTCCTGCAGCGCGTGCATGTCGCGCTTCAACTGGGACTTGCTGGGGCGATCGCAGCCGTGGTCGGCGTCCTCGCCGGGGTGCTCGATCGGTTGGATACGGGTTTTGCGTGTCATGGGCGGCATTGTATCGCGCCGGGCACCGCATGGCCGCGCCTCGCCGCGCGCCGCGTCGCCGACCCGCGTCGCGCGCGCCGGACCTTGCTATGATCGCGGAATACGCACATTTCGAAACACGCGGGCGACCCGCCCGTCACCGGATACCACGACGATGGCTGCAAACCTCGACGCCCAGGCGCACTATTTTCCGCACACGCAAGACGAACTGAAAGCGATCGCGACGGACATCCTCCGGCACGCGAAGGCGCTCGGCGCGACCGACGCCGCCACCGAAATCTCCGAGGGCGACGGCCTGTCGGTGTCGGTGCGGCGCGGCGAGGTCGAGACGATCGAGCACAACCGCGACAAGACGGTCGGCGTGACCGTCTTCATCGGCAAGAAGCGGGGCAACGCGAGCACGTCGGATTTCTCGCCCACGGCGCTCAAGGATACGGTCGCCGCCGCGTACAACATCGCGCGCTTCACGGCCGAGGACGACGCGGCAGGGCTCGCCGAAGCCGAACTGCTCGAAACCGAGCCGCGCGACCTGGACCTTTATCACCCGTGGCGCCTGTCGGCCGACGAAGCGGTCGATCTCGCGCGCCGCTCGGAGGACGCCGCTTTCGCGGTGAGCCCGCAGATCCGCAATTCGGAGGGCGCGAGCGTGTCCGCGCAGCATTCGCAGTTCGTGCTCGCGACGACGCGCGGCTTTCTCGCCGGCTATCCGTATTCGCGCCACTACATCGCGTGCGCGCCGATCGCGGGCAGCGGCCGCCACATGCAGCGCGACGACTGGTACACGTCCAAGCGCCGCGCGGACGAGTTGGCGTCGCCCGAATCGGTCGGCCGCTACGCGGCGCAACGCGCGCTCGCGCGGATGGGCGCGCGCCGCCTCGACACGCGCAAGGTGCCGGTCCTCTTCGAGGCGCCGCTCGCGGCGGGCCTGCTCGGCGCGTTCGTGCAGGCGGTGAGCGGCGGCGCGCTGTACCGCAAGACGTCGTTCCTCGTCGACAGCCTCGGCAAGGAGGTGTTCGCGCCGCACGTGCAGATCGTCGAGGATCCGCACGTGCCGCGCGCGATGGGCAGCGCGCCGTTCGACGAGGAGGGCGTGCGCACGCGCGCGCGCAACGTCGTCCGGGACGGCGTGGTCGAGGGCTATTTCCTGTCGACGTATTCGGCGCGCAAGCTCGGCACGCAGACGACCGGCAACGCGGGCGGCTCGCACAACATCGCGCTGCGCAGCGCGCTCACGGCGCCCGGCGACGATTTCGACGCGATGCTCAAGAAGCTCGGCACGGGACTTTTGCTGACCGAACTGATGGGGCAGGGCGTCAACTACGTGACGGGCGACTACTCGCGCGGCGCGGCGGGCTTCTGGGTCGAGAACGGCGAGATCCAGTATCCGGTCGAGGAGATCACGGTGGCGAGCACGCTGCAGGAAATGTTCCGCCATATCGTCGCGATCGGCGCGGATTCGATCGTGCGCGGCACGAAGGAAACGGGTTCGGTGCTGATCGAGCAGATGACGATCGCGGGGCAGTAAGCGTTCCGATCGCTGCATCCGTTTCGGTCGTCTCGATCGATCCGATCGCAAAAGCAAAAGGCGCCGCGGCAAGCGGCGCCTTCAGATTGCTGACAAACCCTCGCCAAGTGGGGGATTTTTGTTTTTTAATGGCGTGATGCTGAAGACGCCCATGCCCACGCAGCACGAACTCGAGATGGTGACGCTCGAGGAACTCGTGCCGAAGGACCACCTGCTGCGCCAGATCGATGCGGCGGTGGATTTCGAGTTCATCCGCGCGAAGGTGGCGCATCTGTATTGCGCGGACAACGGGCGGCCGGCGCTCGATCCCGTGGTGATGTTCAAGCTGTTGTTCATCGGCTACCTGTTCGGGGTGCGCAGCGAGCGGCAACTGATGCGTGAGGTCCAGGTCAACGTCGCCTATCGCTGGTTCGCCCGGTTCCGGCTGACCGACAAGGTGCCGGATGCGTCAACGTTCTCGCAGAATCGCCGCCGACGCTTCACGGACACGACGGTGTATCAGGAGATCTTCGACGAGATCGTGCGGCAGGCGATCAAGCGCGGGCTGGTCGACGGTCGGGTGCTGTACACGGACAGCACGCACCTGAAGGCGAACGCGAACAAAGGCAAGTTCGATGTGGTGAAGCTGGAGCAGACGCCGGCCGCCTACACGGAGGCATTGAACGCGGCAGTGGATGCGGACCGGGCCGCGCATGGCAGGAAGCCGCTGGATCGCGACGACGATGAGCCGCCGTCTAGCAAGGACACCAAGCTCAGCCGGACCGATCCGGACAGCGGCTACATGGTGCGGGACGACAAGCCGAAGGGGTTCTTCTATCTGGACCACCGCACGGTGGATGCCAAGCACGCGATCATCACCGATACGCATGTGACGCCGGCCTCGGTGCATGACAGCCAGCCGTATCTGGATCGGCTGGATCGCCAGCGCGAGCGCTTTGAGTTCAAGGTCGAGGCGGTGGGGCTGGATGCGGGCTACTTCACGCCGGCGGTGTGCCAGGGGCTGGAGGAGCGAGGGATTGCCGGGGTGATGGGCTATCGCACGCCGAACCACAAGCCGGGCATGTTCTACAAACGGCAGTTCAAGTACGACGCGTATCGCAACGAATACGTGTGCCCGCAGGGGCAGGCCCTGCCGTACAGCACGACCAATCGGCTCGGCTATCGGGAATACAAATCCAATGCGCAGATCTGCGGGCGCTGCCCGGTACGATCGCAGTGCACGAACAGTGCGATCGCGGTGAAGGTGGTAACGCGCCACGTGTGGGAGCGCGCCAAGGAGCGGGTGGACGCACGGCGCTTGACCGAATGGGGCCAACGCATTTACGCGCGGCGCAAGCAGACGGTGGAGCGCAGCTTCGCCGATGCCAAGCAGCTGCATGGGCACCGTTATGCCCGTATGCGTGGGCTACGCAAGGTGGCCGAGCAGTGCTTGCTGGCCGCGGCGGCACAGAACATCAAGAAGATTGCGATGCTGCTGGCGCGGAAGCGGAAAAAGGGGCCAGCGGGTCCCGATTGGCGCTTCGTGCGCATGCTGCTGCGTCTGGTGAGCGGTTTGCGCTGCAGCTTCGACTACCCGCTCGCGGCGAACCCGCAATCCTGATCCCAGAAAGACAAAACCCCACGCTCACAAAAACGTGGGGTTCGTCAGCAGTCTGAAGGCGCCGCGGCAAGCGGCGCCTTTTTTGCATCGTCGTCGCGCGCGGGCGGCCGCGCGGCGCTTCGCGCCCGTCAGCCGGCGCGCCTGCGGCGATAGACGACGAACGCGTACGTGAAATCGTTGGGCTGCGCCGCGCGGTGCGCGTCGCGCGACACGGCTTCCCATTGCGCGGGATCGGGCGCGGGGAACGACGCGTCACCTTCGAAATCCTGATCGATTTCGGTGACGATCAGCTTGTCCGCGTGGCGCAGGCCTTCCTCGTACAGTTGCGCGCCGCCGATCAGGAACGCTTCGGCCGCGCCGTCGCGCGCGGCGAGCGCGAGCGCGTCGTCGAGCGAGGTGACCGTGTCGCAGCCGTCGAAGCGGCGCGCGGCGTCGCGCGTGACGACGATGTTGCGGCGCCCCGGCAGCGGCCGGCCGATCGATTCGTGCGTCTTGCGGCCCATCACGATCGGCGCGCCCATCGTCGTGCGCTTGAAGAACGCGAGGTCCTCGGGGAGTTTCCACGGAAGTCGGTTGTCGCGGCCGATCACGCCGTTGCGGGCGCGCGCGACGATCAAGGTCAGCGTCGTCATGACGGAAAGAATAGAGGCCGGAAGAAGGGCACGATTCTACCGGATCGCGCGGCATGCGACGGCGCGCCGCGCCGGTTTCGCTGCCGCGCGTCGCGCGCGGACGGCATACGCGTCGCGCGGGCTCGACGGGCGCGCTCCCGCGCGTCTCGCGGCGGCCGACGTGTCACGTGCCGCACGCGAGCAGCACGTGCGCATGCCGCGCGCGCATCATGCGGGCCCGGCCTCGTTGTCCGCGTCGCTCGCGCCGGCGCGTTGCGCGCCCCACGACAGTTCGCGCAGGCCGTGCGACACCATCAGCCGATACAGCGTCGCGCGCGACACGCCGAGTTCCGCCGCCGCTTCGGTCAGATGGTTGCGATGCCGCAGCAGCGACGCCTCGATCGTCCGGCGCTCGGCGCGCTCGCGCGCTTCGGCGAGCGTCGTCGCCTGGCGCGCGGCGAACGGCGCGAGATCGAGGTCGGCGGCCGACAGTTGCCGGCTGTCCGACATCACGATCGCGCGCCGGATCCGGTTGATCAGCTCGCGCACGTTGCCGGGCCAGTGATAGTTGTACATCGCTTCGATCGCGCACGACGTGAAGCCGTGAATGCGGCGCGCGCCGTCGCTCCTGAACTGATGCAGGATGTGATGCGCGAGGATTTCGATGTCCTTGCCGCGCGCGCGCAACGGCGGCTCGTCGAGCTTCAGCACGCACAGCCGGTGGTACAGGTCGTCGCGAAAGCGGCCTTCGCGCATCGCCGCGTCGAGATCGACGTGCGTCGCGGAGATGATCCGCACGTCGACCGGAATCGACTCGTGCCCGCCGAGCCGTTCGATCTTGCCTTCCTGCAGGAAGCGCAGCATGCTCGCCTGGCTTTCGAGCGGCATGTCGCCGATTTCGTCGAGAAACAGCGTGCCGCCGTCCGCCGCTTCGACACGGCCGACCTTGCGCTGGCTCGCGCCCGTGAATGCGCCGCGCTCGTAGCCGAACAGTTCGGATTGCAGCAGATGATTCGGAATCGCGCCGCAGTTGATCGCGACGAACGGCGCCTTGCGGCGCTCGGAGCGCTCGTGGATCGCGAGCGCGGTCAGCTCCTTGCCGGTGCCCGATTCGCCGGAGATGAACACGGTCGCGTCGGTCGCGGCGACCTTGCGGATCGTCCGGAACAACTGCTGCATCGCGTCGCACGCGCCCACCATCTCGTCGCCCGTCGCGGCGGCGCCCGCCGTGACGTCGAGATCGCACAGCGCGACCATCCCGTAGGCATGGCCGACGAGATAATCAATCGTCTCGTGCGGGGGCAGGCCCTGCATGTAGTCGAAGCAGTACTGGCGAATCAGCCGGCGCACGTCGGGATCGTTGATGCGCGTGTCACCCGCGAGCGCGATCCAGCCGACCTGCTGCTGGCGCAACACCGCTTCGAGCGTCGGCAACTCGCGCGGCGCGAAGCCGTCGAGATCGGCGATGCCGGCCTGCGGCTGATTCGGCTTCACGCGCCGCGCCGCTTCGTTCGCGGAGCGCGCGACGTGCACGTTCCAGCGTCGTGCGCGCAGGTGCGCGACGAGCGTCGTGTCGGGCGTGCGCGACAGGTAGACGAGCTGGCGCGCGGCCGCATCGGCCGGTGAGGCGGAGCGCTGCGCGGCATGGCCGGGCGGCGCGCAATCGGAAGGGGGGCGGAAGTCTGGCACGATGCACCTCAGCTGGGATGTTGTTCGGAACGTGTCGGGGCGAGCGCGGCGAGCGGAGTTCGAGGTGGGCGCGCTGGCGCGCAGGGTGCGGCCGATGCGAGTTGGGCGACTGGGGGGCGATGCGACCGACGCGACCGACGCGACCGACGCGATCGATGCAACCGATGCGACCGACGCGACCGATGCGACCGATGCGACCGATGCGACCGATGCATCCGACGCGACTGGGCGGCGAGGAAGTCGTTCGGCGAGCGAGCCGCGCCGGCGTCGTGGCGATGCGTGGGCAATCGTTCGGGGGACGGACGTGCGCGCGACGATGCATGCGGCGCGCATTGCGCGGCGCACGGGAAACATCGGCCTGTCGGCGGCGCCATGCCGCTCGCCGCCACGGCGCGCCGCCGCGATCCGCGCGGTTCGGCCGGACGTCGATGCGGCGAACGCACGCGCGTCGCGCGCCGCGCGCGAATGCGGCGGCGGGCCGAGTGCGCGTCGGCGCGATTTCCCCGGACATGTGGTCCCCCCGTTGCGCGTCGTGCCGCCGATTGCGGCGATGCAATGCGCGTTCCCCGTTAAACAGCCGTCGACGGCAATGCTTCAGCGCGGCGACGGCGAGTGGTTGTCCTGCCTCGAGCCGGCATTGCCGGCGGCCTTCGTTTCGATGATGCCGATTGCGCCGGCCGTAACGCGCCCGGCGCTCGCCGGCCTCGCATGAAGAAGATTCGCGGCGATGCGGCTTGCCGCAGGGCCGCCGACGTCACGCGCATCGCCCGAACCCCTTCGCCCGCTTGCCGAAGCCGATGCTTTCGCGATCGCCGACGCGCATGCGGCCCGCCGCGAACCGCATCGGCCGCTCGGACAATACGCGCGGCCCGGCGTCGCCGGCATGCGCCGGGCGTCGACGCCCGCCGTGGCATCGTCGGCGCGATCGGCGCGCACCGGCACGCGCGGCGCGGCGGTGCGCCATCGCGCGTGCGTCGCGCCGCCCGCAACGCGTCGCCGTGCCGCGGCGAACGTGGAACAGATTGCCGGTGCAAGCTTCACCGCTTCGGCGAGCGGGCGTTGCAGCGCGCCGGGGCATGCATGAATTCCGCTTTCAAAAAGAGTGCCCGCCGGGGGACGGAGCACCAAAACGTTTGCCGTTGCACGAACGGCTCCGGCTATCTGGACGACCTGGACGATTCCGATGAGATGCGCGAGCGCGTCGCCATGGCGCAATGCCCGCCGCATGTCATGCCCCCCCGCCGGCTGTCCCAGACTTCCGTGTTTGGGGGCCGCCTCGGATAGTTCGCTATCCGAGGCAGCCCCCGCTTCCGCGCGCAGCGCGAGGATCGTGACGCTGCGGCGCTGAAGATCCGTGTTGCCCGCGCGCCGGGGCGCGGGCGACGAACCCGACGGGTTCGCCGATGCAATGCGATCGATGCTCGCCGCCGCCTGCGATGCGTGGCGTCGATCACGACGAATGGCAAGACGCGATCGTTTCGATTCGGTTGGACGCGAGGCGCTCGCGCGGGTCGCGGCGCGCGTGGTCATGCGAGGCATCGGCGCCGGCTCGCTGCGTGCGTCGAGGCTGCCGCGATCGTGGCGATCGTCATGAGCGTCGGAATCTTCACAATCTTCACAATCGTCGCGAGCGCGGCCGATGCGCGCGACGCATTGCCGGACGGCGCGCGCAACTGCCCTGCATAGGCGCGCGATGCCGCGCGCCGCCGCATCGATCGGCATGGCGCGCACGCTCGCGGCGGCGAAACCGGGTTCCACTGCCGGCCACGCGACGCGCGACGACGGATGCGAAGCGTCGGGCAGTGCGGTCATCTCGTCCCCTCTTCGTGTCGCGTTGGCATGCAGCAGCGGCGCGTTGGCCGGATGCGTCATTGCCGCGTATAGTTCGCGCCGTCGCCGCGAACCGTGTGCCGCGCGTCCGTCGGCACGGGCATGGGCGCCGGCGGGCCGATCTCGTCCCACAGCGTCACGGCCGTGCCGTCGACGAGCGGCCTTGGCGTCGCGACCGGAACGGGCATCGGCGCGTGATCGCGTTGCCGCGCGAACGCACCGTCATCGACGCGCGCGCAACGTTCGGCCCGGCCGCGTGCGGCAACGTGCTCGGGCCGCGTATCGACGATCCGATACGTTTCGTTTTCGTGCGCGGCCGTGACATAGGGGCATGCGATGGCAAGCGACGCAGCGAGCGCTGCGGCAATGGAATGCCGTCGACGGGCAAGGCAGGCTGCGATTCGCATGACGTCTCTCCGGTTTGCCGGTGATCGAGCGAAATGCATGCCATGGTGCGCAATCCATTGAGCGCACGGGCCGCGTGAATACGCGGACGAATGCGCGCGCGGCCATGCGCACGAAAAACGTTTCAGCTTTGAAACGGGCCCTTGGGAGTACCGCTGATTCAAAAAAAGGAAGATTAATCTAATCTTCTATTCAAGCTCGCGACGATTAAGCGAATCGGTAAATACGATCTTTCAGGTTTTAAGCAGAGGAATGTAATGGCACTTTTATTGCAGCCTATACTGAAAAAAGGTTGATTTAATCCATTTGCTTTGTCGCATGCTTGTCAGTACGCTGAGACAACAGAGATTCGTGAACGGACGGAGTGACCACCGCCGTTTCCGAGCCAAGCGCCGATCTACGGGGAACGCAGTTCCAGTGGTAGTGAAAAATGACGAGCCGAGTCCTTCTCGCAGGCCCCGGCTCGGTTCCGTCGCGCGCCTGTGCCAGGCGGCGCGACGCCAATCGATTGACTGGGTGGCGTCATGGATGTTGCGGCAAGGCATCTCATCTATTATTCCCATCGCCCCGATGCGGATCTGCAGCGTTGTTTCGATCAGCACGGCTGGCAAGTCGACGTTGTCGATTCGCCACGCGAGATGCGGCGTTCCGCCGCACGCGACGTGATCGCGGGCGGACTGCTCGATTTTTCGTGCGGCATCGGGGCCGCCGAATTGCGCGAGCTCGAAGCGAGCCTGAAGACGCCGAACGTCGGCTGGATCGCGACGACGCGGCGAGGGCAAATGGAAGACGACGCGGTGCGCCGGCTCGTGCGCGATTATTGTTTCGATTACGTGACGGTGCCGTACGAGTGCGACCGCATCGTCGAATCGGTCGGCCACGCGTACGGCATGGTCACGCTGTCGGAAGGGCTCGCCCCCGCGGCCGCGACGGTGCGCAACGAAGGCGAGATGGTCGGCACCTGCGAGGCGATGCTCGCGCTCTTCAAGATGATCCGCAAGGTCGCGTCGACCGACGCGCCCGTATTCATCTCGGGCGAATCCGGCACCGGCAAGGAGCTGACCGCGGTCGCGATTCACGAGCGCTCGTCGCGCGCGGGCGCGCCGTTCGTCGCGATCAATTGCGGCGCGATTCCGCCGACGCTGTTGCAGGCCGAGCTGTTCGGCTATGAGCGCGGCGCGTTCACCGGCGCGAATCAGCGCAAGATCGGCCGCATCGAAGCGGCCAACGGCGGCACGCTGTTCCTCGACGAAATCGGCGACCTGCCGTTCGAGAGCCAGGCGAGCCTGCTGCGCTTCCTGCAGGAGCACAAGGTCGAGCGCGTCGGCGGGCATCAGTCGATTCCGGTCGACGTGCGGATCATTTCCGCGACGCACGTCGATATGCAGATCGCATTGCGCAACGGGCGCTTTCGCGAGGACCTGTATCACCGGCTGTGCGTGCTGAAGCTCGAGGAGCCGCCGCTGCGCGAGCGCGGCAAGGACATCGAGATCCTCGCGCGCCACATGCTCGAGCGCTTCAAGGGCGACGCGCACCGGCGGCTGCGCGGCTTCACGCCCGATGCGATCGCGGCGCTTCACAACTACGCGTGGCCCGGCAACGTGCGCGAGCTGATCAACCGGGTGCGGCGCGCGATCGTGATGTCGGAAGGACGGATGATCAGCGCAGCCGATCTCGAGCTGTCGGGCTACGCGGAAGTCGCGCCGATGTCGCTCGAGGAGGCGCGCGAGAGCGCCGAGCGGCACGCGATCGAAGTCGCGCTGCTGCGGCACCGCGGGCGGCTCGCGGACGCGGCGCGCGAGCTCGGCGTATCGCGCGTGACGCTCTATCGTCTGCTCTGCGCGTACGGGATGCGCGACGACGACGGCGCGCGCGCGAAGCGCGACGAGGGGCTGCGCCGGGCCTGCTAGCGCGGGCCTTGTTAAAATGGCGGGCACGGCCGCTTTTCGCGGCCGGAGGAACCCGCATGAAACAGTATCTCGATCTCGTTCGCACCATTCTCGATACCGGCACCTGGCAGAGCAACCGCACGGGCATTCGCACGATCGGCATCCCCGGCGCGATGCTGCGCTTCGATCTGCAGCAGGGCTTTCCCGCAGTGACGACGAAAAAGCTCGCGTTCAAGTCCGCGATCGGCGAGCTCGTCGGCTTTCTGCGCGCGACGCGCAGCGCGGCCGATTTCCGCGCGCTCGGCTGCAAGGTATGGGACGCGAATGCGAATGAGAACGCGCAGTGGCTCGCGAATCCGTATCGCCGCGGCGTCGACGACCTCGGCGACGTGTACGGCGTCCAATGGCGGCGCTGGCCGGGCTACAAGGTGCTCGACGCGCATGCCGACGCGCAGATCGCCGATGCGACGTCGCGCGGTTTTCGCGCCGTCGCGCGCTTCGACGAGGACGGCGCGCAGAAGGTGCTGCTACACAAGGCGATCGACCAGTTGCGAGACTGCCTCGACACGATCGTGCGCGACCCGTCGAGCCGGCGCATCCTGTTCCACGGCTGGAATCCCGCGGTGCTCGACGAGATCGCGCTGCCCGCGTGCCATCTGCTGTATCAATTCCTGCCGAATGTCGAGCGTCGCGAAATCTCGCTGTGCCTGTACATCCGCAGCAACGACGTCGGGCTCGGCACGCCGTTCAATCTCGCCGAAGGCGCGGCGCTCCTCACGCTCGTTGGCCGGCTGACGGGCTATACGCCGCGCTGGTTCACGTACTTCATCGGCGATGCGCACATCTACGAGAATCAGCTCGGCATGCTCAAGCAGCAGCTCGAACGCGAGCCGTTCGACAGCCCGCGGCTCGAGATCGCCGAGCGCGTGCCCGAGTACGCGAAAACGGGGCAGTACGAGCCACAATGGCTTGAACGCATCGAGCCGTCGGATTTCACGCTCGTCGGCTATCGTCACCACGAACCGCTGAGCGCGCCGATGGCCGTTTGAACGACGCGCGGCCCGTTTCGACCGACCCATGAAAAAACCCGGCTGGAAGCCGGGTCAGATTGCTGACAAACCCTCGCCAAGTGGGGGATTTTTGTTTTTTAATGGCGTGATGCTGAAGACGCCCATGCCCACGCAGCACGAACTCGAGATGGTGACGCTCGAGGAACTCGTGCCGAAGGACCACCTGCTGCGCCAGATCGATGCGGCGGTGGATTTCGAGTTCATCCGCGCGAAGGTGGCGCATCTGTATTGCGCGGACAACGGGCGGCCGGCGCTCGATCCCGTGGTGATGTTCAAGCTGTTGTTCATCGGCTACCTGTTCGGGGTGCGCAGCGAGCGGCAACTGATGCGTGAGGTCCAGGTCAACGTCGCCTATCGCTGGTTCGCCCGGTTCCGGCTGACCGACAAGGTGCCGGATGCGTCAACGTTCTCGCAGAATCGCCGCCGACGCTTCACGGACACGACGGTGTATCAGGAGATCTTCGACGAGATCGTGCGGCAGGCGATCAAGCGCGGGCTGGTCGACGGTCGGGTGCTGTACACGGACAGCACGCACCTGAAGGCGAACGCGAACAAAGGCAAGTTCGATGTGGTGAAGCTGGAGCAGACGCCGGCCGCCTACACGGAGGCATTGAACGCGGCAGTGGATGCGGACCGGGCCGCGCATGGCAGGAAGCCGCTGGATCGCGACGACGATGAGCCGCCGTCTAGCAAGGACACCAAGCTCAGCCGGACCGATCCGGACAGCGGCTACATGGTGCGGGACGACAAGCCGAAGGGGTTCTTCTATCTGGACCACCGCACGGTGGATGCCAAGCACGCGATCATCACCGATACGCATGTGACGCCGGCCTCGGTGCATGACAGCCAGCCGTATCTGGATCGGCTGGATCGCCAGCGCGAGCGCTTTGAGTTCAAGGTCGAGGCGGTGGGGCTGGATGCGGGCTACTTCACGCCGGCGGTGTGCCAGGGGCTGGAGGAGCGAGGGATTGCCGGGGTGATGGGCTATCGCACGCCGAACCACAAGCCGGGCATGTTCTACAAACGGCAGTTCAAGTACGACGCGTATCGCAACGAATACGTGTGCCCGCAGGGGCAGGCCCTGCCGTACAGCACGACCAATCGGCTCGGCTATCGGGAATACAAATCCAATGCGCAGATCTGCGGGCGCTGCCCGGTACGATCGCAGTGCACGAACAGTGCGATCGCGGTGAAGGTGGTAACGCGCCACGTGTGGGAGCGCGCCAAGGAGCGGGTGGACGCGCGGCGCTTGACCGAATGGGGCCAACGCATTTACGCGCGGCGCAAGCAGACGGTGGAGCGCAGCTTCGCCGATGCCAAGCAGCTGCATGGGCACCGTTATGCCCGTATGCGTGGGCTACGCAAGGTGGCCGAGCAGTGCTTGCTGGCCGCGGCGGCACAGAACATCAAGAAGATTGCGATGCTGCTGGCGCGGAAGCGGAAAAAGGGGCCAGCGGGTCCCGATTGGCGCTTCGTGCGCATGCTGCTGCGTCTGGTGAGCGGTTTGCGCTGCAGCTTCGACTACCCGCTCGCGGCGAACCCGCAATCCTGATCCCAGAAAGACAAAACCCCACGCTCACAAAAACGTGGGGTTCGTCAGCAGTCTGAAGCCCTCCACTGGAGGGCTTTTTTTCGTTTTTTTCGTCCGGTCGTTCGCTTCGCGCCGGGCCTCGGCGCCCGCTCGTACAATCGTCGGCAAGCGCGCGTCGCTTCACGGCATTCGTTCGACATTCATACCAATCAATCCAAGGACAAGGAGCAAACATGGAGATTCGCGACAACGTCTTCCTGATCACGGGCGGCGCATCGGGGCTCGGCGCGGGCACCGCGCGGCTGCTGACCGAAGCGGGCGGCAAGGTCGTGCTCGCCGACCTGAATCAGCAAGCGGGCGAAGCGCTCGCGCGCGAACTGGGCGGCGTGTTCGTCAAGTGCGACGTCGCGCGCGAGGAGGACGCGCAGGCGGCCGTCGCCGCCGCGGCGAAGCTCGGCACGCTGCGCGGGCTCGTCAACTGCGCGGGCATCGCGCCGGCGGCGAAGACGGTCGGCAAGGACGGCCCGCATCCGCTCGAGCTGTTCGCGAAGACGATCACCGTGAACCTGATCGGCACGTTCAACATGATTCGCGTCGCGGCCGCGGCGATGGCCGCGAACGAGCCGGCGCAGACCGGCGAGCGCGGCGTGATCGTCAGCACCGCGTCGGTCGCCGCGTTCGACGGCCAGATCGGCCAGGCCGCCTATGCAGCGTCGAAGGCGGGCGTCGCCGGCATGACGCTGCCGATCGCGCGCGACCTGTCGCGCAATGCGATTCGCGTGATGACGATCGCACCCGGCATCTTCGAGACGCCGATGCTGCTCGGCATGCCGCAGGACGTGCAGGACGCGCTCGGCGCGATGGTGCCGTTTCCCCCGCGCCTCGGCAAGCCGGCCGAATACGCGATGCTCGTCAAGCAGATCTTCGAGAACCCGATGCTCAACGGCGAGGTGATTCGCCTCGACGGCGCGATCCGGATGCAGCCGAAGTGACGAAATGACGAGGCGGCGCACGCGGCCGCAACGACGGCAGCCGCGTCGCCCGTCGCGTGTCGTCGAATGGGGAAGGCATGCCCGCGGATGCGACGGCATCCGCGGGCGTCTTCATATCGCGGCCATGAGGTGAGCCGGCGCATGCGCGGCAACGGCGCGCGGCGCCGACGCCCGGCACGATCGAGCGCGCGCAGCGGGCTTCGCCGGTCCGCAACCGCGCACGGGCGGCCGCACGGGCCGCAGGGGCCGCCGCGCCGCTCAATCGTCGTCGTCGCGCTGCATCCGCTGGCGCAGTTCGCTGACCTGCGCTTCGACGATCGTCGCATCGGCCGCATCGGGCCGCTCGCCCAGATACGTCTCCAGATCCTCGAGCGCGGGACGCAGGTAGCGAGGCGCGCGTACGCGAAGCCGCGGTCGCGCACTTCGTCGAGTTGCCCCGGCAGCAGGATCACGAGCCGCTCCTGCACGCCGAGCAGCCGCTGCCAGCGCTCCGTCTGCAGATAGACGGCCTTCAGGTTGTTCAGCATCCGCGCGACGACTTCGCGCTCCGTCGCCGGCTGCAGCAGCGCGCGCAGCACGCTCGCCGTGCCGCCCTCCGCATGCGCGACGTACGGCTCGAGCATCTCGACGAGCTCCGTCTCCGACAGCGAGCGCCCGGTCGTCGGGTCGAGAATCGAATCGCCGTCCGGCAGCGCGATACGCAAGAGGAAATGCCCGGGAAACGACACGCCGCGCGCCGGCACGCCGACCTGCTCGGCCAGCTCCAGATACAGCACCGCGAGCGTGATCGGAATCCCGCGACGGCGCTTGAGCACCATGTTCAGGTAGCTGTTGTCCGGATCGTAGTAGTCGTTGTAGTTGCACGCGAAGCCAAGCTCGCGAAAGAAGAAGTCGTTCAGCAGCGCGAGCTTGCCGCTCGCGCCCGCGCCGTCCGGCAAGCGCCTCGCGAGCCGCGCGGCGAGCGCGTCGAGCTCGGCGAGCACGCCTTGCAGGTCCACGTCGGGATAGACGTCCTGCGCGAGCGACAGCGCCGCCTCGGTGAGCGGCAGGCCCTCGTCTTCGGCGACGAGCGAACTGAAATAGTCGAGAACGCGAGTCATTGGGGTCCGTTACTTGGCGCGCCGTCTGAAGTACGCGTATTTGAAACCCATCAGCCACAACATACCGAAATATAGTGCAGCGAACAGAACGAGGCAGGCGGCCATCAGCGCGATCCGCTCGAGCGGCGCCGCGCGCATCGCGGTCCAGTCGAAGTTGATCGCGAGCCAGTGCATCACGCCGGCGAGCACGAGCGAGGCGCCCGCGAGCTGCGCGAAAAAGCGCAGCCAGCCGGACGACGGCTGATAGATGCCGCGGCGGCGCAGCCCGATGAAGAGCAGCAGCGAGTTCAGGCACGCGCCCACGCCGATGCTCAGCGTGAGCCCCGCGTGGCCGATGATCGGCACGAACACGTAGTTCGACAACTGCGTGACGACGAGCACGCCGATCGCGATCTTCACGGGCGTCTTGATGTCCTGCTTCGCATAGAAGCCGGGTGCGAGGATCTTGATGAGGATGATGCCGACGAGGCCGATCCCGTACGTCGCGAGCGCGCGCGCGACCATCGTGACCGTGTGCGCGTCGAATTTGCCGTAATTGAACAGCGTCGCCGTGAGCGGCTCGGCGAAGAAGAACAGCGCGAGCGCGCTCGGCGCCGCGAGCAGGAACGTGACCCGCAGGCCCCAGTCGAGGAGCGCCGAATACTCGGTCGAATCGGCGTCGACGTGCGCCTTCGACAGGCTCGGCAGCAGGATCGTGCCGAGCGCGACGCCGAGGAGCGCGGTCGGAAACTCCATCAGCCGGTCCGCGTAATTGATCCACGACACGGCGCCCTGCCCGAGCCGCGACGCGATGTTCGTATTGATGATGAGCGACAGTTGCGCGACCGACACCGCGAACGTCGCGGGCACCATCTTCGCCAGCACACGCTTCACGCCCGGGTGCGCGAGCGCGCGCAGCGGATTCACGCCGATCGCGGGCATCATGTCGATCTTCTTCAGCCCCGGCAACTGCACCGCGAACTGCAGCGCGCCGCCCGCGATCACCGCCCATGCGAGCGCATAGACGGGCACCTTCAGGTGCGGCGCGACGAACACCGCCGCGACGATGAACGCGACGTTCAGCAGCACGGGCGCGAACGCCGGCAGCGAGAAACGCTTGTACGTGTTGAGCACGCCCGACGCGAGCGTGGTGAGCGAAATGAACACGATGTACGGGAACATGATCCGCGTCATCGCGACAGCGAGCGGGAACGCCTGGCCGTCCGTGCGCAGCCCCGACGCGACCGCGAACACCACCCACGACGCGCCTGCGATCCCCGCGAGCGACAGGAGCGCGAGCGCCCACGCGAGCACGGTCGACATCGCGTCGACCAGCGCCTTCGTCGCATCGTGCCCTTTTTGATTCTTGAACTCGGCGAGAATCGGCACGAACGCCTGCGAAAACGCGCCTTCGGCGGACAGCCGGCGCAGCAGGTTCGGAATACGGAATGCGACGTAGAACGCGTCGGTGAATTGACTGGCGCCGAACGCGCGGGCGATCAGCGTCTCACGGGCCAGTCCGGTCACGCGCGACAGCAGCGTGAAGCCGCTGACCGTCAGCAGGGCTCGGAATAGATTCATGGGGCGCTTATTATACGGACCTCGGGCGGCGGCGACCGATACGTTCGAGCAAAAGGCGCGCACCGGCATCGGCGCACCGGCTCGGGACGCCCCGCTCACCAGCCGCTGCCGCGAGCCCGCCGGCCCGCGCGCGCGCGCCGGCGCCGGCATTCGGCCGATGCGGCTTTCGCTTGCCACTCGCTTGATTTTGTTGTTATAATTGCCGGTTTCTGAGCCTGTCATGCGCATTGCGGCATTGCGTGCGTCGCCCCAGCGTCGTTTCGCGGTCAAGCGCGTCGGCCGGCCTCGGTTAAAACCGACGTTTTTTTGCGCTCCCGGGCAATCGCTCCCGGGAGTCGGATCGAAAAGCAGCGCTTGGCCGTCAGGCTCCAAGCTCTGGAAACAGGACAGGATAAGGAACCGTCATGGCTAACTCCGCACAAGCACGCAAGCGCGCCCGCCAGGCAGCGAAGGCAAACTCGCACAATTCGGCGCTGCGCTCGAAATTCCGCACCGCGATCAAGGCCGTTCGCAAGGCGATCGACGCCGGCGATCAGGCAAAGGCCGCCGAGCTGTTCAAGGCCGCGACGAAGACGATCGACACGATCGCCGACAAGAAGATCGTTCACAAGAACAAGGCCGCTCGCCACAAGAGCCGCCTCTCCGCCGCCGTCAAGGGCCTGCAGGCACAAGCCGCGCAGTAAGAATCCGGCGCGCCCGCCAGGCGGGCGCCCTGTTTCCTCCTGCGATCGACAAAAAAGCCCGCGCGAAGCGGGCTTTTTTGCATGCAGGCTTTCGCTGCGGGCTTGCTCTTCGGGCTTGCTCTTTGCACGGGCCTCGCGCTTCGCCGCGATGTCCCGCCGCCCGATCGCCCGACACCGCCCACACCCGCCGACGCCGGAAAGCCGCGCGCCGCGCCGCGGGTGCGCCCGCTACTCTTGCGTCTTGCCGTAATCGGGCAGCTCGCACGCCTCGGTGACGACGAGGTTGTTGTCCTTCGCGAAATTCATCACGAAATCGAACGCCATCGGCTCGACGTCGCGCAGCCGGGCATCGACGATCACGCATTTCAGATCGCCGAGCAACGTCGGCCGCACGTAGCGCGAATACTGAAGGCGGGCATTGGGCCCGCTCGCCCCCGGACCGTAACACGACATCACACCGGCGAGACGCTCGGACCAGTCGCTCGGCCGAAACTTCTTCCCATCTTTCGTGATGCCCTGAATGAAATATTCGGTCGGGAGAGTTTCAGCCATGAGGGTACCCAAGTGACGGCCCAGTAGTGCACCGGCGCAGCCGCGCCTGGACACTTCGAACACAATGGAAGCGGTTTCGCGACGGCTCGCGACGAGCGCGCCCGACCGTGCATGCGGCGGACAGCGGCAAGTGCGCAGACGCGCCGTCGAGTCGGCCGACGCTTTGGTCGATTGTGTCCGGCAGACCAAGCATGAACCTTGCCCGCCGGGCTTGAGAAAACCTCGAAATTATACCGCAGCGCGCCATTGCACGTCGTGTCGAGTACGCTCCGCGAATCGGCCCGGCGGCTCGCCGGACGCCGGACGGCCCCGCGGCGCGGCTCGTCAAAGCGTAAAAAATCCTTTATGCTGGTTCGAGTTATCACATCCGACGGCGGCGCCGTCCGGCGCGTCCGCCGCCGGTTGAGTCCGCCGTATTTCGTTTCATGACCGCCAAAACCATTCGTCACTACCTGCAGTTCAAGGATTTCTCGCTGGAAGACTACGAGTACGTGCTCGAACGCACGGGTATCCTGAAGCGCAAATTCAAGAACTACGAGACCTATCACCCGCTGCACGACCGCACGCTCGCGATGATCTTCGAGAAGAGCTCGACGCGCACGCGCCTGTCGTTCGAGGCCGGGATCTTCCAGCTGGGCGGCCACGCCGTGTTCATGAGCACGCGCGACACGCAGCTCGGTCGCGGCGAGCCCGTCGAGGATTCGGCGCAGGTGATCTCGCGAATGGTCGACATCATCATGATCCGCACGTTCGAGCAGGACATCATCCAGCGCTTCGCCGAGAATTCGCGCGTGCCGGTGATCAACGGCCTGACGAACGAGTACCACCCGTGCCAGGTGCTCGCCGACATCTTCACGTATTACGAGCACCGCGGCCCGATTCGCGGCAAGACGGTCGCCTGGGTCGGCGACGCGAACAACATGCTGTACACCTGGATCCAGGCCGCGCGCATCCTCGGCTTCAAGCTGCGGCTGTCAACGCCCCCCGGCTACGCGCTCGACACGAAGCTCGTCGACGCGGAAAGCGCGCCGTTCTACCAGGTGTTCGACGATCCGAACGAAGCGTGCAAGGGCGCGGACCTCGTCACGACCGACGTGTGGACGAGCATGGGCTTCGAGGCGGAGAACGAGGCGCGCAAGCAGGCGTTCGCCGACTGGTGCGTCGACGAGGAGATGATGTCGCACGCGCACCCCGATGCGCTCTTCATGCATTGCCTGCCCGCGCACCGCGGCGAGGAAGTGACGGCGGGCGTGATCGACGGCCCGCAGAGCGTCGTGTGGGACGAAGCGGAGAACCGCCTGCACGTGCAGAAGGCGCTGATGGAGTTCCTGCTGCTCGGACGCCTGAACCACTGACCCACTGACGCGCCGTCGCGCGCGCCCGCACGCCGCACGCCGCGGGCCGCGAGGTGCGGGCGCGCCGGCCGTGCAACGAAGCGCCCTCGCCCTCGCCTGCGGCGCGACCCAGAACCTAGCGGCTCGGCAGCGAGGTTCTTTATCGATGGAACGCCGACGCGGCCGATGCGCGCGTGGCCTGCGCCTCACGGCCTACAGGCACACCGGCTCCATTTCCAGCTCGACGCCGAAGCGCCCGAGCACATCGCGCCGGATCGCATGCGCGAGCGCGAGCACGTCGGCGCCCGACGCGCCGCCGAGATTGACGAGCACGAGCGCCTGCCGCTCGTGGACGGCCGCCGCGCCGAGCGCGCGCCCCTTCCACCCGCAGCGGTCGATCAGCCAGCCGGCCGCGAGCTTCACGCGGCCGTCCGGCTGCGGATACGACACGATATCGGGCTCGCGCGCGCGCAACGCGGCGAACGCTTGCGCGTCGATCACCGGGTTCTTGAAGAAACTGCCCGCGTTGCCGAGCGCGAGCGGATCGGGCAGCTTCGCGCGCCGGATCGCGACGACCGCGTCGAACACGTCTCGCGCACGCGCGGCGCGCGCGTCGATGCCGCGCGCGGCGAGTTCGCGCGCGACGTCCGCATAGCCGATGCGCGGCGTCCAGGCTTTCGGCAGCCGGAACGTCACCGCCACGATCGCGAAACGGCCGCGCCCGTCCCGCTTGAAGAAGCTGTCCCGATAGCCGAACGCGCAGCGCGCCGCATCGAATTCGACCAGCTCGCCCGTCGCAAGGTCGACCGCGCGCAGCGACGCGAAGTGCTCCTTCATCTCGAGCCCGTACGCGCCGATGTTCTGGATCGGCGCCGCGCCGACCGTGCCCGGAATGAGCGCGAGATTCTCGAGCCCGGGCATTCCTTCGGCGAGCGTCCATTCGACGAACGCATGCCAGTTCTCGCCGCCGCCCGCCTCGACATACCACGCGCCGTCGTCCTCGCGCACGAGCGCGCGGCCGCGGATCTCGTCGAGCAGCACGAGGCCGTCGAAGTCGCGCGTGAACACCACGTTGCTGCCGCCGCCGAGCACGAGCCTGTCGAGCCCCGCGACGCGCGGATCGCGCGCGAGCGACGCGAACTGCCCGGGAGAGCCGATGCGCGCGGCGACGCGCGCGCGCGCATCGAAGCCGAACGTGTTGTGCGCGCGCAGCGAATAGTCGGGAAGCAACGAAACGGCGGAATCGGGACGGGACATCGGCATTCGCGGTTGCGCCGGCGCGCGATCAAGCTCGCGGCCTTGGGCAAATGTAGGGGCGCCGGTAAAATGGCGGTCAGTCCGCAATTATAGCGAGTGCCCGTGCGCAGGCCGCGTGCGGCACGCTCTACAGGAGAATGCCATGCCATCGTTCGACGTCGTTTCCGAAGCGAACATGATCGAAGTGAAAAACGCAGTCGAGCAGTCGAACAAGGAAATTTCGACCCGCTTCGACTTCAAGGGCTCCGACGCGCGCGTCGAGCAGAAGGAGCGCGAGCTCACGCTCTACGCCGACGACGACTTCAAGCTCGGCCAGGTCAAGGACGTGCTGATCGGCAAGATGGCCAAGCGCAATGTCGACGTGCGCTTTCTCGACTACGGCAAGATCGAGAAGATCGGCGGCGACAAGGTCAAGCAGGTCGTGACGATCAAGAAAGGCGTGTCGGGCGACCTCGCGAAAAAAGTCGTGCGCATCGTGAAGGACAGCAAGATCAAGGTGCAGGCGAGCATCCAGGGCGACGCGGTGCGCGTGTCCGGCGCGAAGCGCGACGATCTGCAAAGCACGATCGCACTGCTGCGCAAGGAAGTGACCGATACGCCGCTCGATTTCAACAACTTCCGCGACTGACGCGCGCACAGGCGCGTCGCACGCAAGGCCGCACGCGCCGATCGAGCGCCGGCCGCTCGCGCTTGTCGACGGCGCACGCAACGCTCGAGCGCAGCGCAATCGGGCAGGCGCGCCCGTTGCGCCGCGATTAGATGTCTCTCGATGCGCGCGGCGACGTCTCGTGCCTCGCGGGACGCCGCCGCGCACGCACCGAGCGGCGGGCCGCCTCCGCGCGCCGCGCCCGCACGAATCACACGCCCGTTTTTTTCTTCTGCCCGATCCGGCTTTCCTCGCCGGCGAGCAGCTTCGAGATGTTCGAGCGATGCCGCCAGATCAGCAGCACGCTCATCGCGAGCACCGCCCAGGCGACCGGATTGTCGTGCGTACCGAACAGGAACACGTCGAAAATCGGCGCGAACACGGCCGCGACCAGCGCCGCGAGCGACGAGTAGCGAAAGAAGAACGCGACGATGAGCCACGTGAGCGCGGTCGCGAGGCCGAGCACCGGATGCACGGCGAGCAGCACGCCCGCCGCGGTCGCGACGCCCTTGCCGCCCTGGAAGCGGAAAAACACCGGATGCAGGTGACCGAGGAACACCGCGATCGCCGCGAGCGCGACGCCGATCTCGCCGCCGATGCCGAAGCGCTTGACGAGCCAGACCGCGAGCCAGCCCTTGAACGCATCGCCGACGAGCGTGAGGATCGCCGCCTTCTTGTTGCCGCTGCGCAGCACGTTGGTCGCGCCGGGATTCTTCGAGCCGTACGAGCGGGGGTCGGCGAGCCCCATCGCGGCGCTGACGACGACGGCGAATGACACCGATCCGATCAGATAGGCGGCGACGGTAGCGAGCAGGATCTGCATGCGAAGGACTCTTGTTTCAACGTATGGTTGGATGGACGGCCCCGATCGCGAGGCCGCGGCGGCGCTCATTCTACCGAAGCGGCGCAGCGGGCCACGCGGGTGAAACCCTCAGTCGACGCTCGCGCACTGCACGGGCCGCGCCTGCAGCAGCGTCGCCAGCACGGCGGGCGCCAGGCTCACCAGATAGCCGCGCCTGCCGCCGTTCAGGTAGATCGACGGCAGATCGAGGATCGTCGATTCGACATAGACGGGCATCGCCTTCTTCGTGCCGAACGGCGACGTGCCGCCGACGAGATAGCCCGAATGCCGGTTCGCGACCTCCGGCTTGCACGGCTCGACGCGCTTCGCGCCGATCTGCCGCGCGAGGTTCTTGGTCGACACCGTGCGGTCGCCGTGCATCAGGATGATGAGCGGCTTGGCGTGCTCGTCTTCCATCACGAGCGTCTTCACGACCGCGTGCTCGTCGACGCCCAGTTGCCGCGCCGATTCGGATGTGCCGCCGTGCTCGACGTATTCGTAGACGTGCTCGCCGAACGCAACGCCGTGGCGGCGCAGGAACTGCGTCGCGGGCGTTTCGGAAACGTGTTTGGATTTGCTCATGCGCGCATTTTAATTGCGTGCGGCGCGCGAGACTATTGTCCGAACGGCCGATTGTCCGCGCGGCGAGCACGTGGCACGATCGTCGCCACACGGTCGGCACCGCACTCGCGCCGATTCATCGGAGAAACCATGACCATCGAGTTTTCCCCCGGCGCGGCAATCGACGCCGATGCGCTGCTCGACACGCTGCCGCAGCGAATCGCCGCGCTGCCCGCGCGCGTGGCCGAGCATGCGCCCGATCACGTCGCGCTGATCGAGGACGGACGCCGGCTCACGTACGCGCAGCTCGCGCGCGCGGTCGAGGCCGCCGCCGAGCGCCTGCGCGGCCTCGGCGTGCGGGGCGGCGACCGCGTGATGATCGTCGCGGAAAACAGCATCGCGCAGATCGTGCTGCTGTTCGCGGCGACACGGCTCGACGCGTGGGCGATCGTATCGAACGCGCGCCTCTCGGCGGCCGAGCTCGACGCGATCGCCACGCACGCGCAGCCGCGGTTGATCGCGTTCGTCACCGGCACGTCGCCCGATGCACGGGCCCACGCCGATCGGCGCAATGCGCATGCGGCCGCGCCGTTCGAGCTCGATATCGGCGCATGGTCGCACACGGTCGAGGCGGGCACGCGCGCGGAGCCGGTCGAAGCGCACGGCGCGCGCCAGTGCGCGGCGCTCGTCTATACGACCGGCACCACCGGCGCGCCGAAGGGCGTGATGCTGTCGCACCGCAACCTGCTGTTCGTCGCCGCGGTATCGAGCATGCAGCGGCGCGTCGCGCCCACCGACGTCGTCTACGCGGTGTTGCCCATATCGCACGTATACGGGCTCGCGTCGGTCTGCCTCGGCAGCCTCTACGCGGGCGCGACGCTCAGGCTCGCCCCCCGCTTCTCGCCGGAAACGCTGCGTCGCGCGCTCGCCGACGAGGGCGTGACGATCTTCCAGGGCGTGCCGGCGATGCACGCGAAACTACTCGAGCATCTGCGCGCGCACGGGCACGCGTGGCGCGCGCCGCATCTACGCTTCGTCTACTCGGGCGGCTCGCCGCTCGATGCCGATCTGAAGGCGCGCGTCGAACGCGCTTACGGCCTGCCGCTGCACAACGGCTATGGGATGACCGAAAGCAGCCCGACGATCGCGCAAACGCCGATCGACGCGCCGCGCGCCGATTGCTCGGTGGGCGCGCCGATCCCGGGCGTCGCCGTGCGTTTTTGCTCGGCGGACGGCGCCGACGTCGCGCCGGGCGAAGTCGGCGAACTCTGGGTGCGCGGGCCGAACGTGATGCTCGGCTATTACCGCGATCCGGAGGGCACGCGCGCGGCCGTCACGGCGCACGGCTGGCTGAAGACGGGCGACCTCGCGCGCGCGGGCACCGACGGCGCGATGACGATCGTCGGCCGCAGCAAGGAACTGATCATCCGTTCGGGCTTCAACGTCTATCCGTCCGAAGTCGAGCAGGCGCTGAACGCGCATCCGGACGTCGTGCAGTCGGCGGTGATCGGGCGCGCGGCCGAAGCGGGCAACGAGGACGTCATCGCGTTCGTCGAGCTCGCGCCGAATGCGGCCGCAACCGAAAGCGACCTGAAGGAATGGTGCGTGGGCCGACTTGCGCCCTACAAGCGGCCCGTGCAAATTCGCGCGCTCGATGCGCTGCCGGCCGCGTCGACCGGCAAGGTGCTCAAGCACCGGTTGCGCGCGATGCTATGAGGCGATGCGGCGAGGCGATGCGGCGGCGCGAGACCGCTCGCGCCCCGCATACCGTTCGCTTGTGACGGCGCTCGTCGCGCCGCGCATCGGATCGCGCGGCGGAGCAGCGGTCGCCAGCTGCCTGCGGTCTACGGTCTGCCATCCGCAGGCTGCCCCCTACCGGCCGGCCATACCGCCGCAAAAACGATCGAGCATGTCAAGCACATCGCGCCCTGCGCGCGTCGACGCCGAGGTTCGTGCAGACACGGCGCCGCCGCGGCCTCGCCGCGCGTCATCCGCGCGGATGATGCGCCGCATGCAGCGTCTTCAGCCGCTCGCGCGCGACGTGCGTGTAGATCTGCGTCGTCGAGATATCGCTATGGCCGAGCAGCAGTTGCACGACCCGCAGGTCCGCGCCGTGATTGAGCAGATGCGTCGCGAACGCGTGCCGCAGCGTATGCGGCGACAGATGCACGCGAACATCCGCCTGCTGCGCATGGCGCTTGATGATGTTCCAGAATTGCTGGCGCGTCATGCCGTCGCCGCGTGCGGTGACGAACAGCGCATCCGCCGCGCGCGCACCGAGTAGCGCGGGCCGTGCATCGCGCAGATAGCGCTCGATCCAGCCGTGCGCGACTTCGCCGAACGGCACGAGCCGCTCTTTCGAACCCTTGCCCGTCACGCGCACCACGCCTTCGTTCAATCCGACCTCGACCGTCTTCAGCGTGACGAGCTCGCTCACGCGCAACCCGCTCGCATACATCAGTTCGAGCATCGTGCGGTCGCGCAGGCCGAGCGGCGTATCGACGTCGGGCGCGGCGAGAAGCGCCTCGACCTGCGCCTCGGACAGCGTCGACGGAAACCTCGGCGCCTGCTTCGCCGACGCGATCCTGAGCGTCGGATCGACGGCCGCGCGGTGCTCGCGCACCGCCCAGCCGTAGTAGCGGCGAAACACCGATAGCCGGCGATTCGACGACGTCGCCTTGCCGTCGCTGCGCGCGGCGATGTATTCGGTCAGCGTCGGCTCGCTCGCATGATCGACGCTCGCCGCATGCCGCGCGGCGAGCCATTGCGCGAACAGTTGCAGATCACGCCGGTACGCGTCGAGCGTGTTGCGCGACAGCCCGTGCTCGAGCCACATCGCGTCGCAGAACAGATCGATCGACGCGCGGCTGTCGAGCCACGCCGGCGACGCGGCAAGCGCGTCCACGAGACGGTCGGCCGGCGGCGCGGGTGCGCGGCCGGCGTCTCCGCCCGCCGTGTCGGCCGCGCAAGCATGCACTGCGCGCGCCATCAGTACCGCACGCCCTCGTGTGCAAGCAGCCAGCGCTTGACCTTGAGGAAGTAGCCCTCGTCGTCGTGGTTCGCGAAGCCGCCGAGCCCGCCCGACGCGACGACGCGATGACACGGAATCACGAGCGGAAAATAGTTCGCGCCGCACGCCTGGCCGACCGCCCGCGGCGCGCTGCCGATCTGCTTGGCGATCTGACCGTAGGTCAGCACCACGCCGGGCGGAATCGCGCAGATCGCGTGCCACACGCGATGCTGGAACGGCGTACCGACCTCGGCGAGCGGCAAGTCGAAACGTGCGGAAGCGCGCTCGAAATAGAGTTCGATCTGACGCGCCGCCTGCTTTGCGAGCGGCGTGCCCGGCGCGACGCGCTTTATCGATTCGGGCAGATAGACGATCTCGCGCACGACCGACGCGTCGGTGCGGATGCCGACCTTGCCGAACGGCGCATCGATTACTGCGTTGAACATCGTTCTCTCCTGAAGGGGCGCCCGGAGCGCTACGCCGGCCGCCCGCCAAACCGTCACTTTACGCCGCCTTCACGCGGCGCGCAGCGCCCACTCGACGTGCTCGCGCACGAGCGCCGACACGCACGGGTCGTCCAAACGCGCGCGCAGCGCCGCGACGATCGCCGCGCGCGCATCGGGCTCGATGCCGCCGGGCGCGGCGCGCAGCGCGTTGCCGAGGCCGACCGCGAGATTGCGCAGCCAGCGCTCGTAGCCGATCCGGCGGATCGCGCTGCCCTGCATCCGTTCGTCGAATTGCTCGGCAGTCCATTCGAACAGCTCGACGAGCGACGCCCGGTCGAGCCCGTGCCGCACGTCGAAATCGGCGACGGGCGCCGCCTGCGCGAACTTGTTCCACGGGCAGACGAGCTGGCAGTCGTCGCAGCCGTACACGCGATTGCCGATGAGCGGGCGCAGCGGCTCGGGAATGCTGCCGTGCAATTCGATCGTCAGATACGAGATGCAGCGCCGCGCGTCGACGCGGTACGGCGCGACGATCGCGCCCGTCGGGCACGCGCCGAGGCAGCGCGTGCAACTGCCGCAATGCGCGCCGGGCGTCTCGGGCGCGGCGTCGGGCGATGTCTGCGCGTCCGCCGGCAACGGCACGTCGACATAGATCTCGCCGAGAAAGAAGAACGAACCCGCGTCGCGCTGCAACAGCAGCGTGTGCTTGCCGCGCCAGCCGACGCCCGCCTTCTGCGCGAGCTCGACTTCGAGCACCGGCGCCGAATCGGTGAACACGCGATGGCCGAACACGCCGATCTCGGCCTCGATCCGCTCGGCAAGCGTCTGCAGGCGGTTGCGCAACACCTTGTGATAGTCGCGCCCGCGCGCATAGACGGACACGACGGCCGCCTGCGGATCGGCGATGCGCGCGGCCTCGCGCGCGCGCCAATCGCGCCGCGCGCCCTGCGCATCGGGCGCGCCGTCGAGCGTTCCGGCGGGCAGATACGCGAGCCGCGCGGAAATCACGCGTCGCGTGCCGGCCACAAGTTCGGCCGGCCGCGCGCGTTTCATCCCATGTTTGGCCATATAATCCATCTCGCCGTGGCATCCGGCTTCCAGCCAGGCGGCGAGCCCTGCTTCGGCCTCCGAGAGATCGGTATCGCTGATGCCGATCGCCCCGAAACCCAATTCGCGCCCCCAAGCCTTGATGCGCGACGCGAGCTCGGCGAGCTGCGCGTCGTCGAGGCGAGACGGCGCGGCGCGCCCGTCCTGCGAGGGGCGCGCATCTGCGATTGCGAGTTCCGGATTGCGGTCCATCGCGTTATTTTACGAGAATGCCCGAGCAGCCTAGCCACGCGCACGCCGCGCCCCCCCTGCCCGCTCCGCTTGCCGAGCGCACGCTCGCGCTCGCCGACGAAGCGGCGACGATCGCGCTCGGCGAACGCCTCGCGCACGCGCTCGACGCGATGCGCGGCGCGCGCGCCGCCGCGCATGCGTTCGACGGCCTGCAGATCCAGCTGTACGGCGATCTCGGCGCCGGCAAGACGACGCTCGTGCGCGCGATGCTGCGCGGCCTCGGCCACGCGGGCCGCGTGAAGAGCCCGACCTACACGCTCGTCGAACCATACGCGCTCGCGCGTTCCGATGGGGAACTCGAGGTCTATCACTTCGATCTGTACCGTTTTAGCGATCCGGCCGAATGGGCCGACGCGGGCTTTCGCGAATATTTCAATTCCGGCGCGATCTGCATCGTCGAATGGCCGCAACGGGCGGGCGCGCTCCTTGGCGTGCCGGATCTCGTGTTCTCGCTCGACGTGGCGGGCGAAGGCCGCCTGCTCACCGCCCGGGCGTACAGCGCATCAGGAAAGGCATGTCTCGAAAGATGTTGATCAAACCGTTCCGCTCGATCGAATCGGCGGCCACCGCGACCCATAACTGGCGGCGCCGGCAGATCCTGCGCGCCGGCGCGTCGACGCTCGTGCTCGGGCTCGCGCTGCCGCGTCTCGCGCACGCGAGCTCGGTGCTCGGCGTGCGCGTGTGGCCCGCGCGCGACTACACGCGCGTGACGATCGAATCGGATCAGCCGCTGCAGAACACCCAGCAACTGCTGCAGGGGCCGGACCGGCTCGTCGTCGATCTGAACGGCCTCGAGCTCGACCAGGCGCTGCGCGACCTCGTCTCGAAGATCGCGCCGAACGATCCGCAGATCCAGTCGGTGCGCGTCGGCCAGTATCAGCCGCACGTGGTGCGGATGGTGTTCGACCTGAAGGGCTCGGTGAAGCCGCAGGTGTTCACGCTGCCGCCCGTCGGCACCTACAAGTACCGGCTCGTGTTCGACCTGTATCCGGCCGTCGCCCCCGATCCGCTGTCCGATCTGATCGCGCAGACGGAGCGCAAGGAACAGCAGTTGAATGACACGCTGCGCGCGCAGCAGGCGCAGCCGCCCACGGCCGCGCTCAACGGCCCGACCGCCGCGCCGCCCGCCGCGACGGACAACAGCGATGCGTTCTTCCAGCGCTTCGCGCAGAACAACCCGCCGGCCGCGCATTCGGCGCGGCCGGCGCCCGCCAATCCGCCCGTCGCGCAAGCGAGCCCGCCCGCCGCACCGCCGCGGCCCGCGGTCAAGCCGCCGCCCGTCATCGCGCGCAGGAACGACGACGATTCGGGCGACACCGACACCTACGCGTTCACCGCGCCGAAATCCGGCCGCGGCACCGTGCGCCTGCTGACGGTGGCGATCGATCCGGGCCACGGCGGCGAGGATCCGGGCGCGATCGGCGGCGGCGGCACGTACGAAAAGCACATCGCGCTCGACATCGCGAAGAAGCTGCGCGCGAAGATCGACGCCGCGCCGAACATGCGCGCGATGATGACGCGCGACGCCGATTTCTTCGTGCCGCTGAACGTGCGCGTGCAGAAGGCGCGGCGCGTCGGCGCGGATCTGTTCGTGTCGATCCACGCGGATGCGTTCACGACGCCGTCGGCGCGCGGCTCGTCGGTGTTCGCGCTGTCGGACCACGGCGCGTCGAGCGCGGCCGCGCGCTGGCTCGCGAACAAGGAGAACTCCTCCGATCTGATCGGCGGGATCAACATCAAGACGCAGGACGTCGCGGTGAACCGCGCGCTGTTCGATATGTCGACGACCGCGCAGATCCGCGATTCGCTGCGCTACGGCAACTACGTGCTGCGCGAAGTCGGCGGCATCAACAAGCTGCACAAGGGCTCGGTCGAGCAGGCGGGGTTCGCGGTGCTCAAGGCGCCCGATATTCCGTCGATCCTCGTCGAGACCGCGTTCATCAGCAATCCGGACGAAGAGCGGCGCCTGAACGACGACGCGTATCGCGACCAGATGGCCGATGCGATCTTCCGCGGAATCAAGCGCTATTTCTCGGCGAACCCGCCGCTCGCGAAGAGCCGGATGACGTAACGCACCCCGCGCCGCGATCGCGTGCCGTGCTCGCGGAGCCTCGGGGCGCTCGGGGCGCTCGGCGGGCATGATGCGCCGCGCGGTTTTTGGGTCATTGCCGCGCCATTTGCGGGCCGGGGCGCCGAGCGACCGCAAGCCGCCCCACCGCGCGCATCGGTCGCCGCGGCCGGCCCTCTCGCCCTCAACGCGTCGCTGCGGCTTGTCGCTTCGGCTCCCACTTCGGGCGTCGCCTCGACGCACCGCCTCGCCACGCGCGACGCGTCACCGTCGTGCCGACGATCATCGGCGCATCGATCGCCACGGCTCGCGCCCGCGCGAAAACGCCGCGAGCGCAGTGAAACGAAACGAAGCGCCGTAGAGCGCCGTCAAGCCCCGTCAATCTCCGCCGCCCCTGCCCGCGCCACAGGCCACGGCGCCGCGGTCCGCGCGGCCGGCGCAACAGGCGCGCCCGCCGCCGCGCAAACGCGCCGCGCCCGATTTGCCGTTCGTCCGCCGCTTCGCCCGCTCCCGCCGGCTCTCACGACGCGGCCGCGAAAAGCCGCCGCACGACGCGATCGCCGAACACGTTGACCGCGAGCCCCGCCATCACGAGCGCGGCGCCCGCGAGTTGCGCGTGCGTGAGCCGCTCGTCGAGCAGCAGCGCCGACGACGCCAGGCCGACGACCGGCACGAGCAGCGAGAACGGCGCGACCTGCCCGGCCGGGTAGCGCGACATCAGGCGGCTCCACAGCCCGTAGCCGAGCAGCGTCGCGACGAACGCGAGATAGACGATGGCGAAGATCGACGCGCCCGACAGCGACGTCAGCGCGGCCCCGATCCGCTGCGGCCCCTCGAACCCGTACGACAGCGCGAAGAACGGCACGGGCGGCACGAGGCTCGCCCACACGACGAGCGACACGAGATCGACCTTGCCGACCTTCTTCGTCACGACGTTGCCGAGCGCCCAGAGCGCCGCCGCGCCGATCGTCAGCGCGAAGCCCGCGAGCGTCATGCCGCGGCCGCCCTGCACGGCGATCGCGACGAGGCCGACCGCGGCGATCGCGAGGCCGACGAGATTCTGCGCGCGCAAGCGCTCGCCGAGCGCGAACCTCGCGAAGAACAGCGTGGAGAACGCCTGCGCCTGCAGCACGAGCGACGCGAGCCCCGCCGGCATGCCGACGTACATCGCGGAAAAGAGGAACACGAACTGGCCGAGCAGGATCGTCGAGCCGTACAGCACGAGAAGCCGCCAAGGAATCCGCGGGCGGCGCACGAAGAACACCGCGGGCACCGATGCGAGCAGGAAGCGCAGGCCGCCGAGCAGCATCGGCGGCACGCCGTGCAGCCCGACCTTGATCACGACGAAGTTCACGCCCCACGCGAGGATCACCACCAGCGCCAGCAACAGATCTTTCGGGGCCATCGTGTCTCCTGGGTCTTTTTTGTGCGAGCCGCCGAGTCTACCGACGTTTCGCGAAGCTTGCAGACGGCCCCGCGCGGAGCGAGCGCGCGCCGCCGCATCCGCCGGGACGCCGTTACAATGGGCCGCACATCCCGCTTTCGCCACACGAACGCGCGACGCGTTCCGAACTGCCCTCACCCCAGCCATGACCGATTCGATCAAAGCCATCCTGAAACCGCACGTGCGCGACATCGGCAACCTGACCGTGCGCCGCACGCTGCCCGCGCTCGCCGCGCGCACCGTCGGCCCGTTCATCTTCTTCGATCACATGGGCCCCGCCGCGCAGCCGGCGGGCGCGGGCCTCGACGTGCGGGCGCATCCGCATATCGGCCTCGCGACCGTCACCTACCTGTTCGACGGCGCGATCATGCACCGCGACAGCCTCGGCTCCGCGCAGAAGATCGTGCCGGGCGACGTCAACTGGATGACGGCCGGGCGCGGGATCGTCCATTCGGAGCGCACGCCGGACGAAGAACGCGCGCGCGGGCAGACCGTGCACGGCATCCAGACCTGGGTCGCGCTGCCGCGCGAGCACGAGGCGCGCGAGCCGTCGTTCGAGCACCACGCGGGCGCGACGCTGCCGAAGCTCGAGCGCGACGGCGTCGCGCTGACGGTGATCGCGGGCGACGCGTTCGGCGCGCGCTCGCCCGTCACGACGTTCTCGCGCACGCTGTACGTGGCCGCCGTGTTCGCGGCGGGCGGCGCGCTCGCGCTCGACGCCGATCACGACGAGCGCGCGGTCTATCTCGTCGACGGCGATCTGACGATCGACGGCGCGCCGCTCGAGCCCGCGCAGATGGCGGTGCTCGCGCCCGGCGCGCGCGTCGCGCTCGCGAGCGCGGGCAGCGCGCGCGCGATGCTGCTCGGCGGCGACAAGCTCGACGGCGAGCGCTTCATCGAATGGAATTTCGTCGCGAGCTCGCGCGACACGATCGAGCGGGCGAAGCGCGCGTGGGCGGCGCAGCAGATGGGGACGGTACCCGGCGAAACCGAGTGGATTCCGTTCCCGGAACACCGCGCGCATTGAAAAAGCGCCCGCGCTCCCCCATTGTGCATACATCCAACATCGACGAGGACGCCATGGACACCACGCTCGCCACTTTCGAACGCGACGTCATCGAAGCATCGCTTGCCGCCCCCGTGCTGGTCGACTTCTGGGCGCCGTGGTGCGGCCCGTGCAAGACGCTCGGCCCGCTGCTCGAGAAACTCGAGCAGGAGTACGAAGGCCGCTGGAAGCTCGTGAAGGTGAACGTCGACGAGAATCAGGAGCTCGCCGCGCACTTCCAGACGCGCAGCATTCCGCACGTGATCGCGTTCGCGGGCGGGCAGCCGGTCGACCAGTTCGTCGGCGTGCTGCCCGAAGGGCAACTGCGCACGTTCCTCGATCGCCTCGTGCCCGCGCCCGACGAGGCCGAGCGTTACGCCGCGCAGACCGCGCTCGCCGAGGAGCGGATCGACGACGCGCTGTCGCACCTCGAAAACGCGCTCGCGCTGAACCCCGGCTATGACGACGCGCGCCTCGATCTCGTCGAGCTGCTGCTCGCGCTGAACCGGATCGACGACGCGCGCGCCGAAGCCGCGCGGCTGTCGCCGCAGACCACGGGCGGCGCCGACGCGCGCTACCAGGCGATCAAGACGCGCTTCGACGCGCTCGACGCAACGGCCGACCTGCCGCCGACCGACGCGCTCGAAGCACGCATCGCAAGCCATCCGGCCGATCTCGACGCGCGCTTCGATCTCGCGCAGAGCCTGATCGCGCGCCGCGCATACGAAGGCGCGCTCGAACAGTTCTGGAGATCGTCCTGCGCGACCGGACGTTCGGCGACGACGTCGGCCGCAAGACGATGATTTCGGTGTTCGAGCTCGCGGCCGACCAGCCGGAGCTCGTGTCCGCGTGGCGGCGCAAGCTGAGCGCGGCGCTGAACTGACGCGCCGGCACACGGACGACGACAGGCTTCGGCCGGAGCGGCCATGCGGCGGGCGCGCATATTGCGCGTGCGCCGCTTTTTTCTTGCAGCGCGATGGCGCGGCGGCGACGCCGCCGACGACGGCACCCTCTGCGCGCAGGCACGAACATCGCGGCGAACGCCGGCGGATCGCGCGCGGCGATTCGGCCGCCCCCGCGCGGCGCCCATGCGCATGCCGGCATGCGCGAATCGACCGCCGCCGCGCCGCGAACGGGCGCGCAGCCACGCCTGCGTTAGCGCCCCGCCCGCGCGGCGAGCGCACGCAGCGCATGCGCGGCCGCCGCGAACCCGAAGCTCGCGGTCACGCACACGCTCGAGCCGAAGCCCGCGCAATTGAGCCCGGTCGGCCCCGGCGCCTGCGCGTCGGTTGCGGTGTGCATCGCGACATCGTCGACGTCGCACACGGCCGCCTCCGGATAGATCAGCGGCTCGTCCGAATAGACGGCGCTCACCTTGAACCGGGCTTTCGGCCCGCGCGGGAAACCGTGCTGCTTGCGCAGTTGCGCGCGCACCTTCGACAGCAGCGGGTCCTGGATCGTCTGCGCGAGATCGTCGATGCGGATGCGGGTCGGATCGAGCTGGCCGCCCGCGCCGCCGACCGTCACGAGCGGCTGCGCGCGCGCGACGCACCACGCGATCAGCGCAACCTTCGTGCGCACGCTGTCGATCGCGTCGACGATGTAGTCGAAGCCGCCGCCGAGCAGTGCGTCGAGATTGTCCGGCTCGACGAAATCCTCGATCTTCACGACGCGGCACGCCGGATCGATGAGCGCGATCCGCTCGGCCATCGCGTCGACCTTCGGCTTGCCGTAATTGCCGTCGAGCGCATGGATCTGCCGGTTCGTGTTGCTTTCGGCGACGTTGTCGAGATCGATCAGGGTCAGTTCCCCCACGGCGCTGCGCGCGAGCGCCTCGGCCGCCCACGAGCCGACGCCGCCGATGCCGATCACCGCGACGCGCGCGCGCTCGAACGCGGCGAGCGCATCGGCGCCGTAGAGCCGGGCGACGCCGCCGAAGCGCCGGGCGCGATCCGCGTCAAGCTCGCCGGATGGCTGCGGAGTAACATCGTGAGGCGTCGCAATGGCGTCGGTACGAGACATACAAGCTGATCGAAAGGCAACGGATAGCCCGCTATTTTGCCTGATCGGCCGGCGGCAAACACGCACCGAAGCACTGCGACGCAGGTTTTTTCCACCTTCGCTATACTGGCCCCGATTGAGCGTTCGCACACCAATGACGACACTTGCCGATCTCCGCACCAACTACTCCCGCGCGTCGCTCGACGCGGCGGACGTGAACCCGAATCCGTTCGTCCAGTTCGACGTCTGGTTCAAGGAAGCGCTCGACGCGCAACTGCCCGAGCCCAACACGATGACGCTCGCGACCGTCGACGAATCCGGCCGGCCGTCCGCGCGGATCGTCCTCATCAAGGGCGCCGACGAGCGCGGCTTCGTGTTCTTCACGAACTACGAAAGCCGCAAGGGGCGCGAGCTCGCGCACAACCCGAACGCGGCGCTGCTCTTCTACTGGATCGAACTCGAGCGCCAGGTGCGCGTCGAGGGGCGCATCGAGAAGACGAGCGAAGAGGAAAGCGACCGGTATTTCGCGTCGCGGCCGCTCGGCTCGCGGATCGGCGCATGGGCGTCCGAGCAGAGCGCGGTGATCGAGAGCCGCGCGCTGCTCGAGGCGCGCGAGAAGGAAATCGGCGCGCGCTTCGGCGAGAACCCGCCGCGCCCGCCGCACTGGGGCGGCTACCGTCTCGTGCCGAGCTCGATCGAATTCTGGCAGGGCCGCCCGTCGCGGCTCCACGACCGCCTGCTGTATACGCGCGACGCCGCGTCGGCGAGCGGCTGGAAGATCACGCGCCTCGCGCCGTAACGCGCCACGGCGCGCCCGCAGTGTCCTGCCCGCGTTTCGTTTGACTCGCGGGCGGGCGGCGTTCCCGCACGCCGGCCGCCCGCCCGAGAACTTCGCTGTATTTCGTTTCAACGAACAAAAGGGGATTCCAAATGTTCTGGGAAAAGAAACTGGCACAGTGGGCGAACGAGGTACGGGAGAAGGCGGACATACCGGCGCGCCTCGTTCTGTGGAACGGACAGCAACTCGATTTCGGCACGTTCGCGGCGCCGCAGGTGACGCTGAAGGTCAATAGCGCATCCGCGCTGCCGCTGCTGCTCGAGCCGAGCCTCGACAATCTCGGCGAGGCGTACGTGAAGGGCAAGATCGACATCGAGGGCAAGCTCGCCGACATCATCAACATCGGCTATTCGCTCGCGCGCAGCACGGTGACGAGCGCAAGCAAGCTCGCGCGCGTGAAGCGCTACTTCAATCACTCGAAGCATTCCGACAGGAAGGCGATCCAGTACCACTACGACGTGTCGAACGAGTTCTACCAGCTGTGGCTCGACGAGAACATGGTCTATTCGTGCGCCTATTTCGAGAACGGCGACGAAGACCTCGGCACCGCGCAGATCAAGAAGATCGACCACATCCTCACGAAGATCGGCGTGCAGCCCGGCCAGCGCCTGCTCGACATCGGCTGCGGCTGGGGCGCGCTCGTGCTGCGCGCGGCGGGCAAGTTCGGCGCGCGCTGCGTCGGCGTCACGCTGTCGCAAAACCAGTTCGATCTCGCGACCGAGCGCGTGAAGCGCGCGGGCCTGGAGAACCAGATCGAGATCCGGCTGCAGGACTATCGCGAGATCGACGGCCAGTTCGACCGGATCACGAGCGTCGGAATGTTCGAGCACGTCGGCCGCAAGAACCTGCCGCTCTACTTCTCGCGCATCCGCGAACTGCTCGCCGACGACGGGATCGCGATGAACCACGGCATCACGTCGACCGATGCGGAAAGCGGCGAGACGGCGCTCGGCGGCGGCGAGTTCATCGACCGCTACGTGTTCCCGGACGGCGAGCTGCCGCACATCAGCCTCGCGCTCGAGGCCGCGCAGCGCGGCGGGCTCGAGGCGGTTGACGTCGAGAGCCTGCGACGGCACTATGCGCGCACGCTCGACATCTGGACCGAGAACTTCGAGGCGAAGGCCGAGGAAGCCAGAAAGCTCGTCGACGACGAAAAATTCCGCATCTGGCGCGTGTACCTGGCCGGCTGCGCGTATGCATTCGAGCACGACGACGTGTCGATCTTCCAGATCGTGTGCCGCAAGGCCGGGCAGAGCGCGAAGACGCTACCGTGGTCGCGGCGCTACATGTACGAACACGCGCTGCCGCGCTGACGGGCGGCGCCTTTTTGCGATGACGGATGGGTGACGGCAGCACGCGGCGCAAACCTGCGCCGCCACGACAAGGCGACGCGCAAGGCGATCAATTCGACCTGTTCGGGGTAGAACCGCTACCGCTGCCGGAGCGGCCTTCATCCACGCCGTCGGCCTCGCCGGCTTCGTCCCCCTCGCCGGCCACCGCCGCGGACGGCAAGCGCCAGCGCGCGCCGCGCGGCCGGCGGCGCGACGCATCGCCGGACGCCGCGGCGGCGGGCGATGCGCCGGTATCGAACGACATCGCGCGGACTTCGGCGCCCGCGGCAACGGATGCGCCTGGCACGAACGATCCCGCGCACGGCGAGGACGACGAGGCCGATGCCCGCGACAGCACCCGCGCGAAACCCGCAACCGCAGCCCTACCCACGCCCGACTCCGGCATGGCCGGGACCGTGGGCGACGCGAATGGCGCGGGCGACCGCGCCGATCCTGCCGATCCTGCCGATTCTGCCGATCCCGGCGTTCCCGACGACCCAGCCGATCCCGACGATCCGCCCGAACCCGCCGCGACACCCGCGCTCCCCGGCTTCGACGCGCCGCCTGCCGCCGCGCCGAAGAAACGCACGCGCCGGCGCGGCGTCGCGCCCGCCGCGATCGCGGACGATGTCGCCGCCGCCGCACGCGAATTGCCGCCGCACGTGCGGCTCGGCACGTCGTCGTGGTATTTCCCCGGCTGGAAAGACATCGTCTACGGCGACGACTACGCCCAATCGAAGCTGTCGCGCGAAGGCCTCGAAGCGTACGCCGCGCATCCGCTGCTCAAGAGCGTGAGCCTCGACCGCTCGTTCTACGCGCCGCTCACCGTCGCCAACTATCTGCGCTACGCGCAGCAGGTGCCGGACGACTTCCGCTTCGTCGTCAAGGCGCCCGCGCTCGTCACCGACGCGGTGCTGCGCGGCGCGCGCGGCGAGCCGACCGGCCCGAACCCGGCGTTCCTGAACGCGCAGCTCGCCGCCGACGAATTCGTGCGGCCGTGCCTCGAAGGGCTCGGCAACAAGGCGGGGGCGCTCGTCTTCCAGTTCCCGCCGCTGCCCGACACGCTGCTGGCCGACCCCGCCGCGCTCGTCGATCGCCTGAGCACGTTCCTCGGCGCGCTGCCCGCGCTGCCGGCGGCCCCCGACGGCCCGCGCTACGCGGTCGAGATCCGCGACGCGAGCCTGCTCACCCCGCGCTTCATCCGCGCGCTCGCGGCGGCGGGCGTGCGCTACTGCGTCGGGCTGCACGCGAAGATGCCGGACCCGCTGCGCCAGGCGGCGGCGCTCGCGCTCCTCGACGGCGAGCCGTCGGGCCCGCTGATCGTCCGCTGGAGCCTGCACGGCGGCTTCAAGTACGAGCAGGCGAAAGCGAAATACGAGCCGTTCGACCGGCTCGTCGACGAGGACCCGCATACCCGCACGGCGCTCGCGGAGCTCGCGGCGCGCTACGTGCTTGCCGGCCAGCCGGTGCTCATCACGGTGAACAACAAGGCGGAAGGATCGGCGCCGCTATCGTGCATCGCGCTCGCGAAGGAAATCGCGGCCGCGTGCGTGCGCTGGCGCGGCGAGGCGGCATAACGCGCGCGGCCCGCGACGCTTCGCCGGCGCCTGTTCGCGGCCGCGCCGCTGCCGCCGACAGCGCGAAAAGCCGACGCCCGCTCGCGCCGCACGCCGAGCGCGACGATCGACCGATCCGGCGTGTTACGCGCGGCGGCGCGGCGCAACAGCGGCGCGGCAGCACGGCAGGCCGCCCGCGCGACGCACCGACGCGGCGATACGCGCACCGCCCCGCACGCGCGAATCGATCGCGCGCCACGCGATCACGCCACGCCGCACAACGCGACGCGCGCCGGCAACGCCCTGCCCGCCGGCGTCACGCGCGGCCGTGACGTTCGGCCGTCGCGCGGGCCGCGCGCGGCCATCCGGCGCGGCCCTCAAGCGCCGCGCGACTTCAGCCGATGCGCGAACTTCTGCCGGAACTTCGCGAGCTTCGGGCCGATCACGACCGCGCAATAGCCCTGCCCGGGATTGCGCGCGTAATAGTTCTGGTGATATGCCTCCGCGGGCCAGTAATTGCCGTTCAACGGCTCGACCTGCGTGACGATCGGATCGTCGTACAGCTTGTCGCGCTCCAGCGTGCGGATCAGCTCGAGCGCCGCGTCGCGCTGCGCATCCGAATGCGTGAAGATCACCGACCGGTACTGCGTGCCGACGTCGTTGCCCTGCCGGTTCAACTGCGTCGGATCGTGCGTGGCGAAAAAGATCTCGAGGATCTCGCGGTAGCCGATCCGGGCCGGATCGAAGCTCACGCTGACGACCTCCGCATGGCCCGTGTCGCCGTCGCACACGTCGCGGTAGCCGGGGTTGCGCGTATGGCCGCCCGCGTAGCCGGATTCGACGGCCGTCACGCCGTCGACATCGAGAAACACCGCTTCCTGGCACCAGAAGCATCCGCCGCCCAGCGTCGCGACTTCGCTCGTTGCTTCGCTCATATCGGTTTCCTTTCGTTCGTTTCGTTCGTTTCGTTCGCCGTGCGGCGGCGCGCGACGCTCGCCGTCGTGCGCCGAGCGCCCCGCTTCGCCGCGGGCACGCGCCGCATCGGCAGGCCGGCGCGGCGCGCCCTCCTCGCCCGGCGGCGCGGCCGCGCCGCAACGCGCCGCCCGCCGCGCAAAATGTGGCGCCGGCCACTCGCGGCACGCGCGGGGCGCGGCGGCCCGTCGCAGTCGTACACGATTGCCGCTAAAATCGTCACTAACCAGACGAATTTCCCGATGACCGCCCTGCTCCCTTCCCGCCATTTCGCCCGCGGCACCGCCGCCCGTTCCGCTCGCCGCCGCGCGCGCCCGTCGCTCGAGGCCGTCACGCGATGAAACACCTACAGGCGAGCCCGCCGAATTTCGATACCGCCGCGTTTCGTCAAGCGCTCGGCCAGTTCGCGACCGGCGTGACCGTGGTCACGACGCGCGCGCCGTCCGGCCAGTTGATCGGCATCACCGCGAGTTCGTTCAATTCGGTGTCGCTCGATCCGCCGCTCGTGCTGTGGAGCCTCGCGCACAAATCGGCGTCGATGCCGGTGTTTCGCACGAACAGCCATTATGTCGTCAACGTGCTGTCCGCGTCGCAGCACGATCTGTGCATGCGCTTCGCGACGCTGAAGGGCAACCGCTTCGAGGGCGTGTCCCATGCGCAGGGCGACTCCGGCATGCCCGTGCTCGACGGCGCGCTCGCGTGGTTCGAATGCCACAACCGCAGCCGCTACGACGAAGGCGACCACGTGATCTTCGTCGGCGAGGTCGAGCGCTGCGGCGTGCACCCCGACGCGGCCGCGCTCGCGCCGCTCGTGTTCCAGAGCGGCGGCTTTCACGGCCTCACACGGCTTTGATCGCCGGGCCCGTGCGCGCGAGCGCGACGGGCGGCCCCGCCTCGTCCTTCAGCGTCTGCAGCACGATGTTCGAGCGAATGTCGAGCACGCCGGGCGTCTTGTACAGCTGATTCAGCACGAAATCGGAGTAGTGCTTCAGGTTGTGCGCGAGCACGCGCAGCAGGTAGTGCGTCTCGCCCGTCACGACAAACGCGCCCACCACCTCCGGCCATTCGCGCACCGCCTGCGCGAAACGCTCGTGCCACTGCGTCTGATCGTTGCGCATCGACACCTGCACGAACGCCTCGAGCTCGAACCCGAGCTTCTCGCGGCTCAGGCACGCCCGATAGCGTTCGATCACCCCTTGCTCCTCGAGCAGCCGCATCCGCCGCAGGCACGCGGACGGCGACAGCGAAATGCGCTCGGCCAGATCGAGGTTGCTGATCCGGCCTTCTTCCTGAAGGACCGCGAGAATACGGCAATCGGTTGCATCCAGCGTGATCGCATGCATTTTTGGTCTCCGTTTTAGGTCTATTTCGAATTATCTGCCATATTGGTGGATTGTCCATGCTTATTTTGCAAGCACCTGCTTCGCGGCTTTGCCTATCATGCGAAGCATCCAAGTTTCTTCGACAACGGCATGGACACGATCTGGGACATCTCCCCGCCAATCGCCCCCGCCACGCCCGTCTGGCCGGGCGACACGCCCGTCGGCATCGAGCGGGTGTGGCGCATCGAGGCGGGCTCGCCCGTCAACGTCGCGCGCGTCACGCTATCGCCGCACACGGGCGCGCACGCGGATGCGCCGCTGCACTACGACGCCGACGGCACGCCGATCGGCGCGGTGCCGCTCGATGCGTATCTCGGCCGCTGCCGCGTGATCCATTGCATCGGCGCACGCTCCGCCGTCACGCCCGAGCATGTGCGCGCGGCGCTCGCCGGCGCGCCGCCGCGCGTGCTGCTGCGCACCTACGGCCAGGCGCCGCAGCATGCGTGGGACAGCGCGTTCTGCGCGGTCGCGCCGGAAACGATCGATCTGCTCGCCGCGCACGGCGTGCGCCTCGTCGGCATCGACACGCCGTCGCTCGACCCGCAGGAATCGAAGACGATGGATGCGCACCGGCGCATTCGCGCGCACCGGATGGCGATTCTCGAAGGGCTCGTGCTCGACGAGATCGCCGCCGGCGACTATGAACTGATCGCGCTGCCATTGAAGTTCGCGACGCTCGACGCGAGCCCCGTGCGCGCGGTGCTGCGCGCGCTGCCCGCCGCGCCGCGCTGAAGACGCATGCGCGTGCCCCCTCCCCAACCAGGTTCGACATCATGAAAACACGTGAAGAAGCGCTCGCGCTCGACCGCGACGACCCGCTCGCGCCGCTGCGCGAGCAGTTCGCGCTGCCCGCCGGCGTGATCTATCTCGACGGCAATTCGCTCGGCGCGCAGCCGCGCGCGGCGGCCGCCCGCGCGCAACAGGTGATCGGCGCCGAATGGGGCGAAGGCCTCATCCGCAGCTGGAACACGGCCGGCTGGTTCGCGCTGCCGCGCCGGCTCGGCGACAGGCTCGCGCCGCTCATCGGCGCGGCCGACGACGAGGTCGCGATCACCGATACGATCTCGATCAACCTGTTCAAGCTGCTGGCCGCGATGCTGCGGCACCAGGCGCGGCACGCGCCGAAGCGCCGCGTGATCGTGTCGGAGCGCTCGAACTTCCCGACCGACCTGTACATCGCGCAGGGCCTGATCGCGCAGCTCGACCGCGACTACGAACTGCGCCTCATCGACGATCCCGCCGATCTGCCCGACGCGCTCGACGACGAGACCGCCGTCGCGATGATCACCCACGTGAACTACCGCACGGGCTACATGCACGACATGCCGTCCGTCACGCAGACGGTTCGCCAGGCCGGCGCGCTGATGCTGTGGGATCTCGCGCATTCGGCGGGCGCCGTGCCCGTCGATCTGAACGGCGCGCTCGCCGACGGCGCGGTGGGCTGCACGTACAAGTACCTGAACGGCGGCCCCGGCTCGCCCGCGTTCGTCTGGGTGCCCAAGCGCCATCAGCGGGCGTTCGAGCAGCCGCTGTCCGGCTGGTGGGGCCATCGCGCGCCATTCGCGATGCAGCCCGCGTTCGAGCCCGATCCGGGCATCGCGCGCTTTCTGTGCGGCACGCAGCCGATCGTGTCGATGTCGATGGTCGAATGCGGGCTCGACGTGTTCGCGCAGACCGACATGCACGCGATCCGCCGCAAATCGCTCGCGCTCACCGACGCGTTCGTCGCGCTCGTCGAATCGCGCTGCGCGGGCCAGCCGCTCAAGCTCGTCACGCCGCGCGCGCATCATCAGCGCGGCTCGCAGGCGAGCTTCGAGCATCCGCACGGCTACGAGGTGATGCAGGCGCTGATCGCGCGCGGCGTGATCGGCGACTACCGCGAGCCGCGCATCCTGCGCTTCGGCTTCACGCCGCTCTACACGCGCTTCGTCGACGTGTGGGACGCGGTCGAGACGCTGCGCGACATTCTCGACACCGAGGCATGGCGCGCGCCCGAGTTCGCCACGCGCGCCGCGGTGACCTGAGCCCGCGCGAGCGCCGCGCGAAGCGTGCGGCCATCGGCCGGATCGGCCGCCCGCACCGCCCCGTCTATTCCATGGAGACAAACGTGAATTCAGGTCACATGCAGCCGCCCGGCGACGACGCCGCGCCCCGCTGCCCGTTTGCCGGCGCGCACGCGCCCGACGCGCCGCACGTGCCCGAGGCCGCCGGCGACGACGTGCAGGCCGGCTGGCATCGCGCGCAGCTCGACTTCTCGCAATCGATGAGCTACGGCGATTACCTGTCGCTCGACCCGATCCTCGATGCGCAGCATCCGCGCTCGCCCGATCACAACGAGATGCTGTTCATCATCCAGCATCAGACGAGCGAGCTGTGGATGAAGCTTGCGCTCTACGAGCTGCGCGCGGCGCTCGCGTCGATCCGCGACGACGCGCTGCCGCCCGCGTTCAAGATGCTCGCGCGCGTGTCGCGCGTGCTCGAGCAGCTCGTGCAGGCGTGGAACGTGCTCGCGACGATGACGCCGTCCGAATACTCGGCGATGCGGCCGTATCTCGGCGCGTCGTCGGGCTTCCAGTCGTACCAGTATCGGGAGCTGGAGTTCATCCTCGGCAACAAGAACGCGCAGATGCTGCGCCCGCACGCGCACCGGCCGGCGATTCATGCGCATCTGGAAGCGTCGCTGCAGGCGCCGTCGCTATACGATGAAGTGATTCGCCTGCTCGCGCGGCGCGGCTTTCCGATCGCGCCCGAGCGGCTCGACGCCGACTGGACGCAGCCGACGCGCCACGATCGCACCGTCGAGACCGCGTGGCTCGCGGTGTACCGCGAGCCGAACGCGCACTGGGAGCTGTACGAGATGGCCGAAGAGCTCGTCGATCTCGAGGACGCGTTCCGCCAATGGCGCTTCCGCCACGTGACGACGGTCGAGCGGATCATCGGCTTCAAGCAGGGCACGGGCAGCACGAGCGGCGCGCCGTATCTGCGCAAGATGCTCGACGTCGTGCTGTTCCCCGAACTCTGGCACGTGCGCACGACGCTGTAGCGCCGCGCGCACGCGCGGCGAAGCGTCAGGGCGCGGTGCGCGCGAGCTCGTCGGCCGCCGGCAGCCCGCCGCGGCGCAGCCGCGGAATGTGCCGGCGCAGCGCGAGCAACGCGACGAGCACGACCGCCATCGCGGCGGCGAGCATCGCCAGGTACGCGTTCGCACCGCCCGCCGAGATCACGTACGCGCCCGCGAACGCGCTCAGGATCGCGCCGACGCGGCCGAACGCGACGGCGCCGGCGGTGCCCGTCGCGCGCACGGGCGTCGGATAGATGAACGTGCAGAGCGCGTACATCGTCGACTGCACCGCGTTCACGAAGAAGCCGTGCGCGGCGAGGCCGACGATCAGCCAGCCGGCGTGGCTGCCGGCATCGACGCCGAGCAGCCACGCGGCGCTCGCCGCGCCGCCCGCACAGCAGAACGCGAGCGGCCAGCGCGAACCGAAACGGCCGATCGCGAGCGCGCCCAGCACGCCGCCGAGGTTGTATGCGGTGAGCCCGGAACCCGCGACCGACACGCTCAGGCCTTGCGACGTCAGCATCGTCGGCAGCCAGCTGAATGCGCTGTAGACGGCGAGCAGGCACATGCAGAATGCGCACCACAACGCGATCGTGTCGCGCGCGTAGGCCGCCGAGAACAGCGCACGCACACCACGCCGCTGCCCTTCGTGCGCACGCGCCTCGGCAAGATCGGTGAAGGCGGTGCCGTCGGCGACGGGCCGGCCCATGCGCGCGAGCAGCGCGCCGAGCTCGCGCCAGCGCGCGGGATTGCGCGCGAGATAGCGCGGCGATTCGGGCAGCGCGCGCACGAGCAGCAAGCCGAGCGCGAGCGGCAGCGCGCCGCCGAGCCAGAACAGGCCGCGCCAGCCGTACGCGGGCAGCACCTCGTGCGCGAACAGGCCCGCGAGCATCCCGCCCGCCGGCACGCAGACGATCGTCGCCGTCACCATCATCGTGCGGCGGCGCGCGGGCGTGTACTCGGCCGTCATCGTCGTCGCGGTGGGCAGCGCGCCGCCGATCCCGAGGCCCGCGACGAAGCGCAGCGCGGCGATGGTCGCCACGTTCGGCGCGAAGCCGATCGCGCAGGTAGCCGCGCCGAACACGAACACGCTGCCGATGATCGCCCAGCGCCGGCCGAAGCGGTCCGCGAACAGGCCCGCGCACGCGCTGCCGACGCCCATCCCGAACAGGCCCGCCGCGACGGCGGGCGCGAACGCGTCGCGCGTGATCCCCCACTCCTTGATCAGCACCGGAATCGCGAAGCCGATCAACTGGCTGTCGAAGCCGTCGAGCACGATCGCGAACGCGGCGAGCAGCACCGCGACGCGCTGCATCGCGGTGAACGGACCGTGGTCGAGCGTCGCGCCGATATCGAGCGCAAGCGGCGCACCGCCGTGCCGGGCGCTCATGCGAGCCTCCGGCGCGCGGCGCTCGATGCGGCGATGCGGCGGCGCGCCGCGGCGAAACACGGGGTCGGGGTGGGCTTCATGTCGTCTCCTGAATGTCCTCTGGATCGGCGCGTCGCGCTGACCCGCCCCGCGCCGGCTTTCTTCGAAACCGTTCGCGATGTCGCGGGCACGCCCTGCGGCGCAAGGGCTTCATCCGCCTCGCACGAGCCGCGCGCGGCGCGCGACGGCAAGCGTTCGCGCGGTCGCGCCTTGATCTAGCGCAAGCTTATGAATTTACGAATGGTAAAACCAATTTCTTTTAGTTGAATTATTGGAAACCCCTACGGCGGCTGGCATGCGGCCGTCGGAAAACCGTTCGGCGGCGGGTCGTGGGCGAATCGAAGCGGCGGGCGCCGATCCCGCGGACAAATGCCCACGGCGAAGGCCGGCGCGGCCTGGAGGACGCGCGCGGGCCGTCGTTCGCCGCCGCGGCGGGCGCCGTGGCCGCCGCGGCGGCCTTCGTCGCGCCGCCGATCGAGACCGCCGGGGGCGCCGTCGGCCGTGGAGCCGACGTCCATGTCTCCCGTGCGCGCCTGCGTCTGCGTCTCTACGCCCCTGTGCCTGCGTGTTGCCGTGTCTCCGCGTTGTCTCGTCGCCTCCTCACCGCGTCGCCACAACGCGTTCACGGCGCTCCCGCAACCGCACGGCCGCCGTCGCGCAGCCTCCCGCGGCCCCTGTCCGCTTCGTTGCCCGCGCCACGTCACCCGCCCTGCGCGTCGATCAGCCTGACGAGCTGCAACAGCGTCCGCACATGCGGCACCGCCACGCCGAGCTCGCCCGCGGCCGCGACCACCGCGCCGTTGATCGCGTCGATCTCGGTGCGCCGCCCCGCGAGCACGTCCTGCAGCATCGACGGCCGATGTCCGCGGTGCTCGCGGATCGCGTGCAGCACGTTCTCGCGCATCCGGCGCTCGTCGACGCCGATGCCCTTCGCGCGCGCCACCGCCGCGACCTCCGCGACGATCGCAAGCGCGAGCGCCGGCCCGTCCTCGCGCGCGCCGAGCGCGTCGACCGTGCCGCGCGTGAGCGCACACAGCGTGTTGAGCGCCGCGTTGAAGCCGACCTTCTCCCAGATCGTCGCCCACACGCCCGTGTCGATCGCGCAGTTCAAGCCGGCGCGATCGAGCGCGTGCGCGCTCGCCTGCACGATCGGCCGCATCGCGCCGTCCGCGCTCATCAGCCTCACCCAGCCCGCGCCGTGCGAACGCACGTGCGCGGGCCCGGCGAGATCGGCGGGCCACGTCGTCACGCCGACGAGAATCCGCTCGAGCGGCACGTATTCGGCGAGCGTCTCGACATTGCCGAGCCCGTTCTGCAGCGTCAGCGCGTGCGTGCGCGGGCCGAAGAGAGCGCGCGCGCCCGCGAGCGCCGCGCGCGTGTGCAGCGTCTTCGTGAACACGATCACCAGGTCGGGCGGCATGCCCGCGTGCGCGGCGACGCCGTCCGGGCGCAGCGCGGCGAGCCGCGCGACGCGCCGCTCGCCGCGATCGATGTCGAGCCGCAATCCGTCGCGCGCGATCGCGTCGACATGCGCGGCGTTCACGTCGACGAGCGTCACGTCGTGTCCGCACTCGGCGAGCAATCCGCCGAACAGCGAGCCCATCGCGCCCGCGCCGAGCATCGCAATCCTCAACGCCGTCATCTCGATCGTCGCCATCGTTTCAGAATGGATAGTGGCGCGGGGCCGTCTGCACGGTGATCCAGCGCAGATCGGTGAACTCGGCGATGCCCGCCTTGCCGCCGAAGTGGCCGAAGCCGCTGTCCTTCATGCCGCCGAACGGCATCTGCGCCTCGTCGTGAACGGTCGGCCCGTTCACGTGGCAGATCCCCGCTTCGATCCGCGCGGCAACGCGCATCGCGCGCGCGACGTCGCGGCTGAACACGGCCGACGACAGGCCGAACGCGTTGTCGTTCGCGCACGCGATCGCCGCCTCCTCGCCCGCGACGCGCACGATGCCCTTCACCGGCCCGAACGATTCCTCCGCGTAGAGGCGCATCGCGGGCGTCACGCGGTCGACGAGCGTCGCGGGCATCAGCGTGCTGTCGGCCTTGCCGCCGCAGCGCAGCACCGCGCCTTTCGCGAGCGCGTCGTCGATGAGCGCGTTGCAGCGCTCGACGGTCTGCGCGTCGATCACCGAGCCGAGCACGACGGGCCCGTTGCGCGGATCGCCCAACGGCAGCGACGCGGCCTTGTCGGCGAGCTTCGCGACGAACGCGTCGGCGATCCGCTCGTCGACGATGATCCGCTCGGTCGACATGCAGATCTGCCCGGAATTCGCGAACGCGCCGAACGCAGCCGCCGCGACGGCCGCGTCGAGATCGGCGTCGTCGAGCACGACGAACGGCGCCTTGCCGCCGAGCTCGAGCACGGCGGGCTTCAGATGCCGCGCGCAGCGCTCGGCGATGATCCGGCCCACCCGCGTCGAGCCCGTGAAGTTCACGCGGCGCACGGCCGGGTGCGCGATCATCGCGTCGACGACGGCGCCGGCATCGGCGGGCGCGTTCGTCACGAAGTTCACGACGCCGCGAGGCAGCCCCGCTTCGTGCAGCGCGTCGGCGATGAGGCCGTGCGTGGCCGGGCACAGCTCCGAGCCCTTGAACACCACCGTGTTGCCGCATGCGAGCGGCAGCGCGAGCGCACGCACGCCGAGGATCACGGGTGCGTTCCACGGCGCGATGCCGAGCACGACGCCCGCCGGCTGCCGCACGCCCATCGCGAGCGAGCCCGGCACGTCGGACGGAATCAGCTCGCCGCCGATCTGCGTCGTCAGCGCGGCCGCCTCGACGAGGCCGTTCGCGGCGAGCTCGACGTTGAACCGTGCCCAGATCGCCGATGCGCCCGTCTCGGCCGCCATCGCGGCGATGAACGCGTCGCGCTTGCCCTCGAGCGCGGCAGCGGCCTTCAGCAGCAGCGCGCGGCGCGCGCTCGGGCCGAGCGCGGCCCACGGCGCGAACGCGGCGGATGCGGCGTCCACGGCCGCGCGCGCGTCGGCGGCGGTCGCGGCGGGTGCGCGCGTCGCGAGCTCCCCGTCGAGCGGATTGCGGCGCTCGAACGTCGCGCCGCCCGTGGCCGGGCGACGCTCGCCGCCGATCAGCATCGAGATGTCCTGCATGCGTGTGTTCTCCTTCTGAATGCGTTCCAATACTCCGTGATGCCCGTGGATGCCGTGGCACGGGCTTCGGGCTTCGGGCTTTTCGGCCCTTAGGGCTTCTGCGTCCTCCCGGCTTCGCGCGTCACGCGACGTCGACGTCGACGACGACCGGCACGGGCGACGCGAGCGCCTGCTCGAGCGCGTCGCGCAAGCGCGCCGCGTCGCTCACGCGCACGCCGTCGCAACCGAACCCGCGCGCGAGCGACACGAAATCGAGACCGGGCAGCGCGGTGCCCTGCACCGGCTCGCCGTCGCGAAAGCCGAACACGGGCGCGAAATCCTGCAGCGCCGCGTAGCGCGCGTTGTTCAGGATCACGAACGTGACGGGCAGCTTCAGATGCACGGCGCTCCAGAGCGCCTGAATCGAATAGAGGCTCGAGCCGTCGCCGATCAGCGCGATCACGCGCCGCCCCGGCGAGCCGAGCGCGATGCCGAGAGCGGCCGGCATCCCGTAACCGAGGCCGCCGCTGTCCATCGTGTAGAACGTGTCGGCGCTCGAGAACGGCAGGTGCTCGTGCATGGCCGGCCGCGCGCTCGGCGCTTCCTCGACGACGACGTCGCGCGAGCCGCGCACGTCGGCGAGCGTCTGCAACGCGAACGCCACCGGCATCCGCTCGCCGGGCGCGCCCGGGCCGACGCGCCCGCGCGGCGCGCGCGGCGCGGGCATCGGCCGCTCGCGCGGCGCGGCGCGCGCGAGCAGATCGCGCGCGGCGAGCCGCAGATTGCCGACGACCGCGTCGCCCACGGGCGTCCACGCGGCCACCGACGGATCGTCGACGAGCTGATGCAGCGCCGCGCCCGCGGGCACGTGCGGGCCGAAGCCCTCGATGTGATACGTGAAGACGGGCGCGCCGAACGCGAGGATGAAATCGTGGCCGGCGAGCTGTTCGACGATGCGCTCGCGGATCGGCGGCAGAAAGCCCGCGAAGAGCGGATGGTCCTCGGGAAAGCTGCAACGGCCCGACATCGGCGCGGCGTACACGCGCGCGCGGTGCCGCTCGGCGAGCCGCACCGCGTCGTCCCACGCGCCCGCGCGCGCCACCGCCGCGCCGACCACGAACGCCGGGCGCTCGCTCGCGTCGAGCGCGTCGCCGAGCCGCGCGAGCGCCTCGGGCGCGGGCCGCACTTCGCTGCTCACCGTGCGCGCGGGCATGGGCTCGGCGGGTCGATCCCAGTCGTCGGCCGGAATCGACACGAACACGGGCCCGCGCGGCTCCTGCATCGCGACATGATACGCGCGCGCGATCGCGGCGGGCACGTCCTCGGCGCGCGCGGGCTCGATGCTCCATTTCACGTACGGCTTCGGCAATTCGGCCGCCTGCACCGACGCGAGAAACGGCTCGAACGGCAGGATCGAGCGCGCCTGCTGGCCGGCCGTGACGACGAGCGGCGTCTTGTTCCGGTACGCGGTGAACAGCACGCCCATCGCGTTGCCGACGCCCGCCGCCGAGTGCAGATTCACGACGGCGGCGTTGCCGCTCGCCTGCGCGTAGCCGTCCGCCATCCCGACGGCCACCGCCTCGTGCAGGCCGAGCACGTATTCGAAATCGTCGGGGAAATTGCGGAACATCGGCAGCTCGGTCGAGCCCGGATTGCCGAATACCTTGCGGATGCCGAACCGGCGCAGCAGATCGATCACGGCGTCGCGCACCGTGTACGGCGCGCGCGCGGGCGCGTCGGCGCGAAGATCGGGGGGCGTCATGCGGGCGTGTCTCCTCATCGTCATCATCGGTTTCCACAGTATCGGCGGCGCGCACATTCCTCGATACTGTATTTTTTGCAAGAAGCCATTACACGGCAGCATGACTTTCGACCTGCGCCAATTGCGCGCCTTCACGACGATCGCCGCGAGCGGCAGCCTCGGGCGCGCGGCCGACGCGCTGCACGTCACGCAGCCGGCGTTGAGCCGCATCCTGAAGCGGCTCGAGGAGCAGATCGGCGCGCCGCTCTTCGAGCGCCATTCGAAGGGCGTGCAACTGACCGCGATCGGCGAGGCGCTGCTGCCGCACGAGGCCGAGCACGCGCGCGAGGAAATCGACGCGCTGCGCGGGCTCGCGAAAGGCACGATCAAGGTGGGCGCGGTCGGCAGCATCGCGAGCTTCGTGCTGCCGGTGGCGCTCGGGCGCGTGCTCGACCGCTGGCCGAACCTGCGCGTCGTGATCGTCGAAGGCGTGTGGGACCGGCTCGTCGACGCGCTGCTCACGCACGAGATCGACATCGCGTTGAGCACGCGCGTGCCGGACACCGACGAAGTCGTCGCGATCGCCGAATGCCGGTGGGACGACGTGAGCCACGTCGTCGCCGCGCCCGACCATCCGCTGCGCGCCGCCGCGCGCGCGCCGCTCACGCTCGCCGACACGCGCGCCGCGCGCTGGGCGATCCCGCCGCGCGGCACCGCGCCGTTCGAGCAGATGCGCGCGGCGTTCGACGCGCACGGGCTCGCGCCGCCCGACATCGCGGTCGAGACCCGCTCGGTGACGGCGCTCAAGAGCCTTGTCGCGCACGCGGGCTTCCTGAGCTGGATGGCCGAGCCGATGTACCGGGCGGAACGCCGCGCGCGCACGATCGACACGCTCGCCGTCGAAGGCGTGGCCGCCACCCGCACGCTGACCGCGTTTCGCCGCCGCCACGGCATCCTGCCCGGGCCGGCCGCGCGGCTGCTCGAAGCGCTCGCGCTGCTGACCCGCGAGCCGTTCTGAGGCCGCTCCACACCGTTCCGACGGCGTTCCGACACCGTTCGGCGACGAGATGCATCGCATCGCGACGCGCCCGCGCATCGCGCCGATTGGCGCGCCGCAGCATCGAAAGCCCGCTCGATCGCCTTGACTTTCGCCCACCCGAATACGATCATTCGCTCACATAAAGAGCAAATGATCTATACAAAATTCGGCGGGCGCGAGCCGGCCGTCAGGAGACACGGGATGAGCAGTCCGTCCACCGCCGCGCCGGCGATCTTGCACATCGGCGTCGGCTCGTTTCACCGCGCGCATCAGGCGTGGTATCTGCACCGCGTCAACGAAGCGTCGCCCGCCGCCGAGCGGTGGTCGCTCGTCGTCGGCGACATCCGCGACGATCTGCGCGCGAGCCGCGAGGCGCTCGCCGCGCAGCACGGCGTCTACACGCTCGAGACGGTCACGCCGCAAGGCGAGCGCGCCTACGAGACGATCCGCTCGATCACGCGCGTGCTGCCGTGGTCGATGGATCTGGCCGCGCTCGTCGACGCGGGCGCCGCGCCGGCGTGCCGGATCGTGTCGTTCACGGTGACGGAAGGCGGCTACTACCTCGACGAGCACGATCGGCTCGACGTGGCGAACCCCGATCTCGCGGCCGACTTGCAAGGCGCGCGCCTCACGATCTACGGCGCGCTCGCCGCGCTTCTCGCCGAACGGGCCGCGCGCGGCGCCGGCCCGCTCACGCTGCAGAGCTGCGACAACCTGCGCAACAACGGCGCGCGCTTTCGCGCCGGCATGCGCGCATTCCTCGCGCGGCGCGGCCTCGTCGAGCTGCTCGCGTGGTTCGATGCGAACGTCGCGTGCCCGAGCTCGATGGTCGACCGCATCACACCGCGCCCCACGCCCGACGTGCGCGAGCGCGTGCGCGCGGCCACCGGCTTCGACGACGCGTGCCCGGTGATGGGCGAGGCGTTCATCCAGTGGGTGATCGAGGATCGCTTCGCGGCCGGCCGGCCCGCGTGGGAGAAGGCGGGCGCGGAGCTCGTCGACGACGTCCATCCGTACGAGGAAGCGAAGATCCGGATCCTGAACGCGACGCACAGCTGCATCGCCTGGGCGGGCACGCTCGCGGGCCATTCATACATTCACGAAGGCACGCGCGACGCGCACATTCGCCGCTTCGCGCACGCGTACGTGACCGACGACGTGATCCCGTACCTCACGCCGAGCCCGCTCGACCTCGCGCGCTACCGCGACGTCGTGCTCGAGCGCTTCGGCAATCCGCACATCCGCGACACGAACCAGCGCGTGGCCGCCGACGGCTTCTCGAAGATTCCCGGCTTCATCGCGCCGACGCTCGCCGAATCGATCGCGCGCGGCGTCGAGCCGGTGTCGACCGCGGTGCTGCCCGCGCTCTTCCTGCGCTTCCTGCAGCGCTGGGCGCAAGGCGCGCTGCCGTACGCGTATCAGGACGGCGTGATGGACGCGCGCGTCGCGCGCGCGATCGCGGGCGCGGCCGACCCCGTCGCCGCGCTCGCCGGCGAACGCCCGCTCTGGGGCGCGCTCGCCGGCACGCCCGCGCTCGAGCGCGCGCTACGCGCGGGCGCCGCGCGCGTCGACGCATGGCTCGCGAGCCGCTGAGCCGCTCGGCCGTCACGCCGCCGCGCGTTGCTCGGGCCAAATCGCCATTGGCGCGGCGGCGGGCGCGCGGCTAAAGTAGCGGCTTCCCGTCGACGCACCGCTTTTCGCTCATGTACCTCGGCATCGATCTCGGCACCTCCGAAGTGAAGGTGCTGCTGCTTTCGCCCGACGGCGCCGTCGTCGGCACGGCGGGCACGCCGTTTACCGTCGCGCGCGCGCATCCGCGCTGGGCCGAGCAGCATCCGGACGACTGGTGGGCCGGCACGCTCGCCGCGCTGCGCGCGCGCCATCCGCAGGCGTTCGCCGCGGTGCGCGGCATCGGGCTGTCCGGCCAGATGCACGGCGCGGTGCTGCTCGATAGCGGCGATCGCGTGCTGCGCCCCGCGATCCTGTGGAACGACATGCGCAGCGCCGACGAATGCGCGCTGCTCGAAGCGCGCGCGCCCGAGCTGCATGCGATCGCCGGCAACCTCGCGATGCCGGGCTTCACCGCGCCGAAGCTGCTGTGGGTCGCGCGGCACGAGCCCGATGTGTTCGGCCGGATCGCGTGCGTGCTGATGCCGAAGGATTATCTGCGCCTGAAGCTCACGGGCGAGAAGGTGTCCGACCCGTCCGACGCGGCGGGCACGCTGTGGCTCGACGCGGCGCGCCGCGACTGGTCCGGCGCGCTGCTCGCCGCGGGCGGCATGACGCGCGCGCAGATGCCGAGGATCGTCGAAGGCAACGCGCCGTCCGGCACGCTGCGCGCGGACGTCGCGCGCGCGCTCGGCCTGGCCGAATCGGTGGTCGTCGCGGGCGGCGGCGGCGACAACGCGACGAGCGCGCTCGGCATCGGCGCGACCCAGCCCGGCGACGGCTTCGTGTCGCTCGGCACGTCGGGCGTGCTGAGCGTCGTCGGCGACCGCTTCCGGCCGAACCCGGCGTCGGCCGTCCATGCGTTCTGCCATGCGATTCCCGAGCGCTGGCAGCAGATGAGCGTCGTGCTGTCGGCGGCGAGTTGCCTGCGCTGGGTCTGCAAGCTCACGTCGACCGACGAGCCCGCGCTCCTTGCCGAAATCGCCGCGCTCGATCCCGCCGCCCGCGAGAACGCGCCGCTCTTCCTGCCCTATCTGTCCGGCGAGCGCACGCCGCACAACGATCCGTACGCGCAAGGCGTGTTCTTCGGGATGACGCACGGCACCGAGCGCGCGCTGCTCGGCTACGCGGTGCTCGAAGGCGTGACGCTCGCGCTCGCCGACGGCTTCGACGCGCTGATCGCGGGCGGCACGCAGACCGACGCGCTCTCCCTGATCGGCGGCGGCGCGCGCAGCGCGTACTGGGCGCAACTGATCGCCGACGCGCTCGGCGTGCGCACGCGCCGCCACGGCGGCGGCGAAACGGGCGCGGCGCTCGGCGCGGCGCGGCTGGGCTGGCTCGCGGTCGGCGGCGCGCCGCGCGACGTGCTGGCGAAGCCGCCGCTGCGCGACGAATTCGCGCCCGACGCGGCGCGCCACGCGGCGCTGCGCGCGCGGCTCGACGCGTTTCGCGCGCTGTACCGGCATGTGCGGCCGCTCTTCGAGCCGTCGCGCGCGCGGCTCGCGTGAGCGCGTTGCGCTACAGTGCGAATTTTCCCGGCGCGCGACGGCCGGCCTGATGCCGCCGCGCGCGCCCGACCTGAGATTCCGCCATCGTGTCCAAGTCCTCCGAAAAACTCGATCTCGCGACGCGCGCCGCCTGGCTCTACTACGTCGCGGGCGACACGCAGAACGAGATCGCCGAGAAGCTGCAGGTGTCGCGCCCCGTCGCGCAGCGCCTCGTCGCGTTCGCGGTCGAGAAGAACCTGATCCGCGTGCGCGTCGACCACCGCATCGCCGATTGCCTCGATCTGGCCGCGCAGTTGTCCAAGCGCTACGGCCTCGCGATGTGCGAAGTCGTGCCGATCGACGGCGACGCGCCCGATGCGATCGACCGCAAGCTCGCCGTCGCGGGCGCGCAGGTGATGGAGCGCTACCTGAACGAAGAAAGGCCGATGGTGATCGCGGTCAGCAGCGGCCGCACGCTGAAGGCCGCCATCGCGCAGATCGCGCAGCTCGAGCGGCCGCAGCACCGGCTCGTGTCGATGGTGGGCGCGATCGCGCAGGACGGCTCGTCGAACCCGTACGACGTCGCGCAGCACATCTCCGAGAAGACGGGCGGCAAGCACTTCCTGCTGCCCGCGCCGCTGTTCGCGGACAGCGAGGCCGAACGCGCGCAGTGGTGCAACCACCGGCTGTACCGGATCGTCGAGAAGCTGTCGGCGCAGGCCGACGTCGCGTTCGTCGGCGTCGGCAACATCGGCGCGCACTGCCCGCTGTTCGAGGACGGCTTCATCACCGCCGCCGAGCTCGGCGAGATGGTCGAGCTCGGCGCGGTGGCCGAGATGCTCGGCCTGCCGATCGACGCGCAGGGGCGGCCGATCGTCGCGTCGACGAGCACGCGCGTGACGAGCGTGGCGCTCGATGCGCCGCCGTCGCGCCCGACGATCGGCTTCGCGGGCGGGCCGCGCAAGCGCGCCGCGGTGCTCGCCGCGCTGCGCGGCCGCTGGCTCTCGGGGCTCGTGACCGACGAGACCTGCGCGCGCGCGGCGCTCGCCGAGTAGCCGAGGCGAATGGCCGGCTCGGGCAGCCGGGCCGAGTAGCCAATCGAGCCGAGTAGCCGAGCGCCTGCGTCGAGCGGTCGAGCGCGTGCGCCGGACAGTTGCGCCGAGTCGCCGCGCCGGACGGACGCCGGACGGACCCGCGCGGGCGCGCATCGCGCCCGTCACGGCGCGCGGGCCGCCGGGAAGCCGTGGCGCCGCGCGCGCCACGCGCCGAGCCACGCGGGCACGAGCAGCGCGACGAGCGCCCACGGCATCGCGCCCGCGCCGAACCGCTCGAGCAGCACGCCGCCCGCGACACCGCCGGCCGCGATCGCGAGATTCCACACCGTGACGATCATCGATTGCGCGACGTCCGCCGCCTCGCCCGCCGCGTTCGCCGACGCGGTCTGGAAGACCGTCGCCGCGCCGCCGAACGTGAGCCCCCACACGGCGACGCTCGCATAGACGACCGCGGGCGAGCCGCTCGCCACGCCGAGCAGCACGGACGCGAGCGCGAAAAGCGCGATGCTCGCGAGCGCGAGCCGCCGCAGCCCGTTGCCGATCCACACGCCCGTGAGACCGATGCCCGCGAACGACGCCGCGCCGAACGCGAACAGCGTCGCGTCGATGCGCGTGCCCATCCCGGCGCTCGCGAGAAACGGCGCGATGTACGTGTAGAGGATGTTGTGCGCGAGCACGTACGCGAACATCACCGCCAGCACGGGCAGCACGCCCGGCATCCGCAGCACGCGGGCGACCGGCAGCCGCTCGCCCGAGGGCCGCCCCGGCGCATCGGGCAGGCTCGCGCGCACCCACGCGATCAGCGCGAGCGTGAGCGCCGTCACGCCGGCGAACGTCGCGCGCCAGCCGAGCGCGGCGCCGAGCGCCGTGCCGAGCGGAATGCCGACCGACATCGCCACCGGCGCGCCGAGCATCGCGATCGCGATCGCGCGGCCGCGCTGCCGCGCGTCGACCATCCGGCTCGCGTAGCCCGCGAGCAGCGCCCACAGGAGCCCCGCCGAGACGCCCGCGACGCAGCGCGCGACGAGCACGGGCGCGTAGTACGGCGACGCGGCCGTCGCCGTGTTCGCGACGACGAAGCCCGCGAGCGCGGCGAGCAGCAGCGGCCGCCTGCGCATGCCGCGCGTCGCCGCGACGAGCGGCATCGCCGCGACGATCGAGCCCGCCGCATAGACTGTGACGAGCTGGCCGACGAGCGCATCGGACACGCGCAGGTCGCGCCCCATCAGCGGCAGCAGCCCGGCGGGCAGCGCCTCGGTCACGATCGTGATGAAGCCGGCCGTCGCGAGCGCGAGCAATCCCGCGAGCGGCAGGCGCGCGGCTTCGCGCGACGGCCGCGCGAAGCCGGCGGGCCGCGTCGTGCAATCGCTCATGCCGCCCGCTCCTGCGCGGCCGCGCCCGCGCCGTAGACGGCGTCGCGCAGGTCGGCGACGAAGCGTCCCGACATCCCCTCGTAAGCCGTGTTGGTGAGTGCGACGACGCTCAAGCCGGCGGCGCGGTCGACGAACCACGCGTGGCCATACGCGCCGCCCCAGCGCCACGTGCCGACGGACTCCGGCGATCGCGCGGCGGCCGGATCGCGCAGCACCGAGAATCCGAGCCCGAACCCGTAGCCGGGCGCCGTCGGCAGATCCTCCGCGCCCGGCTGGATGCGCGCCATCTCGTCGATCCGCGCGGCGGGCAGCCAGCCGTCGCCGCCGGTGCGCAACGCCTCGATCAGCGCGAGCACGTCGGACGCGGTGCCGACCATCCCGGCGCCGCCCGACGCGAACGCATGCGCATCGAGCGCGCGTGCGGGCTCGAAGCGAATGCCGGCCGTGTCGGGAAACGGCGATGCGATCTCGAGCGCCGCCATGCGGCGCGGCCCGCCCGGCGCGGCGGCGTCCGACGCATCGACGTACGCCGCCGCGAGCCGCGCCGCGTCGTGCGCGTAGAAACGCGTATCGACCATGCCGAGCGGCGTCGTCACGAACTCGGCCACCGCATCTTCGAGCGGCTTGTCGCATACGGCCTCGATCAGCGCGCCGAGCACGTCGGTCGCGAGCGAGTACGCCCACGACGTGCCGGGCTCGTACAGCAACGGCACGCTCGCGATGCGGCGCAGGTTCTCGGCAAGCGAGATGCCCGCGCGATCCATGCCGTCGGACACGCCGGCGCGCGCATACGGGCCGTGCGCGTGCGTTTCGAGAAAACGGTAGCCGAGGCCCGCCGTGTGCGACAACAGTTGCCGCGCGGTGATGCGCGCGGGGCGGCCGCCGGCCAGCGCGGGCGTGAACGCGGGCAGCCAGCGCGCGATGCTCGCGTCGAGATCGAGCTTGCCCGCCGCGACAGCGCGCATCGCCGCCGCCGACACGATCGGCTTCGATACCGACGCGAACCGGAACAGCGCGTCCTCGCGCATCGGCACGCCGGCCTCGCGATCGGCGAGCCCCGCCGCGCGCCGGTAAGCGAGCTCGCCGCGGCGCGCGACGAGCACGACCGCGCCGACCAGGCGCCGCTGCGCGAGCGCGGCGTCGATCGCCGCGTCGACCCGCTCGCCGAGCGCGGACCACGATGAAAGAACCATGGCGCATCCCCTGAAATGAGTGGAGCGCTCATGGTAGGCAGCCGGCGAATGAAGAAAAACTAGGATAGAGTTCCTGACACTACGGACATCGAAGTCCGCAATCAAAAGCCAATCGGAAACCAAACGGGAGCGGTCGAATGGAAAGTCTGAGCGGGTTCGTCGTCTTCGTGCAGGTGGCCGAGACCCGCAGCTTCGTCGCGGCGGCGCGTGCGCTCGGCGTGTCCGCGTCGGCCGTCGGCAAGCGGATCGCGCGGCTCGAAGCGCGCCTGAACGTGCGCCTGTTCCATCGCAGCACGCGCAGCATCGCGCTGACGGCCGAAGGCGCGCGCTTTCTCGAGCGATGCCGGCGCGTGCTCGCGGAAATCGAGGAGGCCGAGCAGGAGCTGTCGCGCAGCGCGCACGCGCCGAGCGGCCGGCTGCGCGTGAGCCTGCCCGCGCTCAGCGCGCCCGTGCTGCCCGTGCTCGCCGATTTCATGGCGGCGTACCCGGACATCCAGCTCGACCTCGATTTCACCGACCGGCTCGTCGACGTGATCGACGAAGGCTTCGACGCGGTCGTGCGCGGCGGCGAGCCGCGCGATTCGCGGCTGTCCGCGCGGCGGCTCGGCACGTTCGCGCAGGTCGTCGTCGGCTCGCCCGACTATTTCGCGCGTCGCGGCACGCCGCGCACGCCCGCCGATCTCGCGCACCACACGTGCCTGCTCTATCGCTTCCCGACCACCGGCAAGCTCGAGCGCTGGCCGCTGCGGCCCGCGCCGGGCGACGCCGACGTCGAGCCGCCGCGGTCGATGATCTGCAACAACGTCGAAACGCGCGTGTGTTTCGCGATTCGCGGCCGCGGACTCGCATGCGTGCCGGATTTCGCGGTGCGCGACGAACTCGCGAGCGCACGGCTGCGCACCGTGCTCGACGCGTACATCGAGCGCCCGCAGACGTTCCACGTGCTGTGGCCGTCGGGGCGGCACGCTTCGCCGAAGCTGCGCGCGTTCGTCGATTTCATCGTCGGGCGCATGTTCGCGTAGGCGCGGCGCGCGGCAAGCGGCGCGCCACCGGGCATGCGCCCCCGCCGCGGCGCGCCGCGCGCCGCCACCGCACATCGCACCTCATCGCATCGCCGCGCGACACGCCGCGCCGATGCCCATGCCGACGCGGCCCCGCCGCCCCGCCCGCCGCGCGCGAATCCGTCGCCGAATCCGCCTTCGAATCCGTTCGGCGCGGCAAAACCGCCCGCGCCGCGCGCGTCGGTCGCATTTCGACATCCGGATGTCCGTTTTCGACGGGCGCGCCGTTTTATGGGCAACGATGCTGGGCGGCACCCGCCTCTGCCGGCGGATCGGCGGGCGGCACGCGGCCGGCCCGGCCCCGGCGCGCGAATCCCCTTCGGAGAACTCGATGAAAACAGGACGTCGACACTTCGTGCGCTCGGTTGCGAGCGCCTCGGCCGCGCTCGCGGCCGCCGCATGGTCCCCGGCGCGCGCCGCAATCGACGCGCCCGCCTCGCCCGCGACCGCGCTGTCGCTCACGCCCGGGCGCTGGTCGCCGAACAACGTCGCGCGGCTGCGCGCGGTGCTCGCCGGGCACGGCGCGTCGAGCCCGCGCTACCGCCCCGAGCACCGCCCGTACGCGGTGTTCGACTGGGACAACACGAGCATCATGAACGACTGCGAAGAAGCGCTGCTGATGCACCAGATCGACGGGCTGCATTACCGGCTCACGCCCGAGCAGTTCTCGGCGATCCTGCGCCAGGGCGTGCCCGACGGCCCGTTCGACGCGAAGCTCGGCTATACGAGCGTCGACGGCAAGCCCGTGCGGATGGAGGACATCGCGGCCGACGTCGACGCCGACTACCGGTGGCTGCATGCGAACTATCGCGGCCTCGCGGGCGACAAGCCGCTCGACGAGATCCACCGCAGCGAGCAGTTCCGGGATTTCCGCGCGAAGCTGTACTTCATGTACGACGCGATCTGCGACACGTATCCGGTCGAGATCGGCTACAAGTGGATCATGTACTGGTACGTGGGCATGACGCGCGACGAGTTGCAGGCGATGGCGTTCGACAGCAACGTCGCGAACCTCGGCGACGCGCTGCGCAAGGTGACCTACGAAAGCTCGCGCGCGCTGCCGGGCAAGGCGGGCGTCATCGCCGCGACGCACTTCCACGGCATCCGCATCCACGAGGAAATCCGCGCGGTGATGGACACGCTGCGCTCGAACGGCATCGACGTGTACGTCAGCACCGCATCGCTCGACGACGTCGTGCGCGTGTTCGCGGGCCATCCGGCGTTCGGCTACGGCGTGCCCGCCGAGAACGTGATCGGCATGCGGCTCACGATGGCGGACGGCAAGTACATGAACGAATACCTGCCGAACTGGCACTTCAATTACGGGCCGGGCAAGACGGTCGGCATCCGCCGCGAGCTCGAAGCGAAGAAGGGCTACGGGCCGCTGCTCGTGTTCGGCGACAGCGACGGCGACGCGTGGATGCTGCGCGACTTCGCCGATACCGCGGTCGGCGTGATCGTCAACCGGATGAAGAAAGGCGAGATCGGTATCGACAGCCGCAAGGCGGCCGAGCAGATCGGCGCGAAGGACGCGCGGCTCGTGCTGCAAGGGCGCGACGAGAACACCGGGCTGATGGTCGCCGACGAGCGCTCGATCAAGTACGGCAAGCGCGATCCCAAACTGCTCGCGTGAGCGCGGCGCGCGGGCCGGCGGGACGGCGGGGCGGCGGGCGGGCCCGCGCGCCGCGCGCCTTGCCTGCCTCGCGCACGCGCCGGACCGCATGCGCGACGTCGCGCCGCATCCGGCACGGTGCGTCGGCCCCTGTCGGCCCCGTCGGCGGATCGCCGCACGCGCGCCGCGCGCGCGTGCGCCCGGCCGCACGACCCCGCCGCCGCGTCACGCGGCCAGCGCGTGCCTCGGCTTGCGCTTGAACGCGCGCCCGTCGGCGTCGAACAGATGGCAGTGCTCGGGCTGCGCGCCCACGCGCAACATCTCGCCCGCGCGATAGGTGTCGAGCGGCGGAATGCGCGCGATCAGCCCGTCGGGCGCGACGGCCGATTCCGCGTACAGATACGCGGCATCGCCGAGCGATTCGACGGCCATCGTCCGCGCGACGATGCCGTCGCCGCCCGTCACGCCGACATGCAGATGCTCGGGCCGGATGCCGACCGTCACGCGCTCGCCCGCGCGCAGCGTCGACGCGTCGACCGCGGCGCGCTGCGTCTCGCCCGATTCGAAGCGCACGAGCGCGCCGTCGGCCGACGCCGATTCGACGACGCCCGCGAGAAAGTTCATCTTCGGCGAGCCGATGAAGCCCGCGACGAACTGGTTCGCCGGCGCGTGATACAGCGCGTTGGGCGCGCCCACCTGCTGCACGCTGCCCGCCGACAGCACGACGATCTTGTCGGCGAGCGTCATCGCCTCGACCTGATCGTGCGTCACGTAGATCATCGTCGTCTTCAGCTCGTCGTGCAGCCGCGCGAACTCGAGCCGCATCTTCACGCGCAGCGCCGCGTCGAGGTTCGACAGCGGCTCGTCGAACAGGAACACCTTCGGCTTGCGCGTGATCGCGCGGCCGATCGCGACGCGCTGCCGCTGCCCGCCCGACAGTTGCCTGGGCTTCCTGTCGAGCAGGTGATCGATATGCAGGATCCTCGCCGCCTGCTTGACCGCGTCGTCGATCTCCTGCTTCTTCGCGCCCGCGAGCTTCAGGCCGAACGCCATGTTGTCGTAGAGCGTCATGTGCGGATAGAGCGCGTACGACTGGAACACCATCGCGATGCCGCGCTTCGCGCTCGGCACGTCGTTGACCTTCGCGCCGTCGATCAGCAGCTCGCCGCCCGAAATCTCCTCGAGCCCCGCGATCATCCGCATCAGCGTGGATTTGCCGCAGCCGCTCGGCCCGACGAACACGACGAACTCGCCGTCGGCGATGTCGAGATTGACGTTGCGCAGCACTTCGTTGTCGTCGTAGCGCTTGCCGATATTGCGCAGGAGCACGCTTGCCATGATTTGTCTCCGTTCAGTTGTGCGGCCGCACGGCGCGTCGGGCGCGCGCGGCACGATCGTTCAGTGCGGCTCGACCACGCCCGTCTCGGCCCACCGCGAGACGAGGCCGGGCAGCTCGCGCATGTCGTCGAACACGCGCCGCGCGCCGATTGCGCGCAGCGCGTCGACCTGCCGCGGCGACGCGTGGCCGCCGCCGACGAAGCCGAGCACCGTCATGCCGGCCGCCGACGCGGCCGTCACGCCGGTCGCGCTGTCCTCGACGACGAGACATTGCGACGGCGCGACGCCGAGCGCTTGCGCGGCGGCCAGATAGACGTCGGGCGCGGGCTTCGGCCGCGCGACGCCGTCCGCGCAGAACAGGCGCTCGCCGAAGAAGCGCTTGAGGCCCGTGCGGCGCAGCGTGGCGTCGACGTAATGCCGGCGGCTGTTGCTCGCGCATGCGATCGTCAGGTCGATTCGCGCGAGCGCCGCGTCGATGCCGTCGACGATCGGCGCCTGAACCGCGGCCGCCTCGACGCTGCGCCGAATCGCTTCGATATCCGAATCGGCGAGCGCGCGGCCCACGCGCGCGCTCGCGCAGTCGAGCACGCGCTCGGTGCGCAATCCGAGCAGCGGCAACACGATCGGCCGCGCCGCGACGCCCGGCCAGCGCGCCTCGAGCTCGCGCACGAGCACGTCGGCCGCGATCGTCTCGCTGTCGATCAGCACGCCGTCGCAATCGCAGATGAGCACGCGCGCGTCGTTCGCGGGCGCCGTCATTTGACCGCCCCGAACGTGAGGCCGCGCACGAGCTGCTTCTGCGATAGCCACCCGACGACGAGGATCGGCGCGACCGCGAGCAGCGACGCCGCCGACAGCTTCGCCCAGAAGAGCCCTTCAGGGCTCGAGTACGACGCGATGAACACGGTGAGCGGCGCGGCGTTCGAGCTCGACAGGTTGATGCTCCAGAACGCCTCGTTCCACGACAGGATCACGAGCAGCAACGCGGTCGACGCGAGACCCGGCAGCGCCATCGGCATCAGCAGATAGACGATCTCCTGCCACGTCGACGCGCCGTCGATACGCCCCGCCTCGAGAATGTCCTTCGGGATCTCGTTGAAGTACGTGAACGTCATCCACACCGCGATCGGCAGGTTGATCAGCGTATAGACGATCACGAGGCCCGAGACGGTATCGAGCAGGCCCGCGTTCTTCCACATCAGATAGATCGGCACGAGCACGCCGACGGACGGCATCATCTTCGTCGACAGCATCCACAGCAGCACTTTCTGCGTGCGCCGGCCCGGGAAGAACGCCATCGCGTACGCGGCGGGCACGGCGAGCAGCAGGCAGATCACGGTGACGCCCGCCGAGATCAGCACCGAGTTCCACGCGAACGCGAAGTAGTTGCTGCGCGCGAACACCTCGCGAAAGCTGTCGAGCGTCGGCACGAAGAAGAGCGCGGACGAATAGGCCTGCTGCTCGGTCTTGAACGCGGTGATCGCCATCCAGAAGATCGGGAAGAACAGCGCGAGCGCGACGAGCCACGCGAGCAGGCCGGGCAGCGCGCGCTTGAGCGCGCCGAGCGCGGCGCGCGGCGCCCCGAATGCGCCGCGCGGGGTCGATACGGTCAGACCGCTCATGCTTCGTACTCCCCTTTCAGATTCCGCGCGAGCATTCTCACGAGGAAGAACGACACGACGTTCGCGAGCACGACGGCGAGAATGCCGCCCGCCGACGCGAGCCCGACGTCGAACTGCTGCAGCCCGAGCGCGTAGATCAGGTACGACAGGTTCGTCGTCGCGTCGCCCGGGCCGCCGCCCGTGGTCGTATAGATTTCCGCGAAGATCGACAGCAGGAAGATCGTCTCCATCATCACGACGACCGCGATCGCGCGCCGCAGGTGCGGCAGCGTGATGTAGAAGAACATCGCGAACGCGCCCGCGCCGTCGATCCGCGCGGCCTCCTTCTGCTCCTGGTCGAGCGACTGGATCGCGGTGAAGAGGATCAGGAACGCGAACGGCAGCCACTGCCACGCGACGATGATCACGATCGACGTGAGCGGATACTGCGCGAACCAGTCGATCGGCTGCATGCCGAGCGCGCGCATCGCGCGCGCGACGAGCCCGTACACCGGGTGCAGGATCATGTTCTTCCAGATGAGCGCCGACACCGTCGGCATCACGAAGAACGGCGCGATCGCGATGAGCCGCGCGATGCCCTGCCCGTAGAACTTGCGGTCGAACAGCACGGCCATCAACACGCCGCCCGCCACCGTGATCGCGAGCACCGAGCCGATCAGCGCGAGCGTGTGCCAGATCGCCGGCAGGAACGACGGATCGGTCGCGAGAAAACGGTAGTTGTCGAGGCCGGCGAAACCCTTGACGTCCGGATTCAGCAGGTTGTAGCGCGTGAGCGAGAACCAGATCGTCATCGCGAGCGGAATCGCCATCCACAGCAGCAGCACGGCGACGGACGGCGCCGCGAGCCAGCGCGCCGGCTTGCCGCGCGCGCGCTCGTCGGCGGCAGGCCCCGCGCCGACGAGCGACGCCGAGTGAGCGAGAGGAAGACGTAAGTGACGCATGATCGGGACCACCTCTTTCGATGCGCGGGCGCGCGCACCGCTTCGCGCCCGCGCTGCTGCGATGCCGTGCGCGCCGCGCCCGATACGGGCGCGGCGCGCACGGCGCTTCACTTGCGGTAGCCGGCCTGGCGCACCGCGCGCTCGGCCGCCGCCTGGCCCGCGGCGAGCGCCTGGTCGACGCTCGTCTGCCCGGCAACCGCGCCCGCGATCGCCTGACCGACCACCGTGCCGAACGACTGGAACTCAGGAATCCCGACGTACTGCACGCCCGTGTACGGCACCTTCTTCAGCGACGGATCGGTCGGATCGGCGGTCTGGATCGCCTTCAGCACGAACTCGGAGAACGGCGCGGCGGCCTTGTACTCGGCGCGCTGATAGGTGGACTGGCGCGTGCCCGGCGGCACCGACGCCCAGCCCTCGTCCTTGCCGACCATCTCGACGTACTGTTTCGACGTCGCCCACGTGACGAACTTCTTCGCCGCATCCTGCTGCTTCGACGTCTTCGGAATCGCGAGCGCCCACGCCCACAGCCAGTGCGAGCCCTTCGGCGTCGCGGCCACCGGCGCGGCCGCGAAACCGATCTTCTCCGCGACCTGCGACTGCTGCTTGTTGTACAGCATGCCCGCCGCGACCGTCGCGTCGATCCACATCGCGCACTTGCCCGATGCGGTGAGCGTCAGGTTCTCGTTGAAGCCGTTCGAGCTCGCGCCCGGCGGCCCGTTCTTCTTGAGCAGGTTCACGTAGAAGTTGATCGCCTTCTTCCACTCGGGCGACGTGAGCTGCGCGTTCCAGTTCTCGTCGAACCAGCGGCCGCCGAACGTGTTGACGACCGTCGACACGTACGCCATGTTCTCGCCCCAGCCCGCCTTGCCGCGCAGGCAGATCCCGTAGGTGCCGTTCGCACGGTCGGTCAGTTTGTCGGCGAATTCGGCGATCTGCTCGTAAGTCGGCTGCTCGGGCATCTTCAGGCCCTTCGCGGCGAACAGGTCCTTGCGGTAGAACGTCATCGAGCTTTCGACGTAGAACGGCAGCGCGTACAACTGGCCGTTGTACGACAGCGAATCGCGCGCCGTCTTGATCACGTCGTTCAGATCGTAATCGGCGGGCAGGTTCGACATCGGCGCGAGCCAGCCGCGCTTGCCCCACTGCGGCGCCTCGTACGTGCCGATCGCCATCACGTCGAACTGGCCGCTGCCCGTCGTGATGTCGGTCGTCGCGCGCTGGCGCAGCACGTTCTCCTCGAGGATCACCCAGTTGAGCCGGATGTCCGGGTTCGCCTTCTCGAACGCGGACGACAGCTTCTTCAGCTCGATCATGTCCGGGTTGTTGAGCGTCGCGATCGTCAGCGTCGCCGCCTGCGCGGCGAGCGCCGACGAGGCGAGCGCGGCGAACGCGGCAACGCGTGCGGCGGCGGCGGTAAGCGTCTTTCGTTGCATGGCATGTCTCCTGTCTTGATATCGTGTCGCCGCCCGGCGGGCGGACTGCTTCAAGCGTTGTGCTGCATGGCGCACGCGCGCGCGTAGCGCGAGATCACCTCCCGGATCCGGTGACGCACCCAAGCGAGCGGCTCGCGCGCGAGCTCGCCGCGCCGGCAGGCCGCGTACACGTCGGGCAGCCACTGCGCGACGAGCGTCTCGGGCGGCGCGCGAGGTTGACGAACAGGCGTTCGAGCGCCGCCGCGACCGCGGGCTGCAACCAGTAATAGCGAATGCGGTCACTGTAGCTGAACTGGCGCGCGATGCGCTGCGCGAGCGCGTCGCCGCGGTAATACGGCGCCCAGTACTCGGGGCGCTCGCGCATCGCCGCGTCGATCACGTCGCGCAGTTGCGAGCGCTCGGACGCGTCGTCGAAAAGCGCGTCCTCGATGTAGGTCAGCGCGAACAGCGCCTCGCGCAGCGCGAACGTCAGCGCCGGCCCGACCTTCAGGATCGCGAAGTGATCGCGCACGAGCGCGGCGAGCGCGCTTTCCGTCTGATAATCGGTCGAATGCGCCTCGAACACGAGCGACGGCACGCGCAGGATGCTCGCGCCGAGCGCGGCCGCGCGCGCCGGATCGTAGTCGAGCACGCGGCGATCGTCGAAATCGACGCCCGGCTGCGCGACGAGCGCGATCACGCGCGACCATGCGTGCTGCAAACCGTGCCGCGCGAACGCGTCGCGGTGCGCGGCGAGCGTCGCGCTCACGCTGTCCGCGCGCGTGACTTCGATCTGCGGGAACGCGCCGCGATGGCCGGCTGCCGCGCCGCGCGCATCGTCCGCCGGCGGGTTCGCGGCGCCGCCATGCTCGTGCGCCATGCCGTTCGCCGCGCCGACCGCCGCTTTCCGGGCCGCTGCCTGCGCCGCGCCGCTTGCCGTGTCGGCCGCCGAGCCGCTTGCCTGCGCGCTCACCTCGCCGCCCGGCGTCGGCACCTCGGTGCCGATCACGTAGACGGGCGACGCGCCCGCGGCCTCGGCCGCCTCCTCGGCGGCCGCGCACAGCTGCGCGGCGCGCTCGGCGATGGTCGCGTCGGACAGCGGCGCGGCGTCGTCCGCGCACGCCATGCTCGCGTCGAGGTGGATCTTCGTGAAGCCCGCGGCGACATACGCGGCGACCATCGCCCGCGCCTCGCGCATCGCATCGCGCGCGGCGAGATGCCGCCACGGATTCGGGCCGAGATGATCGCCGCCGAGAATCAGCGCGCGCGCCGGAAAGCCCGCGGCGCGCGCGAGCGCGTCGACGTCGCGCCGGAAATCCGCGGGCGTCATCCCGGTATAGCCGCCGTGGTGATTCACCTGATTGCAGGTCGCCTCGACGAGCAGCGGCGATTCGTCGGCGCGCGCCGCCTCGAATGCCGCCTCGAGCACGAGGCGATGCGCGCTGCACACCGAATAGATGCCGCTCGCGCGGCCTGCGCGGTTCGCCTCGAAGATCTCGCGCAACCATCGCCCGTGGTCGCCCGAGCGCGGGGGTTCGGCGCGCGCGCTCACGCCGCGCATCGCACACCCCGCTCGGCGAGAAAGCGATCGATGTCCGCGGGCATGCTGTTGCCCTCCATCGGCCCGATGCGCGACACCGCGAGCGCGCCCGCCGCGTTCGCGCGCGCGAGCGCGCTCGCCACCGGCAGCCCCGCGATCGCGCACGCGACGAAGGTGCCGCCGAAGCAATCGCCCGCGCCTGTCGGATCGACTTCGGCGGTTTCGTACGCGGGCGCGGCGACGCTGCCCGTGCGATCGAACGCGGCGCTGCCCGCCGCGCCGCGCTTGAGCACGACGCGCTCGAGCAGCGGATGCGTCGCGAGCAGCCCCGCGATCGCGCGCTCGGCCGGCTGCGGCCCGCAGAAGAACGGCAGGTCGGCCTCGCTCGGCAGGAACAGATGGCACGCGTCGAGCATCTCGCGCAGCGCTGCGCGCATCGGCGCGAACGCGAGTATCTCGGCGCGCACGTTCGGGTCGAACGAAATCTTCGCGCCGACGCGCGCCGCCTCGATCACGCCGCGCTTGACCGCCGCGATCGCGTTCTCGCTCGTGAGCGACGATCCCATCACGTGGAAGTAGCGGCAGCCGGCGAACATCGACGGAACGACGTCGGCCGGCTCGAGCAGCGCGCTTGCGCTGCCCTCGATGCTGAACACGAATTGACGGCCGCCGTCCGCGCGGTACGCGACGCACGCGATGCCCGTGGGCCGCGCGGCGCGGCGGATGTGCGCGACGTCCACGCCGTGGCTCGCGAGCCGCGCGACGATCGCGTCGCCGAACGCGTCGCGGCCGACGCAGCCCGCATACGCGACCGACGCGCCCATGCGCGCCGCCTGGTCGGCGAAGATCGCGGGCGCGCCGCTCGGAAACGGGCCGGCGAACTCGCCCGGCGCGTCGAAGCCCTGGCCGCGCTTCGCGGCGACGAATTCGGCGAGCAGCTCGCCCGCGGCGACGATCGCGGCCATGATGTCAGCTCATCCAGTTGCCGCCGTCGACGTTCAGCGTCTGGGCGGTGATGTAATCGGCGTCCGCCGAGGCGAGAAAGAGCGCGGCGCCCGTCAGATCGTCGGGCACGCCCATCCGGCCGAGCGGCACCGCTTCGCCGACGAGCCGCTTCTTCTCGCCGAGCGGCCGGTTCTCGTAGCGCGCGAAGAGCGCATCCACCTGCTCCCACATCGGCGTGTCGACGACGCCCGGCGCGATGCCGTTCACGTTGATCCCGTGCCTGGCGAGCGCGAGCGCGGCCGACTGCGTGTAGCTCAGCACCGCGGCCTTCGTCGCGCAGTAATGCGACACGAGCGCCTCGCCGCGGCGCCCCGCCTGCGACGACATGTTGACGATCTTGCCGCCGCGCCCCTGCTCGACCATCCGCTGCGCGACCGCCTGCATCAGGAAGAACAGGCCCTTCACGTTGACCGCGAACAGGCGATCGAACACGTCCCACGATTCGTCGAGGAGCGGACTCATGTCGAAGAGCGCCGCGTTGTTGAACAGGATGTCGACGCCGCCGAAGCGCTCGACGGCGGTGGCGACGATGCGCGCGATGTCGTCGCGGCGCGTGACGTCCGCCGACACGGCGATCGCACGGCCGGCATGCGCGTCGATGAGCCGCGCGAGCGCGCCGTCGGCCGGTTTCAGATCGACGAGGACGCAGCGTGCGCCCTCCTCCAGATAGCGTCGCGCGACCGCTTCGCCGATGCCGCTTGCCGCGCCCGTCAGGATCGCGACCTTCTCCTGCAGTCTCACTGGTGTCTCCGATTCGTTATATGTCGTGCCGCCGGCCGCTGAAGCGAGCGTTCGCTCGTTTGCCGATCATTTGCTCTATTTTCGAACGAATGATCGGCCACGAAGCCGGCACTGTCAAGCCGGGAAATCGGGGTTTCGATGATGCGCCGCCGCATCGCGACGGCGGTCGACCCGGGCGGAACAAGGGTGACGGGCGGGTGAGGACGGAGGAAAGGCCGCAGGGCGGGGCGGGGATGCGGCGGGCGCGGATACGTTATATCATCACGCTATCTCCCCGCCGACCGGTTCGCACGATGGCCTCGACCCATTCCCTCGCCGCCCGCCTTTCCCGCGCCGATGCGTTCGCCGCCGAGCACGGCCTCGCCTGGACGCCGCTGCGCCGTCAGGTCTACGAGCGCGTGCTCGCCGCCGGCCGGCCGATCGGCGCCTACGATCTGCTCACCGAGCTCGAGCCGCAACGCGGCCGCGTGCCGCCGACCACCGTCTACCGCGCGCTCGAGTTTCTGGTCGAGCACGGCTTCATCCACCGGATCGAATCGAAGAACGCGTTCATCGCGTGCTGCGAGATCGGCAAGCCGCACGAAGGACAATTCCTGATCTGCGAGGCATGCGGCGACACCGTCGAGATTCCCGGCGGCGATCTGGCGAAGCAGTTGTCGTCGAGCCCGCCCGCGCACGGCTTCGAGGTGCATCGGCAGGTCGTCGAGCTGACCGGTCTGTGCGGGCAATGCAAGACGAAGCACGCGCACCACGGCTGACGCCGTCCGCCGTTTCTTCCGGTTCGCCCGGCACGCTGCCCGGCCGGCCGCTTTTCCGGGCCGCTTTTCCGGGCTGTTTCTCAGGCTGTTTCTCAGGCCGCTTCCCGAGCCGCTTTTCCGTACCGTCGTCGGCCGTTGCCGACTTTTCCCGGCGCTTCACGCCGTCAACCCAATCGAGGATCGATCGCATGTCCCTTGCCGCTGCGCCACGCATGTTTGCCTCTTGTTCGTCGCGCTCGCCGAGCGCGCCGCTCGCGCTGCGCGCGTCGCCGCTGTTGCGCGCGGCGCGCGCGCTCGCCGCCGGCGTCGCGGCGCTCGCGCTCGCGAGCGCCGCGTTCGCGCAGAACGCGACACTCAAAATCGTCGCCGCCGAGAATTTCTACGGCGACGTCGCCAAGCAGATCGGCGGGGCGCGCGTCGCCGTGTCGAGCGTCCTCAGCAATCCCGATCAGGATCCGCATCTGTTCGAGGCGAGCCCGAAGGTCGCGCGCGAACTGCAGCACGCGGATCTCGTGATCTACAACGGCGCCGATTACGATCCGTGGATGGCGAAGCTCCTCGCCGCGTCGAAGAACGCGAAGCGCGCGACCGTGGTCGTCGCCGAGCTCGTCGGCAAGAAGGCGGGCGACAATCCGCACCTGTGGTACGACCCGGCGACGATGCCCGCCGCGGCGCGCGCGCTCGCCGCGGCGCTCGGCTCGGCCGACCCCGCGCACAAGGCCGAGTACGACGCGAACCTCGCGAAGTTCGTCGCGTCGATGAAGCCGATCGACGCGAAGGTGGCCGGGCTGCGCGCGCGCTACAAGGGCGTGCCCGTGACCGCGACGGAGCCCGTGTTCGGCTACATGGCCGACGCGATCGGGCTCGACATGCGCAACCCGCGCTTCCAGCTCGCGACAATGAACAACACCGAGGCGAGCCCCGCCGACATCGCCGCGTTCGAGAACGACCTGAAACGGCGCCAGGTGCACGTGCTGATCTACAACAGCCAGGCCGTCGAGCCGATGACCAAGCGCATGCTCAAGCTCGCGCAGGACGCGCGCGTGCCGACCGTGAGCGTCACGGAAACGCAGCCCGCCGGCAAGACCTTCCAGCAATGGATGCTCGCGCAGCTCGACGCGCTCGGCGCCGCGCTCGGCAAGCGCCCGTAACGACGTTCGCGACGGCCACGACATGACCCACCCCATGCATGCGCTCGAGCTCGATCACGTGACGCTCGCGCTCGGCGGCCGCACGATCCTGCGCGACGTGAGCTTCGCCGTCGAATCCGGCGAATTCGTCGGCGTGCTCGGGCCGAACGGCGCGGGCAAGACGACGCTGATGCGCGCCGTGCTCGGCCTCGTGCCCGCGCACTCCGGCGCGATTCGCGTCGCGGGCGAGCCCGTCGCGCGCGGCAACCCGGCGATCGGCTACATGCCGCAGATCCGCAGCGCGCTCGCCGGGCGGCGCGTGCGCGGCCGCGACTTCGTCGCGATGGCCGCGGACGGCCATCGTTGGGGGCTGCCGCACACGAGCGCCGCCGTGGCGGCCGACGTCGATCGCGTGCTCGATCTCGTCGGCGCGAGCGCGCTCGCGAAGCGGCCGCTGTCCGAGCTCTCGGGCGGCGAGCGCCAGCGCCTTCTGCTTGCGCAATGCCTGCTCGGCACGCCGACGCTGCTGCTGCTCGACGAGCCGCTCATCAGCCTCGATCCGAACCACCAGCGCGGCGTCGTCGAGCTCGTGCGGCGCGTGCAGCGCGAGCTCGGCATCACCGTGCTGTTCTCCGCGCACGAGCTCAATCCGCTGTTGAACGCGCTCGACCGCGTGCTGTACCTCGGCAACGGTGTCGCGGCGCTCGGCACCGTCGACGAAGTGATCACGAAACCCGTGCTGTCGCGCCTGTACGGCTCGCCGATCGACGTGATGCGCGTGAACGGGCGCATCTTCGTGATGTCCGGCGACGTCGAAGTCGAGAAGCACGATCACGGCCATGAGGACGAGCACGACCACGGACACGAGCATGGGCATGCGCATTCACATGGCGGCGGGCACTCACACGATGTTTGAATACGAATTCATGATCAACGCGTTCGCGGCGGCGGGGATCGTCGCCGTGCTCGCGGGCATCGTCGGCTACTTCCTCGTGCTGCGCGGGCAGACGTTCGCGGGCCACGCGCTGTCGCACGTCGGCTTTGCCGGCGCGACGGGCGCGGCGCTGTTCGGGCTGTCGCCGATCTGGGGCATGCTCGGCTTCACGCTCGCCGCCGGCATCGGAATGGGCGCGCTCGGCGAGCGGCTCGCGGGCCGCGACGTCGCGATCGGCGTGATCCTGTCGGTCGCGCTCGGCTGCGGGCTGCTGTTCCTGCATTTCTACACGAACTACGCGACGCAGGTCACGGCGCTCCTGTTCGGCAACGTGCTCGGCGTGAGCCATGCGACGCTCGTCGTGCTCGCCGCGATCGGCGCGGTGAGCCTCGCCGCGCTCGCGGCGATCGCGCGCCCGCTCCTGTTCGCGTCGCTGCAGCCGGAGCTCGCGGAGGCGAAGGGCGTGTCGCTGCGGCTCGTGTCGATCCTGTTCCTGTCGATCGGCGCGCTCGCCGTGGCCGCGTGCACGCAGATCGTCGGCGTGCTGCTCGTGTTCACGTTGCTCGTCGGGCCCGCGGCCGCCGCGCAGAATCTCGCGACGCGCCTGTCGACGGGCGTCTGGCTCGCGGCCGCGTTCGCGCTCGGCGAGGCGTGGCTCGGCATCACGCTCGCGTACTACACCGACTGGCCGACGAGCTTCTGGATCACCGCGCTGTCGGCGCTCGTCTACGGCGCAAGCCTCGTCGGCCGGCGGCACCACGCGTGACGCACGGCGGCGCGCGTCACGCGCCGCCCCATGCTCGCCGGCAAAAAGCCCGCACCGCTCTCTCGAGCCGTGCGGGCTTTTCGTCATGCGCGCCGCGTGCGTCGCCGCGTCGCGCACCGCTTCATCGATCGCTCGCGCGCCGGCTCATCGGCCGAGCACGCGCGCATGATGCGCGAGGTGATCGGCGATGAACGTCGAGATGAAGTAGTAGCCGTGATCGTAGCCGGCGTGGCGGCGCAGCGTGAGCGGCTGGCCCGCCGCGCGGCACACGGCCTCGAACGCATCGGGGTGGAGCTGCGTCGGCAGGAACGGGTCCGCGAGCCCCTGATCGATCAGGATGCCTTCGGCGAACCGCTTCGCGTCGGCACGCGCGACGAGCTCGCTCGCGTCGTGCCGCTTCCACGCTTCGCGATCGGCGCCGAGATAGCCGGAAAACGCCTTCTCGCCCCACGGGCAACGCGTCGGCGCGGCGATCGGCGCGAACGCCGACACCGAGCGGTACAGCTGCGGATGGCGCAGCGCGAGCACGAGCGCGCCGTGGCCGCCCATCGAGTGGCCGAAGATGCCGAGCCGCGCGGCATCGATCGGCAGCTCCGCCGCCACGATCTCGCGCAGCTCCCCGCTCACGTACGATTCCATCCGGTAATGCGCGGACCACGGCGCCTCCGTGGCGTCGACGTAAAAACCCGCGCCGACGCCGAAATCCCACGCATCCGCCTCGCCCGGCACGCCCGCGCCGCGCGGGCTCGTATCGGGCGCGACGAGCGCGATGCCGTGCTGCGCGGCGAAGCGCTGCGCACCCGCCTTGATCGCGAACGTCTCCTCGGTGCACGTGAGCCCGGCGAGATAGAACAGCGCCGGCACGCGGCCGTGCGCCGCCTGCGGCGGCAGATACGCCGAGAACTTCATCGGCAGTCCGATCGTTTTCGATTCATGCCGATAGAAGCGCTGCTCGCCGCCGTGGCACGCATGCGAAGAAACGCATTCGAGCGTCGTCGTTTCCATGCAAGGCTCCCGATCAGTACAGCACGACCGAGCGGATCGATTCGCCCTTCTTCATCAGCTCGAAGCCTTCGTTGATCTTCTCGAGCGGCAGCGTGTGCGTGATCAGGTCGTCGATGTTGATCTTGCCTTCCATGTACCAGTCGACGATCTTCGGCACGTCGGTGCGCCCGCGCGCGCCGCCGAACGCGGAGCCCTTCCACTCGCGGCCGGTCACGAGCTGGAACGGCCGCGTGCTGATTTCCTCGCCGGCCGCCGCGACGCCGATGATGAACGACTGCCCCCACCCCTTGTGCGTGCACTCGAGCGCCTGGCGCATCACCTTCACGTTGCCGATGCATTCGAACGAATAATCGGCGCCGCCGTCCGTCAACTGCACGATGTGGTCGACGACGTTCTCGACTTCGTTCGGGTTGATGAAGTGCGTCATGCCGAACTTCCTCGCGAGCTCGACGCGCTTCGGGTTGAGATCGACGCCGATGATCTTGTCCGCGCCCACCATCCTCGCGCCCTGGATCACATTCAGGCCGATGCCGCCGAGGCCGAACACGACGACGTTCGCGCCCGCCTCGACCTTCGCCGAGTAGACGACCGCGCCGACGCCCGTCGTCACGCCGCAGCCGATGTAGCAGATCTTGTCGAACGGCGCGTCCTCGCGCACCTTCGCGACCGCGATCTCCGGCACCACGATGTAGTTCGAGAACGTGGACGTGCCCATGTAGTGGAAGATCGGCTTGCCGCCGACCGAGAAGCGCGACGTCGCGTCGGGCATCAGGCCGCGGCCTTGGGTCGCGCGGATCTTCTGGCACAGGTTCGTCTTGCGCGACAGGCAGAACTTGCACTCGCGGCATTCGGGCGTGTAGAGCGGAATCACGTGATCGCCCTTCTTCAGCGTGCCGACGCCCGGCCCGACGTCGACGACGACGCCCGCGCCCTCGTGCCCGAGGATCGCCGGGAAGATGCCCTCGGGGTCCGCGCCCGAGAGGGTGTAATAATCGGTGTGGCAGATGCCGGTGGCCTTCACTTCGATCAGGACCTCGCCTGCGCGCGGTCCTTCGAGATCGACCTCTTCGATCGTCAGCGGTTCGCCCGCCTTCCAGGCGATCGCGGCTTTCGTCTTCATGCGTGTTCTCCGGAAAAGTCACTGGGTGCAATGCCGTCAAGTGTATCCGCATGCGCGGCCGGCACGGCGGCCGCGAGCCGGAAATTGGCGGGAATCGGCGGAAAGTTGTCAGGCCCGGGCGGCCGCGCCGGCGGCCGTTCGCGCCGCGCCGCGCCAAGTGGGTTAAGATCGGCGCGGTCTCGGCAAGTCGATTGGTGAAGCGGCATGGCAGCGCAAACTCCCCTCCGGCATCGGACGACGACCGTCGATGTCGTGATCTATCCGGGATTCAAGGCGATCGAGGCCGTCGGCGTCATCAACGTGTTCGACTACGCGAACGCGCGGCTCGCCGCCGCGGGGCTCGCGCCCGTCTACGATCTCCAGATCGCCGCGCCCGCGAAGGGCGCGGTCAAGTCCGACACCCTCATCGTGCTCGAGGCGACGAAGGCGCTCGACACGCTCGCGGTGCCCGACACGGCGATCGTCGTCGACGCGCGCGACATCGAGCGGGCGCTGCGCGACACGTCGATGCTCGTCGGATGGTGCCGCGACGTGTCCGCACGCATCGGCCGGATGGTCGGGCTGTGCTCGGGCTGCTTCTTTCTCGCCGAAGCCGGCATGCTGGACGGCCGGCGCGCGACGACGCACTGGAGCGTCGCCCCCCTGTTGCGGGCGCGTTATCCGGCGGTGAAGGTGGAGCCCGACGCGATCTTCGTTCGCGAGGGCAACGTGTGGACGTCGGCGGGCGTCACGGCCGGCCTCGATCTCGCGCTCGCGATGGTCGAGGAGGATCTCGGCCGCGAGATCGCGCTCGCCGTCGCGCGCGATCTCGTGATTTACCTGAAGCGGCCGGGCGGCCAGTCGCAGTTCAGCGTGTACCTGGCGAGCCAGATGACCGCGCACGCGTCGATCCGCGACATTCAGGACTGGATTCTGAACGCGCTCGACGCGCGGCTGAGCATCGCGCAGCTCGCCAGGCGCGCCGCGATGAGCGAGCGCAACTTCATTCGCGTATTCGTGCGCGAAACCGGCTATCGTCCGGCCGAATTCATCGAAATCGCGCGGCTCGAAAAAGCGCGCCGCCTGCTCGAGCAGGAAGCGCTGCCGCTGAAGACGGTGGCCGTGCGCAGCGGGTTTCGTTCCGACGACCAATTGCGGCGCGTGTTCATGCGCCGCCTCGGCGTGACGCCCGGCGCGTATCGCGAGCGGTTCTCCGGCACCGGCGTGCGCGAAGCGCGGGGGAGCGGCGACGTGGATTGATGCGGGGGACGCGCGTCTGGCGTTCTTGGTGTGGTCGGTGTGGTCGGCGTGGTCGGCGTGGTCGGCGTGGTCGGCACATCTGTCGCCGCGAACCCCGCGGGCGTTTCCATCCGGACGTCCGGCCAAACGCCGCGCTCTTCCCCGGGCCCTCAGCCATCCCCCGGCGCGGCGGCCATGCCGTTCATGCGACGCGCGTCCCGTCTTCGCGTCGACGCGCGCCTCGCGCCGATCGACACGGCGGCCATACGCGCCGTCGGTCAGCCCGTCGTCGGCATGACGGCCCCGCTTACCCGCCCGCGCCGAACCATCCCTGCGTGCGCCGATACAGCTCGATGAAGCGCGTATGCCGGGCGGCCAGCGCCGCATCGTGCGCCGGCGCGGCGACACGCGTCGCGCCCGGCGCGAGCGCCGCGAGCTCCGCCGCATGCCAGTGCCCCGCCGCGACGCCGCCGAGCAGCGCCGCGCCGCGCGCGGCGGCGTCGGCGCCGTCGACCGCGTGCAGCTCGACGTCGAGCGCATCGGCCAGTGACCTGCCCCCTACAAACAGGGCCAGCCGGAGTCTAGTAAAGTTCGTTTTCGGAGAAGAAGACGAACATGAAGAAGCGCTTTACGGAACAGCAAATCATCGGGTTTCTGAAGGAAGCCGAGGCCGGTATGCCGGTCAAGGAACTGTGCAGGAAGCATGGGTTCAGTGACGCGTCGTTCTACACCTGGCGCGCGAAGTTCGGCGGCATGGAAGTCTCGGAAGCCCGCCGGCTCAAGGGCCTCGAGGTGGAGAATGCCCGACTGAAGAAACTGCTGGCCGAAGCAATGCTCGATATGGAAGCGTTGAAGGTTGTCGTCAAGGGAAAGCCCTGAGCCCGCAAGCCAAACGCGAAGCAGTGTTGGCGATTCGGGAGAAGGTCAACATCTCCGAGCGCCGCGCCTGCCGGCTTGTCGGGCTTTCTCGCAGCGTGCTGCATTACGACGCGAAGCCGGACCACGAGAATGAGGTGCTCGCGGCGCGTCTGGTGAAGTTGGCGCACGAACGTCGTCGATTCGGCTACCGCCGACTGCACGCCCTGGTGGAACGCGAAGGCACGCACGCCAATCACAAGCGCATCTATCGCCTGTACCGTGAGGCAGGGCTGGCTGTGCGGCGCCGTCGCAAGCGCCACGGCGTCATGATTGAGCGCGAGCAACTGGCATTGCCGGGCGCACCCAACGAGGTATGGTCAATCGATTTCGTGATGGATGCGCTTTCCAACGGCCGGCGCGTGAAGTGCCTGACCGTCGTCGACGATTTCACGAAAGAGGCTGTCGACATCGTCGTCGACCATGGCATCTCAGGTTTGTATGTCGCTCGGGCATTGGACCGTGCAGCTCGCTTCCGTGGCTATCCCAAGGCGGTGCGAACAGACCAGGGACCCGAATTTACGAGCCGCGCGCTTGACCAGTGGGCGTATGCGAACGGCGTCACGCTGAAGTTGATTCAGGCGGGCAAGCCCACGCAGAATGCGTACATCGAATCGTTCAACGGCAAGTTCCGCGACGAATGCCTTAACGAGCACTGGTTCACGACGCTCGCGCACGCTCGGGCAGTCATCGCGGCATGGCGTCAGGACTACAACGAGCAAAGGCCGCACAGCGCACTGAACTACCTTGCGCCGTCAGAGTTTGCGGCGAAACATCGGGCAACCGCGGACGCTCCTGCCGCTTTCCAGGAGTTGGTTTAAAGGGACTTTGCTAGAAGCCCATTGGCCCTATCGAAGGGGGCAGGTCAGACCCGGTCTATCTCGGCCTGTCGTTCATCGTGCTCGCACTGATCCTCGCCATCAACAAGTTCGGCCGCGGCTTCGTCGCGAACATCTCGGTGCTGCTCGGCATGATCGCGGGCTTCGCGATCGCGTTCGCCGCGGGCCGCGTGAACACCGACGGCGTCGCGGCGGCGCCGTGGGTCGGCTTCGTCGCGCCGTTCCATTTCGGACTCCCGCATTTCGATCCGCTATCGATCGCGACGATGGTGATCGTGATGTTCGTCACGTTCATCGAATCGACCGGGATGTTCCTCGCGGTCGGCGACATGGTCGAGCGGCCCGTCGATCAGGAAACGCTCGTGCGCGGGCTGCGCGTCGACGGGCTCGGCACGCTGATCGGCGGCATCTTCAATTCGTTTCCGCACACGTCGTTCTCGCAGAACGTCGGGCTGATCGGCGTGACGGGCGTGAAGAGCCGCTTCGTCTGCGCGACGGGCGGCATGATCCTCGTGCTGCTCGGGCTCTTTCCGAAGATGGCGCAGCTCGTCGCGTCGGTGCCGCCGTTCGTGCTCGGCGGCGCGGGCATCGTGATGTTCGGGATGGTGGCCGCCAACGGCGTGAAGGTGCTGTCGAAGGTCGACTTCGTGCGCAACCACCACAATCTGTTCATCGTCGCGGTGAGCGTCGGCCTCGGGCTCGTGCCCGTCGTGTCGCCGAACTTCTTCTCGAAGCTCCCCGCCGCGTTCGCGCCGATCCTCCACAGCGGGATCCTGCTCGCGTCGGTGTCGGCCGTCGTGCTCAATATCGTGTTCAACGGCATGAAGGGCGAGAAGGATGCGCGCTGCGACATTCGCCGCGCGGGACGCGATTTCGACGGGCAGCCGGCCGATCTGCATTGAGCGGGCGCCGCGGCTGCTCGGCCGGCGACGCGGCGACGCGGCGACGCTCGCGATCGAACGGGCGCGCTGTCTCACGGCGCGCCGTCGATGTCGAACGTCGATCCCGCATTCAAGCGCCAGCCCCGCATTGAATCGCGATGGCGCGGCAAACCGCGAGGCGCGGGGCACGCGGCGGTGCGCGGCGCGAATCGAACGGCCGCGCCGCCTCGTCGCGAAACGCGCAAAGAAAAAAGGTTCATCGCGGAATCCCGGGGAACGCGGCGCGGATCTTGAGGAAGAAGTATTGCTCGTCGCGGTACCCGTAAGCGCGGCGCTTGATGACCTTGATCGTGTTGTTGATACCTTCGACGACGCTGGTATTGAGCGGATGGCGGCAGCGGGCCACGATTCCGTGCCAGTAACCCTGCAAGCGCTGGGCGAACTTTTGCAAGGCGGCGATCCCGCTTTGCTGAGCCTGTTCGAACCATTGCCCCCAAGCCTTTTCCGCGCAGGCCGGCTTGCGGTAGAACCAGAGCCGTTTGAGCTCGTCGCGCAGCACATAGACGCATAACAGCGACTGATTGGCCGCCAGCAGTTCCTTCAGATGCACGGCCTGCTCTGGCTTCAGGTTATGACGGTTGCGCAGCAGCAACCAGCGACTGGACTTCAGAACCTTACGGGCCGGCTTGTCATGTCGCAGTTGGTTGGCCTGATCCACCCGTACCCGATCGATCACCTAGCGACCGTACTTGGCCACGACGTGGTACAGGTCAAAGACGATTTCCGCCTGCGGGCACTGTTCCTTGATCTCCAGCTCATAGGCCGTGGTCATGTCGATTGCGACCGCTTCGATGCGCTCGGCCACGCCTTCGGGGAGTTGTTCGAAGAAGGCGCGCGCCGTCTCGCGTGACCGTCCGGGCCCAACCCAGAGGACCTGTCGGCCGATCGGATCAACCACCACCGTGGCGTAGCGATGGCCTTTATGGAGCGCGAACTCGTCCATCGCCAGATAACGGATCGTCGACCAGTCCGGTTCGGCCACGCGCGCGCGCAAGCGCATCTTGTCGATCGATTTGACCGTGTGCCAGCCCAGTTCGTAGAAGGCCGCCACGGCCTGTACGCTGGCGGCCTGCAGCAACTTCTCGCAGGCCTTGGCAAACCGCTGCGTCACCCGCTGGTAGCGGCCCAGCCAGTCCAGCTTCTCCAGCCGCGCTGCGCCGCAGCGTTCGCACCAGACTCGGCGTCGAGGCACGTGCAGCACCACCCGGTACTCGAACAACGGCAGATCACGTACCCGCCGTACGGTCGTTTCATGAATCTGCTGGCAACGCGCACCGCATTGCTCGCAGTACATGATCTGACTGACCGGCTTCAGGTAGAGCGACAGCGTGCGGCTATCGCCTTGCGGCCACTCCACCCGCTCCAGCCGATAGCCTGTCCAGCAACCTAGTGCCTGAAGTGCCTTGCGATCGAGCAATTCCGCCTCCTGACATCCATAAAATCAGGCGTCAGGTTACGCAATCGTTCTCCAAGTCTCCACGGTTTTCTGCGATGAACCAGAAAAAAACCGGGGAGCGCCTCGTCCCTCGCCTGGCCGCTCGTTTTGCGGCACTTTTGCGGCTCTTTTTGCGGCTGAGTTCGCGGCTTTCCCGCCTTCTCCCGCACCACGTTGGCCCGCCGCTCGATCGCATGCCCGCGGCTCGCGCGCGGGTCGACCTTCGCGGCATCGCGCCGCCGAACCGGCTGCGCGCCGGCCGGGATTGAACCGGCAGCGGCCCAACAAAAAACCCCGCGCTCCGAAGAGCGCGGGGCTTTTTGTTCGTGCATCGCGATGCGGCGAAGCCGCCGCCGATCGCTTACCGCGCGACGAACGAACCCGCTGCCTTCGTCCGCCGCGCGGACGCGGTCAACCGCTCAGCCCGCCGCCGGCGCGCTGGCCGACGCAGCCGGCACGGCCACCGCCGGCGCGGGCGCCGCCTTGCCGTAATCGACGGGCGCGTCCGCCGGGCGCGGCGTCTCGCCCGCGCGCTCGAGCCACCCGCCGCCCAGCGCGCGATACAGGTCCACGAGGTTCGTCCAGCGCGCGAGCCGCGCGCTGATCAACTGCTGCTGCGCCGAATACAGGTCCGTCTGCGCGGTCAGCACCGACAGATAGCTGTCGACGCCGTTCCTGTAGCGCAGGTCCGACAGATCGTAGCGGCGCTGCTGCGCGTGCTCGTTGCGCTCGAGCGCCGCGATCTGCTGATCGTACGTGCCGCGCGCGGCAAGCCCGTCCGACACCTCGCGAAACGCGCTCTGGATCGCCTTCTCGTAGTTCGCGATCTCGATGCGCTTCTGCACGTGCGCGAGATCGAGGTTCGCGATGTTCTGCCCGCCCTCGAAGATCGGCAGCGCGATGTTCGGCGCGAACGACCACGCCGCCGTGCCCGCCTTGAACAGGCCGCCGAGCGTCGTGCTCGCGGTGCCGAACGCGCTGGTGAGCGAGATCTTCGGGAAGAACGCCGCGCGCGCCGCGCCGATGTTCGCGTTCGCCGCGCGCAGCGTCTCCTCGGCTTGCATGATGTCGGGCCGCCGCGTGAGCAGATCGGACGGCAGCCCGGCCGGAATGTCGGTGAGCAGGTTCTGCGCATTGAGTGGCAGGTCGGCCGGCAGATCGTCGGGCAGCGGCTCGCCGATCAGCAGCACGAGCGCGTTGAGCGCCTGCGCGCGGGCGCGCGCCTGCGCCTGCTGGCTCGCGAGCGCGGTCTCGACCACCGTCTGCGCCTGGCGCAGGTCGAGCTCCGAGCCGGTGCCGTTGTCGAACTGCAGCTTCGTCAGATCGTAGGACGCGCGCGCCGACTTCAGCGTGTTCTGCGTGACCTGCAGCAGATCGTCGGTCGACAGCAGCGTCAGGTACTGATCGGCGACGCTCGCGACGAGCGAGATCTCCGCGGCCTTGCGCGCCTGCGCGGTGGCGAAGTATTGCGCGAGCGCCTGGTCCTTCAGGCTCTGCACGCGGCCGAACAGGTCGAGCTCCCACGACGCGGAGACGCCGACGTTGTAGGTCCGCGAGATGAGCGGCTGGCCGGTGATCGACACGCCGGCCGGCGTGCGCTGGATCGTGCCCGTGCCGGTGCCGCTCAACGTCGGGAAGAGCCCCGCGCGCGTGATCTGATACTGCGCGCGCGACGCCTCGACGTTGAGCACCGACACGCGCAGGTCGCGGTTGTTCTTCAGCGCGATCTCGATCAGCCGCTGCAGGCGCGGATCGACGAAGAACTCGCGCCAGCCGATATCGACGGCCGCCTGGCCGTTCGCGCTGCGCGCGCCGGGCGCGGCGCCCGGCTGCGCGGCATAGACGCCGTCGGCGGGGAACGCGCCCGACACCGGCGCGGCCGGACGCTCGTAGCGCGGCGCGAGCGTGCAGCCCGCGGCGAGCAGCGCGACTGCGAGTGCAGTCAAAGCATGTTTTCGCTTCATCTGTTAGTCCTTCTTGCCAGCGTCGTCGCCGTGCTCCGGCTTGTCGTCACGGTGCATGTGCTCGTGCGCGAGGCGCAGCGCTTCGTCGGCGTCTTCCTTCTCGCCGCTGAACACTGCCCGCACCTTCACGAAGAACATCGGGATCATGAAGATCGCGAGGAACGTCGCGGTGATCATCCCGCCGATCACGCCGGTGCCGATCGCGTGCTGGCTCGCCGAGCCTGCGCCGTTGCTGATCGCGAGCAGCATCACGCCGAGAATGAACGCGAGCGACGTCATCAGAATCGGACGCAGCCGCAGCCGCGCCGCCTCGAGCGCCGCCTCGATCGGCCCCATCTTCTCCGTTTGCTGCAGCTCGCGCGCGAACTCGACGATCAGGATCGCGTTCTTCGCCGACAGCCCCACCGTCGTCAGCAGGCCGACCTGGAAGAACACGTCGTTCTCGAGCCCGCGCAGCGTTGCGGCGAGCAGCGCGCCGATCACGCCGAGCGGCACGACCATGATCACCGAGAACGGGATCGACCAGCTTTCATACAGCGCGGCGAGACACAGGAACACGACGAGGATCGAGATCGCGTACAGGATCGGCGCCTGCGAGCCCGACTGGATTTCCTGGAACGACAGCCCCGTCCACGAATAGCCGATGCCCGTCGGCAGCTTCTTCGCGAGCGTCTCCATCGCCGTCATCGCCTGGCCGGTCGACTTGCCCGGCGCGGCCTGGCCCTGGATTTCCATCGCCGAGATGCCGTTGTAGCGCTCGAGCTTCGGCGAGCCGTAGGTCCAGTGGCCCGTCGCGAACGCGGAGAACGGCACCATCCCGCCCGAGCCGTTGCGCACGTACCAGATGTTCATGTCCTCCGGCGTCATCCGGAACGGCGCGTCGGACTGCACGTACACCTTCTTGATCCGGCCGTCGGTGTCGAGGAAGTTGTTCACGTACTTCGACGCCCACGCGATCGAGAACGTCTGGTCGATCGCATCCGCGGTCACGCCGAGCGCGTTCGCCTTCTCGCGATCGATGTCGACCTTGTACTGCGGCGTGTCGTTCAGCCCGTTCGGACGCACGCCCCGCAGCGTCGGATCCTTCGCGGCCATCCCGAGCAACTGGTTGCGCGCGGCCATCAGCGCATCGTGGCCGAGGCCCGCGTTGTCGGTCAGCTCGAAGTCGAAGCCGGCCGCCGTGCCGAGTTCGGGAATCGACGGCGGGTTGAACGGAATCACGAGCGCGTCCTTGTAGCCCGCGTAGCGTCCGAACATCCGGCCGATCAGCGCCTGCACCTTCTGGTCCGAGCTCTGCCGCTGCGAGTAGTCCTTCAGCTTGACGAACACGAGGCCCGAGTTCTGGCCGCGGCCCGCGAAGCTGAAGCCGTTGACCGTGAACGCGGATTCGACGATGTCCTTCTCCTGCGTGAGCAGGTAGTCGGAAATGTTCGCGAGCGTGCGCGCGGTCGTCTCCTGCGTCGAGCCCGACGGCGTCTGGACGATCACGAACATCAGGCCCTGGTCCTCGTCGGGCAGGAACGATTTCGGCAGGCGCACGAACAGCAGGCCGACGGCGACGATCACCGCGAGATAGATGATGAGCCAGCGGCCCGAGCGCTTGATCACGTGGTGGACGCCGACGTGATACTTGTCGCGGCTCGAGTTGAAGGTGCGGTTGAACCAGCCGAAGAAGCCCTTCTTCTCCTCGTGATGCCCTTGCGGGATCGGCTTGAGGATCGTCGCGCACAGCGCCGGCGTCAGAATCAACGCGACGAGCACGGAAAGCACCATCGCCGAGACGATCGTCAGCGAGAACTGCCGATAGATCGCGCCGACCGAGCCGCCCGAGAACGCCACCGGCACGAACACCGCCGACAGCACGAGCGCCACGCCCACGAGCGCGCCCGTGATCTGGCCCATCGCCTTGCGCGTCGCCTCCTTCGGCGGCAAGCCCTCTTCCGCCATCACCCGCTCGACGTTCTCGACGACGACGATCGCATCGTCGACGAGCAGGCCGATCGCGAGCACGAGGCCGAACATCGACAGCACGTTGATCGAGAAGCCCACCATCGACATGATCGCGAACGTGCCGAGCAGCACCACGGGCACCGCGATCGTCGGGATGATCGTCGCCCGCAGGTTCTGCAGGAACAGATACATCACGAGGAACACGAGGACGATACCCTCGAGCAGCGTCTTCACCACTTCCTCGATCGACAGGCGCACGAACGGCGTCGTGTCGTACGGGTACTTGACGACGAGGCCGTGCGGGAAGTACGCCGACATCTCGTCGATCTTCGCGCGCACCGCCTTCGCGGTCGCGAGCGCGTTCGCGTTGGTCGCGAGCTGGATGCCGAGCGCGGCGGTCGGCTGGCCGTTGTACTTCGTGTCGAAGTTGTACGTCTCGCCGCCGAGGCCGATCTGCGCGACGTCCTTCAGCCGCACCTGCGAGCCGTCCTGATTCACCTTCAGCAGGATGTTGCCGAACTGCTCGGGCGTCTGCAGCAGCGTCGCCTCGGTGATCGTCGCCTGCAGCACGGTGCCCGGCACGGCCGGCGTGCCGCCCAGCTGGCCGCCCGCGATCTGCACGTTCTGCGCGGAGATCGCGCTCGTCACGTCGACCGGCGTGAGCCCGTAGTTCGTGAGCTTGGTCGGGTCGAGCCAGATCCGCATCGCGTACTGCGAGCCGAACAGCGTGACAGTGCCGACGCCGTTGATCCGGCTGATCGGGTCCTTCACGTGCGACGCGACGTAGTTCGCCAGGTCGTACTTGTTCATGCTGCCGTCTTCGGAGTTGAAGGCGAGCACGAGCAGGAAGCTGCTGCTCGACTTCGTCACCGACAGGCCGAGCTGCTGCACCACCTGCGGCAGGATCGGCGTCGCGAGCGACAGCTTGTTCTGCACCTGAACCTGCGCGATGTCCGGGTTCGTGCCCGGCGCGAATGTGATCGTGATCGTCGCGTTGCCCGAGTCGTCACTCGTCGACGACATGTACAGGAAGTTGTCGAGGCCGCTCATCTGCTGCTCGATCACCTGCGTGACGGTGTCTTCGACGGTCTTCGCCGAAGCGCCCGGGTAGTTCGCGGTGATCTGGATCGACGGCGGCGCGATCGTCGGATACTGGGCGATCGGCAGCGTGAAGATCGCCGCGACGCCGGCCAGCATCAGGATGATGGCGATCACCCACGCGAAGATCGGGCGATCGATAAAAAACTTTGCCATGAAACAGGCCCCCTGTTATTGCGCGCTCGACGCGGCGGCAGCGCTCGACGGCGCGGCACCCGACGCGGCCGCGCTCGCCGCCGCGGCCTGGGCGGGCGAGCCGCCCGCGGGCGCGGCACCCGACGCGCCGGCCGCCGCGGCCGGCAATTGAGCCTCGGCGGCCTTCACGGTCATGCCCGGGCGCACCTTGTCGATGCCCTGCACGATCACGCGGTCGCCCGCCTGCAGGCCGCTCTCGACCACCCAGTTCTGGCCCTGCGTGCCGCCCGTGACCAGCACGCGCGGCTCGACCTTGCCCTTGCCGTCGACGATCATCGCGATCGCCTGGCCCTTCGGATCGTGCGTGACGCCGATCTGCGGAACGAGGAACGCGTTCTCGTTGACGCCCTCTTCGATGCGCGCGCGCACGAACATGCCCGGCAGCAGCACGCGCTGCTTGTTCGGGAAGATCGCGCGGATCGTGACCGAGCCCGTCGTCTGGTCGACCGTGACATCGCTGAACTGCAGCTTGCCCCGCTCCGGGTACGGCTTGCCGTCCTCGAGAATCAGCGTGACCTTCGCCGCGCCCGGGCCTTCCGTCTTGATGCGCCCGCTCTGGATGTCCTGGCGCAGCTTCAGGCCGTCGAGGCTCGACTGCGTGAGATCGACGTAGACCGGATCGAGCTGCTGGACGGTCGACATCAGCGTCGCCTGGCTCGCCTGCACGTACGCGCCCGGCGTGACCTGCGAGATGCCGACGCGGCCCGTGATCGGCGAGACGACATCCGTATAGCCGAGGTTGATCTGCGCGGTCTCGACGGCGGCCTTGCCCGCGCCCACGTCGGCGGCCGCCTGCCCTTGCGCGGCCACCGCATCGTCGTACTGCTGCTTGCTGACCGCGTTCGCGGCGACGAGCACCTTGTAGCGCGCGACGAGCGCGTTCTGCGTCGCGAGGTTCGCCTGCGCCTTCGCGAGCGTCGCCTTCGCGCTGTTCAATTGCGCGATATAGGGTGCCGGATCGATCTTGTACAGGCGCTGGCCGGCCTTGACGTCGCTGCCTTCCGTGAACTCGCGCCGCAACACGATGCCGTCGACCCGTGCGCGCACCTGCGCGACCAGATAGGCGCTCGTACGGCCCGGCAGTTCGGAGACGACCGGCACGGGCTGCGGCTGGACGGTGACGACGCCGACTTCGGGCGTTTGAGGGGGCGGAGCCGATTCTTTTTTTCCGCACGCGGCCAGGAAAACGGCAGCCGTCGCGACAGTGATTAAGCGGTATGGAACCCGTTCGACGCGCATGGAGCGACCTCGTTTGTAACTAGATGAAATAAGTGCCGGCCTCGGGGACACAACACGAACGCGCCTTGCGGCGCGGATCGGACAACTGAATTGCTTGACTGCGAATACAACAGCGGCACGCGACCACCGTGCCGGGATGCCGCCGCGCGCGGCGCGCGCGGAACAACAATGAGGAAGGAAATCAGCAGAGACGGATATTAACTGATTGCCTCGAAGGCCATTCGGCCGTAAGCTGGCATTGTATATACATTCACGAATGTATGTAAAAGTCCTTCATGCGCCGCACAATTTCTTACACATTACCAAGGTTTACAACGGGCAGGCCAAGCAAGCGGCCCGGTGCGACGCTTATGATGCAACCCTTATTATTCACGCAACGACCCCGATCTTGCACACGATGAGCTGTTGAATGGCCAGACGCACGAAGGAGGAAGCGCTCGCGACGCGCGACCGCATCCTCGACGCCGCCGAGCACGTCTTCTTCGAGAAAGGCGTATCGCACACGTCGCTCGCCGACATCGCCCAGCACGCGGGCGTCACGCGGGGCGCGATCTATTGGCACTTCGCGAGCAAGAGCGAGCTCTTCGACGCGATGTTCGACCGCGTGCTCCTGCCGATCGACGAACTGAAGGCCGGCACGGGCGAGCCGCACGCGGACCCGCTCGGCCGGATTCGCGAAATCCTGATCTGGTGCCTGCTCGGCGCCGCGCGCGATCCGCAATTGCGGCGCGTGTTCAGCATCCTGTTCATGAAGTGCGAGTACGTCGCGGACATGGGGCCGCTGCTGCAGCGCAACCGCGAAGGCATGCGCGACGCCCTGCGCAACATCGAGGCGGATCTCGCGCAGGGCGTCGCGAACGGCCAGTTGCCCGCCGATCTCGACACGTGGCGTGCGACGCTGATGCTGCATACGCTCGTGAGCGGCTTCGTGCGCGACATGCTGATGCTGCCGGGCGAGATCGACGCCGAACGGCATGCGGAAAAACTCGTCGACGGCTGCTTCGACATGCTGCGCATGAGCCCCGCGATGCGCAAGGACGACTGAGCAAGCCCGCCGCGCGGCGATCGGCTCCGATGCGCGCACGGGATGAGCCGCGCTTGCGGCAAGCGGGCGGCAACAAATGCGAAGGAGAAAGGCGGGCACGCGGCGGCGGCCCGTGGCGCCGACGGTCGACGGCCGGCCGTCGGTTCGTCGGCCCGCCGATCGGCCCGTTGCTGGTCCGTTGTTGGTCCGTTGCTGGCTGATTGTTGGTTGATTGCCGGCTGGCCGGTGGCTGCCCGGTCGCGAAACTCACGTGACGCGGCGCCCACGTCCGCGTCCGCGCCGCGGAACGCCCCGGCGCGGACGCGCGGCGGCGGCAATCGCACGGCTCAGCCGCCGTTGAGCCAGCGCGCCGCGTACAGCAGCAGCGCGACGAAGAAGATCATCACGGCCCACGCCCACAGCGGCACCGGGTTCGATTCGCGATGATGCAGCGCGCTCGCCGCGCGCCCCGTCAGCGCCCCGCCCAGATGCTGCGCGTGCGCGCGGCGCGCGATGCCGGTGAACGCCGCGGGCCGCAGGAACACGTGCTGCCGCTGCGGCGCGCCGTCGCGCGCGCGGTTCGGCGCGAGCCCGTGCTTGGCTTGCACGACCGCGCAGAATTCGTTGAAGAAATCGTCGGCGAGCTCGTGCAGCGCGTTCTGGATCTGCCGCCCCGGCAGCTCGGCGAGCGGGCCGGAGGCCGTCGCCCATACCGCGTATTCGATCCGCGTCGTCGGGGCGCGGCGGCTCGCGCCCCGCTCGTCGTCCGCCGGCGCGAGCACGACGTCGATCTGGCCGCGCAGCGCACCGATGCCGTCCGCGCGGGCCCGGAAGTTCAGCGTGCGTCTCGTGTGCACGGGCTCGTCGTGGCGCTCGCCGACGACGTGCGCGCGCACGTCGTAGCGCGCGCGCAACGGGCCGAGCGGCACCGTCAGCGCGAGCGCGTACTCGCCGCGCGCGAGCCGCGAAAACGACTCGCAATGGTCGAGGCTCGCGCGCACGAGCGCGAGATCCTGCAGCGCGTCCCAGACGACGGACGGTGCGAGCGGAATGTACAGCGCGTCGTTCAGTTCCATGATCGCCTCCCCCGATGAACCGCCGCGTCAGGACGTCACGTCGATGCGGTCGACGCACGCGGCATCGAACGCGACGTACTGCCGGATCGCGTTCGCGATCCCGGACGGCTCCTCGTAACTCCATGCGGCGTTCTCGATCACGCCGTCTTCGGTATGCAGATGAAAGTAAGTGGCCGGCCCCTTGTGCGCGCAATGCTCGAGCGCGACGCGATCGGACGGCACGAGCCGCGACATGTTGACGTCGTCGCGCGGCAGATACTGGACATCGGGCGCGCCCGGTTCCCGCAGCGTATAGGCGGCAAGCGAATCGGCATAGGTGATGCCGCGATGGATCACGCGAACCCGATGGCGGTTCGGCTCGATTTCGATGCGATGGCCTGCGGCGTCGGACATCGGGTTCCCCTGCGGCCGCCGCGCGAAACGCCGGCCGGAAATAGGCATGGCCGCGGCGAAACGCCGCTTGTTATCGCATTATCGGCCAAACCGCCGCAAATTGCGCGTCGTCATCGCCGCGGCGGGATCACTGCGCCTTCCACGAGAACGCCGCCTTCGTGCCGCCCTTCGCCGGCACCGTGACCGCATGGGTCTGCTCGCTGCCGTTGTAGCTCGCGCGCACGGTATAGCGCCCCGGCTTGAGCCTGACGAGCATGTAGGGGCCGCGCGCATCGGTCTTCAGCACTTCGCCGCCTTGCGCATCGAGCACGGACACGTGAACATCGGACAGATACTCGCCGCCTGCGCCCGTGAAGCGCAGCGCGAGCGGCCAGCTGCTTTCGCTGCGCTGGAACGCGGTGGACTCGTCGAGCCCCACGCCGCCCGACACGAAGCCGACGTCGCCGTGGTGCTGCACGTCGGGCAGACCGGGCTGCGCGCGCGCGACGCCCGCGAGGCCGAAGGCCAGCGCCGCCACGATCAGGTATTGGGAAACGCTTTGCTGTCGCATGATTCGCTCCTTGAATCTGCCGGCCGAAGCCGGCGGCCCCACCGGGCCGCCGGCGAAAACGATGGGCGGCGTCCGCCCGCGCAGCGCGGCAGGCCGCCGCGATGCCGGCGGCCGTGTGGCCGGCGCGCCGGCTCGCCCGGCGCGCCGGGCGCGACCGGCTCAGCCCAGATCGACCGGCACGAAAATCTGGGCATCGTCACGCTGGATCAGCAGCGCAAGACTGTTGCCCGCGCGCTTGACCGCGTCGCGCAATTGTTCGGCGCTCGTGACGGGCCGCCCGTTCACCGCGAGAATCACGTCGCCGGGCTGGATGCCCGCGCTCGCGGCAGGCCCCGCCGATTGCTGGACGACCAGGCCGTGCGTGAGCGACGAGCCGTTGCGCTCGCGCGGCGACAGCGGGCGCACCGCGACGCCGAGCCGCCCCTGCTCGACGGGCTCGTCGGCGCCCGCCTTCGCCTGATCGTCGGCGAGCGACGCGAGCGTCACCGATACCGTCTTCCTCGACTTGTCGCGCCAGATCTGCAGATCGGCCTTCGTGCCCGGCTTCATGCCCGCGATCTGCGCGGGCAGCGTCGACGAATCCTGAACCGGCACGCCGTCGACCGCGAGGATCACGTCGCCCGGCTGCAGCCCGGCCTTCGCGGCCGGCCCCTTCGGATCGACCGAGCTGACGAGCGCGCCGTCGGGCTTTTGCAAGCCGAACGAACTCGCGAGCGTCTGATTGAGCCCCTGCACGGCGACGCCGAGCCGGCCGCGGCTCACGTGGCCCGTCTTCACGAGCTCGTCCTTCACCTTCATCGCCTCGTTGATCGGGATCGCGAACGACAGCCCCTGGAAGCCGCCCGTCTGCGAGTAGATCATCGAGTTGATGCCGATCACCTCGCCGTTCAGGTTGAACAGCGGGCCGCCCGAGTTGCCGGGGTTCACGGGCACGTCGGTCTGGATGAACGGCGTGTAGTTCTCGTCGGGCAACGCACGCGACTTCGCGCTGATGATGCCCGAGGTGACCGTGTTGTCGAACCCGTACGGCGAGCCGATCGCGACGACCCACTGGCCGACCTTGCTCTGCGCCGGATCGCCGATCTTCACGATCGGCAGGCCCGAAGCGTCGATCTTCAGCACCGCGACGTCGGACTGCTTGTCGGCGCCGACGACCTTCGCCTTGTACTCGCGCTTGTCGGTGAGCTTCACGGTCACGACGTTCGCACCGTCGATCACGTGCGCGTTAGTCAGGATATACCCGTCGGCGCTGATGATGAAGCCGGAGCCGAGGCTCGTGCTCGGCTGGTCGTCCGGCTGCGGCTGGCGGCCGCCGCCCATCCCGGGAATCTGCCCGTAGAAATGTCGGAAGAATTGATAGAACGGATCGTCCGGGTCGATCGGCAACTGCGGCGCCGCGCGACGCTGCGCGGCGCGCTGCACGACGTGCTTCGCGCTGATGTTCACGACGGCCGGCCCGTAGGTCTCGACCAGCCCGGAAAAATCGGGAATGCCCGTCTTCGCGGCCGCCTCGGCCGGCATCAGCGCGGCGACCGCCGGCGTGATGATCTGCGGCTCCGCCCGGCGGGTGCCCGCCACATAGCCTGCCGACAACGCCGCGGCGACAGCCACGGCAACTGCGCCACGTGCAAGGATTCGGGTAGTCATCGATCGCTCTCCTCATCTAATGGCTTGAAGCGTAACGACCCTGGCTTAAAGCAGGCTTAATCGGTTTCGGCACCGATAAACGGAACGAGCAAGCGACGGGCCCGCGCAAGAGCTTCGCGCATCGCGTCCGAATGATGGGGCCGGTTCGATCGACGGCGGCGCGGCAATGCCGCCAGCGGGACGGCCGCGGCTTTGTGCGGGTGCGGCGCATGCGGTACGCGCCGCGCATAGGCAGGACCCTTCCGTGCCGGCCGCGCCGCTTCCGGCGCGGGCAGCCGCATTCGGGGTTCGGGCTCGGCGGCCGCATCGCGGCGCACCGTCACCACGCGCGAATCGCCAAACCACGGATCGCGATGCCGCGTGCCGCGGTCAAAGCGGTTGCGCCAGAAGCCTTCGCGCGCGCCGGGCCGCGCGCGGACACGCCTGCCCGCCGTCGCGGCTCCGCCACGGCGGCCCGTGCGTCACGCGGGGCCGGCGCACGGCAGCGAGACGCTGACGAGCAGCCCGCCCGCCGCCGCCTCGCCGAGCGTCACGCTCGCGCGCTGCTGCGCGGCCACCCGCTTGACGATCGCGAGCCCGAGGCCGCTGCCCGCGACGTCGGTGCGCGCCCGCGCGGACGTGTCGCGGTAGAAACGATCGAATACGCGCTCGCGCTCGGCGGCCGGGATGCCGGGGCCGCTGTCGCCTATCTGCACGCACGCGCGCGCGCCTTCGCCGCGCGTGAGCGACACGTCGATGCGCCCGCCCGCCGGCGTGTACTTCACCGCGTTGTCGAGCAGGTTGTTGAACATCACGCGCAACGCGGCGGGATCGGCGTCCACGCTCGCGTCCTCGACCCGCTCGAAGCCCAGATCGATGTCGCGCCGCTGCGCGAGCGGCGCGTGTGCGGCGACGCACTCTTCGACGATCGCGCGCAGATCGACGCGCTCGCGCACCGTCGCGTCGCCGGGTTCGGCGCGCGCGAGCGCGAGCAACTGCTCGGCGAGGCGCGTCGCGCGCGTGACGCCGCTTTGCAGATCGACGATCGCCTCGCGGCGCGACACGTCGTCCTGCGCACGCGCGACGAGTTGCGCTTGAATCTGCACGGCGGCAAGCGGCGTGCGCAGCTCGTGCGCGGCGTCCGCGACGAACGCCTTTTGCGTGTCGAGCGCGGCCGACAGCCGTGCAAGCAGCCCGTTGAGCGCGCGCACGAGCGGACGCACCTCGAGCGGCAGCGGCGAATCGGGCAGCGGATCGAGCGCCTCGGGCCGGCGTGCCTCGACTGCGCGGGTCACGCGCTGCAGCGGCGCGAGCCCGCGCCCGACGATCATCCAGACGGCCGCGCCGAGGAAGGGCAGCAGCACGATGAGCGGCCAGAGCGTGCGCAGCGCGACGCTCGCGGCGAGCCGGTTGCGCACCGATAGCGGCTGCGCGAGCTGCACGACGTTGTCGCCGACGATCGCGCCGTACACGCGCCACGCGCCGCGCTCGGTGCGCTCGGTCGAGAAGCCGAGCTCGGCGCGCGGGGCGATCGGCGCGCGCGGATGCGAGAAGTACATCAGCACGCCGTTGCGGTTCCAGATCTGGATCACGATCCCTTCGTCGCCGTTCGTCTGCGAGCCGAGCACCTGCGAGAACGGCTCGGACGGCAGCGCGGCCGCGATCTGCTGCAGCTGATAGTCGAACAGCTCGTTGGCGGCGGCAAGCGCCTGCCGGTAGATCATCCAGCCGGCGAGCCCCACGCCGGCCACGACGATCGCGAGCAGCCAGATCAGCAATTGATGGCGAATCGACCTCACGCGCTACGCTTCCTTCACGACCATGTAGCCGAGGCCGCGGACGTTGCGGATCAGGTCCGAGCCGAGCTTCTTGCGCAGCGCGTGGATATAGACCTCGACGGTGTTGCTGCCGATCTCCTCGCCCCAGCCGTACATCTTCTCCTCGAGCTGGCTCTTCGACAGCACCGCGCCCGGACGCGCGAGCAGCGCTTCGAGCAGCGCGAACTCGCGCGCCGACAGCGCGACGGGCGCCCCGTCGAGCGTCACCTGATGCGACGCCGGATCGAGCGTCAGCGCGCCGTGCCGGATCATCGATTCGCTGCGCCCCGACTGGCGGCGGATCAGCGCGCGCATCCGCGCGGCGAGCTCGTCGAGATCGAACGGCTTGACGAGATAGTCGTCGGCGCCCGCGTCGAGGCCCTTCACGCGATCGGCGACCGCATCGCGCGCGGTGAGGATCAGCACCGGCAGCGCGAGCCCGCGCGCGCGCAGCGTGCGCAGCACGTCGATGCCGTCGCGCTTGGGCAGCCCGAGATCGAGCAGCAGCAGATCGTACGCCTCGCCGCCGAGCGCGGTGAGCGCCGCGTCGCCGTCCTGCACCCAGTCGACCGCGCAGCCGTCGGCCTTCAGCGCCTTGCGCACGCCTTCGGCGATCATCCGATCGTCTTCAACCAGCAATATCCGCATCCTGAAAAACGTCCGTCGCATGCGTTCGAGATGGCGGACATTGTAGCGCCGCCGCGCGCGGGAACGGACCTTCGGGCGATTTCGGCGCTGCTCGCGCGCCGTTTTCTCTACAATGTGCGGCTTGCGCCACGCGCGCGCCCGTTGCTCACGTCGCCTTCCGTTCTCCCGCATTCGTCGATGAATCACCACGCCTGCCGCATCGCCGCCTCGCCAAGTCCGCCCCCGCCCGCCGCCGTCCGTGCGCGGCGCACGCTCGCGCGCGGCGCGATGCTCGTCGCCGCGTGCGCCGCGCTCGCGTTCGCCGCGCCCGCCGACGCCCGCAGGAAACCGAAGCCCCCCCGCTATCCGGCCGCGGTGTCGGCCGCGCGCAACGTGCTGCCCGCCTCGGTGCTCGTCGCGCTGCAGCGCGCGCGCGTGCCGGCGTCGAGCCTGAGCGTCGTCGTCGAGCGGATCGGCGATCGCACGCCCGCCGTCGCATGGAACGCGAGCCGGCCGATGCAGCCCGCCTCGACGATGAAACTCGTGACCACCTACGCGGGGCTGTCGCTGCTCGGCGCCGATTATCGCTGGCGTACGAGCGCGTACGCCGACGGCGACGTCGACGAGAACGGCACGCTGCACGGCACGCTGTACATCAAGGGCACCGGAGACCCGAAGCTCGTGCCGGAGGAACTGATCGACCTCGTCAACAAGATCCGCCGCGCGGGAATCGTCAACGTCGACGGCGCGCTCGTGCTCGACAAGACCTTCTTCGCGCCGCAGACGCGCGACCTGCCGCCGCTCGACGACGACGCGAGCGCCCCGTACAACGTCGGCCCCGACCCGCTGCTCTACGCGTTCAAGGCGCTGTCGTTTACGGTGACGCCGACCGACAGCGGCGCGATCGCAGTCGACGTCGTGCCGGCGCTCGCGAACCTGAACGTCGACAACCGGCTCGTCGAGGGACAGGGCTCGTGCGACGCGGCGCGCCCGACGCTCGTGACCGATGCGAACGGCGAGCTCACCGCGTCGTTCGCGGGCGACTATCCGCCGAGCTGCGGCCCGACGACGACCAATCTCGCGGTGCTGAACCATTCCACGTTCTTCGCGCGCGGCTTTCTCGCGCTGTGGCGGCAGACGGGCGGCTCGTTCTCGGGGACGATCGCCGAGGGCAAGGTGCCGGGCCGCGCGCGGCCCGTTGCGTCGCACCACGGCCCGGTGCTGTCGAGCGTCGTGCACGACATCAACAAGTTCAGCAACAACGTGATGGCGCGCAACCTGTTCCTCACGATCGGCGCGGTCGAGCACCGGCCGCCCGCGACGCCCGCGCAGTCGGCCGACACGATCCGCGCGTTCCTCGCGCACAGCGGGCTGCCCACCGACGGGCTCGCGCTCGAGAACGGCTCGGGGCTGTCGCGCGACGAGCGCGTGAGCGCGCTCGGGCTCGCCGACATGCTGCAGGCGGCCAACGCGAGCCCCGTCGCGCAGGCGTTCGTCGATTCGCTGCCGATCGCGGGTGTCGACGGCACGATGCGGAACCGGCTGACGAACGCACCCGTCGGCGGCAACGCGCACATCAAGACGGGCACGCTGCGCGACGTGCGCGCGATCGCGGGCTACGTCGCATCGGCGGACGGCTCGAGCTATGTCGTCGTCAGCTTCATCAACGACGATCGCGCGTCGGCCGCGCGCGCGGCGCACGACGCGCTGCTCGAATGGGTGTACGAAGGGCCACGCTGATTCGCGCCCGACATGCACGGCGGCGCCGATTTCGCCGCCGTGCACGAAGCGGAACCGATTCCGCCTCGCCGTTTCCCTCGCCGTTTCCCTCGCCGTTTCCCTCGCCGTTTCCCTCGCCGTTTCCCTCGCCGTTTCCCTCGCCGTTTCCCTCGCCGTTTCCCTCGCCGGATGCCGCATGAACGCCCGCATGCCCGGGTTTTCGCCGACGGCCGCCACCATGGCGCCGCGGGCGTGCCCGCCCGTCGAAGACTCCCTCTACGAAACACTCTCGCGCCCAGTACGGCGATTGCGTACCCTTTTGTCTGCAATTGACGTCGACGAGCCGCGCACGCGGATCGCATACCACGCGCGCCGGGTCGCTCGAATCACAACAAGAGGGAGACACTCATGCAATTCAACGTCGAATTGCTTCTGCTCGCGCTCGCGCCCGTCTTCCTGCTCTGCATCGGCTGGGAAGCGTGGCATCTCGCGCGCACGCGCCCCGGCGAGCACGTCTACAACCTGCGCGACACGCTCTGCAACGCGGCGCTCGCGCTGATGCACCAGGGCGCGGACAAGATCGCGTGGATCTTCGTGATCCCGGTCTATGCGTACTGCTACGCGCATTACCGGCTCGTCACGTGGGACGCCACGTGAATCGCGTTCGCCGTGCTGTTCGTCGCGCAGGATCTGCTCTACTACGTGTTCCATCGCTGCAGTCACCGCGTGCGCTGGCTGTGGGCCGCGCACGTCGTTCACCATTCGTCCGAACGCCTGAATTTCTCGACCGCGATGCGGCAAAGCCTGATGTATCCGATCGCCGGCATGTGGGCGTTCTGGCTGCCGCTCGCGTTTCTCGGCTTCCCGCCGCAGCAGATCGTCGGCATCGTGCTCATCAATCTCGCGTTCCAGTTCTTCGTCCATACGCAGACGATTCCGAAGCTCGGCTGGCTCGAATACGTGCTGAACACGCCGTCGATCCACCGCGCGCACCATGCGCGCAACCCGCGCTACATCGATCGCAATTACGCCGGCGTGCTCGTGATCTGGGATCGCCTGTTCGGCAGCTACGTCGACGAGGACCCGCGCGATCCGCCCGAATACGGGATCGTCGAGCCGCTGCGCTCGAACAATCCGCTTGTCGCGACGTTCCATGAATGGCGCTCGATGGCGGCGGACGCGATCGGCGTCGAAGGCTGGCGCAACAAGCTGCGTGCGGTTTTCGGTCCACCCGAATGGGCGAGCGCTTATCATGCTCGGGTTGCGCACGCGCGCGCGCAATCGGACGAGCCGCCCGCGCTCGCCGCCGCGCCTCGCGAACGATAACGAAACGAGGCTTCACAACCATTGCGCCGAGCCGCGTCGCCGCCACGCGTCGCGCCCCCGGCGCAGGCCATGCAACACAAGCCTATCTACGAGGAGAGACCCGCATGAATCCGCTGCAACGACAACAACAACCCGCCGGCGCCGCGCGCCGCCGCTTCTGGCGCGGCGCGCAGGTCGCGCTCGCGAGCGCCGCGTTCGCGCTGCTCGCCGCCTGCGGCGGCGGCGACGACAACGGCTCGTCGCAGCCGAGCGCCGGCGTGAACATGCAGGTCGTGTCCTTCGGCGACAGCCTGTCGGACGTCGGCACGTATTCGCCGCAGATCCTGATCGGCTTCGGCGGCGGGCGCTTCACGACGAATCCGGGCCAGGTATGGACGCAGGACGTCGCCGCCTACTACGGCGACACGCTCACCCCGGCGTTCGAAGGCGGCTTCGGCGTGCCGCTGCAGGCGGCGGGCGGCCTGGGCTACGCGCAGGGCGGCTCGCGCGTCACGCAGCAGCCGGGCATCGGCCACGCGGACGCGAGCGTCGCGAACGCCGACTACGCGCAGGCGACGACCGTGCCCGTCGCGACGCAGGTGCAGCAATACCTGCAGCAGCACGGCAGCTTCAACGCGAATCAGATCGTGCTCGTCAACGGCGGCGCGAACGACATCTTCTATCAGGTGCAGGTCGCGCAGGCTCAGGGCAATACGCCCGCCGCGCAGCTCGCCGCCGCGCAGCAGATCGGCCTCGCCGCGCAGCAGCTCGCGGGCGTCGTCCAGCAGATCGTCGCGGCGGGCGCGACGCACGTGTTCGTATCGAACGTGCCGGACATCGGCGGCACGCCGCTCGCGGCGTCGACGGGCCAGCAGGCCGCGCTCACGCAGTTGTCGACGATCTTCAACAGCACGCTCGTCGCGGCGCTGAAGGCGCTGAACGTCGATCCCGCGAAGGCCGTGCTGATCGACGCATTCACGTGGCAGGACGGCATCGCCGCGAACTACCAGGGCAACGGCTTCTCGGTGGCGAACACGGGCACCGCGTGCAACCTGCAATCGATGATCGCCGCCGCGACGAAGGCGGGGGTCGCGAACCCGACCGCGTTCGGCTCGTCGCTGTTCTGCTCGCCGCAGATGTACACGGTCGCGAACGCGGACCAGACGTACATGTTCGCCGACACGGTCCACCCGACGACGCGCCTGCACGCGCTCTTCGCGCAATACGTCGAGCAGCAGATCGCGAAAACGGGCGTCGGCAAGTAACGCCGGCTCGCGACGGGCGGCGCGCCTCGCGCGGCCCGGCCCGATCGCGGCGCGAAACGGCGGCCGGCTTGAAGTGACGAAGTGAAACCGCCCCGTCACGCGTGATGCGTGACGGGGCGTTGTCGTTTGGGGATCGCGGCGTTTCGGTACTTCGGTACTTCGGCTTCGGCTTCGGCTTCGGCTTCGGCGACAGCAGCATAACGCAGCCGCGCTCGCTCCCGCCCGCCGGATCAGCGGCCCGCCCGGCCGGCGCTCACGCCTGCGCGTCGAACGCCGCCGCCGCGCGGCCGAGCCGGTCGTTTACCGCCGTCCATTCGGCCGTATCGGGCAGCTTCTCGACGAGAATGCGCGCGACCTGCGCGCGATCGAGCGCGCGCAGCAACCCGTAGAGCTCGCGCGCGTACGCCGCCGGATCCTCGGGCGCCGCGACGAAATGCACGCCCGCCGCATGCGCCCACGCGCCGGCGCGCGACGCGCGCGCGACGAGCGCCACCGGTTCGCCCGTGTCGCGCGCGGCCGCGAGCAGCGGCTCGAGCCGCTCGAACGCCGCGAGCGCAAGCGGCGTGCGCGGCGCGTAATGCGCCTTGAGCGTGCCGGACGCGCGCGGCGCGGTTGCGTCGCTGCCGTCGGGCAGGCGCGGCGCGACGCCAAGCACGTCGGCGATCTGCCGCGGGCTCACATGGCCCGGGCGCAGCAGCGCCGGAAAGCCGCGCGACAAATCGAGAATCGTCGATTCGATGCCGACGTCGGACGGGCCGCCATCGAGCACATGGACGGCATCGCCGAACTCGTCGCGCACGTGCTGCGCGGTGGTCGGGCTCACGTGGCCGAAGCGGTTCGCCGACGGCGCGGCGACGCCGCCGTGCCCGCCGCGCCGCGCGTCGAACGCGCGCAGCAGCGCCTGCGCGACCGGATGCGACGGACAGCGCAAGCCGACCGAGTCCTGCCCGCCGCTCACCGCGTCCGGAATGTGCGTGGCGCGCTTCAGGATCAGCGTGAGCGGGCCGGGCCAGAACGCGTCGATCAGCTTCTTCGCGTCGGCGGGCAACGCTTCGACCCAATAACCGGGATCGCTGCCCGGCGCGAGATGGACGATCACCGGATGGTTCGCCGGCCGCCCTTTCGCCGCGTAGATGCGCGCGACGGCGGCCGGGTTCTGCGCGTCGGCGCCGAGCCCGTAGACGGTCTCGGTCGGAAACGCGACGAGCTCGCCCGCATCGAGCCGCGCGGCCGCGTCCTCGATGGCCTCGGCGCTCGGGAAGGGTCGATCGTTCGACATCGCGCGCTCCGTCAGTCGAGCGCAATGCGCAACAGCCGCGCGCACGCGGTCGCGCCGGCGACCGCTTCGTCGCGCGTCGCCGCGGTGAAGTTCACATGGCCCATCTTGCGGCCGGCGCGCGCCTCTTCCTTGCCGTACAGATGCAGCCGCGCGGTCGGCATCGCGGCGACCTCGTCCCACGGCGGCGTGACGGGCTCACCCGACACGCCGTTCGCGAACCACACGTCGCCGAGCACGTTGAGCATCGCGGCGGGCGAATGCTGGCGCGTGCTGCCGAGCGGCAGCCGCGTCATCGCGCGCACCTGCTGCTCGAACTGGCTCGTCTCGCACGCGTCGACCGTGTAATGGCCGGAGTTGTGCGGGCGCGGCGCCATTTCGTTCGCGAAGAGCGAGCCGTCTTCGAGCACGAAGAACTCGACGCACAGCACGCCGACGTAGCCGAGCGAATCGGCGATCCGCACGGCCGCCTGCTGCGCTTCGCGCACGAGCGCATCGCTCGCGGCGGGCGCAGGCACGACGCTCAGCGACAGGATGCCGCCGTGGTGCGTGTTCTGCGCGAGCGGAAACACCGCCGACGCGCCGTTCGCGCCGCGCGCGATCAGCGCCGACACCTCGTATTCGAGCGGCAGGCGCTTCTCGAGCACGCAAGGCACGCCGCCGAGCGACGCGTACGCGTCGCGCGCCTCGCGCACCGTCGCGACACGCACCTGCCCCTTGCCGTCGTAACCGAGACGCGCGGTCTTCAGGATGCCGGGCAGCACCGCGGCGAGGTCCGCATCGGCGAGCGCGGCGAGCTGCGCGTGCGATTCGATCACGACGTGCGGCGCGACGGGCACGCCCGACGCCGCGATGAATCGTTTCTCGGCGATCCGGTCCTGCGCGATCGCGACGCACCGGCCGGCCGGCGCGACGAACGTCGATTGCGCGAGCAGCTCGAGGCTCGCGGCGGGCACGTTCTCGAATTCGGTCGATACGGCATCGCACAATTGCGCGAGCTCGGCGAGCGCGGCCTCGTCGTCGTACGCGGCGCGCAGATGCTTGTCGGCGACGGCGCCCGCGGGGCTCGTCGGATCGGGATCGAGCACGGCGACGCGGTAGCCCATCGCTTGCGCGGCAAAGCAGAACATGCGGCCGAGCTGGCCGCCGCCGACCATGCCGAGCCAGGCGCCCGGCAGGATCGGGGAATTCGGAGTGGGGAGTGCAGTCATGTCTAGGGTCGGTGGCGGCGGGCGGCGGCGCCCGCCGCGGTCAGGACAATCGATGTTGCAAGCGGCTCGCGCGGCGGCCTCACAGCGGCGGCAGCGCCATCGCGTGCGCGGCCTCGTTCTGCCGCACGCGGAACGCGGCGAGCCGGTTCGCATAGTCGGCCGACGTGCCGGACAGGATCGACACCGCGAAGAGCGCCGCGTTCGCCGCGCCGGCCTCGCCGATCGCGAACGTCGCCACGGGCACGCCCTTCGGCATCTGCACGATCGAGTGCAGCGAATCGACGCCCTTCAGGTACTTGCTCGCGACGGGCACGCCGAGCACGGGCACCGTCGTCTTCGCGGCGAGCATGCCGGGCAGGTGCGCGGCGCCGCCCGCGCCCGCGATGATCGCGCGCAGGCCGCGCTCGCGCGCCTGCTGCGCGTAGTCGAACATCTCGTCGGGCATCCGGTGCGCGGACACGACCCTCGCCTCGTACGGCACGTCGAATTCCTGCAGAATCGCGACGGCATGCTTCATCACGTCCCAGTCGGAGCTGGAACCCATCAGCACGCCGACGAGCGGCGCGCTGTGCGTGTGGGCGGTCTGGACTTCGCTCATCGTGCGCTTCCTCGTTTCGGTGAATCGGACGATGGTCAGTCGAGCGTCTTGCCCGTGATGCGCTCGAGCGCTTCCTGATACTTCGCGCTCGTCTTCGCGACCACATCGTCGGGCAGCTTCGGCGCGGGCGGCGCCTTGTTCCAGTTCTGCGCCTCGAGCCAGTCGCGGACGAACTGCTTGTCGAACGACGGCGGGTTCGTGCCGACCCGGTATTCGTCCGCCGGCCAGAAGCGCGACGAATCGGCCGTCAACGCCTCGTCCATCAGGAACAGCTCGCCGTGCTCGTCGAGGCCGAACTCGAACTTCGTGTCGGCGATGATGATGCCGCGCGTCGCCGCGTAATCGGCCGCTTCCTTGTACAGCCTGATCGAGATGTCGCGAATCGTCGCGGCGAGCTCGGTGCCGATGCGCCGCTCGGTTTCCTCGAACGAGATGTTCTCGTCGTGATGGCCCATCTCGGCCTTCGCGGCGGGCGTGAAGATCGGCTCGGGGAGCTTCTGCGCGTTCGACAGGCCGGCCGGCAGCTCGACGCCGCACACCTTGCCCGTCGCCTGGTAGTCCTTCCAGCCGCTGCCCGCCAGATAGCCGCGCACGACCGCCTCGACGAGGATCGGCTCGAGCCGCTTGACGACGACCGCGCGCCCCTTCACCTGCTCGACCTCGTCGGCGGCGACGACCGTCTCGGGCGCGACGCCCGTCAGATGATTCGGGACGATGTGCGCGAGCCTGTCGAACCAGAAGTTCGCCATCTGGTTCAGCACGCGGCCCTTGTTCGGAATCGGCTCGCCCATGATGACGTCGAACGCCGACAGGCGATCGGTCGTGACGATCAGGAGCTTGTCGTTGCCGAGCGCGTAGTTGTCGCGGACCTTGCCGCGACCGAGGAGCGGCAGCGAGCGCAGCGTGGATTCGTAAAGGGTAGACATCGTCTTTTCGCAGATAAGGAGCCAAACAAAAAGGGAAACGCCGTTCCCCGCGGCTGGCGGGAACGGCGGCCTTGCAATACTTCGGCGAACCGGCCGGGCGGCTTGGCCCGGCGGGGCCGGCCGGCTTCGGGGCCGGACCGGACTTGCCCGGCCGCCCCGCTCGCGGGCCGGCCAGATCGTACTACAGACTCAACGCACCACTTGCGCGAGGTCGCCCGCCTTGTACTTCTCGGCGATCTTCTCGAGCGGCACCGGCTTGATCTTCGCCGCCTGGCCCTCGCAGCCGAACGCCAGATAGCGCGCGACGCAGATCTTCTTCGCCGCTTCGCGCGCGGGCTTCAGGTAATCGCGCGGATCGAACTTGCCCGGATTCTCGAACATGTAGCGGCGGATCGCGCCCGTGATCGCGAGACGCAGGTCGGTGTCGATGTTGACCTTGCGCACGCCGTGCTTGATGCCTTCCTGGATTTCCTCGACGGGCACGCCGTAGGTTTCCTTCATGTCGCCGCCGAATTCGCGGATTTCCGCGAGCAGATCCTGCGGCACCGACGACGACCCGTGCATCACGAGGTGGGTGTTCGGAATGCGCGCGTGAATCTCCTTGATCCGCTGGATCGACAGGATGTCGCCCGTCGGCTTCTTCGTGAACTTGTACGCACCGTGCGACGTGCCGATCGCGATCGCGAGCGCGTCGCACTGCGTGAGCTTGACGAAGTCGGCGGCCTGCTCGGGGTCCGTCAGCAGTTGCTCGCGCGTCATCGTGCCTTCGGCGCCGTGGCCGTCTTCCTTGTCGCCCTTCATCGTCTCGAGCGAGCCGAGCACGCCGAGCTCGGCCTCGACCGTCACGCCGATCGAGTGCGCCATCTCGACGACCTTGCGGGACACGTCGACATTGTATTCGTACGATGCGACCGTCTTGCCGTCGGCCTCGAGCGAGCCGTCCATCATCACGCTCGTGAAGCCGCTGCGGATCGCCGCCATGCACACGGCGGGCGACTGGCCGTGATCCTGGTGCATCACGACGGGAATGTGCGGGTACGATTCCACCGCCGCCTCGATCAGGTGGCGCAGGAACGCCTCGCCCGCGTACTTCCGGGCGCCCGCCGATGCCTGCATGATCACGGGCGCGCCGACTTCGTCGGCGGCCGCCATGATCGCCTGCACCTGTTCCAGGTTGTTCACGTTGAACGCGGGCAGGCCGTAGCCGTTCTCCGCGGCGTGATCCAGCAGTTGACGCATTGATACGAGAGGCATTGTGGTACTCCTTGAATGAAAACCTTGCGCCCTACGCGGCGTCCGGTGCCCGCCCCCGCTTCGAAGGCGGGCGGACCGGCGCGGCCGAGCGTCGAATAGCCGCATTTTATCGCGAAGCGCCCCCGATTCAGACCAAATGGCGGATTCGCTGGCAATTTGTTACGTCTTTCAGGCCGCCTTCGAGCGAAAAAAAAGCCGCGAGGCGTCCGACCCCGCGGCTCTTTGCGCGCGCAACGGGCGTGCCCGGCGCGCCCGGGCGCCGAACGCCCGTTCGGTTGCTTCAGTAGTGCTCGCCCACGCGCACGATCTTCAGCGTGTTCGTGCCGCCCGCCTGCCCCATCGGCTCGCCCACCGTCAGCACGACCATGTCGCCGTGCGCGACATAGCCGCGCCGCACGATCAGTTCGAGCGCCTGCTGCAGCGCGGAATCGCGGTCGCTGTTGAAGTCCACGTGCAGCGGCGTCACGTTGCGAAACAGCGCCATCGCACGCTCGCTGCCGACCCGCGGCGTGAGCGCGAAGATCGGCACGTGCGTGTAGTGGCGCGACATCCACAGCGCGGTCGCGCCCGATTCGGTCAGCGCGACGATCGCCTTCGCGCCCAGGTGGTACGCGGTGAAAAGCGCGCCCATCGCGATCGACTGGTCGATCCGCGTGAACGTGCGGTCGAGAAAATCCTTGTCGAGCTCGACGTGCTCGGATTTCTCCGCCTCGACGCAGACGGCCGCCATCGCCTCGATCGTGACGGCCGGGTACTTGCCCGTCGCCGTCTCGGCCGACAGCATCACCGCGTCGGTGCCGTCGAGCACCGCGTTCGCGACGTCCGACACTTCCGCGCGCGTCGGCACCGGCGCGTGGATCATCGATTCCATCATCTGCGTCGCGGTGATCACGAGCTTGTTCGACTCGCGCGCCATCCGGATCATCCGCTTCTGCAGCGCGGGCACGGCCGCGTTGCCGACCTCGACGGCGAGGTCCCCGCGCGCGACCATGATGCCGTCCGACGCATCGAGAATCTCCTGCAGCGCCGGAATCGCCTCCGCGCGCTCGATCTTCGCGATCATCTTCGGCTTGATGCCGTAAGGCGCGCCCGCGATGTTCGCGAGCTGGCGCGCCATCTCCATGTCGGTCGCGTTCTTCGGGAACGACACCGCGACGAGATCCGCGCCGAGCGACATCGCGGTGCGGATGTCCTCCATGTCCTTCGCGGTCAGCGCGGGCGCCGACAGCCCGCCGCCCTGCCGGTTGATCCCCTTGTTGTTCGACAGATCGCCGCCCACCTTGACGGTCGTGTGGATCTCGTCGCCGAGCACGCGATCGACCTTCAGCACGATCAGGCCGTCGTTGAGCAGCAGCACGTCGCCCGGCTTCAGGTCGCGCGGCAGATCCTTGTAGTCGAGGCCGACCCGCTCGTCGTTGCCGAGCTCGCACGTCGCGTCGAGGATGAACGGCTGGCCGGGCGTGAGCGTCGTCTTGCCCGCCTCGAACTTGCCGACCCGGATCTTCGGCCCCTGCAGGTCCGCCATGATTGCGATTTCCCGGCCGACCCGCCGCGCGGCCTCGCGGACCATCTCGGCGCGCTCGCGGTGATCGTCGGCGGAGCCGTGCGAGAAATTGAGCCGCACGACGTCGAGACCCGCGTGCATCATCTGCGACAGGACTTCCGGCGAGCTGGATGCCGGACCGATCGTGGCGACTATCTTGGTGGCGCGGTGCATGAATCTCCTCGTCTGACTGAGTGAAAGCGCTGGATGTAACGCCGCGAGAGCCGAAGCCGCGCGGCCCAGCCGCCGCCGCTTCGGAACGCGCGCCGGTGCGTGCGCCCGGCGTCGCTTTGTACGCGGGCGCCGGCGTGAACGGCCGGCGCCGCGTCGTTGATTCGGGTCCGGCGCGCCCGCTGCGGGCGCGCCGCGCGGCGGCCGACGTATGCCGCCCGTCCGGCGCGGCGCGCAACGCGCGTGAGCCCCGGCATCGCGCGGGCGGGCGCCGCCCGCGCGTTCGGCTCGGCGCGACGCCGGCGCTCACGCGCCGCCGCGCGCCCCGCCGCGCGCGTTACGCGCGCGTTTCCAGCACTTCGACGGCGGGCAGCTTCTTGCCCTCGAGGAATTCGAGGAACGCGCCGCCGCCCGTCGAGATGTAGCTGACCTTGTCGTGGATGCCGTACTTCGCGATCGCGGCAAGCGTGTCGCCGCCGCCCGCGATCGAGAACGCGGCCGAGCTCGCGATCGCGTCGGCGAGCGTCTTCGTGCCGTTGCCGAACTGGTCGAACTCGAACACGCCGACCGGGCCGTTCCAGACGATCGTGCCCGCCTTCTCGAGCTGGCCGGCGAGCGCCTTCGCGGTGTCCGGGCCGATGTCGAGGATCATGTCGTCGGCTTCGATGTCGGCGACCTTCTTCACGGTGGCGGCGGCCGTCGGCGAGAATTCCTTCGCGACGACGACGTCGGTCGGGATCGGCACCGACGCGCCGCGCTTGCGGGCTTCGTCGATGATCGCCTTCGCCTCGCCGACGAGATCGGCCTCGGCGAGCGACTTGCCGATCGCAAGCCCCGCCGCGAGCATGAACGTGTTCGCGATGCCGCCGCCGACGATCAATTGATCGACCTTCTCCGCGAGCGACTTCAGGATCGTCAGCTTCGTCGACACCTTCGAGCCCGCGACGATCGCCACCAGCGGGCGCTTCGGGTTGCCGAGCGCCTTGCCGAGCGCGTCGAGCTCGGCCGCGAGCAGCGGACCCGCGCACGCGACGGGGGCGTACTTCGCGATGCCGTGGGTGGTCGCCTCCGCGCGGTGCGCGGTGCCGAACGCGTCGTTCACGTAGACGTCGCAGAGCTTCGCCATCTTCTGCGCGAGCTCGTCCGAGTTCTTCTTCTCGCCCTTGTTCACGCGGCAGTTCTCGAGCAGCACGACCTGCCCGGGCGCGACCTCGACCCCGTTCTCGACCCAGTTCGCGACGAGCGGCACATCGCGGCCGAGCAGCTCGGCCAGGCGCTTCGCGACGGGCGCGAGCGAATCCTCGGGCTTGAACTCGCCTTCCGTCGGGCGGCCGAGGTGCGACGTGACCATCACGGCCGCGCCCGCGTCGAGCGCCGCCTGGATCGCGGGCACCGACGCGCGCACGCGCGTGTCTTCGGTGATGTTGCCGTGATCGTCCTGCGGCACGTTCAGATCGGCGCGGATGAACACGCGTTTGCCGGACAGCTTGCCTTCGGCGATCAGGTCGGTAAGACGCTTTACTTGGCTCATGGGACTGATGAAGGTTGATGAAGGAAGGCGGTTCGACGCGCGCGGGCTGCCGCGCCGGGCGCCTCGCGCGGCCCGCCGGCTTTGCGCGGCGAGGCCCGCGCGGCGCGCGCGCGAAAAAATTCCGGAAAGGGCCATTCTAGCCGATCCGCCCGGCGCGCTACCCTGCCGCGCGGCGAATCCCCGCCATTTCGCGGCGCAGTGCGCCGTTGCGTCGCGCATGCCGCGGCGGCCCGCGCGGCATGCCGGGCGGCCGGGCCCGCCGGCGCTCAGAACAGGATCCGCAACGCGGTGAACACCAGCATCCCGACGACGATCGTGCCGAGCATGCTCCGCCGCCACAGGAACCACGCGAGGCCCGCCGCCGCCGCGTAGAAATCGTGGTTCGACAGCGCGAACGAGAGGCCTTCGGGCGTCTCGAGCACGTCGGGCAGCACCACCGCGACGAGCGCCGCGGCGGGCGCGTAGCGCAGCGAGCGCTGCGCGCGCTCGGGCAGCACCGTGCGCTCGCCGCCCGCGAGGAAGAGCGCGCGCGTGATCGCGGTGACGAGCGTCATCCCGGCGATCGCGAGCCAGACCTGCCAGTCGCTCATTCGGCGTCCTCCGTGCCCGCCGCGCGGATGCGCCGCCAGTCGGCGCGCTCGACGAACCAGTCGGCGGCGCTGCCTGCCGCGAGCGCCGCGACCACCGCGAGCGGCAGCGCGAGCCGGTACGGCAGATCGAACGCGACGAGCGACACGATCCCCGCCACCGCGACGGCCGCGAGCGTCGAGCGGTTCGAGATCGCCGAGACCATGATCGGAATCAGCGCGAGCGTGCCGGCGAGCGCGAGCCCCCAACTGTCGGGAAACGCGCTCGCGAGCGCGATGCCGACGAGCGACGAAGCCTGCCACGCGAACCAGCTCGTGAGCGCCATCCCCCAGAAGTACGCCTCCTTGCCGGGCACGTGGCCCGCGACGAAGCCCTGCTTCTGGAACAGCAGATAGATCACGTCGCCGTTGAAATAGCCGATCGCGAGGCGCCGCCACAGCGGCAGATACGAGAAATGGGGGGCGAGCCCCGCACTGAAGATCACGAAGCGCATGTTCACCATCGCGGCCGTCAGGAGAATCGTCCAGACCGGCAGCTTCGCGGCGAACAGCGGCAGCACGGCGAGCTGCGACAAGCCCGCGTAGACGAGGATCGACATGCCGAGCGCCTGCCCCGTCGTCAGCACCGATTTGCTCATTGCGATGCCGGTGACGAGCCCCCACGACAGGATCGCCATCAGCGTCGGGGAAAAGTCGCGGAAACCCTGCGCGAGGGCGAAACGGTCGGTGGCGGACAGGCGTGCGAGCATCGGGGAGGCGCCGCGAAGGCGAAAAGCCGGACGCTCGGGCGCGTCGCGCGCCGCCGTCCGTTATTTTTTCACGCAGATTGCGCGTTGATTATAGCGCCGTACCCTGTCGGGCCGACCGTTGCACGTACAAAAACGCTAAAATGAGCGCCTTTGCGACGCGGCACCGTTTCGAGCCGCCGCGCGCCCCTCTGCGCATCCCCGCATCCATTAGGAGAAGACCTATGTCAATGGCCGATCGCGACGGCAAGATTTGGATGGACGGCAAGCTGATCGAATGGCGCGACGCCAAGATCCACGTGCTGACCCACACGCTGCATTACGGCATGGGCGTCTTCGAGGGCGTGCGCGCATACAAGACGGCCGACGGCGGCACGGCGATCTTCCGCCTGAAGGAGCACACGAAGCGCCTGCTGAACTCGGCGAAGATCTTCCAGATGGACGTGCCGTTCGACCAGGAAACGCTCGAAGCCGCGCAGCGCGACGTCGTGCGCGAGAACAAGCTCGAATCGTGCTATCTGCGCCCGATCATCTGGATCGGCTCGGAGAAGCTCGGCGTGTCGGCCAAGGGCAACACGATCCACGTCGCGATCGCCGCATGGCCGTGGGGTGCGTACCTCGGCGAGGAAGGCCTCGCGAAGGGCATCCGCGTGAAGACCTCGTCGTTCACGCGCCATCACGTGAACGTGTCGATGGTGCGCGCGAAGGCCTCCGGCTGGTACGTGAACTCGATCCTCGCGAACCAGGAAGCGACGGCCGACGGCTACGACGAGGCGCTGCTGCTCGACGTCGACGGCTACGTGTCCGAAGGCTCCGGCGAGAACTTCTTCCTCGTGAACCGCGGCAAGCTCTACACGCCGGATCTCGCGTCGTGCCTCGACGGCATCACGCGCGACACGGTCATCACGCTCGCGAAGGAAGCCGGCATCGAGGTGATCGAGAAGCGCATCACGCGCGACGAGGTCTACACGGCCGACGAGGCGTTCTTCACCGGCACCGCGGCCGAGGTCACGCCGATCCGCGAGCTCGACAACCGCACGATCGGCGGCGGCGCGCGCGGCCCGATCACCGAAAAGCTGCAAAGCGCGTTCTTCGACGTCGTCAACGGCAAGAGCGCGAAGCACGCGGACTGGCTCACGAAGATCTGAGCCCGAATGCGGCGCGGCGCCACGCCGGCGCGCGCCGCTCGCCATTGCCATAACGAGAAAGCCCCATGAGTGAAATCAAGGAAATGCCGCTCATCGAACTGACGGCCAAGGATCTGCCCGCTTACTGCCCGAATCCCGCGATGCCGCGCTGGAGCGCGCATCCGCGCGTGTTCATCGACGTCTCGCACGGCGAGGCGCGCTGCCCGTACTGCGGCACGCGCTACAAGCTGCGCGACGGCGAAGTGCTGCGCGGCCACCATTGAGCGCGCGGCGGCTTCACCGCCCGACGCGGCGCGCGCCGGCCGGCCGGCGCGCGCCGCCGCCCCTCCCCCGCAACCCGAGCGCGGCGCACGAGCGTCGCGCTTTATTACGACATCGGAAAACGACCTGATGCGTCGCGCGTTGGTTATCGCACCGAACTGGATCGGTGACGCATTGATGGCGCAGCCGCTTTTCGCGCTGCTGAAGAAACTGCATCCCCGCATCGTCATCGATGCCGTGGCGCCCGCGTGGGTCGCGCCCGTGCTCGAGCGGATGCCCGAAATCCACGATGTCCACGCGACCGAGCTCGCGCACGGCAAGCTGCAGATGCTGCACCGCTGGCAGCTCGCGAGCGACTTGCGCGAGCTCGGTTACGACGCCGCGTACGTGCTGCCGAACTCGCTGAAATCGGCGCTGATTCCGTGGCTCGCCGGCATCCCGCTTCGGATCGGCTACACGGGCGAGCATCGCTACGCGCTCCTGAACGTGCGGCATGCGAATCCGGGCAAGGCGCGCGAGACGCGCGCGCCGATGGCACAACATTACGCGGCGCTTGCATACGCGCCCGGCGCGAAGCTGCCCGAATCGTTCCAGACGCTGCCGCCGCCGCGGCTCGAAGCGGACCTGAACGAGACGGCGCGCGTGTCGGCGCGCTTTAACCTCGACACGCGCAAGCCGCTCATCGTGTTCTGTCCGGGCGCCGAGTACGGCCCGGCCAAGCGCTGGCCCCCCGAGCATTTCGCCGCGCTCGCGCAGAGCGTGAGCCAGTCCTTTCCGTACACGCAGATCGTCGCGCTCGGCTCGCCGAAGGACGCCGCAGCCGCGCAGGCGATCGCCGAGCGCGCGCCGAACGTGCGCAGCCTCTGCGGCCAGACCTCGCTCACCGAGGCGTGCGTGCTGATCGCGCGCGCGAACGCGGTCGTCACGAACGATTCCGGGCTGATGCACGTCGCGGCGGCGCTGCGCCGGCCGCTCGTCGCGCTCTACGGATCGACCGATCCGCGTCATACCCCGCCGCTGTCGGAGCTGGCAAAGGTACAATGGCTGCATCTCGAATGCAGTCCCTGCTTCGAACGCGAATGCCCGCTCGGCCACCTGAAGTGCCTGCGCGAGCTGAGCCCGGAGCAGGTGTTCGGCGATTTGCGCGGGATGCTCGTCGGACAGCGCTGATGTCCGCGGCCGCGAGGCCGCCCGTCGCGCGCCGCGCACCCGCACCCGATTCACCGCCTGAGCGGGCGGCCCCGTCGACGACGAGGCCGCCTCGATGAAACGGCGCGCGCCGCGCGCGAGAGATAGACCCGATGCCACGTTTTGCCCGCCTCTTCGAAGCCGCCGCCGACACGCTGAACGCGTACTACCAGGCGGTCGCCGACGCCAACCTCGACGCGCTGATGGTCCTCTGGATCGACGAGGATTTCGCCAGTTGCATCTGGTCGGACGGCACGCACCTGCACGGCCTCGAGCAGATCCGGAGCGGGTTCGGCGCGCGGCTGTCGACGCAGCCCGTCACGATCGAGCCGCTCGACATCCGCGTCTACGACAGCCTCGGCACCGTCGTCTACACGGTGGCGGAAGCGCACCAGCAGGCCGACCTCACAGCCGAGCCGCAGATGGTGTTCACGACCTACGTGATGATCCACGAGCGCGGCGAATGGCGGATCGCCCACATCCACGCGAGTCCGATCCCGGAGCAGACGGCCACGCAGTTCGCCGCGAAGATCCGCCACGCACAGGGGCCGCTCCACTGAGCGACGGGCGTTCGCAGCGATGAGCACCGCACTCCCCCCGCTTCCCGCTGCCGACGAGACCGCCCGCCCGGCAGCCTCGTCCTTCTACCGCGCGCCGCTCTGGCTGCCGACGAGCCACGCGCAGACGATCGTCCCCGCGCTCTTCGCGCGCCGGCCCGACGTCGCATACCGGCGCGAGCGCTGGGACACGCCCGACGGCGATTTCATCGACGTCGACTGGCTCGCGCCCCCCGCCGGCGCGGCGCCCGGGCCGCTCGCGCCGCTCGCTGTGCTGTTCCACGGCCTCGAAGGCAGCTCCGATTCGCATTACGCGCGCGTGCTGATGGCGGCCGCCCGCGCGCGCGGCTGGCACGGCGTCGTCCCGCACTTTCGCAGCTGCGGCGGCGAGATGAACCGGATGCCGCGCTTCTACCACCTCGCCGACAGCGCCGAAGTCGACTGGATCCTGCGGCGGCTCGCGAAGAGCCATCGCGGGCCGCTCGTCGTGGTCGGCGTATCGCTCGGCGGCAACGTGCTGCTGCGCTGGCTCGGCGAGCGGCGCGGCGATACGTCGATCGTCGCGGCCGCCGCCGCGGTGTCGACGCCGATCGACGTCCACGCGGGCGGCCGCGCGCTGTCGCAAGGCTTCTCGATGGTCTATACGCGCAGCTTCCTGAAGACACTGAAATGGAAGGCGCTCGTGAAGCTCGAACAGTACCCGGGGCTTTTCGACAAGCAAGCGTTGCTCGCCGCGCGCACGATGCACGATTTCGACGACATCGTCACCGCGCCGCTGCACGGCTTCGCCGATGCGAACGACTACTGGACGCAGGCGACGACGCGCCCGCTCCTCGCGGCGATCGACGTGCCCACGCTGATCCTCAACGCGCGCAACGATCCGTTCCTGCCCGCCTCGGCGCTGCCCGGCCCGCGCGAGGTGTCGCGCGCGGTCGTGCTCGACCAGCCCGAGCACGGCGGCCACGCGGGCTTCATGACGGGCCCGTTTCCCGGGCGCATCGACTGGCTGCCCGCCCGCGTCTTCGAATTCTGCTCACGCTTCACCGATCATGGATGACATCGTCAAACAGGCGCTCGCCAAATGGCCGAACGTCCCGCACTGCACCGGATGGCTGCTGCTCGACCGGCGCGGCGGCTGGCGGATGCGCGACGACGCCGCGCAGGCGGCGGGCGCGCTCGGCTCGCCCGTGCGGCACCCCGCGCTCGTCGATTTCATCGCCCGCAACTACGAGCGCGACGAACACGGCCAATGGTTCTTCCAGAACGGGCCGCAGCGCGTGTACGTCGAGCTTGCGTATACGCCGTGGATCGTCCGGCTCGCGGCCGCGCCCGCCGGCGGCGGCTGCGAGCCCGCGCGCGTCGCGCTGACCGATCACACCGGCCGTGCGTTCGAGCCGGCGCGCGCATGGCTCGACGATGCGGGCGGCGTGCTGTTCGCCGATACGTCGACGCCGCCGCGCGTCGCCGCGCTGCACGATCACGATCTGGCGCTCTTCGCCGATCGCGCCGACCTCGACGACGACGGCGCGCACGGCGTGCTGCATCTCGGCGGCGGCGTCGATCTGCCGCTCGAACCGATCCGGCGCGACGACGTCGCGCGGCGGTTCGGGTTCGTCGCCAGTCCGGCCGCCCGCGCGGGAGAACGGGCGGCGGGCGGCAAGCCGACGGACTGACGCGGGCCTTCGGACGCTGCGGGCTTGGCGCGAGTGCCCCCGTGCGTGGCGGTTCGTTTGCTTCGATTACCTCGTTTGCGCCGGCCGCTTCGTCCACGCTGTTTGCGCTGTGCGCTTTGTCCGCATCGTCTGCGCCGTTCGCGCCGTACGCTGTGTCCGGATTTCGTCCGGGTATTCGCGGCTCGTCGATGTGAAAGGCCGCGCACGCGCATCGGCGGCGCTTCGGTGCCCCCCGCTTCGCGCCCCTCCGCTTCATCGCGCCCGCTTCATCGCCCCCGATCCATCACGCCCCATTACACGCGGCGGCGGTGTCGCCGCGAATCAACCGCGCCGATCGTCCTTGTCCTCTTCCCGCTCTTCCTTGTAGCGTGCCTCGAATTCGTGCAGCCGCGCGCTGATGATCGACTGCTCGTAGAAACCGGCCGACTTGAGATCGCGCGCCTCGCGCAGTTGCCGGATCGCCGACGGCCACGCGCCTTCGAGCGCGAACTTCTCCGCGAGCGCGCGGCGCTGCGTGAGCGCATCGCCCCGGCCGAGGCTCGCCTGCGCGAGATAGTTCCACCAATCGGGCTGGCGGGGGGCCGCGTTCGCCTCCGCTTGTGCGAGCGCCTGCGCCTGCCCGTAACGCCGCGCGGCGAGAAGCGCCTGCAAATGCGCGGCGATAGCCGCGTGCGAACCCGGCCAGCGCGCCTGCGCGGCGGCGGCGAGCCGCACCGCGTCGTCCCCGCGGCCGGCGCGACGCGCGATCTCCGCCGCGAGCACGTCGAGGCTCGGCGAAGTGCGCGCCGCCTCGCCCTCGCGCGCGGCCGTGCGCGCGAACGCATCGCGCGCCGCGGCGAGCGCGCGGTCCGCGTCATCGTAGCGGCCGCCCAGCATCTCGCCGAGCGCGATCCCATACCAGTTCGCCGCGACATTCGGCGCGACGCGATCGTCGAGCTCCGCGCGCATTCGTCTTGCCTCGTTCGCGTAATCGGTCGGCGCGCGGTTCTGCAGCATCCGCAGGCGCGCGCGCACGAAACCGTATTCCGCCGATTGCCGCGGCTGCCGGTACGGCGCGCGCCGCGCGCGGTCGTCCATGTCGGCGATCCGCTCGCCCGTCAGCGGGTGCGTGCGCGCGTACGCGGGCACGCCCGCGTCGCCCACCGACGCACGCTCGAGCCGCTCGAAGAAGCCCGGCATGCCGTACGGATCGTAGCCGGCGCCCGCGAGCAACTGGAAGCCGACGCGGTCCGCCTCACGCTCGGCCGAGCGCGAGAACCTGAGCTGGCTGTCGACCGCGAACGCCTGGCCGCCCATCGCGATCGCGCTGCCGAGATCGCCGCTGCGCGCGAGAATGCCCGCGAGCACGCCGAACAGCATCGTCGCGAGCGCCGCATAGCCGCTCTTCTCGCTCGCGCCGATCATCCGCGCGATGTGCCGCTGCAGCACATGCCCCATCTCGTGGCCAATCACCGACGCGAGTTCGGACTCCGTCTGCGTCGCCGCGACGAGCCCGCTGTTGATGCCGATGAAACCGCCCGGCAGCGAGAACGCGTTGATCTGCGGATCGCGCATCGCGAACAGCTCGAAATCGGGCATGTAGCCGCCGATGAACTGCGCGGCGGCGGCCGCGGAGAGCTTCGCCGCGACGGAATTCAGGTAGTCGCGCACGAGCCAGTCGTCGAGATAGTCGGGATCGCGCCGCACCTCGCGCATCACGCGCTCGCCGAGCCGGCGCTCCGCTTGCGGCGTCAGCGAGCCGCCCGAGCCGTCGCCGAGATCGGGCAGTTGCAACGAGCGAAGCGGCGCGCGCAAACTGGGCGTGCCCGACGCCGGATCGGCAAGCCGGCTCTGCGCGCCGCCGTACATGCCGAACACGCCGGGCGCGATGCCGGACGGCACCGTGGACAGCGCATCGCGCGCGCCGCGGCGTCCTCGGCGCCGGCGGCGCGCGCGGATTCGAGCGGCGGCGCATCGCCGCGCGACTGCGCGTGGCCGCCGGGCGGCAAGGCGAGCGCCGCGCACAGCAGGACGGCAAACGACGATTTGACGCGCATGGACAAGGATCTGGCGGCCGCCGCGTGATGGTTCGATGGAGCTTGCGTCATTGTAACGGCGCGCCGGCCGCCGCTCGCGCGCCGCTGCCGCGTGCGCCGGGCCGGCCGGCGAGCCGCGCTGCTATGATAGGCGCCCTCTAACGGAGCACGACATGTCTGGATCGGGATTCACACACTTCGACGCCGCAGGCCACGCGCACATGGTCGACGTCGGCGACAAGCAGGAAACGAGGCGCATCGCGGTGGCGCGCGGCGCGATCCGGATGCTGCCCGATACGCTCGCGCTGATCCGCGACGGCCGCGCGAAGAAAGGCGACGTGTTCGGCGTCGCGCGCATCGCGGCGATCCAGGGCGCCAAGCGCACCGCCGATCTGATCCCGCTCTGCCATCCGCTCGCGCTCACGCGCGTCGCGGTCGATTTCGAATTCGACGACGCGCTGCCCGGCGTGCGTTGCAGCGCGCAGGTGGAGACGCTCGGGCGCACCGGCGTCGAAATGGAAGCGCTCACCGCGGTGCAGGTCGGACTGCTGACCGTCTACGACATGTGCAAGGCGGTCGATCGGGGGATGACGATTACGGATGTGAAGGTGATGGAAAAGCACGGCGGGAAGTCGGGGGATTTGACCTGCCCCCTACAAACAGGGCCAGCCGGAGTCTAGTAAAGTTCGTTTTCGGAGAAGAAGACGAACATGAAGAAGCGCTTTACGGAACAGCAAATCATCGGGTTTCTGAAGGAAGCCGAGGCCGGTATGCCGGTCAAGGAACTGTGCAGGAAGCATGGGTTCAGTGACGCGTCGTTCTACACCTGGCGCGCGAAGTTCGGCGGCATGGAAGTCTCGGAAGCCCGCCGGCTCAAGGGCCTCGAGGTGGAGAATGCCCGACTGAAGAAACTGCTGGCCGAAGCAATGCTCGATATGGAAGCGTTGAAGGTTGTCGTCAAGGGAAAGCCCTGAGCCCGCAAGCCAAACGCGAAGCAGTGTTGGCGATTCGGGAGAAGGTCAACATCTCCGAGCGCCGCGCCTGCCGGCTTGTCGGGCTTTCTCGCAGCGTGCTGCATTACGACGCGAAGCCGGACCACGAGAATGAGGTGCTCGCGGCGCGTCTGGTGAAGTTGGCGCACGAACGTCGTCGATTCGGCTACCGCCGACTGCACGCCCTGGTGGAACGCGAAGGCACGCACGCCAATCACAAGCGCATCTATCGCCTGTACCGTGAGGCAGGGCTGGCTGTGCGGCGCCGTCGCAAGCGCCACGGCGTCATGATTGAGCGCGAGCAACTGGCATTGCCGGGCGCACCCAACGAGGTATGGTCAATCGATTTCGTGATGGATGCGCTTTCCAACGGCCGGCGCGTGAAGTGCCTGACCGTCGTCGACGATTTCACGAAAGAGGCTGTCGACATCGTCGTCGACCATGGCATCTCAGGTTTGTATGTCGCTCGGGCATTGGACCGTGCAGCTCGCTTCCGTGGCTATCCCAAGGCGGTGCGAACAGACCAGGGACCCGAATTTACGAGCCGCGCGCTTGACCAGTGGGCGTATGCGAACGGCGTCACGCTGAAGTTGATTCAGGCGGGCAAGCCCACGCAGAATGCGTACATCGAATCGTTCAACGGCAAGTTCCGCGACGAATGCCTTAACGAGCACTGGTTCACGACGCTCGCGCACGCTCGGGCAGTCATCGCGGCATGGCGTCAGGACTACAACGAGCAAAGGCCGCACAGCGCACTGAACTACCTTGCGCCGTCAGAGTTTGCGGCGAAACATCGGGCAACCGCGGACGCTCCTGCCGCTTTCCAGGAGTTGGTTTAAAGGGACTTTGCTAGAAGCCCATTGGCCCTATCGAAGGGGGCAGGTCACCGGAACCAGAATGTGCAAGGCCGTCGATCGGGGGATGACGATCACCGACGTGAGCGTGCGCGAGAAACGCGGCGGGAAATCGGGGGACTGGAAGGCCGACGAAGCCGGCGCGTGATGCCGCCCGCCGGGCCGCCGCCGTTCACGCTCGCCTGGCTGGGTGCTTGGGGCGGGAGGCATGCGCGCGCATCGCACAAGGCAGCTCGCGCGCCCCGAGGCGGCTAACGACGATCGCGCCATGCCGGGGCGGCGCCGAACCTCATTCGACCGTCGCCGCCTGCGTCGGCGCGTTCAGCGCATGCCGCCGCCTTGCGTCACCGCGGCGCCTTCGCGCGCGGCTCGAACACGAACGGCCGCGTCAGCGTGAACGGATACGGCTCGCCGCCGCGCGCGGGAGTCTGCGAGCACGCGATCCTCGACATCGCATCGACGGCTGCGCGGTCAGCCGCGGCGTTCCGGCTGCTCGTCGTCACCGTGACGTTCTCCGCGTTGCCCGACGCCGTGATCATCGCGCGCACGAGCACAGTCGCCCGGCGCTCGAGCGGCTTCGCATTCTCCGGATACGCCGCGACCGGCATCGTGCATTCGAGCTTCGCCGCATCGCGCGGCGCGAACGCCGCGCAGCCTGCAAGCAGCGACGCGGCAAGAGGAAGCGCCAGGTACGTCGAGTAGGTCTTCATGTTCGTTGTGGTCCGACTACAGCATCCATCGCGTGAATCGACGGCATGCGCGTCGCGCGCCGCCATGCGATTCCGCCCCCCGTTTTGTTCGCCGATGTTTGGTTCGCGCCGAACGCCGGCGCGGCGCGCCTTGCGCGGTCCCGGCGTTCACCGACGTGCGTCGTCGCAGCGACGACGCGCGCATCGAGCCGCGCCGCCCGTTCCGCCGACGACGGCACGCCGCCCGCCGGCCGTGCTTACAACAGCGCCTTCGCTTGCGACAACACCTTGTCGCACACCTGCTTCGTCAGTTGCTGCTTGAAGCTCTGCCCGCCGCTCAGGTCGAGCGTGCGGCCGTTGCCGGCATCGAGAATCCCGCTCGCGCCGCTCGCATACGTGCTGTCCGACGTGACGCCCGCGCCCAGCTTGCTCATCAGCGCGTCCTTGATCGACGACGCGCCGCCGTCGCCGAGATAGTCGTTCTTGACGCAGAATTGCAGCAGGCCGGCGACGTTGCCGGTGCTGCCGGGCGTCAGCAGCGAGCCGGCCGACGCCGCGCCGCCCCCGCCGCCGAGATTGCCGAGCGCGCCGGCAATGCCGCCCGCGCCGCCGTTGCCGGCATCGGCGCCTTGCTTGAGAAAATCGCCGAGTTGCGCATGCGCGGCCGAAAGCGACAGCACACCGGCAACCAGGATGCCTGCGGCGGCAATGCGATGAATACGCTTTTTCATGAGCTTTCCCCAGGGCAGGAAATTCGTTCCGGTCGGTAAATACCGCGCCCAAGCATACCCGAACGACATCGCGCGCATACGCGCGCTGCGGCGCGCGATGCGCGAATAGGGCGGGATTTAACACTGGTTAACGTCATCCGCGATGGGACGGCGGCGACGCGCAAGACCCGCGGCGATGCCCCGGCCGCGGCCTGACTGCGGTCTTTTGACATCGGCCGTCTGCGACGGCGAAACCGTGTCGATGCATGCGGGGCGACGATGCGAAACCGGAAAGCGGGATGAGGTGTCTCATGCCGCCTTTGGGTCGCTCGATCGGATATCGCGCTTCGGGGCCCGCTTTCGTGCAGTTCGCATTTCGCGTCATGCTTCATCGACTCGCGGCTTGCGGCTTGCAATGCCCCGTGTCCGATGTCCGATGTCCGCCGGCATCGTCACACCATTTTCATCGCCCGCGAAACCGCGCGCCGCACAGGAAAAAACCACCGCATCAAGCGGCGGCTTCCCGATGGATCGCGGTCTAAACGCGGCCGGCCGACAATCAATCGTCGCCGTCGTCTTCCTCGTCGTCCGCCGACAGGTTCGCCGCGGGCGTCCCGTATTTCGCGACGAGCGCCGCCTTGAACGACTTCAGCGACGGCTGGTCGTCGAGCAGCTTGTACAGCGCGGCGAGCTGCACCGGCCAGTCGTGCAGCTCCTCCGCGAACACGCGCAAACGCTCGATCGTATCGAGCGCGTCGGTCTCGCGGCCGTCGAGCGCCTGCAGCACCGCGTAGCGGCGCAGCACCGTCTCGCCCGGCAGCAGCGCGATCGCGCTTTCGTGGGCGGCGAGCTTCGCCGGCAGGTTCTCGCGCGAGATCGCGAGCAGCGTCGCCGCGCCGTAATCCCCCCAGGCGCCGAACAGGAACGACGGGTGCGCGCGGTATTGCTCGGCCGGATTCGTGCCGTAATACAGCACCTCGGCGCGCTGGTAGTCGCGCAGGATCGGATACAGCGACGCAAGCCCCGCCACCGATAGCGCCGCGAACAGCACGAACGCCGCGCGGCCGGGCAGCGCGCGTAGCGGCTTCGTCTCGAGCAGGCCGATCACGAACATCACGGGCAGCAGGAAGAACGTGTACTGCTGCGGATATTCGACGAGCGCATGCATCAGCACGATGCCGACGAGCGCGAAACCGAACACGCGGCTCTCGGTATGCGGCACGCGCAGCGCGCGCACGAACCACGCGACGAGCGCGACGAACAGCACGCCGAGGCCGAGCAAGCCGGATTTCGCGAGCAGATCGATGAAGATGTCGTGCGAGTTGTTCGCGATCTCGACGCCGCCCAGCCGGCGCGCGAGCTCGAACTGGTGGATCGGGAACTCGCCCCAGCCGACGCCGAGCAGCGGATGCTCGCGGAACATCGTGAGGCCGTACTTCCAGAGCGCGAGGCGCGGCGCGATCTGACCGGCGTCGCGCATGCGGTCCGCGGCGGATTCCGCGAGGCCGAGATGGTAGTGCACGTTGGCCCAGCGCACCGCGACGTTGACCGCGACGAACAGCACGCCGAGCACGACGGGAATCGCCCACGCGCGCGCGCGGCTCGCCGCCGGGTCGCGCCGGGCCTGCGCGAACGCCATCCAGAAGCCGGCGACCACCATCACGCCGACCTGCAGCCAAGGCCCGCGCGACACGGTCAGCGCGAGCCCGACCGACAGCAGCGCCGATAGCGCCGCCCACGCGAGCGCCGGCATCCGCCGCGTCTGCACGAGATAGAGCGCGCCCGCGAGCGCGAACGCGATATAGGTCGCCAAGTGGTTGGCCTGCGCCATGTTGCCGTACGGGCGGCGCTCGACGGTCACGCCATACGACACGACGAACGGCGAGAACGTCGTCTCCAGATGGAACAGCTGCACGAACTGGCAGGCGACCGCGACGACGCCGCCGACGATCGTCGCGCCCGCGATCATCCGCGCGACCATATCGACCATGTTCACGCGCGCGAGCGCATACCCGGCCTGCATCGCGACGAGCGCGCCGAGCAGGTAGCCCATCGCGAGCCAGTTCATCGAGGGCTGGCGCAGCGGCAGCAGCGCGATCTGCGCAAGCAATACCGCGCCGAACCCGAGCGGCGCGACGAGCGCCATCGGCGCCGCGAACGGCTGCTCGGCGCGCTCGGCTTTCACGAGCAGGACGACGCTCGCGCCGAGCACCCAATACAGCGCGAACGCGGCGAATTCGGAATAGAAGGTCGGGATCGGATAGGTGTGGTTCGTGATCGCATACGGCAGGATCAGGGCGACGGCAAGCGCGATCAGCGATAGAGAACGCAGAAAGGAAGAAGGCATGAGCAAACCGGGTGTCAGCAACCGGCGCACTATACAAAAAAAACCCCGTGCTGTGCGGGCGCGGGCGTCCGACACGCACCGACATCGCGCGGCGCACCATCGCGGTGCGCGGCCGCCGCGCCGCCCGCGCCCTATCCGCCGCCGGACGGCCGCCATGCCGCGCAAGACCCATTCCCGGCGATCGCTCCATCGCGTCATCGTGCGCTTGCGCGGCTTCGCCGCGGCCGCCGGCGGCCATCACGCGCGGCACTCGGGGGGCGCCAGCTTGCCGGCCAGCGTCGGCGCATCGGTCGGCAGCGGGCCGGCGCCCGGCGCGGGCAGCGACGACGACGCCTTGCCGTCGGCAAAGCATTCCCACGTGATCGCCCCCGCCTGGACGGCGCCCTTCGACAACGCGACACGCGCCGTCGGCGTATCCGCCTGATCCGGCGCGGACGGCACCAGCACGAGCGTATTCGCGCCCGCCGCCGCCACGCGCGTCGTGAACGCGACGACGATCTGCCCGGAGTCGTCGTCGACCCGGATCGAATCGACGTTGCGCGTGGCGGGCGGCGACACGTAGCCGCCCGAGAATCCATTGCCGCTCGCCGCGTTCTCGGCAACCGCGAGCCGCGCGGACGCGGCGAGCGCGAGCCCCTCGCCGACCCGGCTGCGCGCGAGATAATCCTGATAGGCGGGAATCGCGTACGCGGCGACGACGCCGACGATCGCGAGCACGATCATCAATTCGATCAGCGTGAAACCGCGAGCGCGCAACCGGCGCCGCGACACGCGCCACACGCGGCGCAGACCGCGCGCGATGCCCATGCGCCGGAGCGCAAGCAGCGAAAGCGGCGGTAAAACGGAAAGAACATCGCTCATGACAGGCTCCGAAAACGAAACACGCCTGCCGGATCAGGCAGGCGTGTCGATCGTAGCCGGCGGGCGGCAGCGCGGGCAGTCGGCCGGATGGCCGATGCCGCGCGCGCCGTCGATCAGCGCGAATGCGTCGCGCTCGAGGCGGTGCGCCGCTTCTTCAGCACATAACCGGCGATCACGACGAAGAGCGCGCCCGCGACGCTCGCGCCATAGATCGCGGCGGGCGTGTCGAGCAGCGGCCAGCGGTCGCCCGCCGGATCGTTGACCATCAGCCCGCCCGCGATCCAGCCGAGCAGCGCCGCGCCGAACGTGATGAAGATCGGAAAGCGGTCGAGCAGCTTGAGGACGAGCGTGCTGCCCCAGACGATGATCGGAATGCTGACGAGCAGGCCGAAGATCACGAGCGCGATCCGGTGGCCCGGATCCGCCTGCTCGGCCGCGCCGGCGATCGCGATCACGTTGTCGAGGCTCATCACCGCGTCGGCGATCACGATCGTCTTCACCGCCTCCCACAGCTTGTCGGCGGGCTTGACGTTCTCGTGCGCGTCCTCGGCGGGCGCCATCAGCCGCACGCCGATCCACAGCAGCAGCACGCCGCCCGCGAACTTCAGGAGCGGCACGTCGAGCAGCAGCACCGCGAACGCGATCAGCACGACGCGCAACAGGATCGCGCCGGCCGTCCCCCACAGCACGCCGCGCACGCGCTGCTGCGCCGGCAGGTTACGGCAGGCGAGCGCGATCACGACCGCGTTGTCGCCGCCGAGCAGGATATCGATGACGACGATCTGGGCGACTGCGCCCCAATGGAGCGAAGCAAAGAATTCGAACATGGAAGCCAAGCAAAGGAAATGAGACCGGCGGGCGTCGGCATGCGTTCCGCTCTTGCCGGCCAGCCCGACGCGGGGCTGACGAAAGGATTGCGCGAGCATAACAAAAAACGCCGGCGGAACCGGCGTTTTTTGCGGCGATGAAACCGATGCTTACAGCGCTGCCTTCAGCAGGCGGCCCATCTCCGACGGATTGCGCGTGACCGTGATGCCGCACGCTTCCATGATTTCCAGCTTCGCTTCGGCCGTATCCGCACCGCCCGAGATCAGCGCGCCGGCGTGGCCCATGCGCTTGCCCGGAGGCGCCGTGACGCCCGCGATGAAGCCGACGACGGGCTTCTTCATGTTGTCCTTGATCCACTGAGCGGCGTTCGCTTCGTCCGGGCCGCCGATTTCGCCGATCATCACGACGGCATCCGTGTCCGGATCGTCGTTGAACATCTTCATCACGTCGATGTGCTTCAGACCGTTGATCGGATCGCCGCCGATGCCGACCGCCGACGACTGGCCGAGGCCGAGCGCCGTCAGTTGCGCGACGGCTTCATACGTCAGCGTGCCCGAGCGCGACACGACGCCGATACGACCCTTGCGGTGGATGTGGCCCGGCATGATGCCGATCTTCAGTTCGTCCGGCGTGATCGTGCCCGGGCAGTTCGGCCCGAGCAGCAGCGTCTTGCGGCCTTCGCGGCGCATGCGGTCCTTCACTTCGATCATGTCGCGAACGGGAATGCCTTCCGTGATGCAGATCGCGAGATCGAGATCGGCTTCGACCGCTTCCCAGATCGCCGCGGCGGCGCCCGCCGGCGGCACGTAGATGACCGACACGGTCGCGCCGGTTTCCGCCTTCGCTTCCTTGACGCTCGCGTAGATCGGAATGCCTTCGAAATTATCGCCGGCCTTCTTCGGGTTCACGCCCGCGACGAACGCTTCGCGGCCGTTTGCATATTCACGGCAGGCGCGCGTGTGGAACTGGCCGGTCTTGCCGGTGATGCCCTGCGTGATGACCTTCGTGTCTTTGTTGATCAGAATCGACATGTAATGACCTCTGTTCGATCGGCGTCGCGAGAAAAACCGCGCCGCCATGCGTGTTCAATGTTGCGCTCGGAAAAACGCGGGGCTGCCCCGAGTCTTCCCGCCCCGCTTCGGGGGCCCGGCGCCAAGCGCCGGGCGCGGGCGCTCTTACTTGCCCGCAGCCGCGGCGACGACCTTCTGCGCCGCTTCTTCCATGCTGTCCGCCGAGATGATCGGCAGGCCGGATTCCGCAAGCATCTTCTTGCCGAGGTCTTCGTTCGTGCCCTTCATGCGCACGACGAGCGGCACGTTCAGGTTCACGGCCTTCGAGCCCGCGATCACGCCTTCCGCGATCACGTCGCAGCGCATGATGCCGCCGAAGATGTTCACGAGGATCGCCTTCAGGCCCGGGTTCTTCAGCATCAGCTTGAACGCTTCGGTGACCTTCTCGGTCGTCGCGCCGCCGCCGACGTCGAGGAAGTTCGCCGGCTCGCCGCCGAACAGCTTGATCGTATCCATCGTCGCCATCGCCAGGCCCGCGCCGTTCACGAGGCAGCCGATGTTGCCGTCGAGCGAGATGTACGCGAGGTCGAACTTCGACGCTTCGATTTCAGCCGGATCTTCTTCGTCCAGATCGCGGTACGCGACGATTTCCGGATGGCGGAACAGCGCGTTCGAATCGAAGTTGAACTTCGCGTCGAGCGCGATCACCTTGCCGTCGCCCGTCAGCACGAGCGGGTTGATTTCGGCGAGCGACGCGTCCGTTTCCCAGAACGACTTGTACAGGCCCTTCAGGATTTCGCGCGCTTGCGGGATCGATGCGTCCGGCACGCCGATCTTCTTCGCGAGATCGTCGGCTTCGGCATCCTGCAGGCCCACCGACGGCTCGACGGCGACCTTGTGGATCGCTTCCGGCGTCTTTTCCGCGACTTCCTCGATGTCCATGCCGCCTTCGCTCGACGCCATCACGACGACCTTCTGCGACACGCGATCGATCACGATGCCGACATACAGTTCCTTCTTGATGTCCGCGCCTTCTTCGATCAGCAGACGGTTGACCTTCTGGCCTTCCGGGCCCGTCTGGTGCGTCTTCAGCTGCATGCCGAGGATCTGGTTCGAGTATTCGCGCACTTGCTCGAGCGACTTCGCGACCTTCACGCCGCCGCCCTTGCCGCGGCCGCCCGCATGAATCTGGGCCTTGACGACCCAGACCGGGCCGCCCAGCTCTTGCGCCACCTTGACGGCCTCGTCCACCGAGAACGCCGGCTTGCCGCGCGGTACCGCGACTCCGAATTTCCGCAGGATTTCCTTACCCTGGTACTCGTGAATCTTCATGCGTGATTCCTTCAGTCTGTGAGTTGGCTAAAAAAAGTCGATTGACGATCGCTTCTTCCGACGATTCAAGCGTTCGCCCTCATTCCTTCGCACTGTCCGCACCCTCGCGCGCGGGGCGGCTCGCGCCGTACCAACGCGGATAGAACTGCCGGACCGCTTCCCCGTCGAACCGCAGCGCGTGGCAGCGGCCGAGCTGGAGCGGCGGCTGCCCGGCTGGGCGATCGCCCTCGTTCGCGCCGTCGCCCAACGACTCCTGCACGTTCCACACGTCGCCCGCGAACGCTTGGATCGCGGCCGTCGGCAACACCGCGCATAGCTCGGTCAGATGCGAGCAGCCGGCGACGCCGGACAGCAGCCGGGACACGTCGCGACGGAAATGGCGGAAGAGATTGAGTCCGATGAGGACGCGGTAGGCGGGCTTGGCGGCTTCGCATTGACCGGGATAGGGCACCCAGTCGGACGACGCGTCGACGTCGACGATATTGAGTTCACGATCGATCGTCACGCGCAGCCACAACTCGTGGATCGGCAGGCCGTTCGGCCTGACGCCCGACGCGAGCGAGACGTCGCGCGGCTTGTGATCGGTCAGGCAGGCTTCGATGTCCCACAAGCCGTCGGCGCGCTCGTAGGCTTCCGCTCGAATTGCGCGGCGATGGCGCAACTGTCGGGGTACGGGCTCGGATAGCGGCATGCGGGAAGGTGAAGCCGAAGAGGGAAACTCGGCGATTCTAGCATATCGTCCGCCCCTGCCCGGTCTGGCCCCGTGCGGGGTTTCGAGGGATTTGGGGGAATGAGAAGGGGCCGAAAGAGACACTCGGCTCGGCACTCGGCCGAACATCGTGACGGCGCGCCCCAGCCATTGCAAGCCATGCTTGCGGCATTCCCGCGCCGGCGTCTCCCGATGTCGGCCCCGATACGAACCGGCGAAAAGCGAATCACCGGCAAACCACCGAAAACAGGCTGGCGAAGCGGGCCCGCCCGCTCAATCGCCGCCGAATTCGTCGGCGTCGCCCTTCAGCAGCTTCGCGATCGTCGCACTCGAGAAACCGCGCATCGCGAGAAAGCGCGCCTGCTTCGCGCGTTCCGCCTGCGTTTGCGGCACCGCGCCGAACTTCTTGCGCCAGACGGACTGCGCGCGCTCGAACTCGCTCTCGCGCAATCGCGCGCCGACGGATTCGACGAGCGCGTCGCCCACCGCATGGCGCTTCAGCTCGCTGATGATGCGCGCCGAGCCGACGCGCGACGCGCGCCGATGCACGAGGCTTTCGGCGAACCGCGAATCGGACAGCCAGTTTTCCCGCTCGAGCGCATCGAGCAGCGATTCGACATCGTCGCTTTCGTCCGCATGCGGCGTGAGCTTGCGCGCGAGCTCCGCGCGACTGTATTCGCGGCGCGACAGATACGCGACCGCACGCCCTTTCAGCGTACGCGCGGGGCGCTGTGATGCCGACGAACGCGCCGCACCGTCCGTTTCGGAAGAGGCCGAAGGCGACGAATCGGAATGGAAGGGTGATGCTCGCCGCCGCGACCGGGGCCCGGCCTGGCTCGTGCGCGTATAGACGTCGCCGGCGGTTTCCTCCCGCTTCGCGGCGGACGACAATCCCGCCGGCGCACGCAAGCGGTTTGCGGCGCGCGCATCGCCGGCCCGGCCACCGCCGGCGCCGGCATCGCGCACACCGCGAACGCCCTCCGCGCCACCGCCCCCCGCCGACGCACGCGGCCGCGCGGCGTCGTGCGCATCGAACGATTCATCCGGATCGAACGGCTCGCCTGCTTCGCACGCGGCCGACCGCCGAAACGAAACGAGGGCATCGTCGGATGCCCTCGTTGCCGGGCGGCCAGACGGCCGCCCTTCGCCCGAAACGGTCGCGCGCGTTTCGCGTTCGGCGTGGGGCTCGCCGGCGGACGCCGTCCGCGCACCGTGCCCTGCCTGTTGCGAATCCGCGCCCTCCCGATTCTTGCGCATTACTCCTCTTCGTCCATGATCTCGGCCTCGGAACCGGCGCCCTGCGGCATCGCGGCGACTCCGAGCGACTCGCGAATGCGATTCTCGATCTCGCGCGCGATTTCCGGATTTTCGCGCAGGAATTCGCGCGCGTTGTCCTTGCCCTGGCCGATCTTCTCGCCGCTATAGCTGTACCACGCGCCCGCCTTGTCGACGATCTTCGCCTGCACGCCGAGATCGATGATCTCGCCCTGGCGCGAAATGCCTTCGCCGTACAGGATGTCGAAGATCGCTTCGCGGAACGGCGGCGACACCTTGTTCTTGACGACCTTCACGCGCGTTTCGTTGCCGATCACCTCGTCGTTCTTCTTGATCGAGCCGATCCGGCGAATGTCGAGACGCACTGACGAGTAGAACTTCAGCGCGTTGCCGCCCGTCGTGGTTTCCGGGTTGCCGAACATCACGCCGATCTTCATCCGGATCTGGTTGATGAAGATCACGAGGCAGTTCGTGCGCTTGATCGTGCCCGTCAGCTTGCGCAGCGCCTGCGACATCAGGCGGGCCTGCAGGCCGGGCAGCGCGTCGCCCATCTCGCCTTCGATTTCGGCCTTCGGCACGAGCGCCGCGACCGAGTCGATGACGATCATGTCGATCGAGCCCGAGCGGACCAGCGCGTCGACGATTTCGAGCGCCTGCTCACCCGTGTCCGGCTGCGAGATCAGCAGCTCCGGCACGTTCACGCCGAGCTTCGACGCATACTGGACGTCGAGCGCGTGCTCCGCGTCGATGAACGCCGCCGTGCCGCCGAGCTTCTGCATCTCGGCGATCACCTGCAGCGTGAGCGTCGTCTTGCCGGACGATTCCGGCCCGTAGATTTCGACCACACGGCCGCGCGGCAAGCCACCGACGCCGAGCGCGATATCGAGACCGAGCGAGCCCGTGGACACCACCTGGATATCCTCGACCGCCTCGCCGTCGCCGAGCCGCATGATCGACCCTTTGCCGAACTGCTTCTCGATCTGCGCGAGCGCGGCGGCGAGCGCCTTGCTCTTTTCGGCAGTCAGCCCGGAGCCTTTCTTGCTTTCTTCCATGAATCGTCCTTTGCTATGATGAGCAGCGTCTGATACGGACGCACCGGCTACGACACGGCCAGCAAGCCGTTAGGTGCGCGAATGCAGACACTGTATAAAAAAACAGTGGTTTATGCAAGCCCGCGTTGCAGGCAGGCATCGCCCAATTTCGGAGACAGCCGCGCGCAGCGTCATTGCCGCCCAGCGGCAATCGGTTGCGCATCATGCGAATTCTCATCGCCGAAGACGACAGCATACTAGCGGACGGCCTCACCCGGTCACTCCGCCAATCGGGCTATGCCGTCGATCACGTGAGGAACGGCGTCGAGGCCGACACGGCCCTGTCGATGCAGACTTTCGACCTGCTGATCCTCGATCTCGGCCTGCCCAGAATGTCCGGCCTCGAGGTGCTGCGCCGCCTGCGCGCGCGCAACTCGAACCTGCCCGTGCTGATCCTGACGGCCGCCGACAGCGTCGACGAGCGCGTGAAAGGGCTCGACCTGGGCGCCGACGACTACATGGCGAAGCCGTTCGCGCTCAACGAACTCGAGGCGCGCGTGCGCGCGCTGACGCGGCGCGGCGCGGGAGGCGGGCCGACCGTCGTGCGGCATGGCTTGCTGTCGTTCGACCAGGTCGGCCGGATCGCCTATGCGAACGAACGCGTGCTCGAGCTGTCCGCGCGCGAGCTCGGGCTGCTCGAGGTGCTGCTGCAGCGCATCGGCCGGCTGGTGTCGAAGGAGCAGCTCGTCGATCACCTGTGCGAATGGGGCGAGGAAGTCAGCAACAACGCGATCGAGGTCTACGTCCACCGGCTGCGCAAGAAGATCGAGCCGAGCGGCGTGCGGATCACGACCGTGCGCGGCCTCGGCTACTGCCTCGAGAAAGCCGCGCCCGCGGGCGCGAGCGACGCGCCGAACGCCGCCGCGTCGCCGGCGGCCGAGGCCGTCGCCGGCCAGCCGGTGCGCTAGCGCCGCCCACGCGCGAGCGGCCGATGGCCACGCCGGTTCGTCCCGCCCACGCCTCGCGCCGCGCGAGCGCCGCGGCGCCCGATACGGATGCCGCGCGCGACGCGCGCTACGAGAACCCGTTCGCGCCGCCGGACGAAGCCGACGCCGCCGAAGGCACCCGCCCGCGCTCGCTGTTCGGCGAGATTCTCGACTGGATGCTCGCGCCGCTCCTTCTGCTGTGGCCGATGAGCATCGCCATCACCTACCTCGTCGCGAAAACGATCGCGAACGGCCCGTTCGACCGCGCGCTCGAGACCGACGCTTACGTGCTCGCCCGGCAGATCACGCCCATCAACGGCGTCGCCGAACTGAGACTGCCGCAGGCGACGCTCGACTTCCTGCGCGCCGACAACGTCGACAGCCTCTATTTCCAGGTGCTCGGCACGCGCGGCGAACTCGTCGCGGGCGAAGCCGACCTGCCGCTGCCGCGCGACGATCTGCTGCGCGGCAACGACGTGCGCGTCGCATACACGAGCGTCGCGCTGCAGGGCGCGACGGGCTCGCAGCCCGTGCTCGTGCAGGTCGGCGAGACGCTGGACAAGCGCAACGCGCTCGCCAACGACATCATCAAGGGCGTGATCCTGCCGCAATTCGTGATCCTGCCGCTCGCGATCCTGCTCGTCTGGTTCGGGCTGTCGCGCGGGCTCGCGCCGCTCACCGCGCTGCAGGCGCACATTCGCGGCCGGCGCCCGGACGATCTGTCGCCCGTCGAGGCGCGGCGCGCGCCGCCCGAGATCGAGCCGCTCGTCACGTCGTTCAACGATCTGCTCGCGCGTCTCGAACAGAACATCACGCTGCAAAAGCGCTTCATCGCCGACGCCGCGCACCAGATGAAAACGCCGCTCGCCGGCCTGCGCACGCAGGCGGAATTCGCGCTGCGCCATGAAGTGAACGCCGACGTCGCACATTCGCTCGAACAGATCGCGACGAGCTCCGAGCAGGCGGCGCGACTCGTCACGCAACTGCTCGCGCTCGCGCGCGCGGAAAATCGCGCGACGGGGCTCACGTTCGAGCCCGTCGAGATCGCGTCGCTCGCGCGGCAGGCGGTGCGCGACTGGGTGCAGGCCGCGCTCGCGAAGCAGATGGATCTCGGCTACGAAAGCCCGGACACCGACGCCCCGCTTCGCATCGACGGACAGCCGGTGATGCTGCGCGAGATGCTCGGCAACCTGATCGACAACGCGATTCGCTACACGCCGGCGGGCGGCCGCATCACCGTGCGCGTGCGCGCCGAGCGCGCGGCGGGCCCCGTGCATCTCGAAGTCGAGGACACGGGCCCCGGCATTCCGCCGAACGAGCGCGAGCGGGTGGTCGAGCGCTTCTACCGGATCCTCGGCCGCGAAGGCGACGGCAGCGGGCTCGGCCTTGCGATCGTCCGCGAGATCGTCGCGCAACACGGCGGCACGCTGACGATCGACGACAACGTCTATCAGACGTCGCCGCGCCTCGCGGGCACGCTCGTGCGCGTGAGCATCGGCTTACGGCAAGAGGCCCCGGAATAACCCTAAGCGCAGCCGCCGCCCGCCCCTCGGCGGGCCCACAATACATGGAATTAACCGACGATCCCCAACAAATAAAAGAAGAAGGCCGACATATCCACTGAATTGGCGAGGCGCTTTTTTGACGCGCCGAGTCAGTGCGCCGTAAGTTTGCCCTCCAATAATCGACTCGGAGCCGCCCTCCCGGGAGGGCGCGCGACCCCTATATCAAAATTGGAGACATTCATGGCAACGGTTGGCGGACAAATTGCGCACGCGCCGATGACGGGCGACGAAAAGCGCGTGATCTTCGCATCGTCGCTCGGCACCGTGTTCGAGTGGTACGACTTCTATCTGGCCGGCTCGCTCGCGGCCTACATCAGCAAGAGCTTCTTTTCAGGCGTCAACCCGACCGCCGTGTTCATCTTCACGCTGCTCGGCTTCGCGGCGGGCTTCGCCGTCCGACCGTTCGGCGCGATCGTGTTCGGCCGCCTCGGCGACCTCGTGGGACGCAAGCATACGTTCCTCATCACGATCGTGATCATGGGGATCTCGACGTTCGTCGTCGGCTTCCTGCCGGGCTACGCGTCGATCGGCATCGCCGCGCCCGTGATCTTCATCGCGATGCGGCTGCTGCAAGGCCTCGCGCTCGGCGGCGAATACGGCGGCGCGGCGACATATGTGGCCGAGCATGCACCCTCGCACCGCCGCGGCTTCTATACGTCGTGGATCCAGACGACCGCGACGCTCGGCCTGTTCCTGTCGCTCCTCGTGATTCTCGGCGTGCGCACCGCGATCGGCGAGGAAGCATTCGGCAGTTGGGGCTGGCGCGTGCCGTTCGTCGCGTCGATCCTGCTGCTCGCCGTATCCGTGTGGATCCGCCTGCAACTGAACGAATCGCCGGTGTTCCTGCGGATCAAGGCCGAGGGCAAGACGTCGAAGGCGCCGCTCACCGAAGCGTTCGGCCAGTGGAAGAACCTGAAGATCGTGATCCTCGCGCTCATCGGGCTGACGGCGGGCCAGGCGGTGGTCTGGTACACGGGCCAGTTCTATGCGCTCTTCTTCCTCACGCAGACGCTGAAGGTCGACGGCGCGAGCGCGAACATCCTGATCGCGCTCGCCCTTCTGATCGGCACGCCGTTCTTCGTGTTCTTCGGCTCGCTGTCCGACAGGATCGGCCGCAAGCCGATCATCCTCGCCGGCTGCCTGATCGCCGCGCTCACCTACTTCCCGCTCTTCAAGGCGCTCACGCACTTCGCGAATCCGGCGCTCGAGGCGGCGACGCAAAAGGCGCCGATCACGGTGGTCGCCAATCCCGACGAATGCTCGTTCCAGTTCAACCCGGTGGGCACGGCGAAGTTCACGTCGTCCTGCGACATCGCGAAAAGCGCGCTCGCGAAATCGGGCCTCAATTACGAGAACGTCGCCGCGCCGGCGGGCACGCTTGCGCAGATCAAGATCGGCGACACGGCGATCGCCACGTACGACGGCAAGGCCGCCGACGCAAAAGACCAGGCGAAGGCGTTCGACAAGACGCTCGCGTCGACGCTGAAGGCGGCGGGCTACCCGGCGAAAGCCGACCCGGCCCGGCTCAACTGGCCGATGACGACGGTGATCCTCGCGATACTCGTGATCTACGTGACGATGGTGTACGGGCCGATCGCGGCGATGCTGGTCGAGATGTTCCCGACGCGGATTCGCTATACGTCGATGTCGCTGCCGTATCACATCGGCAACGGCTGGTTCGGCGGCTTCCTGCCGGCGACGGCGTTCGCGATCGTCGCGGCGAAGGGCGACATCTATTCGGGGCTCTGGTATCCGATCGGCGTCGCGCTCGTCACGTTCGTGATCGGACTGCTGTTCGTGAAGGAAACCAAGGATTCGAATATCTACGCGCAGGATTGACGAAGGCGGGCTGCGGCGCGCCGGCGTATGGGAGAGGGCGGGCGGCGGGGGGCCGGCGGTGGAGGTTTGGACCACCGCCGGACGAAGGTCGGCGGCACGCGGCTCGACGATCGGCCGCCGCTTCCGCCGCCGAACGATGACAAAGCGAGCGCCCGCGCCGAGACGCCCTCCACTTTTTTAAGGAAACCGACAAAAAGGGCTTGACACATCCCGAACCGATCTCCATAATTCGCCTTCTCTTGGCGAATTAGCTCAGTCGGTTAGAGCGACGGAATCATAATCCGCAGGTCCGGGGTTCGAGTCCCTGATTCGCCACCAAATCAGCGCAGAGGCCCGTGTTCTCAGGAACACGGGCCTTTTGCCTTGTGCGCGCGGTGAGCCATTTGGTGAGCCATCCGCCCGATGCACAAGTTGCCCCACCTGTTCAAATCGCGCCACGGCGTCTTTTACCTCCGGCTCGCCTGCGGCGGCGAGGAGGTCAAGCGCTCGCTGCGCACGAAAGACTTCCGGCAGGCTAGACTGTTGGCGCTCGCGTTCAATCTCGAACTCGCCATGAAGACGCCGGACGACAAGCCGAAGGCCGCAGACTTCAACCTCGACGCCGAATCGCTCAAACGGCTCGACGTGATCTTCCCGGACGGCACCCAGGTCAAGGACATCAACACCGACGACGACGTCCGCCGCGCCAAAGAGCTGTTCGGCGACCGCTTCGCCGCCGCCGTCCCGGCCCCGCCCTCGTTCGACTTGCCCGCCTTCTCGCCGTCCGTCGCCGCCGCGATCGCCGCCCAGAAAGCCGTGCAGGAAACGAAGCGCAAGGCCAAGCCGTTCGCCGACGTGGCGAAGCTCTACAAGAAGGAAAAGGCTCTCGACAACACGGCGCGCACGATCACGGCCAAAGAGCGGGCGTTCGCGGACTTCGAGAAGCGAATCGGCTCGCGGCCGATCGACGCCTACTTGATCGACGACGCCGTTGCTGACCTGCCCCCTTCGATAGGGCCAATGGGCTTCTAGCAAAGTCCCTTTAAACCAACTCCTGGAAAGCGGCAGGAGCGTCCGCGGTTGCCCGATGTTTCGCCGCAAACTCTGACGGCGCAAGGTAGTTCAGTGCGCTGTGCGGCCTTTGCTCGTTGTAGTCCTGACGCCATGCCGCGATGACTGCCCGAGCGTGCGCGAGCGTCGTGAACCAGTGCTCGTTAAGGCATTCGTCGCGGAACTTGCCGTTGAACGATTCGATGTACGCATTCTGCGTGGGCTTGCCCGCCTGAATCAACTTCAGCGTGACGCCGTTCGCATACGCCCACTGGTCAAGCGCGCGGCTCGTAAATTCGGGTCCCTGGTCTGTTCGCACCGCCTTGGGATAGCCACGGAAGCGAGCTGCACGGTCCAATGCCCGAGCGACATACAAACCTGAGATGCCATGGTCGACGACGATGTCGACAGCCTCTTTCGTGAAATCGTCGACGACGGTCAGGCACTTCACGCGCCGGCCGTTGGAAAGCGCATCCATCACGAAATCGATTGACCATACCTCGTTGGGTGCGCCCGGCAATGCCAGTTGCTCGCGCTCAATCATGACGCCGTGGCGCTTGCGACGGCGCCGCACAGCCAGCCCTGCCTCACGGTACAGGCGATAGATGCGCTTGTGATTGGCGTGCGTGCCTTCGCGTTCCACCAGGGCGTGCAGTCGGCGGTAGCCGAATCGACGACGTTCGTGCGCCAACTTCACCAGACGCGCCGCGAGCACCTCATTCTCGTGGTCCGGCTTCGCGTCGTAATGCAGCACGCTGCGAGAAAGCCCGACAAGCCGGCAGGCGCGGCGCTCGGAGATGTTGACCTTCTCCCGAATCGCCAACACTGCTTCGCGTTTGGCTTGCGGGCTCAGGGCTTTCCCTTGACGACAACCTTCAACGCTTCCATATCGAGCATTGCTTCGGCCAGCAGTTTCTTCAGTCGGGCATTCTCCACCTCGAGGCCCTTGAGCCGGCGGGCTTCCGAGACTTCCATGCCGCCGAACTTCGCGCGCCAGGTGTAGAACGACGCGTCACTGAACCCATGCTTCCTGCACAGTTCCTTGACCGGCATACCGGCCTCGGCTTCCTTCAGAAACCCGATGATTTGCTGTTCCGTAAAGCGCTTCTTCATGTTCGTCTTCTTCTCCGAAAACGAACTTTACTAGACTCCGGCTGGCCCTGTTTGTAGGGGGCAGGTCAATTGCGCATTCCACCGCAGCGGCGACAGACGACGTTGCGGATCTTACGGAGAAAACCCCCACATGCGCGCCAATCTTCCAGTGACTCAGCGGGAATACGATTTTCCCGACGATGCGACCCTGATGTCGACGACCGACCCTCAGAGCTACGTGACGTACGCGAACGCCGCGTTCATTCAGGTGAGCGGGTTCGAGCGCGACGAAATCATCGGCGAGCCGCACAATTTCGTTCGGCATCCCGACATGCCGACCGAAGCGTTCGCCGACATGTGGGCGACGCTGAAGGCCGGCCGCTCGTGGACGGCGGTCATCAAGAACCGCCGCAAGGACGGCGATCATTACTGGGTGCGCGCGAACGCGACACCCGTGATTCGCAACGGCCAGCTCGTCGGCTACATGTCGGTGCGCACGAAGCCGTCGCGTGAGGAGATCGCGCAGGCGGATGCGCTCTATCGTGATCTGCGCGAACATCGCGCGCGCGGCAGGAAGTTTCACCAGGGCCTCGTCGTGCGCACCGGGCTCTTCGGATGGATGTCGCTGCTGCAGACGATGAGCGCGCGCTGGCGCGTTCGCGCGGCGCTGCTCGCCGGCTCGGCATGGACGGCGTTCCTCTTCGGGCTGCACGGCGTGATGTTCGAAGGCTTCGCCGCCACCGAGACGGTGCTGCTGCTGCTCGCGGAGTGCTGGCTCGCCGCGCAGATCACGGCGCCGCTGCAACGCGTGCTGAAGCAATCGCTCGCGGTCGCCGCGGGCCAGGCGGGCGACAACGTCCATCTGAACCGCGTCGACGAGATCGGCATGATCATGCGTGCGGTCAATCAGGCGGGGCTCAATCTGCGCTCGCTCGTCGACGACGTGAGCGAGCAGCTATCCGGCCTGCAAGGCGCGAGCGGCAAGATCGCCGCGGGCAACGACGATCTGAGCGGCCGCAGCGAGCAGGCGGCCGCGAGCCTCGAGGAAACCGCCGCGTCGATGGAGCAGATGACCGCGACGGTGCGCAACAACGCGGACACCGCGACGCAAGCGGGTCAGCTCGCGGGCTCGACGAGCGCGGCGGCCGAGAAAGGCGATGCGGTGGTCGGCCAGGTGGTGGCGACGATGGGCGAGATCAGCGCGTCGAGCCGCAAGATCAGCGAGATCATCGGCGTGATCGACAGCATCGCGTTCCAGACGAACATCCTCGCGCTGAACGCGGCCGTCGAGGCGGCCCGGGCCGGCGAGCAAGGGCGCGGCTTCGCGGTAGTCGCGGCCGAAGTGCGCACGCTCGCGCAGCGCAGCGCGAACGCGGCGAAGGAAATCGCGGCGCTGATTCACGACAGCGTGCAGAAAACGGCGGCGGGCAGCGCGCTCGTCGATCAGGCGGGCGACGCGATGAACGAGATCCGCTCGCAAGTCGCGCAAGTCGCGGGGCTGATCGGCGAGATCGGCTCGGCGACGCGCGAGCAGTCCGACGGCATCGGCCAAGTCAACGTCGCCGTGACGCAGTTGGACAAGATGACGCAACAGAACGCCGCGCTCGTGCAGGAATCGGCCTCGACGGCCGACGAACTGAAACGCCGCACCCAGCGGCTCGTCGATGCGGTGGCGGTGTTTCGCGTGAACGCGCGCGTGCCCGCCCGACACGACGATGCGCGCGCGCCGCGGGCCGGCGCGGCCGCCGCGATGCGCGAGCGCGCGTCCGTCGCGCGGCCGCGGCCAGCGATGCGCGCGGCGCCCGCTCCGTCGCTCGCGCTCGCGAACGCCTCGACGGCGCAAGCCCCCGCGCGGGCGACGGCGAACGCGGATGCCGACTGGCAGACGTTCTGACCGGCACGCGCCGCGCGGTGCGGCGCCTCAAACCAAACAAGCGGCGCTCGCGCGCCGCCTGTGCGTTGCGGTTCCGCTCGCCGGCCGCACGGCGAGCGGGCTCGCCGTTAGCGGCCGCTGCCGAGCGCGCCGCCGCGACGACGGCGCCGGACAGCGATCGGCCGGCGTTACTTCGATGCGTCGCTCGTCAGGTGCTTGCGGCTCGCGAGTTCCTGAGCCGCCTGGTAGTGCGCCTGGATCACCGGCAAGCCCTTGCGCGCGGCATTCTTCAACTGCTCGTTGCGGCCCGATGCGATCTCGGCCTGGAACACCGACAGCGCCTTGCGGTTGCCGTCGAGCGCGACCTGCTCGATATACGCCTTGTCGAACGCGTCGCCGCGCAGGTTCTTGATGCCGTCGAGCACGGCCGGATCGGGATCGTTGTGCGGCACGTCGACACCGCGCGGACTCGCGGCGCGCAGCGCCTGCGACAGCTTCTCGTTGTCGGCCGCGACGCGCGCGGCGAACGCCTTCACCGCGCGGTCGCTCGAGCGCGAATCCGCGATGCGCGCCGCGTCGCGCTGCGTCGATACGGCCTTCGTCGCGTCGGTGACGAAAGCCTGATCGGCTTCGTGCAAGCGCGTGTCGGCGGCGGCTTCGGGGCGCGGCTGCGTCGGCGCGGGCGCGTTCTGCGCGGATGCGGCGGTCGCGAAGGCGAATAGCGCGGCGGCACACGCGCCGGCGAGCGAAAAAGTGGAGCGGCGAGTCATACGTTCTCCTTAGGGTGAAAGTCGTCAAAGGATCGATGATCGGGGTTGGGACGCTACGGGCCGGGCATGGCGCGGCGAAGCACTCGATGCCGTCGCCGCGTGCGCGCCGGCTGCGGACTCGGGTGCGGCGCAACCCGTCGAGTGCATTCTAGGAGGCGCGTCGCGACCGAGGTGCAACGATGGTGTCGCTTGTGTAACGGGAGGTAAGACGGCCTGCGCGCGCATCGCGCGGGCAAGCCGCGATGCGCGCGCAGGCCGTGCGCGCGGCACGATACGTGCGCTCGGCATCGGTCGAAATTGTCCGGAACGGCTGCGCGCGGCGCGAACGCGCGCAGCTTTTACGCGGCGCTGTAAGCCCGATCGAAACAACGCGGCGGCCGTCGCGCGATGCGAACGCCGGCCGCCGCGCGTTCGAACCCGCCATGCGCATCGCGCCCTCGTCCGCGCTTCGACGATGCACGCGCTGCGATGCTTGCCCGCGAAACAGTCGGGTCGATTCTTTCGCGGCGCCCGCACCGTTCGCGCACATCGCGCGCGCGGCGGCCGTGCGCGTCGAACAGATCTAGGTAGATACGCTTACGCCCCGTTTTTTTCGCTCAAGCGCACGCGCCCGCGCGCCGATATCGCAGCTAGCCGATGACAACAATTGAAGCGGAGGCTTCGTGAACGGAACCGAGGAATCGACAACGCCCATCGCGCCGGATGCGCCGCAGCCGCATGCGGCCGATCACGCGCGCAGCGCCGGTTCCGCCTGCGCCGGCGCGGACGGTGGCGCGCCCGCCGCGCCCGTGATCCTGATCGTCGACGACGAGCCGAGCATCCTGTCCGCGCTCAAGCGCCTGCTGCGCACCGCGCGCTACCAGGTCGTGACGGCCGAGAGCGGCGCCGCGGCACTCGACGTGCTCGCCGTCGGCGAAGTCGACCTGATCATCTCCGACATGCGGATGCCCTGCATGACGGGCGCCGAATTCCTCGCGCGCGCGCAGACCCTCCATCCGGACACGATGCGCATCCTGCTCACCGGCTATTCCGAGATCGACGCGGTGGTGAGCGCGATCAACGAAGGCGGCGTGTATCGCTATCTGAACAAGCCGTGGGACGATCACGACCTGCTGCTCACGGTCAGGCAGGCGCTCGAGCAAAGACGCCTGCGCCAGGAGACCGCGCGCCTGTTCGCGCTCACGCAGAAGCAGAACGAAGAGCTCGTCGCGTTCAGCACGGAGCTCGAAGCGCAGGTGCACGCGCGCACCGAGGAAATCCGGCAGACCGTGATGTTTCTCGAAGATGCGCAGCGCGACCTGAAGCGCAATTTCATGACGATGATCCAGGTCGGCGCGAACATGATCGAGCTGCGCTGCGGCGTGATGGGCGGCGAGTCGCGGCGCATCGGCGAACTCGCGAAGCGCCTCGCGCTCGCGCTCGACATGAGCGAGCTGCAAGCGCAGGATCTGTATTTCGCCGGCCTCCTGCACGGAATCGGCAAGCTGTCGCTGCCCGACGAGCTGCTGCGCAAATCGATCGACCGAATGAGCGCCGAAGAAAGCCGGCTGTACCACCAGCATCCGCTGCGCGCGCAGATGGTGCTCACGCCCGTCACGCAGCTCAATCACGTCGCGCACATCATTCGTCACCAGTATGAGCGCTTCAACGGGCGCGGCACGCCCGACGGCCTCGCGGGCGACGACATTCCGCTCGGCTCGCGCATCCTCGCGATCGCGCGCGACTACGAGGGATTGCAGCGCGGCGGCGTCGTCAATCAGCGCCTGCAGTCCGAGCAGGCGATCGCGCTCATCAAGTCGCAGGCGGGGCTGCGCTACGATCGGCAAGTCGTCGATCGCTTCGTCGCGCTCGTGAAGGATCTGGCGACGCTCGGCTGCAACACGCCGTATGCGCGGATCACGGGCGGCCAGTTGCTCGAAGGCATGCGGCTCGCCGACGATCTGCGCACGAGCCGCGGCGTGCTGCTGATGACGAAGGGCAGCGTCGTGTCCGCGCACCAGGTCGCGCTCGTGCGGCGCTACGAGGCCCAGGAAAGCACGCCGTTCGCGATCCTGATCCAGACGACGACGCTAGCCGAAGCCGCGGCGAGCGCCGGGCGCGAATGCTGACGCGCGCGTCGCACCCGCCGCCCGCGCGCATCGGGAAAAACCCACGTCCATGCATGGCACCTTCAATCTGCCGCTCGTCGCGCTGTCGCTCGCGATCGCAACGCTTGCGTCATACACGGCGCTCGACCTGAGCGCGCTCATCACGCTCCTCGACCAGCCCCGGATGCGCCGCGCGTGGCTCGCGGGCGGCGCGGCCGCGATGGGCACGGGCATCTGGGCGATGCACTTCGTCGGCATGCTCGCGTTCTCGCTGCCGATCCCGCTCGGCTACGATTTCGGCCACACGTTCGCGTCGCTCGCGATCGCGGTGGTCGTGTCGTACTTCGCGCTGAACGCGGTCACGCGCGCCGCGCTCACGCGCGAGCGGCTCGCGATCGGCGGCGTGCTGATGGGGCTCGGCATCGCGGGCATGCATTACACCGGGATGAGCGCGCTGCGGATGCAGCCCGCGATCGCCTATGACTTCACGCTGTTCGTCGCATCGATCGCGATCGCGATCGGCGCGTCGACGACCGCGCTGTGGATCGCGCACCGCTTGAGCAACGAGAACGAGCCGCGCGTGCTCATGAAGCGGATCGCCGCGGCGGGCGTGATGGGGCTCGCGATCACCGGCATGCACTACACGGGCATGGCGGCCGCGCATTTCGGGGCGAACGCCGTATGCGGCGCGGCGGGCGAGATCAGCGGCGCGTGGCTCGGCGCGACGATCGCCCTCTTTACCGTGACGATCCTGAGCGCGACGCTCGTCGTCTCGCGCTTCGATGCGCGCACCGCGTTCCTGCGCGGGATGACCGATGCGCTCGAGGAACTCGTCGCGAAGCGCACGAGCGAGCTCGAGGGCGCGCTGCGGCAATACGAGCGCACGACGCACGTGCTGCAGCGCACGCGCCGGAAAATGGAGCAGGAGATCGACGAGCGCAAGGCCGCGCAGGCGCGCCTCGAGCACGAGAAGGACGAGCAGCGCCGCCTGATCCGGCGGCTCGAGGAAACGCACGTGCAGTTGCTGCAATCGGAGAAGCTCGCGTCGATCGGCCAGCTCGCGGCGGGCGTCGCGCACGAGATCAACAACCCGATCGGCTTCGTCAACGCGAATCTGAACACGCTGAGGAGCTGGGTCCAGGGCCTGCTCGACGTGATCGCCGTGCAGGAGGCGCTGACGGGCACGCTCGCGGCCGATGCGCGCGCGCCGCTCGCCGCGGTGGCGCGCGACATCGATCTCGATTACGTGCGCGGCGACATCCTCGCGCTCATCGACGAATCGATCGACGGCGCGATGCGCGTGCGGCGCATCGTCTGCGACCTGCGCGACTTCTCGCGGCCGAGCGGCGACGCCTGGGCGTTCGCCGATCTGCACGCGAGCCTCGAGAGCACGCTGAACGTCGTCCACAACGAGCTCAAGTACAAGGCGGACATCGTGCGCGAGTACGGCGTGCTGCCGCTCGTCGAATGCAACGCCGCGCAGTTGAGCCAGGTGTTCATGAACCTGCTCGTCAACGCCGCGCAGTCGATCGGCACGCACGGCACGATCACGATTCGCACGACGCACGACGGCGACACCGTGTCGATCTCGATCGCCGACACAGGCGCCGGCATACCGGAGGACGCGATCGGCCGGATCTTCGATCCGTTCTTCACGACGAAGCCGGTCGGCCAGGGCACGGGGCTCGGGCTGTCGATCTCGCACGGCATCGTCGAGCATCATGGCGGGCGCATCGACGTCGAGAGCCACGTCGGCCGCGGCTCGACGTTGACGGTCACGCTGCCGGTCCGGCGCAAGCCCGAGCCGGCCGCGCGAACGACCGCGGGCGACGGCGCGAACAACGTGAACGACGTGCACGCCACGAACGGCGCGAGCGCCGCGCGCGACGCGGCCCGCGCGATCGAGCGCGCCGCCGCGTCGGCCGCGCCGCTTACGCGCGGCGCGGCTTGCTGAGCACGATCGTCTCGAACAGTTCGTACTCGGCCGTCGGATGCTGGTCGGCGCCCGGCGCGTGATAGTAGTTCACGGTGATCGTCGAGCGGCCGCCGTGCTCGCCCGGCTCGTAATCGAACACCGCGATCCCGTAGCCCGTGCCCGTGTCGCGCCGCGCGGACCAGATCGCGTCCTCCACGGCGTCCGCGCCATGCCGCACGAACGTGTTCGGCGCCGCGCCCGGCACCGGCCGGTTCGGCTTCGTGAACACGCGCGCCTGCGGCAGCCCGGTCGCCGGGTTCTCGCCGTACACGTCGAGCGGCGCGCTCGTGCCGCCGCCGCCGAGGATCATGTGAATCGTGCCGTGCGACGTGTCGAACCTGCCGTCCACCGGGTCCGTCGTGACGACGGGGCGCGGCTGCAGCGTATCGACGACTTCGCCCGTCGCCGCGTCGACGCCCGCGCGATGATTGCAGCCGCGCACCGGAAAGCTGCGCTCGTAGTCGTGATCGTGCCCGCACAGCACGAGATCGACGCCGTAGCGATCGAAAAGCGGCAGCCACGCTTCGCGGATGCCCTTGTCCGAGCCGTTGCCCGTCTTCGACGAGCTGAGCGCGTCCTGATGCATCTGCACGACGATCCAGTCGATGTCGCGATCGCGCGATGCGCGGCGCAGCGTCTGCTCGAGCCAGCGCGTCTGCTCGCCGCGGCTGTAGCCGCGCACGTACAGCGACGTGCCGGGGGCGATCGCCTCGTTGCCGGTGCTCGCCGCCGGCACGAGCGGGTTCGGGCCCGCGACGAACGCGGCTGCGTCCTGATAGACGACGTCGTCCGCGTCGAGCGACACGAACAGCACCGCGCCAACGCGGAAGCTGTACCAGCGGCCCGCAAAGCGCGTGCCGTTCTCCGGCAGGGTGTAGCGCGCGAGATACGAATCGAGGCCTTGCGCGCCGTTGTGGAATTCGATTTCGTGATTGCCGGGGCACGGCATCCACGGGCGGTTCGCGGCGGACGTCTGGTTGTTGTTGCCGAAATCGCGCCACACGGCCGGCTGGTGCGCGGGATTGAGGTTCGCGTAGCAGAGGTCGCCGTTCAGCAGGTGAAAGAGCGGCTGGAAGCGCTCGACCGCCTGCACCGCGAAGCGGCTCTGCGGCGAGGACAGCACCCAGCCCGTGTTCGGCGTCGCCAGATCGCCATAGCTCGTCCAGCGAAACGGCGCGCGGCCGCGCGGCGCGGTCTCGAAGCGCGCGGCGAACGGCTGCGCCGCGTTGGCGTCGTTATCGGCCGTGACCTCGTAGCGATAGACGGCGCCCGGCTTCAGGCCGCGCAGCCGCGCGTGATACGTGAACACGACTTCGCCATTCAGGCCGTCGGTGTACGTGCGCTGCACGCCGTGGACGGTGCGCCACGCTTCGTTCGGGCCCGCGAAGCGCACGCGCGGGTTCGTCGCGGCCGCGAGCGACGCCCACGACACGACCACTTCGTTCGCGTCGGCGTCGCCCCAGGTCAGATGAATCTGCTCGGGCGTGCCGTCGGGCGCGGCGGCCGCCGCGCGCGTGACCGCGAGGCCGCTCGCGGCGCTCGCGAGCCCGGATACGCCGGCGAACTTGAGAAAACCGCGGCGCGAGACGGCACAAGGCTGCTCGGCGGGCGGCGCATCGGGGGCTGGCTTGTTCGACATGGTTTCGTCCGATCGTCGGAAGATCTGCGGGAAAGGGACGACGGCGAACGGCGTTCGCCGCGCGTCGGCGCCGACACCTTATGACGGGATGCGTGACGCGACGATGTCAGCGCGGCGCGAGGCGCGGCGCCGCGCTCGGGCGGCGCGGACGCGGGCGAGACGGCGTGCGGAACCGGCGACGCCGCGCCGGGCGACGCATCTTCGCTCGGCGCATCCCTGACGCGGCGCGCGGCGCGCGCGATGAACCCGCGCGGCGCGTGCCGGTCGAACCGCGATTCGATCGACGAGGATGCTCATGTTCCGCCCTCTCCGCCGCTCGCTCGCGCTCGCCGCGCTCGCCGCGCTCGCCGCGCTCGCCGGCGCGGCCGGCCTTGCCGGCCGCGAGACGAACGCCGCGGCGAACGCGAGCGCCGCGCGGGCGGCCGCGCCGCACGCCGCGACGAAGACCGTCTACGTCGCCGCGCAGACGGCGCGCTGCGTCGGCGTCGTGCCGCTGGACTGCCTGCAGGTGCGCACGGCCCCGAACGAACCGTGGCAGCTCCGGCATGGCGGCATCGAAGGCTTCGATTACCGCCCGGGCGACGCATACCTGCTCGAGATCGCCGCATACCGGACGCCGAATCCGCCCGCCGACGGCTCGTCGGTTCGCTGGGTGCTCGAGCGCGTCGTCCGGCGGCAGCCGCGCCAAGCAAGACGGCGCGCAGCGCAGCGCGAAACGAACACACGAGCGATGCGTAAGAGACACATGAGGAACGCGTAAGAGGTGCGTAATGAGGCGCCGTAACCAGCGAGCGGAGGCACCGTAACCAGCAAGCGGCAGACCGCACGCGCGCGAACGCGCAGACGCGGGACAGGCGCGGCGCGTTCCGCGCGCCTCGCGCCCCCGGCGGCGCGAACGCGCCGCCCGAAACGCTCAGAGCGCGCGCCCGTCGAAATGGCGGACGCTCAACGCGTCGAGATCGACGCCGTCGACGCAGCGAAGATTGACGGCCGCCATCGCGTTGCCCTTCGGGTCCGTGCCTTCCGCGAACGGATGAATCCCGCAGGTCGGACAGAACCGATGCCGGATCACATGCTTGTTGAACAGATAGGTCGCGATGTCTTCGTCGGGCGTTTGCAGACGCAACGCGTCGCGCGGCACGAACCACAACAGAGACCCCTTGCGCGCGCACATCGAACAGTTGCAGGCGCATGCACCGTCGATCTCCCCTTCCACTTCGAACCTGACCTTGCCGCAATGGCAGCTGCCGGTATAAAGCATCGTCGCCTCCTTGGATCGGTTCCGGTGCGGCGACGCGGGTCTGCCGCATCCGAACGCCCGCCCGGTGGCGTACGGTAACGCCCGGCCGGGCGAATCGCAACCGCCGGGCGGCGCGCCGGCGGCGAGCGCGTGCGCATGCCCGGGCGACAAATCGCACCCGATCCGACTCCCCCGACGCCACTGCCCTCGCTTCTCCGGCCGATGCGCCGAAGCCCGCGCCGCCGATACGCCCACCGACGTGTCCACCGACGTGCCCACCGATACGCCCGTCGCCATGCCCCCCCGATACACCCGTCGCGCGCGAACGCCCTCCCCCTCCCGCGAAGCGCCGCGCCGCCGCGTTCACTATGTGCACAACGGCGCGATCGATACTACTTTCGCGCGACGCCGCTGTACGATTCACGCGTGATTCAAGCAGACCGACAGCCAGGAGACACCCGTCATGAAAATCACCCGCCTCGAAACCTTCGTCGTGCCGCCTCGATGGCTGTTCCTGAAGATCGAGACCGACGCGGGCATCGTCGGCTGGGGCGAGCCGATCGTCGAAGGCCGCGCGCATACGGTCGAGGCGGCCGTGCACGAGCTCGCCGACTACCTCGTCAGCCAGGATCCGCTTCGCATCGAGGACCACTGGCAGGTGATGTACCGCGCGGGCTTCTACCGCGGCGGGCCGATCACGATGAGCGCGATCGCGGGCATCGACCAGGCGCTCTGGGACATCAAGGGCAAGCATCACGGCGCGCCCGTGCATGCGCTCCTCGGCGGCCCGGTGCGCGAGCGGATCAAGGTGTATTCGTGGATCGGCGGCGATCGGCCGAGCGACGTCGCGAACAACGCGCGCGCGGTCGTCGAACGCGGCTTCCAGGCGGTGAAGATGAACGGCTCGGAAGAGCTGCAGATCGTCGACACCTTCGACAAGGTCGACAAGGTGATCGCGAACGTCGCGGCGGTGCGCGACGCGGTGGGCCCGTACGTCGGCATCGGCGTCGATTTCCACGGCCGCGTGCACAAGCCGATGGCGAAGGTGCTCGCCAGGGAGCTCGATCCGTACAAGCTAATGTTCATCGAGGAGCCCGTGCTGTCGGAGAACGCCGAGGCGCTGCGCGACATCGCGAACCAGACGAGCACGCCGATCGCGCTCGGCGAGCGGCTCTACTCGCGCTGGGATTTCAAGCGCATTCTCGAAGGCGGCTACGTCGACATCGTACAGCCCGACGCGTCGCACGCGGGCGGGATCACCGAGTGCCGGAAGATCGCGACGCTCGCGGAAAGCTACGACGTCGCGCTCGCGCTGCACTGCCCGCTCGGGCCGATCGCGCTCGCCGCGTGCCTGCAGCTCGACGCGGTCAGCTACAACGCGTTCATTCAGGAGCAGAGCCTCGGCATTCACTACAACCAGGGCAGCGATCTGCTCGACTATCTGCGCAACCCGGACGTGTTCCGCTACGCGGACGGCTTCGTCGCGATTCCGCAGGGGCCCGGGCTCGGCATCGACGTCGACGAGGACAAGGTGCGCGAGATGGCGAAAACCGGGCACCGCTGGCGTAATCCGGTATGGCGGCACGCGGACGGCAGCGTCGCCGAGTGGTGACGCGCACAGCCGTCGCGCGGCTGGTGGGGTGAGTGGTTCGGCGGTTCGGCGGTTCGGCGGTTCAGCGGTTCAGCGGTTCAGCGGTTCAGCGGTTCAGCGGTTCAGCGGTTCAGCGGTTCAGCGGTTCAGCAGGGGTTGAGATTGGCAGAGTGCGTGTCGGTGGGCAAGCGGCACATGCCGTCGCCGATAGCGGCTGCCCGCTCGCCTTGCGACAAGAGGCGCCGCGGCCGTCGGCCAGCGACCGACCTCGACTTCACCATCGCTACGCGGCGCGACCGACGCCCATCGCGCCCACGCGGCAGCGGCAGCGGCAGCGGCAGCGGCAGCGGCAGCGGCAGCGGACAATCATCGCCCATCCGGATAACGACGATACGCCCCGTGCCGCCTCATCGGCACGCCGAACCGCCCCGCCCGCCGCCGGGCGCGCGCCCGCGTCAACCCGCCGCGATCGGCGCGGTCGACGACAGCACCGCCGCCGCGATGAACACGCCGATCATCGCGAGCGCCTCGAGATGCAGCACGTTGCGAAACGTGTGCGCGTCCTCGGTCGACGCGGTGCGCCGCAGTCGCGGCAGCGCCGAGAAGCGGTTGAGCGCGGCGAGCACGAGCGCCAGCGCGACAAGCGCGAGTTTGAGCAACAACACGCGTCCCCACGTGCTGCCGTCGAGCGCGGCGAAATCGCCGCCCGTGCCGCGGACCGTGTTGAGCGCGCCCGTGACGATCACGAAGGCGAGCGCCGCGATCGACGCGCCCGACAGCCGCTGCGCGATGCGGATCATCGCGCCGCGCGCGATCGACGAGCCGAGCGCCGGCAACACGGCCATCCCGCCCGCGATCACGAGCCCGCCCCAGACAGCCGTCGCGGCGACGTGCACGGTCTGCACACCGACCGCGGCCGAGAACGCGCCCGAATCGGCCGCGTGCCCGAGCGACGCCTTGCCCGCCGCGACGACGAGCGTCGCGAGCGCGAGCAACGCCCCCGCGAGCGGGCCGCTCGGCCGCGCGAGCGCGACGGCGAGCAGCAGCAGCGCGCCGCCGCACGCGACGGCCCACGCATGGCCGACGTGCGTCTGCGCGAGCACGGTCGGCATCGCGCCGAACGCGCCGCGCAGGCCCGCGCCGCTCATCGACGCGGCCTGATAGACGAGCCAGCCGGCATCGGCGAGAACGAGCACGGCCGCCGCGACGGCCAGCGAGCGCAGCGACTGGCGCCACGCGGGATGCGACGGCGCGATCACGCTGCGCGCGCCGTCGTTCGCGAGCCACGCGCCGATGAACGCGGAGCCGAGCGCAACCGCGAACGCGACGTCGCCGAGCGCGGCGAGCGCCGCCTGGCCGAACCAGAGGCTGTCGAGCTTCATCGCGCACCGCCCGCGCCGCGCGCACCGGATGCGGCCCCGGCGCGCGGCGCGCGCAAGGCATGAAAGGATCGGCCGTTGTTTTCAGGCAAATAGGAAAAAGAGGACTTCATCGACTCGCACGAAAGGAATGAAAGCGGCGGCGCATCGGCAATCCGCCCGGACGCCGCGCCCCCGCAAGTGTACGGGCTTCGCCGCCCGCTGCGCAGCTTTGTCGAGCCTTCGGCCCGTTGCGGTGCGCCATCCACGCGTCATATTGTCGCAACCCGACCACGGCCTGGAACCGTGCCCTCCGCGTCAAATAGCCGCCATTACCCATCGATGATAGAATTCCGCGTCGCAGCAGCCCAGCTGTCTGCCCCTCGTGAGTTCTTGCCGTCATGCCGAGCCGATCGGAGCCCGGTCAGGTCCCCGACGAATAACAATGGAGTCCCGTGTGTCTTCTAGACGCCTTTTCCGTCCGCTGCTCGCCGTTGTGTTGATGGGCGCAGCGGGTCTTCTGAGCACTGCGCACGCGCAGACCAAGCCCACCGAGCCGGCCGCCGCGAAGGCGCCCCTGAAGGCGCCCGACACGATGGCGGAGCGCGTGCGCGGCTGCACGGCCTGTCACGGCACGCACGGGCAGGGCACCGACAACGACTACTTCCCGCGTCTGGCTGGCAAGCCGGCCGAGTACCTGTACAACCAGCTCGTGAACTTCCGCGACGGTCGCCGCAAGTACCCGCCGATGAACTATCTGCTCACGTACCTGAGCGACGATTACCTGCGCGAGATCGCGCAGCACTTCTCGGACGAGCGCCCGCCGTACCCGGCGCCGACCAAGCCGACGGTGCCCGCCGCCGTGGTCGAGCGCGGCAAGCAGCTCGCGCTGCACGGCGATCCGGCGCGCAAGCTGCCGGCGTGCGTCGCGTGCCACGGCAACGGGCTCACCGGCATGCAGCCCGCGATTCCCGGCCTCGTCGGCCTGCACAGCGACTATCTGAGCGCGCAGATCGGCGCGTGGCGCTCGGGCACGCGTCATGCGAAAGCGCCCGACTGCATGCACGACGTCGCGAGCAAGCTGTCCGACGAGGACGTGACCGCCGTGACCGCGTGGCTCGCCGCGCAGCCGGCGCCCGCCAACCCCGTGCCGGCCCCGGCCCGCTCGATGAAGACTCCGCTCGCCTGCGGCAGCGAACCGCAATAAGGCAAGGGAGACAGACACAATGAAACGCAAGTCCCTGTTTGCACTCTCGGCTGTCGCGATCGTCGCGGCAGCGGCTCTCGTGCCCGTCCTGTGGCCGGGCAACGACACGCTGCACGGCAACGCCGCCGTCGCCGCGACGCCCGCCGATCAGGCCGCGCTCATCAAGAAGGGCGAATACCTCGCGCGCGTCGGCGACTGTATCGCGTGCCACACCGTGCGCGGCGGCAAGCCGTTCGCGGGCGGCCTGCCGATGGCCACGCCGTTCGGCACGATGTACACGCCGAACATCACGCCGGACGACCAGGCCGGCATCGGCAAGTGGACGTCGGACGATTTCTACCGCGCGATGCACACGGGCCGCTCGAAGGACGGCAGCCTGCTCTATCCGGGCTTCCCGTTCGCGAGCTACACGAAGGTCACGCGCGCGGATTCGGACGCGATCTACGCGTACCTGCGCTCGGTCGCGCCCGTGAGCACGCCGAGCCGTCCGCACGAGCTGCGCTTCCCGTTCAACAATCGCAACCTGCTGATCGGCTGGCGCACGCTGTTCTTCAAGGAAGGCGAGTACAAGCCGGACCCGACGAAGTCGGTCGAATGGAACCGCGGCGCGTATCTCGTCGAAGGCCTCGGCCATTGCTCGATGTGCCACACGTCGATCAACATGATGGGCGGCCCGGTGAGCTCGGCGGCCTTCGCGGGCGGCCTGATTCCGCTGCAGAACTGGTACGCGCCGTCGCTCACGAACGACAAGGAGCTCGGCCTCGGCGACTGGCATGTGCAGGAGCTGTCCGATCTGCTGCAGGCGGGCGTGTCGCACAAGGGCGCGGTGTTCGGCCCGATGGCGGACGTCGTCCACAACAGCCTGCAATACATGACGGACGAGGACACGCGTGCGATGTCGACTTACCTGAAGTCGATCCCGCAGAAGGCCGAAGCGCCGAAGAACATGCAGTACGAGCCGTCCAAGCAGTTCGGCACGGCGCTGCTCGAGCAAGGCAAGAAGATCTATGCCGACAACTGCGCGACCTGCCACGGCCCGCAGGGCGAAGGCAAGCCGACCGCTTACCCGCCGCTCGCGCAGAACCGTTCGATCATGATGGAATCGGCCGTCAATCCGATCCGCATGGTGCTGAACGGCGGCTATCCGCCCAGCACGTTCAAGAATCCGCGTCCGTACGGGATGCCCCCGTTCGCGCAGTCGCTGTCGAATCAGGAAGTCGCGGCGGTCGTCACGTACATCCGGATGTCGTGGGGCAACAACGGTTCGCCGGTCTCGCCGCAACAGGTGAGCGACCTGCGTTCCGCACCGCTCGACTAAGTATCGGGTGACGCTAACGGGGCGCGGCTGCGGGAAACCGCGGCCGCGCCCCTTTTTGTTTTTCCGGCGACGTCCGTTCTCCGCACGGGCCGCGAGGACGCCGCCTTACCAATAATCAAGAGTATTTATGTCTTTTGCATCTCTCGGTCTCGCCGAACCGCTCGTGCGGGCCGTCAACGAGCTGGGCTACACGCAGCCCACGCCGATCCAGGCTCAGGCCATTCCCGCCGTGCTGGGCGGCGGCGATCTTCTCGCCGGCGCCCAGACGGGCACCGGCAAGACCGCCGGCTTCACGCTGCCGATCCTGCAACGCCTGCACGCGTTCTACGCGGAGAACCGCAGCGCGCGCCGCGCGGTGCGCGCGCTCATCCTCACGCCGACGCGCGAGCTCGCCGCGCAGGTCGAGGAAAGCGTGCGCGCGTACAGCAAATACGTGAAGCTGCGCTCGACCGTGATGTTCGGCGGCGTCAGCATCAATCCGCAGATCGACGCGTTGAAGCGCGGCGTCGACATCGTCGTCGCGACGCCGGGGCGCCTGCTCGACCACATGCAGCAGAAGACGATCGACGTGTCGAGCCTCGACATCCTCGTGCTCGACGAAGCCGACCGGATGCTCGACATGGGCTTCATCCACGACATCAAGCGCGTGCTCGCGAAGCTGCCGGCGAAGCGCCAGAACCTGCTGTTCTCGGCGACCTTCTCCGACGAGATCAAGTCGCTCGCGGACAGCCTGCTCGATTCGCCCGCGCTGATCGAGGTCGCGCGCCGCAATACCACGGCCGAGACGATCGCGCAGAAGATCCACCCGGTCGATCGCGATCGCAAGCGCGAGCTGCTCACGCATCTGATCCGCGAGCACAACTGGTTTCAGGTGCTCGTGTTCACGCGCACCAAGCACGGCGCGAACCGGCTTGCCGAACAACTGACGAAGGACGGCATCAGCGCGATGGCGATCCACGGCAACAAGAGCCAGTCGGCGCGCACGCGCGCGCTGTCCGAATTCAAGAGCAGCACGCTGCAGGTGCTCGTCGCGACCGACATCGCCGCGCGCGGGATCGACATCGATCAGTTGCCGCACGTCGTCAACTTCGATCTGCCGAACGTTCCCGAGGACTACGTGCACCGGATCGGCCGCACCGGCCGCGCGGGCGCGAACGGCGAGGCGGTGTCGCTCGTGTGCGTCGACGAGAAGCAGTTGCTGCGCGACATCGAGCGGCTCATCAAGCGCGAGATTCCGCAGCAGGTGATTCCGGGCTTCGAGCCGGACCCGAACGCGAAGCCGGAGCCGATCCAGCGGCGCGGGCAGCGCGGCGCCGTCGCCGGAAACGGCGGGAGCGGCAACGGCAACAGCGGCGGCGCGGGCAACGGCGGCCGCGGCAATCGCGCGCCGCGCGCGGCAAGCCAGCCGCAAGCGCAGCAAGGCCAAGCCGCCGCGCGGCGCGACGGCGGCACGCAAGCGAAGGCCGCCAAGCCGCAACAGGCGCGCGGCGGCAACAGCCGCCCGGCGGGCAACGGCAATTCGAACGGCGGCGGCGCGCATGCGAATCGCAGCCGTTCGTCGCGCAGCGGCCAGCGCGGCCGCTGAGCGTCGCGCATGGCGGGCCGCGCGTCGAAGCGCCCCGCCATGTCGCGCCACATCGCATCCCGCCGGCTTCCCGCCCCCGCGGCGCGCGCGGCCGGTACGTTCGCGCCGGCCGCTCGGCACGCGTCCGCTCGCGCCGTTCAGCGCCTGAGCTGCGCGACCTGGCGCGCCCAGCGCGCCAGCACGGCGGGTGCGTCGGCTTCGGCAAGCTCGAACGCGATGCCGGCCGTCAGGCGCGCATAGCCGACCCGTTGCGCCTCGCCGCCGACGAGCGTGGCCGCGAAGCGCGCGAGCCCATCCTCGGTCGAATCGGACGAATCGACGCGCAGGCGCGCCTGATGGAATGCGTCGCCCGCGACGAACGCGAGCGTCGCGTCGGGATGCGCGGCGAGCGCGCGTGCGGCGCGGGACTGCGGCCATAGCGAGAAGCGCAGCGATCGCGCATCGGGCGCATACAGCTCGCCCACGCTCAGCAGCGTCGTGCGCGGCTGCGGCGGGTCCACGCCGCGATCGACGACGACGAGCGACGCGGTGAAGCCCGCCTTGCCGGCGAGATCGCCGCCGTCGAACAGCGCGCGCGCCGCGCGCGGCCACGCGTCATACGTCGTTCGTTCAAGGGTGCGCCGGTCCGGATCGGTCACGGTGTTCTCTCCTGCTACGCGTCGCGCCTGGCGAAACCCGCAGCATACCGCGCGCCACGCACCCGACGCTCAACGGAAGAACACGTGCTGCGTGAGCTTCGTCAGCGGATAGTGGAGGCCCGGCTGGATCTTCGCGGGCAGTTCGAGCGGCTTGAGCAGCATCTTCACGCACATGTCGGCGGACAGATTGCGCCGCACAAGCGCGTTCACGCGCGCGGTGCGCTCGCGGCAGTACGCGGAATCGCCCGCGCGCTCCGGATAGCGAACCGCGAACACGTGCCGCAGCGCGATCTCCGAATCCTCGTTCTTGATCTCGAGCACGCGCCGCGTCAATGCGCCGAGCACCGCGAGCCGGCCGTTGCCCTCGACCTTGTTGTACTTCTTGAAATAGCGGAAGAAGTGCTTGTAATGCCGGACTTCGTCGGTGCGGATGTTGTCGGTGATTTCCTTGAGCACGGGCTCGTCCGAGCACTCGTTGATCGCGCGGTAGAGCGTCGCCGTGCCCGTCTCGACGACGCAGCGCGCGACCATCTCGAGCGCGCGCGTCTTCTCGAACGCCTCGAGCGAGCAGGTTTTCGAATACTCTTCGAAGAAATTCGCGAATGCGAGATCCCAATCGAATTCCGGCCACACGTACGCGATGTACGCCTTCAGCGCGCGGCCGTGCTGCAGTTCCTCGTGTTCCCATTCGGCATTGAGCCACGCCGACACTTCGGGATCGTCGTCGAAGAACTGGCTCAGGTTGCTCGTGTAAAGATCGGAGCCGCTCTCGATGAACGACGCCGCGCACAGCAGCAGCAACAGATCCTCGTTGGCCGCGGCGCGTTGACGGTCGATACGCGTCAGGTCAATGTCCTCGATGCGCCAGGGCATCTCGTGCGTGGTATTGGAATCAGCCAGCATGTTCGCGCTCCCAAACGCCGCTTCGCATCCGGACGGACCGCGTGGCGCTTCGGCTCGCGATCCCGCCGCATGCGGCGCGTTGAAATCGGTTATTCGACACGTCCGGCCATCTTAGCCGGACTTTTTCGATCGTGCTTTGAAGCACTGACCTTAACCGGCAATCGCAGTTCCTCGGCAATCATTACGCAATATTAGACGCGTAATTTCAAAAGACGAGCAATATCGAAAGCCTCTTTTGAAATGCCTTTCGATATCGTTTCGCCTGCAACGAACCACGCGCATCCATTGCGCGCCGGCATGCGTCAGAAGCCGGCCGCGAGGCCGTCGCGCCGGCTGTCGCTCGCCGCGACATAGCCGCGGTCGGGCTCGTCGCGATCGAGCCGCCAGATGAACTGGCCGGAGCCGAAGTCCATGTACGGATCGTCGATCGCCTGGATCGTATGGCCGCGCGCGGCGAGCGCCTCGACGACGGACGCATCGAACGTGGCCTCGACATCAAGCGTAAACGAGCGGCTCACCTTCCAGCGCGGCGCGTCGCACGCGGCCTGCGGCTGCTGGCCGTAGCCGAGCATCCGCACGACCGTCTGCAGATGGCCTTGCGGCTGCATGTCGCCGCCCATCACGCCGAAGCTCATCACCGCGTGCCGCGCGCTGCCCGCCTGCTGCGTGACGAACGCCGGAATGATCGTGTGGAACGGCCGCTTGCCGCCCGCGACGACGTTCGGCGAAGCCGGATCCATCGAGAACCCGCAGCCGCGGTTCTGCAGCGCAATCCCCGTGCCCGGGACCACGAGGCCCGAGCCGAAACCCATGTAGTTCGACTGGATGAAGCTCACCATCATCCCGCGCTCGTCGGCCGCCGACAGGTAGATCGTGCCGCCCGCGCGCGGCATGCCGAACGAGAAATGCGTCGCGTGCCGAGGGTCGATCAGCTTCGCGCGCGCGGCGAGGTACGCGTCGTCGAGCATCTGCGCGGGCGTGAGTTCCATCGCACGCGGATCGGCGACGTAGCGATAGACGTCGGCGAACGCCAGCTTCATCGCCTCGATCTGCACATGCTGCGCCTGCGCCGAATCGAGCGGCAAATCGTCGAGGCCGAAGTGCTCGACGATGCCGAGCGCGATCAGCGCGGCGATCCCCTGGCCGTTCGGCGGAATCTCGTGCACCGTGTAGCCGCGGAAGTCCTTGCCGATCGGCTCGACCCACTCGGGGCGGTACGCGCGCAGGTCGTCGAGGGTGAGCGCGCCGCCGCCGTCGCGGAAGAACGCGGCGATCGACTCGGCGAGGCTGCCTTCGTAGAACGCGCGCGCGCCTTCGGCCGCGATCGTGCGCAGCGTCCTCGCATGGCCCGGCAGCCGCACCCGCTCGCTCACGTCGGGCGCGCGGCCGTGCGGCATGAAGGTTTGAGCGAAGCCCGGCTGGCCGCTCAGTTCCGGCACGGCGGCCGCCCACTTGTGCGCGACCACCGCGGCCACCGCGTGCCCGCGCTCGGCAAGCTCGATCGCCGGCTCGAGCAGATCGGCGAACGGCAGCGTGCCGAACTTCGCATGCAGCGCCTCCCAGCCGGCGATCACGCCGGGCACCGTCACCGTGTCCCAGCCGCGCACCGGCTGCCGCGCGAGACCGTTGCCCGCCTCGCCGTGCCGCCGGCGAAAATAGTCGACACTCCACGCGGCGGGCGCGACGCCCGACGCGTTCAGGCCGTGCAGCTTCGCGCCGTCCCAGACGAGCGCGAACGCGTCGCCGCCGAGGCCGCACGACACCGGCTCGACGACGGTGATCGCCGCCGCCGCGGCGATCGCCGCGTCGACGGCGTTGCCGCCCTTCCACAGCATCCTGAGCCCCGCCTGCGCGGCGAGCGGATGCGACGTCGACACGACGTTGCGCGCGAACACCGGCACGCGCGTCGTCGGATACGGATTGCGCCACGAGAACGGCGCGCCGGACAGGTTCGAATGAAGATTCATCGCGGGCATACTGTAAACAGGTTCGAAACGGACATTCCAGCGCGAACGCGCGGTCCCCGCAAATTCATTTGCCACATGAATGAATGCGCGCAAGACATGAATCGAGTCTAGCCGAGACCGGCGCGCACGCGAGGCGGCGCGCCGGCGCGCCCGGCGCGGGGCCGCGGACAGCCCTTACAATGCGGATTCGCCGTCCCCGTTTACCGTCCCACCGAGCCGAACCGACACCCGCGAACATGACACGAGACCCCCGCCTCACCCTGAATGCGCGTCAACAGGAATTGCTCGAATGGGTGCAGCGCGACGGCTTCGTCACTGTCGACGATCTCGCCGCCCATTTCAACGTGACGCCGCAGACGATCCGCCGCGACGTCAACTGGCTCGCCGATCTGAATCTGCTGCGCCGCTACCACGGCGGCGCGAGCCTGCCGACGAGCTCGGAGAACGTGTCGTACACCGCGCGCCAGCGGATGTTCCACGACGAGAAGCGCAGGATCGCGGCGCTCGCCGCCTCGCACATCCCCGATCAGGCGTCCCTGTTCATCAACCTCGGCACGACCACCGAGGAGGTCGCGCGCGCGCTGAACCGGCATCACGGCTTGCGCGTGATCACCAACAACCTGAACGTCGCGAGCATGATGAGCGGTTATCCGGAATGCGAGGTGCTGATCACGGGCGGCATCGTGCGGCCGTGGGACAAGGGCATCGTCGGCGAGCTCGCGATCGACTTCATCCGCCAGTTCAAGGTCGACTACGCGATCATCGGCACGTCGTCGATCGAGAGCGACGGCACGCTGCGCGATTTCGACACGCGCGAGGTGCGCGTCGCCGAGGCGATCATCCAGCATGCGCGCACCGTCTACCTCGTCACCGACCATTCGAAATTCGGCCGCCCGGCGCTCGTGCGGCAGGGGCATCTGAGCCAGATCCACGCGCTGTTCACCGACAAGCCGCTGCCCGACGACATGGCCGAGACGCTCGTCCAGGCGGGCACGCAGGTCTACGTCGCCGACTGAGCGGCCGCCCGCGCGCGCGGCGCCGCGCGATGCTGCGTCGCACCCCGAACTTCAAGTGAAATCACGGAATGGCCGCACCGGTGCAACCGCCTGAGGATTTCCTTGATGTCAATCAGAAAATTATCGGGGTGCGATTTGTAGATGCCGGCGCGCTTGACTACACTCCAAATCCCCGGCGCGGTTGCGCGCGCCTCGTGCAACCGGGGCGACGTCAATAACGCCAAGGCCGGGACAGCGGCTTTTCCCCCCACGCCTTCCCTTGCTGGGTCACTCGACCGGACATTTGCGCCCGGGACAGTACGGTTGTCATGGAGAGAACGATGCTAAGTCCGCATGAATTCGCCACGCTGTTGCTTGTGAAGGATGCGCCCGACCAAGCCGACATGGACCGCGACGAACTCGACGCGTTGCTCGAGCGGCAACTCGTGAAGCTGGAGGCGCTCGGCTCCGGCAGGAAGTACTGCGTCACCGAAATCGGCGACGCCGCCTTGCGATCGATCAAGCTCCGCTATTCATGATGTGCCCGCCGAACCGGCGCGGCCCGTGCCAGGCAGCGCCCGTTCGGCCCAACCCTCTCCCGCCTTTCAACCGCCGCGCAGCGACGGATCCACCGCCGCCCGCCAGCTGAGCGCTTGCGCGCGCGCGTCGTTGAGATAGCTCACCCAGCGGCCGCGCGCGGCCGCGTCGGCGTTCGTCCCGAGCGCCGCGTGACGTTGCGCGAGTTCGTTTTCGAACGCGCAGAAACGCGCATCGGTCAGCTTGCCGTGGCGCTTCGCGACCCACGCATCGAACACCGCCGAGTAGACGGAGCGCGCGTCGTCGCCGTAATCGCGCACGTCGCCGCAACCGCGCTGCAGCTGCGCGAACGACGGCCCGCCCCAACTGCCGAATCCCGCGGGCCCGCCCGCACATCCGGCCAGCAACGCGAGCGCGCCGGCCGCGATCATCGTACGCATCTGAATCCCCTCGCTCGTTGGTCAGCCGCCAGTATCGTCCGGGAACGGGCGCCGCGCCACCCGACCCTCAAAAGCGAACTTTACTTTTTCGATTATGTTCGTTAAATTTCGAATGCGAACATTTCAGGTTCGCTCATTTTCTGTTATACGAACGTTAGGATCAGCGGGTGACTCAACAGAATCGTTACGATCTGCTCGTCGTCGGCGGCGGGATCAACGGCGCGGGCATCGCGCGCGATGCGGCCGGCCGCGGCCTGTCGGTGCTCCTTTGCGAGCAGGACGACCTCGCGTCGCACACCTCCTCTTCGAGCACGAAGCTGATCCACGGCGGGTTGCGCTACCTCGAATACAAGGAATTCGGGCTCGTGCGCAAGGCGCTGCAGGAACGCGAAACGCTGCTGCGCGCGGCGCCGCACATCATGTGGCCGCTGCGCTTCGTGATGCCGCACATGCCGAACCTGCGCCCCGCGTGGCTCATCCGGATCGGCCTCTTCCTGTACGACCATCTCGCGAAACGCGAGCTGCTGCCGGGCTCGCGCGGCATCGACATGCGCCGCCATCCGGCGGGCGCGCCGCTCGTCGATTCGATCAAGCGCGGCTTCGTCTATTCGGACGGCTGGGTCGACGATGCGCGGCTCGTCGTGCTGAACGCGCTCGATGCGCAAGAGCGCGGCGCGCGCATCCTCACGCGCACGAAGCTCGTGTCGGCCGAGCGCCGCGACGGGCAATGGCATGCACGACTGCAACGCGCCGACGGCTCGACGCTCGACGTGCGGGCGCGCGCGATCGCGAACGCGGCGGGCCCGTGGGTCGGCGAAGTGCTGCACGGCGCGCTCGGCCGCGGCGCGCAGCATAGCGTGCGCCTCGTGAAGGGCAGCCATATCATCACGCCGCGCCTGTTCGATCACGACCACGCGTACATCTTCCAGAATCCGGACAAGCGCATCATCTTCGCGATTCCGTACGAACGCGACTTCACGCTGATCGGCACGACCGACGTCGAATACCGCGACGATCCGTCGCGCGTCGCGATCGACCGCGACGAAACGCGCTATCTGTGCGAGTCGATCAACCGCTATTTCAAGCGTAAGATCTCGCCCGCCGACGTATGCTGGACCTACTCCGGCGTGCGCCCGCTGCTCGAGGACGAGAACGCGGACAACCCGTCCGCCGTCACGCGCGACTACCGCCTCGAGCTCGACGACGGCGAAGGCGCGCCGCTGCTGTCGGTGTTCGGCGGCAAGATCACGACGTTTCGCAAGCTCGCCGAAGAGGCGACCGACATGCTGGGCGGCGCGCTCGGCGCGGCGCGCGGCGCATGGACGGCGGGGGTGCCGCTGCCGGGCGGCGACATCGCGAACGCGCGCTTCGCGCCGTTCGCCGAGGCGTTCGCGAAACGCCACCCGTGGCTGCCCGCCGCGCTCGCGCGCCGCTATGCGCGCGCGTACGGCACGCGCGCCGAGCGCGTGATCGGGCGAGCCCGGTCGCACGCCGAGCTCGGCGTGCAGCTCGCGCCCGGCCTCTACGAAGCGGAATTGCGTTATCTGCGCGACGTCGAATGGGCGGGTTGCGCGGACGACGTGCTGTGGCGGCGTTCGAAGCTCGGCCTGCATGTCGCGCCGGGCACGCTCGAGCCCGTGACGGCCGCGCTCGACGCCTGGTTCGGCGCCGCGCGCGAAGCGGCGAGCGCCGCGCACTGACCGGCGCGCACGACGCCGGCACCGACGAACGACGACAGGGAAACATCAGGAGTGCGCCGCGCCCGCGGCGCCAATCACAACTACGTACGGATGGAGATGAGACAGATGCAGGACCAGTACATCCTCGCGCTCGACCAGGGCACGACCAGCTCCCGCGCCATGCTGTTCGATCGACAAGGCAACATCGTATCGATCGCGCAGAAGGAATTCGAGCAAATTTATCCGCAGCCGGGCTGGGTCGAGCACGATCCCCAGGAGATCTGGTCGACGCAGGCGGGCGTCGCGGCCGAGGCCGTCACGCGCGTCGGCCTGAACGGCACGGCGATCGCCGCGATCGGCATCACGAACCAGCGCGAGACGACGATCGTCTGGGATCGCGAGACGGGTCATCCGATCTACAACGCGATCGTCTGGCAGGATCGCCGCACCGCCGATTTCTGCGACAAGCTCAAGGCGCAGGGCCTCAGCGAGAAGGTGCGCGCGAAGACGGGCCTGCCGATCGACTCGTACTTCTCGGCCACCAAGATCCGCTGGATTCTCGACAACGTCGAGGGCGCGCGCGAGAAGGCGCGCCAGGGCAAGCTCGCGTTCGGCACGGTCGACAGCTGGCTCGTGTGGAACTTCACGAAGCACGAGCTGCACGTGACCGACGTGACGAACGCGTCGCGCACGATGCTCTTCAACATCCACACGCTCGACTGGGACGACGAGTTGCTCGACGCACTCGAGATTCCGCGCAGCATGCTGCCGCAAGTGCGCGCGTCCTCCGAGATCTACGGGCCGACGAAGACCACCGTGTTCGCCTCGAAGATTCCGCTCGCCGGCATCGCGGGCGATCAGCAGGCCGCGCTCTTCGGCCAGATGTGCACGAGCTCGGGCATGGTGAAGAACACCTACGGCACCGGCTGCTTCCTGATGATGAACACCGGCGAGACGCCGATCGAATCGCGGAACAACCTCGTCACGACGATCGCCTGGCAAGTCGACGGCAAGGTCAGCTACGCGCTCGAAGGCAGCATCTTCATCGCGGGCGCGGTCGTGCAGTGGCTGCGCGACGGGCTCGGCATCATCAAGAGCGCGTCGGAGATCGAGGCGCTCGCCGCCGGCGTGCCGCACACGGACGGCGTCTATCTCGTGCCCGCGTTCGCCGGCCTCGGCGCGCCGCACTGGAACGCGCGCGCCCGCGGCTCGCTGTTCGGCGTCACGCGCGGCACGACGTCCGCGCACCTCGCGCGCGCGGCGCTCGATTCGATCGCGTATCAATCGCTCGACGTGCTCAAGGCCATGGAGGCCGATTCGGGCATCCGCATCGGCGAGCTGCGCGTGGACGGCGGCGCGAGCGCGAACAACCTGCTGATGCAGTTCCAGGCGGATCTGCTCGGCGTCGACGCGGTGCGCCCGCGCATCACCGAGACGACCGCGCTCGGCGCCGCGTATCTCGCGGGCCTCGCGATCGGCTACTGGCAGAACGTCGACGAGCTGCACAGCCAATGGCAGCTCGAGCGCCGCTTCGCGCCTTCGATGCAGGCCGAGCAGGTGGGCTCTTGCCTCGCCGGCTGGCAGCGCGCGGTGCGCGCGGCGAAGGCATGGGCGGACGACACGCAGTAAGCCCGTTCGTTCGGCATCCGTATCGATCACATTTCAAACACATATTCACAATAATCAGGCGGGCCGCGCGACGCAAGCCGCGAGCCCGCCATACCGGTAGAGAGACGACATCATGTCACCATACATCGCGGAGTTCATCGGCACGGCGCTGCTCGTGCTGCTCGGCAACGGCGCCGTTGCGAACGTGCTGCTCGCGAAAACCAAAGGCAAGGGCGCGGACCTCATCGTCATCGTGATGGGTTGGGCGATGGCGGTATTCGTCGCGGTCTACGTAACCGCATCGTTCTCCGGCGCGCACCTGAATCCGATCGTCACGATCAGCCTCGCGCTCGCGGGCAAGTTCGCATGGGCGAAGGTGGGCGGCTACGTCGCATCGCAGATGCTCGGCGGCATGGCGGGCGCGTTCCTCGTGTGGCTCGCGTATCGCCAGCACTTCGCGAAGGAGGCCGATCCCGATCTGAAGCTCGCCGTGTTCTGCACCGCGCCCGCGATCCGCAGCGTCACGCACAACGTGTTGACGGAGGCGATCTGCACTTTCGTGCTGATCCTCGGCGTGCTGTATCTCGCGTCGCCGCAAGTCGGCCTGGGCGCGCTCGACGCGCTGCCCGTCGGCCTGCTCGTGCTCGGCATCGGCATCTCGCTCGGCGGCCCGACGGGCTACGCGATGAGCCCCGCGCGCGACCTGTCGCCGCGCATCATGCACGCGCTGCTGCCGATTCCCGGCAAGCGCGACAGCGACTGGCGCTATGCATGGGTGCCGGTGCTCGGGCCGCTCGTCGGCGGCGTGCTCGCGGCGAACCTGTACCTGTATCTGCATACGACGCACTGAACACGCTGCAGCGGCGCGCCGCACGCCGCGCCGCCGAAATTTCCGCCGCTCGCCGGCGGCCCCCACCCCCCTCGCCCGGCGACGCGCGAGGGGGTTTTCTTTTGTCGCCGCACGCCGCACCGACACGGTTCGACATCGCCCGAAATCATCCGGAATCGCCTTAAAGATTCCACCCCAATTCAATATCCGATTACGCTCTTATAAAAACGTGCTTTATATCGCCAAATAAAAACATTATGTCGCCAAATAAAACACACAAAATCCATCTGAATTAAAGATAATTATAATATTTTTATCAGTTGTCAATTTCCCTAATTGAACCGAACCTTCGACATCAAAATAATCAGCAAACCAATCGATACCAATATTTCCGGCCCGCACAAGTCGATCGACTTGTGCGGGCCGATGCGAATCGGCCCAGACAAAATCAGTGTCGCATCGATTCCAGTGTCGCGATGACCCGGTAACCCCTATCCGAAGGATTGCCATGATCGCAAGACCCGTTGCATCGAAGGTGATTTGCTCCGCCATCGGCTCGCCATGCGAGCCGCCCCTCGCCGGTGCGCCGCACGTCGCGCGCACGCGCGCCGCCTCGCGGCGCACCGGCCTGCCGCCATCCTGATTCCGCCCATTTCGTCCTGCTTCGCCGCGCCGCTCGCGTAAGCGCGAACGGCAAGCCGCATCGCGCCGAGCGCTGCCGGAGCCGCGCGGCCGTCGCGGCCGCATGACGAATCGGCTGCCGGTTTCGTTCAACCGTCCCGCGCCGACGCGCGGGCAGGCGGTGCTCGCCCTTGATGATTTAACTGACGCGCCGCGCAAGTCCGACATTCTGAAATCTTCAAGGGAGGCCCATTCGTCACATCGAGTCAATCAAGCGATATCGCGCTCATCCATTCCTGTTTTTCACGCCATTTATTTGCGAGCCAAAACCATGTCCACTATCGATACGAGCGAATTCCGAAAAACCGTCTTCAGCCCCTCCTTCTGGGAAGACAAGATGGGCTACGCGCGCGGCAAGCGGGTCGGCAATCACGTGTACATCGCGGGCTGCGTCGCGTCGGACGGCAACGCCGCCGTGATCGGCAACGATGCGTACGAGCAGACCGCGTTCATCATCGCCAAGATCGAGAAGTACCTGAACGAGCTCGGCGCCGAGCTGAGCGACGTCGTCAGCACGGTCACGCACCTGACGGGCTTCGAGCACTTCGACGACTACTGCCGCGCGTTCAGCGAGCGCTTTCGCGACATCCGCCCGGTCAACACGACGGTCGCGGTGAAGTCGCTCGTCGAGCCCCGGCATTACGTCGAGATCACCGCGACGGCGATCGTCGGCGATTGACCTTCCGATACGAGGGCAGCCATGAGCCACGCAACCGTCCATCCGAGCGGCGCACTGAAGGGCACCGTGACGCTTCCCGCCTCGAAGCCGCACGTTCAGCGCGCGCTGCTCGTCGCGCTGCTGAACGGCGCGACGACGCGCATCGAGAACGTATCGTGGTGCGCGGAGACCGAGCTGCAGTTCGCCGCGCTGCGGCAGTTCGGCCTCACCGTCGTCGAGCGCGGCGACGCGTCGCTGACGCCGCGCGGCGCGGGCACCGGCGTCGAGGCGACCGGCACGATCGACGCGGCCGGCTCCGGCATGCTGTTCAGGATGAGCGCGGCGCTCGCGTCGCTGTCGGAGCGGCCCGTCACGATTCGCTGCAACGATTCGCTGTTCAGCCGCGACAGCGTGTTCGACGACGGCTTCTTCTCGCATCTGGGCATCGACGCGCGCCGCCGGGCCGGCAATCTCGTCACGATCTCGCGCAAGGCGCATCCGGAGCGCATCGCGCTCACGACGCGCAAGAGCACGCAGTTCATCTCGTTCGCGCTGTTCGTCGCGCCGTTCTCGGCCGACCGGACGCTGCGCGTCGCCGACGACGGCAGCCAGGCGGGCTACATCGACATGACGATCAAGGCGATGTCGCTGCTGCATGCCACCGTGACGCGCGCGCCCGGCCGGCTGCTGGCGGGCGAGTACCGCGCCGACGACATCGTGATCGGCATCCCGACCGATTTCACCTCGCTCAGCTATCTCGCGTCCGCCGCGCTGAGCGTCGGCGCCCGCAGCGCGATCGACATCGCGAATTACCGGCCGGGCGACACGCTCAACGAAGCGGCGCTGTTCGACGTCTATCGCGCGCTCGGCGTGCGGCTCACCCGCGACGACGCCCGCCATGCGCTGCGGATCGAATGCGAGCGGGACCGCGCCGCGCGCCGCGCGCCGCGCGAGCTGTCGCTGCGCGAGCTGCCGTCGGCCGCGACGAACATCATCGCGGCCGCGTCGAACCTCGGCGATTCGATCCGTTTCGGCGGCGTCGACGGCATCAACAACCACAAGTGCCAGCGCGCGTTCGTGATCCACGAGAACCTTCGCGCGATGGGCGGGCGCAGCGCGCTCGTCTTCAACGACGTCGGCCGCTTCGACAAGATCGACGTGATGAGCGACGGCCCGCTGCAAGGCGGCGCCGAGCTGCCGAGCTATCGCGATCACCGGATCTGCGCGGCGAACATCGTCGCCGCGCTCGGCGCGCGGCGCAAGACGGTCGTTTGCGACACCGACAAGCTCGACGACGGATTTCCGAAATTCATCGACACCCTGAGGGCGCTGGGCGCCGAAATCGCCTAGCCGGCCGGCCCCACGCCCATTCACGATACGGAGTAGCCATGACCACCAGCGATCGCCTCCAGCCGTCGTTCGTCGAAGTGAAGAACACCTCGACGCTCAGCGGCACCATCGATCTTCCCGCGTCGAAGAGCTCGTCGACGCGCGCGCTCCTCACCGCGGCGCTCACGCCCGGCATCAGCACGATCCGCAACGTCGCGACGGGCTTCAACTCGAACGCGATGAAGCACAACTGCGAGCGGCTCGGCGCGTCGTTCTCGAGCGAGGGCGACGCGACGGTCGTCAAGGGCGTCGACGTGATGCACGTCGATCGCGAGATCGTCTTCGACCCGGGCAACTCCGGCGTCGTGCTGCGCCTGCTGATGGGCGTCGCCGGCTACCTGCCGGACACCCGGTTCGTCACGCAATACCGCTATTCGCTCGGCGTGCGCTCGCAGGCGGAGATGGTCGCCGCGCTGCGCCGGCTGAACGTCGAATGCGAAGCGGTCGGCCCCGAGGCGCGGCTGCCGATCAGCATGCGCTCGACGCGCGCGCTCGGCAAGCACACCGAAGTGTCGTGCAAGAAGAGCTCGCAGTTCCTGAGCGGCCTGCTCTATCTCGGCGCGATCGGCGAGCGCGATCTCGAGATCGACGTGGTCGATCACATCACCGCGCCGTCGATGGTGCATACGACGATCAACAATCTCGCGCACGCGGGCGTCGCCGTCGAATACGACGCGGCCTTTCGCCGCTTCTTCGTGCCGGGGCGCGATCGCTTCAAGCCGTCCGAGTTCACGGTCGGCGCCGATCCGGCGAGCACGGCCGCGATCCTCGCGCTGTGCGGCTCGCTCGCGTCGGACGTCACGCTCAACGGCTTCTTCGAGGAAGAGCTCGGCAGCGGCGCGGTGATCCGCTATCTGACCGATACCGGCACGCTGATCGACGAGTTGCCCGGCAACCGCATCCGCATCCGGGGCGGCGCATCGATCCGCGCGCAGGATTTCGACGGCTCGCTCGCGCCGGACGCGGTGCCCGCGCTCGCCGGCCGCGCGGCGTTCGCCGAAGGCACGAGCACGTTCTACAACATCGAGCATATCCGCTACAAGGAATCGGACCGCATCTCGGATTTCCGCCGCGAACTCGACAAGCTCGGCGTGCGCTCCGAGGAAAAGCTCGATCAGTTGATCATCCACGGCAATCCGCGCGGCTACCGCGGCGGCGCGGTCGTCGACGGCCACTACGATCACGGGCTCATCATGGCGCTCACGACGATCGGCCTGCACTGCGAGCATCCGGTGCTGATCAAGGAGCCCCATCACGTCGGGCAGACGTATCCCGATTACTTCGCCGACATCGGCTCGATCGGCGCGAACGTCGACGGGCTGATCTACCCGAACGTCGCCGCGGCGCGCGCATGAACGCGGCCCGCGCCATCGAATCCACTCACGAGAGAGAAATGACATGTGCGGAATTGGGGCCATTTTCAGCACGCAGCGCGCGTCGGTCGACGGCATCGAGCGCTCGCTGAGCGCGTTGATGTCGAAGATCGCGCACCGCGGCGACGCGTCGCGCTTCAACGAAAACCTGATCCGGGAGCGCTTCGGCCTCGCGACGAACCGCCTCGCGATCGTCGAGCGCGACCATGCGCGCCAACCGGTGTCCGATCACGAGCGCGACCTGCACGTCGTGCTCAACGGGCAGATCTACAACTACAAGGAACTGCGCGACGAGCTCGCCGCGCGCGGCCACCGCTTCAGCCATGCGGGCGACGCCGAGGTGCTGTTGCGCGCGTACCTCGAGTACGGCCCGTCGTTCGCGACGAAGCTCGACGGCATGTTCAGCTTCGTGCTGTTCGACAACCTGAACGGAAAATTCCTGATCGGGCGCGACCACGTCGGCATCAAGCCGCTCTATTACGCGCAGCGCGACGGCGTCTGGTACGTCGCGTCGGAACTCAAGGCGCTCACGCACGTGAACGCGCGAATCGAGACGCTCGCGCCCGGCACGCTGTTCGACGGCAAGGAGACGATCAGGTACGTGTCGTACGACGCCAGCCGCCCGGTGAGCCGCGACAGCTTCGACGAAGCGAAGGCGCGCGTGCGCACGCCGCTCGAGGAATCGGTGCGCCGCCGCGTCGACACCGACCTGCCGATCTGCGTGATGTTCAGCGGCGGCATCGACAGCGCGATCGTGCTGCGGCTCGCGCACCGCTATCACCCGGACGTGACCGCGATCTCGTTCGGCCTGCCCGGCTCGAACGACATCGAGATCGCGCACCGCTACTGCGCCGAGCACGGCATCCGCCACGTGATCTACACGTTCACGAAGCAGGACCTGCTCGAGAACATCGACGACGCGGTCTATTACGGCGAATTCTTCGAGAAGATCGACGCGATCGATTCGGCGATCGCGCATTTCGGCTACTACATCGCGAACAAGCTCGGCTTGAAGGTTGCGCTCTGCGGCGAAGGCAGCGACGAGATCTTCGGCGGCTACGATCTGTTCAAGACGCACGCGCAGCCCGGCGCGCTGTCGCTCTATCGGCTCAACAACCTGCACCGTACCGATCTGCAGCGCGTCGATCGCGCGAGCATGCGCAATACGGTCGAGGCGCGGGTGCCGTTCATGGACGCCGAGCTGATCGACTACGTGCTGAGCCTCGACTTCTCGTACAAACTGCACGGCGGCGTCGAAAAGCATATCCTGCGCGAGGCGTTTCGCGACGTGCTGCCGGGCTACATCATCGATCGCCCGAAAATCAGGATGCCCGACGGCAGCGGCGTGAAGAACGTCATCATCGACCACATCGACAGCCTCGGCGACGCGCCGCCTGACGATGCGGCAAGGCGGCTCGGCGAAATCGGGCTGTCCGACCGCTCGGCGCTCTTCTTCGCGCGGAAGTACCTGGAGTGCAACTTCCCGTTTCCGACGCAGCGCTTCAAGCAGGCCGGCAAGGATTTTTCGGAATCCGGATATTTCGACTTCATCTCATGACGCACGGGCGCGGCGCCTCGCCGCGCCCGTCCGGGAAATGCCCATGAAGACTTTTCTGTTCGTCGAAGCCCGCCCAATCGAATGCGCGGGCATCGGCTACATTCGCGCGCTCGGCTACGCGCCCGTGCTGTTCACGTCGATGCAGTCGAGAAACAAGGTGCTGTTCGACGACCTCGATCTGAATCTCTTCGATGCGGTCCATCACGTCGACACGCTCGACGCCCGCGCGATGCGCGAGCGCATCGACGCGCTGCGGCTGCCGGTCGGCGCGGTGCTCGGCTGCTACGACGACATGATGATTCCGGCATCGGAGCTCGCCGACGCGCTCGGCTTGCCGCATCCGTCGCTCGCGGGCTTGCGCCGCGCATACGGCAAGGAGCGCGTGCGCGACACGCTGCGCGGGCGCGGCTACCGGCAGCCGGCATACCAGGTGCTGTCGGCCGAGCGCGCCGCGCCCCGACATCGGCTTTCCGTGCGTGGTCAAGCCGCTGCGCGACGCGGGCGCGTACGGCGTGAGCCTATGCGCGAACGAGGCCGACTATCGCGCCGCCGTCGAGCGCTTCCGCTCGGGCGACGGCGTATCGATGCTCGGCAGCCGGCATCGCGAGTTTCTCGCCGAGGCCTTCGTCGAAGGGCCGTTCTACGGCGCGGAGCTGCTGCACAACGGCGGCCGCTGGCACGTGCTCGGGATCAACCGGATCTTCGTGTCGCCGCGCGACAGCCTGTGCATGACGGGCATCTCGCACCCGTCCGATCTGCCCGCCGCCGACGCGGACGCGATCGCCGACGAGATCGTCGAGTGGGTGAACCTGCTCGGCCTCGCGGGCGGCGCGCTGAACGTCGAATTCATCCTCGCGGAAACGGGGCCGGTGCTCGTCGAGATCAACCTGCGGATCGCCGGCGCGCGCGCCGTCAGGCAGATCGCGCTGACGACGGGTATCGACATGGTCGAGCATCTGATAGATTTCGTCTGCGGAATCGACCGGCCCATCGCGCCGCGCGAGCCCGCGCGCTACGGCTTCGTCGCGGACGCGTTCGTGTTCGCGCCGGCGGCGGGCGTCGTGCGCGGCGTGGCGTTCGCGCCGAACGGCGCGCACTATGTCGCGAGCGGCTTTCGGAAGCTGCCGCTCGAATCGGCGCGCGCCGCGAAGAATTTCGGATCGGTGATCGGCTACGTGCTCGCGCACGGCCGAACCTGCGACGAAGCGATGCGCCACGCGCGCGCGCTCGCCGACGGCGTGCGCGTCGAGCTCGGCTGAGCCGCGCGGCGCGCCGGCGCCGATGCGGCCGCCGACACAACGATAGACAGACACGATCAACGGACGAGGGAACGACATGGCGATTCTGATGGGCTTGCTGTCCGCACTCTGCTGGGGCAGCACCGATTTTCTCGCGGGACACGCGGCGCGCCGCGTCGGCGTCACCAAATCGCTGTTCTACAGCCAGTCGTTCGGCTTCCTGATTCTCACCGCGTCGCTCGCGCTGCATCCGTCGTCGCTGCGCATCACGGCGATCGACATGGGTTTCGCCGTCGGCATTCTCGCCGCCGTGTGCAACCTGATCGCGATGGCCGCGCTGCTCAGGGCGCTCGCGATCGGCAAGGCGTCGGTCGTCGCGCCGATCGTGTCGCTGTACGGCGCGGTGACGACGATCCTCTCGCTCGCGACCGGCCAGTCGATCACGCGGCTCGCGATCGCGGGCCTCGTGCTTTGCATCGTCGGCGCGAGCCTCGCGAGCATCTCGAAAGCGGCGGACGGCAAGACGGAATCGCCCGCGTCGATCGGCTTCGCGCTGCTGTCGGCCGCGATGTTCGGGCTCGGCTTCTGGCTGCAGGGTGCGTTCGCGGTCAAGAGCCTGGGCGTCGTCAGCGCGCTGTGGATCTATTACCTGACGGCCGTCGTGATCCTGTTCGCGACGCTCGCCCGCGCGCGCAACCTGTCCGCGCCGCCCGGCTCGATCGTGCTGCTGATCCTGTCGATCAGCGTGTTCAGCCTCGTCGGTTTCTTCTCGCTCGCGTACGGCTCGACGACGGGGCATGTCGCGATCGTCACCGTGCTGAGCTCGCTCGCGAGCGGCGTGACGGCGCTGCTCGGCTTCTTCGTGCGCGGCGAACGGCCGAGCGCGCTGCAATGGGCGGGCATCGCGACGATCATCGTCGGCGTGGTGATGCTGAAGATCACGCCGCAGGCGCTCGCCGCGTAGCGGCGGCGGGCGCGCTTCACGCGCGCCGTTCATGGCGGCGCGTGTCGCCGCGCGCAGGCGCGGTCGCGCCCGCGGCGGGCAAAGCACGTATCATGGCGCTTCGTCGCCTCCCCCTTTTTTGTTGTCCTTATGCTCGACCACCTCATTTGCGACTGCGACGGCGTGCTCGTCGACAGCGAAGTGATCGCCGATCGCGTGCTGTTCGACACGCTGTCGGCCACGTTCCCCGCCATCGATTTCACGGCCGACGCGAAAGCCGCGTTCGGCCAGCAGACCTCGCGCTTCCTCGCGGATCTCGAAGCGCGCCACGGCATCGCGATGCCGGCGAATTTCCTCGATACGATCGAGCACAACATCGAGCTCGGGCTCGCGCAATGGCTCGCGCCGATCGCGGGCGTGCGCGACGCGCTGACAAGAATCGCGTTGCCCGCGGCGGTCGTGTCGAACAGCCGGCTCGCGCGCGTGCGCAACTCGCTCAAGCGCGCAGCGCTCACCGACGTGTTCGGCGAGCGCGTGTTCAGCGCCGAGCAGGTCGCGCGGCCGAAGCCCTACCCCGATGTCTACCTGCATGCGGCGCGCACGCTCGGCGTCGAGCCGGCGCGCTGCGTGGTCGTCGAGGACAGCGTATCGGGGCTGAACGCCGCGCGCGCGGCCGGCATGAAGACGATCGCGTTCGTCGGCGCGAGCCACATTCCCGGCGGCTATGAAGACGCGCTGCGCAAGATGGGCATCACGCGAATCATGCGTTCGATGGGCGAGTTGCCCGCGCTCGTCGAGGCGGGCATGCGCGGCGAGTTCGGCAGCCAGCAGTCCTAGCCGGGCGAACTCCCCTCTCGTGCGCGGCTTGCGCGCCGCGCACGAGCCGCCGCCGGATCCGAACCGCTCAGGCGAGGTCCGCGCAGCATGCGTCGCGTGCGCGTAACGACGCAAGCCGTTCGCGGAACGCGACGAGCTCGGCGATCGTCAGCATCGGCAACCCGTGCTGCGCGGCGAAGCGCTCGACGTCCGCGCCGCGCGCCATCGTGCCGTCCGGATTCATCAGCTCGCACAGCACGCCGGCGGGCTTCAAGCCCGCGAGGATCGCGAGATCGACGGTGCCCTCGGTGTGGCCGCGCCGCGCAAGCACGCCGCCCGGCGCCGCGCGCAGCGGAAACACATGGCCGGGGCGCACGATGTCGTGCGGCGACGCGTTATCGGCGATCGCCGCGCGGATCGTCGTCACGCGATCGGCGGCCGACACGCCGGTCGTCACGCCGGCGCGTGCCTCGATCGACACCGTGAACGCGGTGCCGTTCTTGCTCTCGTTCAATTGCGCCATCGGCGGCAGCTCGAGCGCGCGCACCTTTTCGTCCGTCAGACACAGGCAGACGATGCCGCTGCACTCGCGGATCAACAGCGCCATCGTCTCGTCGGTGAGCCGCTCGGCGGCGACGATCAGATCGGCTTCGTTCTCGCGGTCGTGGTCGTCCTGCAGCACGACCGCGCGCCCTTCGCGCAGCGCGGCGAGCGCGGCGGCGATGCGCGGCGGCACCGGTTCGGCGTCGAGCAACGGAAAATCGGAAAATGCGTCGGCGGGCGCCGACTTCGAAGGCAACGGAAACGACATGATGTGAAACGCTCCTCGCGAAACATGAATGGGCGAAAAACGTTTCAGGGCTCAGCAAACAGACAACGCGACGCCGCTTCCGCGCCGCGCGGACGAAGCCGCGCGCGCCGCGGACGTGGCTGGGCGCACATGACCGTCTGCACATCTTCTTTCATCCGGACTATGACCGTCGGCTCTGGCATCGGACCAGATCTGCTGACCCCGCGCGCAATCGCGCGGGCGCTCGCGGGCTCGCCGGCAACATGCCGGCCTACCGCCGGTGGGGATTTTCGCCCCGCCCTGAAGACGCACTGACTGCCGGATGAACCGGCCGGTGAAGCATACAACAGCCGCGAAATCGCCGCAGCGGAGCCTCGACAAGACCCTACTGACGAATCCGTCTAAACCGCGCCGCGCGCGTGCGCGACGCCCCGCCGCTTCATGCCGACACGTGCCAGCGCGGCGGCACTTCGGCGTTCACCGTCACGCGAAACGCCCGCGCCTCGGTATCGCCCGGATTGCGCAGCGTGTACGGCTGATCGGCGTCGAACACGATCGCGTCGCCCGTCGCGAGCAATTGGCGGCGCTCATGGATGCTGACTTCGAGCGTGCCTTCGCTGACGACAAGATTCACGCTCGTGCCGGGCGCGCACGGCGCGCCGTGTTCGGTGTGCAGCGGCGCGATCCGCAGCTCGTGAAACTCGGCGACCGCGGGCTCGCCTTCCGGATACAGCGCGCGCGCGGAAAAGCGCCCATTCGAGCTGACGACGCGCACCGCGCGCTCGGCGCTCAGATGCTCGAAACCGTTGACCGCGTGGCGGCGCAGGAACGCGGCGACCGACACCTTCAGCGCGGCCGCGACCTTGCAGAGCACCTTGATCGACGGCACGCTGCGCGCCGATTCGATCTGCGCGAGCATCGCGCGCGACACGCCCGAGAGCCGCGCGAGCGCGTCGAGCGACAGCTGGCGTTCCGCGCGCAGCCGCGCGAGATTCACGCCGACGAGCCGCTCGAGCGCATCGAACGGCGCATGCGACGCATCGGCATCGGCCGCCGCAGCGGCATCCTGTGAAGACACATCGCGCACGAGCGCCAACGGTGAATGCATGACGTTGCCTCCAGGGCCCGAGCGGGCCCAGCGGTTTCAGATGAGGCTAAGACTAACATCCGCCACGGTGCCATCAAACAAAGTTATCTTCACACTGTTATCAGGATCGCAGAGGACAGCGTTTTGCGATGCGTCATTGCGCCGCTGTAGCCGCGCCCGATGAGACGCGCGTATCGAGCCGCGCGGCGAGCGCCGTGACGGCGAGCGCGGCGAGCGTGACGACGGCCGCCACCCAAGGCAGCGCGTCGAGCGGCACCCCGTGCGACAGCGCGACGCCGCCCAGCCACGCGCCGCCCGCATTGCCGACGTTGAACGCCCCGATGTTCAGCGTCGACGCGAGATTCGGCGCATGCGCGGCCTTCTCGACGACCCGCGACTGTAGCGGAGGAACCGTCGCAAAAGCAGCGATCCCCCAGACAAATACGGTGACGGCGGCCGCGGCGGGCATGTGGCTCGTCTTCGCGAACGCCGCCATCACGGCGATCAGCGCGACGAGAATCGCGACCAGCGAAGGCATCAGCGCGCGGTCCGCGAGCCGGCCGCCGATCGTGTTGCCGATCGTGAGCCCGGCGCCGAACAGCACGAGCACGAGCGACACCGCACGCGGCGCGAAGCCCGTCACATCCTCGAGAATCGGCGCGATGTAGGTGAACACGACGAATACGCCGCCGAAACCGAGCACCGTCATCGCGAGCGCGAGCCACACCTGCGGCTGCCTGAGCACGCGCAGCTCGCGGCTAAGCGCCGCGCCCGCCGCGTCGCGCCGTTTCGGCACGAGCGCGGCGACGCCGGCGAACGACGCGACACCGAGCGCCGCGACGATCCAGAACGTCGCGCGCCAGCCGAGCGTCTGGCCGACGAAGGTACCGAACGGCACGCCGAGCACGTTCGCGAGCGTGAGCCCCGTGAACATCAGCGCGATCGCGCTCGCGCGCTTGTCGGCGCTCACGAGCGATGCGGCGACCACCGCGCCGATGCCGAAAAACGAACCGTGCGCGAACGACGTGACGACGCGCGCGACCATCAGCATCCCGTAGCTCTGCGCGAGCGCGCACAGCACGTTGCCGGCGATGAAGATCGCCATCAGCAGCTGCAACGCGGCCTTGCGCGGCATGCGGCTCGTCAGCACGGCGAGCAGCGGCGCGCCCGCGGCGACGCCGAGCGCGTAGCCGCTCACGAGAAGGCCGGCGGACGGCAGCGTGACGGCGAGCTCGCGCGCGATGTCGGGCAACAGGCCCATGATGACGAACTCGGTGGTGCCGATGGCGAACGCGCTGATCGCGAGCGCGAGTAACGGTAGAGGCATGAAACGCTCCGGTGGGGGACGGACACGGCGCGGCCCATGCCGCACCGCATCAAGAAACCTGACGAGCGCGCATTGTCCCCAATCCGAAGTTTTTTGATAATTGGCGTAGCATTTGAACCATTTTCAAAAGTTTTCTTAAAATCGCATGGATCGACTGGGCGACATCCGCTTGTTCGTCGAGGCGGCGGAGCTCGGCAGCCTGTCGGCCGCCGGGCGCAAGCTGAACCTCACGCCCGCCGCCGCGAGCGCGCGGCTCGCGAAGCTGGAGGCGCAGGTGTCGACGCGCCTGTTCGAGCGATCGACACGGCGGCTGCGGCTCACCGACGAAGGCCGCTTGTACCTGAACTGCTGCCGGCAGGCGCTGCAGGCGCTCGACGATGCGGACGCGATGCTGCAGGAAGGGCGCAACGTCGTGAGCGGCAAGGTGCGGCTGTCGTCGACGGCGGATTTCGGGCGCCATCAACTGCTCGACTGGCTCGACGAATTCAATACGCGCCATCCGGAGGTGACTTTCGCCGTGACCGCGTCGGATTCGTCGTCGAATCTCTGGCAGGACGAGATCGATCTCGCGATCCGCTTCGCCGCGCCGCCCGACGGCGCGCTGATCGCGCGGCGGCTCGCCGCGAACCGGCGCGTGCTGTGCGCGTCGCCCGCGTTCGTCGACCGATACGGCACGCCGAAGGACCCGCTCGACCTGGCCCGCTTTCCGTGCAACGTGATCACGGTCGCGTCGGGGCCGCTCAACGTCTGGCGCTTCACGCGCGGCGATGACACGCAGACCTATACGGTGCCGCTCGCGAACGCGCACGAGACGAACGACGGCGGCCTCACGCGCGAATGGACGATCCGCGGCTACGGAATCGCGCTGAAATCGATCTGGGACATCGCGGCCGACGTCCGCGCGGGCCGGCTCAGGGTGCTGTTGCCCGACTGGCGGCACCACGACGCGCCGCTGCACGCGATCTATCACAGCAAGCGCTACATGGCGCCGCGCGTGCGGGTGCTGCTCGATTTTCTCGTCGAGCGCTTCGCGCGGGAGGAAAAGGCACTGGAGGATCTGCTGAACGCGTGCCGGTGACGACGGGCGCGATAGACGCCCACGGTTTCGCCGCGCATCGGCCCACGGGTTCGGTTCGTCGCGTCGCGGCCCCGCGAAATCCGGCTTGCGCGAATGCCCGTGCCCGCGTGCTCCCGCCTGTGTCGCGAAAAGCGTGCGACGGCGCCGGGCTCGAACGCCGCTCGCGAGAATCCGCATGTGCTCCCCCGCGTGATCGCCGCGTGATCCCTGGGCGATCCGCCCGCGCCCCGCGCGCGCCGCCTGCCGCGAGCAGCCCCGCTTCCGCCAACGCGCCCGCCCTCCCACCGCACGCCGGCATGAGCCGCCCGGCCCGCGCGACCCGCCGCCGCCCGCCCCGCGCAGCCCGAAAAGCTATAATGGAAAGCTTTCCCGGCGGCATCTTCCCGTACGCGGCGCGCATCGCGCGGCTGGCGGCGCGCCGATCCGTCCCCTGACTACACTTTGAACGACGCCCCCAGGTCAACCACTGCGAACGGCGAACCCTCATGACCAAGAAAGTTTACGTAAAAACCTTCGGCTGCCAGATGAACGAGTACGACTCCGACAAGATGGTCGACGTGCTCAATGCGGCCGAGGGCCTCGAGAAAACCGACACCCCGGAAGACGCGGACATCATCCTGTTCAACACCTGCTCGGTGCGAGAAAAGGCGCAGGAGAAGGTGTTCTCCGATCTCGGCCGCGTGCGCGAGCTGAAGGAAGCGAAGCCGGACCTGCTGATCGGCGTCGGCGGCTGCGTGGCGAGCCAGGAAGGCGCGTCGATCGTCGCGCGCGCGCCGTACGTCGATCTCGTGTTCGGCCCGCAAACGCTGCACCGCCTGCCGCAGATGATCGACGCGCGCCGCGAAAGCGGCCGCGCGCAGGTCGACATCACGTTCCCCGAAATCGAGAAGTTCGACCATCTGCCGCCCGCTCGCGTCGAAGGGCCGAGCGCGTTCGTGTCGATCATGGAAGGCTGCTCGAAGTACTGCAGCTACTGCGTCGTGCCGTACACGCGCGGCGATGAAGTGTCGCGCCCGCTCGACGACGTCTTGACCGAGGTGGCGGGCCTCGCCGACCAGGGCGTGCGCGAAGTCACGCTGCTCGGCCAGAACGTGAACGCCTACCGCGGCGCGATCGCGGCCGGCTCGGCCGAGATCGCCGATTTCGCGACGCTGATCGAATATGTCGCCGACATCCCCGGCATCGAGCGGATCCGCTACACGACATCGCATCCGAAAGAGTTCACGCAGCGCCTGCTCGACGTCTACGCGAAGGTGCCGAAGCTCGTCGACCATCTGCACCTGCCCGTCCAGCACGGCTCGGACCGCATCCTGATGGCGATGAAGCGCGGCTACACCGTGCTCGAATACAAATCGGTGATCCGCAAGCTGCGCGCGATCCGCCCGAATCTGTCGCTGTCCACGGACATCATCGTGGGTTTCCCCGGCGAGACCGACGCCGACTTCGACAAGACGATGGCGCTCGTTCACGAGATGAGCTACGACACGAGCTTCTCGTTCATCTACAGCCCGCGGCCCGGCACGCCGGCCGCGAATCTCGCCGACGACACGCCGCGCGAGCTCAAGCTCAAGCGCCTGCAACATCTGCAGGCGACGATCGAGGAGAACGTCGCGAGGATCAGCCAGTCGATGCTCGGCAAGGTCGAGCGAATCCTCGTCGAGGGGCCGTCGCGCAAGGATCCGAACGAGCTCGCGGGCCGCACCGAGAACAACCGGGTCGTGAATTTTCCCGCGCCGAGCGCCGCGCACCCGCGCCTGATCGGCCAGATGATCGACGTGAAGATCAATCACGCGTATCCGCACTCGCTGCGCGGCGAGCTCGTGCTCGCGCACGGCGACGCGAGCGCCGCCACGCACTGACGCAACAGGAACCCGACGCCACTTTGAAAACCGCTCAAGCACTGGAATTCACCGCGCCGCGCGACGACAACGCGCGCCTCGCGAACCTCTGCGGCCCGCTCGACGAAAATCTGCGGCAGATCGAACAGGCGCTCGACGTGACGCTGTCGCGCCGCGGCCACCGCATCGCGATTCGCGGCCGCGGCGCGAAAATCGCGCTCGCGGCGCTCGAGGACTTCTACAACCGCGCGCGCGAACCGCTGTCGGTCGACGACATCCAGCTCGCGCTCGTCGAGGCCCGGCATCCGGGCAACCCCCGCCGCAACGGCAACGGCGAACCCGAGATCGACGTGCGGTTTCGCGGCGACCCCGATCATCCGTTCGACGAGCCCGTCGTGCGTCTCGGCGACGAGCCGCCCGCCGACGAGGCGGCGCCGAAGCTCTACACGCGCCGCGCCGATCTGCGCGGGCGCACGCCCGCGCAGCGCGAGTACCTGAAGCAGATCCTGTCGCACGACGTCACGTTCGGCGTCGGGCCGGCGGGCACCGGCAAGACGTATCTCGCCGTCGCGTGCGCGGTCGACGCGCTCGAGCGCGACCAGGTCAAGCGCATCGTGCTGACGCGGCCGGCCGTCGAGGCGGGTGAGCGGCTCGGCTTCCTGCCGGGCGATCTCGCGCAGAAGGTCGATCCGTACCTGCGCCCGCTCTACGACGCGCTGTACGACCTGCTCGGCTTCGACAAGACCGCGAAGATGTTCGAGCGCCAGATGATCGAGATCGCGCCGCTCGCATACATGCGCGGCCGCACGCTGAACCACGCGTTCATCATCCTCGACGAAGCGCAGAACACGACGCCCGAGCAGATGAAGATGTTCCTCACGCGGATCGGCTTCGGTTCGAAGGCGGTTGTCACGGGCGATACGAGCCAGGTCGACTTGCCGCGCGGGCACAAGAGCGGACTCGTCGAGGCGCAGCAGGTGCTCGGCGGCGTGCGCGGCATCGCGCTCACGCGCTTCACGAGCGCGGACGTGGTCCGGCATCCGCTCGTCGCGCGGATCGTCGAGGCTTACGACGAGTTCCACGCGCAGCACAAGGACGAATAGCGCGCACGCGCGGGACGGGACCGAACTCGTCCCGCGCCGGATCGGTAGATCCGGGCCGACGCGATCGGCGGGCGGCCGCGCGCGATCCCTGCTGCGTGCGTCGCGCGGGCGTCGCGCCGCTCGTTCAGTCGCCGCGTGGCGGCGGATGGTTGGTCGAGTCGGCGGGCCGCTTGAGCCGTTGAGCCGTTGAGCCGTTGAGCCGTCGAGCCGTCGAGCCGTCGAGCCGTCGAGCCGTCGAGCCAGTTTGGTCACCTGGATACGCGATCGTTCATTCGCCCGCTTGCCGCTTCGCCATTCGTTGTTCCTCGCCCCTCGCCCACCAGCGTAACCATCGAGCGGACCCGTGCGCAATCGGACACATCATCGGAGTCCGAACCACTCGACGCCGCGCGCACCGCTTGCGCACCGCCGCGCCGGCCGGCGCGGCGCCGGAACGGCGGTGCTCGCGCGACAACGGCCGGCCGCGGGTCGGCACATGCGGCGCCCATCCGCAAGCCGCCGATCGCCAGTCGCCCACGCCCGGCCGACGCCCCTCGCCGACCACCGCCCGAGCCGCCGCCCGCCGTCGCCCGGCACCGCCGCGCGGCGGCCCCTCCTGCCCGCGCCGCCCCGCGAAACGCCCTCCCGGACGCTCGTCCGTTTGGTGTATCCTCAACCGCGTTCAAACCGACGTCAGCGTGATGAAATCGTCCCGTTCCTCCAAGCCCGCGCGCGCCGAAGCGGCGCAACCCGCGTCTCCCCGCCTGTCGCTGTTCGACGCGAAAGGCAAAGTCAAGACGGTCGAAGCCCAGGCGCTGCGCATCGACTTCGCCGATGGCCGCAGCCTGATGTTCGACCTGTCCGGCAGTTCGGGCGACGCGGCCGTCGCGATCGTCGCGCAGCACGCGGACCCGTCGCTGCGCGCGACGATCACGCTGCGCCCCGAGCACTACGATAGCGTGACGGTCGAGGTCGGCGCCGACGAGAACCCGGACTTCGCGCACGACGAAACAGACGGCGCTGGCGACGAGAGCGACGACGAAGACGCGCAGGGTCGCGATCCCGAGCTCGACCTCGCGGTGCAGTACGGCGACGAGATCGGCGATGCGCAGCGCAAGTCGCTGCCCAAGCGCAAGGTGATCGCCGAATGGCTCGAGCCCGCGATCTTCTCCGACACGCAGTTCACCGTGCGCTTCGTCGGCGCCGACGAGGGCCGCGCGCTCAACCATAGCTACCGGCACAAGGACTACGCGACGAACGTGCTGACGTTCGCGTACGGCGAGGAGCCGGACGGCGTGACGGTCGCGGATCTCGTGCTGTGCTGCCCCGTCGTCGAAAAGGAAGCGCGCGAGCAGGGCAAGACGCTCGTCGCGCATTACGCGCATCTGCTCGTGCACGGCGCGCTGCACGCGCAGGGCTACGACCACGAACGCGGCGAAGAGGACGCAGCCGAGATGGAAGCGCTCGAAATCGACATCCTCGCGAAGCTCGGCTTCCCGAATCCATACCGCTGATTCGCGCCGCGCCGCCCGCCGTGAGCCGCCCCGCCCCCGCCCGCCGCGCCTACCCGCCATCGCTCGGCGAAGCGCGCTACCTGAGCGACGCCGAGCTCGCGGCGTCGCTCGGCGCGACGCTCGAACGCTGGGATCGCACGAGCGACCTGTGGCTGTTCGGCTATGGTTCGCTGATCTGGAACCCTGGAATGCCGGCCGTCGAGGCGCTACGCGCGAAAGTCCACGGCTACCATCGCGGCCTCTACCTGTGGTCGCGCGTGAACCGCGGCACGCCCGAGCAGCCGGGGCTCGTGCTCGCGCTCGACCGCGGCGGCTCGTGCACGGGGCTCGCGTTCCGGCTCGCCGGGCGCACCGCGATGCCGCACCTCGAGGCGCTCTGGCGGCGCGAGATGGCGATGGGCTCGTACCGGCCCGCGTGGCTGCCGTGCGCGCTCGCGGGCGGCGAGCGCGTCAACGCGCTCGCGTTCGTGATGCGGCGCGACGTGCCGACCTACACCGGCAAGCTGACCGACGACGTCGTGAAAGCCGTGTTCGGCTGCGCGAGCGGGCGCTACGGCACGACGCTCGATTACGTGAGCCGCACCGTCGAGGCGCTGCGCGACAGCGGCATGCCCGACCGCGCGCTCGAAGCGCTGCTCGCGCGCTGCCGGTAGCCGCCGCGCCGTGCCAGCCGGAGCTGGCCGGCAACCGGCCGCCGGCCGGTCTCGCGTCATCGGTCGCATCCCGCCGGCGAGCGCGCACGGACGCTTCGCCGGCCAATCGCGCATCGAACGCCGAACCTGCACGCCGAACGCCGAATCTGCACGCAGAACGCAGAATGCGAAGCGTCGAATGCCGCCGCATATCGCCGCCCGCCCCTTCACGCACGCGTTCGCACGCGCGCCCACCGGGCATCCTCCCGCCCGCGAGCCGGCCGGCCCGCCGCCGGCTCCCCTTTCCGCCCCGCTTCGCATCCGCCGCTTTTTTCCGCCGCTGCCCGCGCGGACGTTTCTGCGCTACGATGGGAGCAAGCCCCGAGGCCGCGCCGCGGCGGCCGGCATCGCGCGATGCGCCGCTTCGGCCCGCGCGCCGCCGCCGACACGGACGCGCCACGACCTTGGTGTATCCTTGCCTATTCCGTGACAGCGCGCTCCCGATTCGCGGGGCGCACCACCATGAACGATTCGTATCCCAGTCGAAAATCCTCCGACAAACCGCATGAAAAACGCTCGCTGCTCGAGCGTCTGACCGACATCATCTCGCCTGAGCCCGACTCGCGGGCCGAGCTTCTCGAAATCCTGCAGGATGCGCACGAACGCAACCTGATCGACGCCGATTCGCTGTCGATGATCGAGGGCGTGTTCCAGGTATCCGACCTGTGCGCACGCGACATCATGGTGCCCCGTGCGCAGATGGACGCGCTCAACATCGCCGACAAGCCCGAGGATTTCATCCCGTTCGTGCTCGAAAAGGCACACTCGCGGTACCCGGTATACGAAGACAACCGCGACAACGTGATCGGCGTGCTGCTCGCGAAGGATCTGCTGCGCTTCTACGCGGAAGAGGAATTCGACGTGCGCGGCATGCTGCGCCCCGCCGTCTTCATCCCCGAATCGAAGCGGCTGAACGTGCTGCTGCACGACTTCCGCGTGAACCGCAACCATCTCGCGATCGTCGTCGACGAGTACGGCGGCGTCGCCGGCCTCATCACGATCGAGGACGTGCTCGAGCAGATCGTCGGCGACATCGAGGACGAATACGACTTCGACGAGGAAGCCGGCAACATCATCGCCGCGCCCGACGGCCGCTACCGCGTGCGCGCGCTGACCGAGATCGAGCAGTTCAACGAAACGTTCGGCACCGATTTCTCCGACGACGAAGTCGACACGATCGGCGGCCTCATCACGCACCATTTCGGCCGCGTCCCGCATCGCGGCGAGAAGGTGCGCCTGGGCGAGCTGCTGTTCGAGATCCAGCGCGGCGACGCCCGCCAGATTCACGTGCTGCTCGTGCGCCGCGCGCCGCTCGCCGGCCGGCGCAGCGGCTCGGCGGGCGAAGACTGACGCACCGCCGCGCCCTCTCAACCCGTTCCTTCGAAGCAACGCATGGCCGAACCGATCTCGACCCGCTCGCAATCGAGCGTCTCCTCAACGGCCGCCGGCCGTGCGCTGCCCATCTGGCACTATCCGGCCGCGCTCCTCGCGGGTGCTGCGAACACGCTGACGTTCGCGCCGACGCCGCACGGCGGCTGGCTGCAGCTCGTCGTGTTCGCGTGGCTGTTCGCGCAACTCACGCGCACGACGAGCTGGAAGCACGCGGCGGCCACGGGCGGCGCGTTCGGCTTCGGCAACTTCATCACCGGCATCTGGTGGCTCTACATCAGCATGCACGTGTACGGCGAGATGGCCGCGCCGCTCGCGGGCGGCGCGCTCGTGCTGTTCTGCCTGTATCTGTCGATCTATCCGGCGTTCTCCGCGGGGCTCTGGTCGCTCTGCGCGGGGCACGCGCGAAACGGCAAGGCGGTCGACGCGCGCCCGTTCTCGCCGACCTGGCACGGCGCGTTCGCGTTCGCGAGCGCGTGGGCCGTCGGCGAATGGCTGCGCGGCACCGTGCTCACCGGCTTTCCGTGGCTCGCGAGCGGCTACGCGCAGGTCGACGGGCCGCTTGCGGGCTATGCGTCGATCGTCGGCGTCTACGGCATCGGCTGGGTGCTCGCGCTCGTCGCGGCGCTCGTCGTGCAGGCGATCGTCCGCGCGCGCGAAGGCGGCGGCGGGCACGGCCGCCTTCGCGACAACGGCGGCGGAAACGGCCGGGCCGCCGCGGGCGCCGGCGCCGCGCCGCGGGCGTCGCGCGTCGCGGCGCCGGCGCTCGCGGCGCTTGCCGCGCTCGCGCTCGGCCCGCTGCTCGCGCTCGTGCCGTGGACCGTGCCCGCGAACGCGCCGCTCACGGTGCGCCTGCTCCAGGGCAACGTGAAGCAGGACATCAAGTTCGAGGAGGCGGGCATCAAGGCGGCGATCGAGATGTACCAGAAGATGATCACCGAGAAACCCGCCGATCTCGTCGTCACGCCCGAGACGGCGATCGCGGTGCTGATCCAAGAGTTGCCCGAGCCGTTCGCGCGCGCGGTGCGCAATTTCAGCGACGCGACCGACACGGCGGTGCTGTTCGGCGCGGTCGGCGGCACCGTGACGGCCGACGGCCGGATCGTCGACTACACGAACAGCCTGTACGGCGTGACGCCGCACTCGCGCGACATCTACCGCTACGACAAGCACCATCTGGTGCCGTTCGGCGAGTTCATCCCGTGGGGCTTTCACTGGTTCGTCGATCTGATGAAGATGCCGCTCGGCGATTTCGCGCGCGGCGCGCCGGTGCAACAGCCGTTCATCGTGCGCAATCAGCCGGTGATGGCCGACGTCTGCTACGAAAACATCTTCGGCGAGGAAATCGCGGCGACGATCCGCGACAATCCGGTGTCGCCGGGCGTGCTCGTCAACGTGACGAATCTCGCGTGGTTCGGCGATACGATCGCACTCGACCAGCACCTGCAGATCGCGCGGATGCGCTCGCTGGAAACCGGCCGGCCGATGCTGCGCGCGACGAACACCGGGATGACGGCCGCGATCGATGCGCAGGGCCGCGTGATCGGCCGGTTGAAGCCGTTTACGATCGGCTCGCTCGACGTGCGGATCGAGGGCACCGCCGGGCGCACGCCGTACGTGACGAGCGGCAACGCGACGGTGCTCGCGCTGTCGCTGCTGCTGCTCGCATTCGGCTTCGCGTTCGGCCCGGGGCTGCGCCGGCGCGGCTGACGCGCGCGGCGCGTTCGCACGCGGCGAGCGAGGCCGCGCCGCACTCGCCGCCGCTGCGTTTTCCGGCGATTTCCCCGCCCGCGCATGCGTATGGAGGCCTGCCCCACCCCGTTGCGGGCGCACCTGCCCGCCGATCCGGTAAAATTACGCGTTTCAGCACAGACCCAAGCCGCGCGCCGCGCGAGCTGCCGGCGCGCCGCTCACTGCCCGCGCCGTCCGCCCACGGCGAAGCGCCCGGCGCCACGAAGGCCTCTCATGCTTACGTTTCAGCAAATCATCCTGACGCTCCAGTCCTATTGGGACCGGCAGGGTTGCGCCCTGCTCCAGCCGATCGACATGGAAGTCGGCGCCGGCACGTCGCACGTGCACACGTTCCTGCGCGCGATCGGCCCCGAGCCGTGGCGCGCCGCGTACGTGCAGCCTTCGCGCCGCCCGAAGGACGGCCGCTACGGCGAGAACCCGAACCGCCTGCAGCACTACTACCAGTACCAGGTGGTGCTCAAGCCCGCGCCGGAGAACATCCTCGATCTGTACCTCGGCTCGCTGGAGGCGCTCGGCTTCGACCTGAAACAGAACGACGTGCGCTTCGTCGAGGACGACTGGGAGAACCCGACGCTCGGCGCATGGGGCCTCGGCTGGGAAGTGTGGCTCAACGGCATGGAAGTCACGCAGTTCACGTACTTCCAGCAAGTGGGCGGGCTCGACTGCAAGCCGGTGCTCGGCGAGATCACGTACGGCCTCGAGCGCCTCGCGATGTACCTGCAGAAGGTCGAGAACGTCTACGACCTGGTCTGGACCGAGTGGGAAGAGCCGGGCCCGAACGGCCCGGAGCTGCGGCGCCTGACCTACGGCGACGTCTACCATCAGAACGAGGTCGAGCAATCGACGTACAACTTCGAGCAAGCGAACGTCGAGCTGCTCTTCACGTTCTTCAACAGCTACGAGGCCGAGGCGAAGCGGATGATCGAGGCGCAGCTCGCGCTGCCCGCGTACGAGCTCGTGCTGAAAGCCGGCCATACGTTCAACCTGCTCGACGCGCGCGGCGCGATCTCCGTGACCGAGCGCGCCGCCTACATCGGCCGCATCCGCGCGCTGTCGCGGCTCGTCGCGCAGGCGTACTACGATTCGCGCGAGAAGCTCGGCTTCCCGATGATCGGCAATCCGGTGCCGGGCGTGCCGGGCCTCACCACCGACGCGCAGGAGGCCGCGCAGCCCGCATGGGCGCCGCCGCTGAAAGCCGAACGCAAGATCGATCAGGACTGACGAGATTCTTCACACCATGACGCAAAACCATTCCGCATCCCTGCTCGTCGAACTGCTGACCGAAGAGCTGCCGCCGAAAGCGCTCGCGCGCCTCGGCGACGCGTTCGCCGAAGGCATCGCGCAACGCCTCGCCGCGCGCGACCTGATCGAGGGCGAGCTCGCATTCGAGCGCTACGCGACGCCGCGCCGCCTCGCCGTCGTCGTCCAGAACGTGCGCGCCGTCGCGCCCGAACGGCAGGTTCGCGAAAAAGTGCTGCCGGTGTCGGTCGCGCTCGACGCGCAAGGCGCGCCGAGCGCGCCGCTCGCGAAGAAGCTCGCGGCGCTCGGCCATCCGAACCTGTCGATCGCCGATCTCGAGCGCGCGCACGACGGCAAGGCCGAAGCGTTCTTCGTCAACTACGCGGCGCCCGGCGCGACGCTCGCCGACGGCCTGCAGGCCGCGCTCGACGAAACGCTCGCGAAGCTGCCGATCCCGAAGGTGATGACCTATCAGCGCCCGGACGGCACCGATGTGCAATTCGTGCGCCCCGTGCACCGGCTGACGGTGCTGCACGGCGATCGCATCGTGCCCGTCGCCGCATTCGGCATCGACGCGGGCGACACGACGCTCGGCCACCGCTTCCTGTCCGACGGCCTCGTCGCGATCCGGCATGCGAACGCCTACGCGGATACGCTGCGCGAGAAAGGCCGCGTGCTCGCGCACTTCGCGCAACGCCGGGAAACGATCCGCACGCAGCTCGAGGCGAACGCAAACGGCGATCGGGTCGTGATGCCCGAGGCGCTTCTCGACGAAGTGACGTCGCTCGTCGAATGGCCGGTCGTCTACCCGTGCCGCTTCGAGGACGAGTTCCTGCAAGTGCCGCAGGAATGCCTGATCCTCACGATGCAGACCAACCAGAAGTACTTCGCGCTCACCGACGCGGCGGGCAAGCTGCGCTCGCGCTTCCTGATCGTGTCGAACATCGAGACGAAGACGCCGGGCGAGATCGTCGAGGGCAACGAGCGCGTCGTGCGCCCGCGCCTGGCCGACGCGAAGTTCTTCTTCGAGCAGGACAAGAAGAAGCCGCTCGCCGAGCGCGTGCCGCTCCTCGCGAACGTCGTCTATCACAACAAGCTCGGCTCGCAGCTCGCGCGCGTCGAGCGCCTCGAAACGCTCGCGGGCGAGATCGCGCCCGCGATCGGCGCCGACGCGACGGTCGCGATTCGTGCCGCCCGCCTCGCGAAGGCCGATCTGCTGACCGACATGGTCGGCGAGTTCCCCGAGCTGCAAGGCACGATGGGCACGTACTACGCGCGCCACGACGGCGAGCCCGAAGACGTCGCGATCGCGTGCAGCGAGCACTACCAGCCGCGCTTCTCCGGCGACGCGCTGCCGACGACGCCCGTGTCGACCGCGGTCGCGCTCGCCGACAAGCTCGAGACGATCGTCGGCATCTGGGGCATCGGCCTTGCGCCGACGGGCGAGAAGGACCCGTTCGCGCTGCGCCGGCACGCGCTCGGCGTGCTGCGCCTGCTGCTCGAAAAGCAGTTGCCGCTCGATCTCGTCTGGCTGCTGCGCACCGCGTACGAGCGCTTCGCGGCGGTGCCGGGCGTCGCCGAATCGACCGACGCGATCCATGCGTTCTTCATCGACCGCCTGCGCGGCCTGCTGCGCGAGCGCGGCTACACGGCGGGCGAAATCGACGCGGTGCTGAGCCTGAACCCGACGCGCCTCGACGACATCGTCGCGCGCCTTAACGCGGTGCGCGAGTTCACGCGCCTCGCCGAAGCCGAGGCGCTCGCGGCCGCGAACAAGCGGATCTCGAACATCCTGAAGAAATCGGAAAGCGGCGCGAACGGCGCGGTGCAGCCGGCGCTCTTCGTCGAAGCGGCCGAGAAGGCGCTTGCCGAGCAGCTCGCCGACGTGACGCCGCGCGTGCAGTCGCAGCTCGAGGCGCGCGCGTACACCGGCGCGCTCACCGCGCTCGCCGCGCTGCGCGCGCCCGTCGACGCGTTCTTCGACGGCGTGATGGTCAACGCCGACGATCCCGCGCTGCGGGCGAACCGGCTCGCGCTCCTGTCCGCGCTGCACCAGCAAATGAACTGCGTCGCGGACATCTCGAAGCTCGCCGCCTGAAGGCCCGGAGCCACGCGATGCCGACCAGTCTCAGCAAGAAACTCGTCGTCCTCGATCGGGACGGCGTCATCAACGTCGATTCGGACGTGTTCATCAAGTCGCCCGACGAATGGATCCCGCTGCCCGGCAGCCTCGAGGCGATCGCGCGGCTCAATCACGCGGGCTACCGCGTCGTCGTCGCGACGAACCAGTCGGGCATCGGCCGGGGCCTGTTCGACATGGCGACGCTGAACGCGATGCACCTGAAGATGCATCGCGCGGCGGCCGCCGTCGGCGGGCGGATCGACGCGGTGTTCTTCTGCCCGCACACGGCCGACGACCATTGCGACTGCCGCAAGCCGAAGCCCGGGATGATGAAGCTGATCGCGGAGCGCTTCGAGATCGATCCGGCGGATACGCCGGTGGTCGGCGATTCGCTGCGCGACCTGCAGGCGGGCGAGGCGCTCGGCTTTCGGCCGCATCTCGTGCTGACGGGCAAGGGCAAGAAGGCGCTCGCCGCGGGCGGGCTGCCGGAAGGCACGCGCGTGCACGACGATCTGCGCGCGTTCGCGCTCGATTTCCTTTCCGAAGAACACGAGTGATGCCGACCCGCGCGCGTCCTCCCTCACCGTAACGTCACGCCGATGCGCTTCGTCCGCTCCCTGCTGCTGTTCGTCTATTTCATCGTCTATACGGTGCCGTACGCCACCGCATGCTTCATCGCGTTCCCGTTCATGCGGCCGAACGCGCGCTACTGGATGGCGGTCGGCTGGTGCAAATCGACGCTGTTCGTCGCGCGCTGGCTCACGGGTATCCGGTACCGCGTCGAAGGCTACGAGAACCTGCCCGACGGCCCGGCCGTGCTGCTGCCGAAGCATCAGTCCGCATGGGAGACGATCGCGCTGCCCGCGCTGATGCCCAAGCCGCTCTGCTACGTGTTCAAGCGCGAGCTGCTGTACGTGCCGTTCTTCGGCTGGGCGCTCGGGATGCTGCACATGGTCCACATCAACCGCAAGGACGGCAAGAACGCATTCGATTCGGTGATCCGCCAGGGCCGCAAGCGGATGGCGGAAGGCGCGTGGGTCATCATGTTCCCCGAGGGGACGCGCACGCCGGTCGGCAGCCAGGGCAAGTACAAGACGGGCGGCGCGCGCTTCGCGATCGGCGCCGGCGCGCCCGTCGTGCCGATCGCGCACAACGCCGGGCGCGTGTGGCCGCGCAACTCGTTCACGAAGTACCCCGGCACCGTCACGGTGTCGATCGGCCAGCCGATCGACACGCAAGGCCTCACCCCCGACCAATTGAACGAACGCGTCGAAAACTGGATCGAAGCGGAAATGCGCCGCATCGATCCGCACGCGTACCGGCACGAGCGCGACGGCGCACGCGGCGCCGCCCGCGCGTCCGACGCCGCGCATCCCTGAAGTCAAGCGAGTTTCACCCATTGCGCACTGCCAAACGAAGCGAACTGATGCCGAAGCGTCCCAGGCCACGGCCGGCCGTCGTGGCTCTCGATCACCGCCAGCTCGACCTGCCGCTCTTCGACGGGCCGGCCGCCTCGCCGTCCCCCGCTTCCCCGCCCGCCGCACCGCCCGCCTCGTCCGCGACGCCGCCTGAAGCCGACCGCTCCCGCCGCCGCACGCTCGCGCTCGACGGCCGCGCGCTCGAATACAAGCTCAAGCGCTCCGCGCGCCGCACGATCGGCTTCGCGATCGACGGCAGCGGGCTCACGATCACCGCGCCGCGCTGGGTGACGCTCGCCGACATCGAAGCGGCGATCGCCGAGAAGCGCCGCTGGATCTTCAACAAGCTCGCCGAATGGCAGACGCGCGCCGAGCAGCGCGCGCTACCGCAGATCGACTGGAAGGAAGGCGCGCAGATTCCGTATCTCGGCAAGCCCGTGAGCATCGCGCTCGCGTCGGCGAAGGGCGCGCTCAGCTTCGATCCGCTCGCCGCGACGCTCGAGCTCGGGCTGCCCGCGCATGCGAGCGAGCAGCAGATCAAGGATCGCGTGCAGGGCTGGCTGCAGGGCGAGGCCAAGCGGATCTTCGGCGAGCGGCTCGTCGTGTACGCGGAGAAGCTCGGCGTCACGTATTCGATGTATGCGCTGTCGTCGGCCGCGACGCGCTGGGGCAGTTGCTCGAGCGACGGCAAGATCCGCCTGAACTGGCGGCTCATCCACTTCCCGATGTCGATCGTCGATTATGTCGTCGCGCACGAGCTGTCGCATCTGCGCGAGATGAACCATAGCCCGGCGTTCTGGCAGACGGTCGAATCGATCTTTCCGGAATTCCGCGAAGCGCGGCACACGCTCAAGCATCATCCGCCGGAGCTGCTGCCGGCGCTTTGAGCGGCACGGCACGCCCTTGCCCGACGATCGCGCCTTCGGCCGAATTCGCGCCGGGGAGCATTCTGGCTTTGCCGACCGCGCGCCTTGCCGGTCACGCGTTTCGCGGGACACGCGTCTTGCCCCGGTCATGCAACAGGCCGCGCGCGGCCGCCCGAGCACATCGCGCGCCCGGCCGCCGGCCGGCGCGGCACGCCGCGCCGGCGAGACAGCGCTCAGTGAGCGTTGCGCTGGATGAACTCGATCTTGTAGCCGTCCGGATCCTCGACGAACGCGATCACCGTCGTGCCGTGCTTCATCGGGCCGGCCTCGCGCGTGACCTTGCCGCCCTGCGCCTTGATCTGCTCGCACGCCTTGTACGCGTCTTCGACTTCGAGCGCCAGATGGCCGAAGCCCGTGCCGAGCTCGTACGATTTCGTGTCCCAGTTGTGGGTGAGCTCGATGACCGTGTGGTCCCGCTCGTCGCCATAGCCGACGAACGCGAGCGTGAACTTCCCGTCCGGATAATCTTGGCGGCGCAGCAATTTCATGCCGAGCAGCTCGGTGTAGAACTTGATCGAGCGGTCGAGATCGCCGACTCGCAGCATCGTGTGAAGCAAACGCATGATGGGTACTCCGTGGGGACTTGCTTGAACGTGCGAATGTACCAGACCCACACGATTCCCGCCGGATGCGGCATCGCCCATCCGCGCAGCAGGGCCGATACGCGGCGCGCGTATTGATCGGTTAAGATCGTCGTGCCGGGTAGCCGGGCGGCTCGGCAAAGCGGACGCGCTCCGCTCGGCACGCAATGCGACGCGACGCCGCCGCCGAGCGCGCGCAACGCATCGGCCTCGTCCTTTCCGACATTTCCGATAGCCGAATCCGTCGGCTTGCCAACCGTGCGAACCTTCTTCCTGCTCTTCGTCGCGCCGGGCTTGTCCGCCGGACAACCGGCCTCCTGCACGCCCGCGGTGCGTACCGCCTTCGGCGGGAGCGGCCGATGAGCGCCGTCGCCTGCGCGCCGGCGCGCCCGTCGCTCGATCTGCGCGCGATCGGCGTGATGATCCTGCTGTGCGCGATCTGGGGCTTTCAGCAAGTCGCGATCAAGAGCGCGACGCATGCGATTCCGCCGATGCTCCAGGCCGGGCTGCGCTCGGCGATCGCGGCGGTCGGCGTGTGGGCGTGGGCGCGCGCGCGGCACGCCGATCTTCCGCACGGACGGCACGTTAGGCGCCGGCATCGTCGCCGGCACGCTGTTCGCGGGCGAGTTCGTCTGTCTGTTCTTCGGCCTCACGCTGACGAGCGCCGCGCGCATGGCGATCTTCCTGTACACCGCGCCGTGCTTCACCGCGCTCGGCCTTCACCTGTTCGCGCCGGGCGAGACAATGCGCCGCCAGCAATGGGCGGGCGTCGCGATCGCGTTCGCGGGCATCGCGGTCGCGTTCGCCGACGGTTTCGCGCGACCGGCCGCCGGCGGCGCATCGGCGCTCGCCGGACTCGCGGGCGACGCGCTCAGCGTGCTCGGCGGCGTGATGTGGGCGGCGACGACGGTCGTCGTGCGTTCGACGTCGCTCGCGCACGCGAGTGCGAGCAAGACGCTGTTCTATCAGTTGACCGTGTCGTCGGCGGTATTGCTCGGCCTCGCGGTCGTCACCCGCCAGACGACGTTCGCGAACGTGACGCCGCTCGCCGTCGCAAGCCTGGCCTATCAGGGCGTGATCGTCGCGTTCGCGAGCTATCTCGCGTGGTATTGGCTGCTCACGCGCTACAGCGCGGCGCGGCTCTCGGTGTTCACGTTTCTCGCGCCGCTCTTCGGCGTGAGCTTCGGCGTGCTGCTGCTCGGCGATGCGATCGGCCCGCGCTTCGTCGCGGCGGCCGCGCTCGTGCTCGCGGGCATCGCGCTCGTCAACGCGCCGCCGCGCGGCGCTCGCAATTAGGCAGGCGAAACGGGAAAACGGCGGGACGGCAGGTGGTAGATTGCGGACCGTGGCGACGTATCCGCGCCGCGTACGGTGCGGTGCGGTGCGGTGCGGTGCAAGAAGAATACCCCCACCCGGCCACGCCAAGCGCCGGCGCAGCCGCGCGCGCCGCACGGTCACCAAAGCCCGTTCATCGAAACTCACGCATCGGCGCCCGCCCGGCGATCCCGCGGCGCGTCGCCCACTCGGCCGTCCGTCGTTCGCTCAGCCGCTCGCCCGCGCCGAAGCCACCGCCTGTGCGACGCGCACGTACTCGTCGACACCGATGTCTTCCGCGCGGCGCGCGAGATCGAAGCCGAGCGCATCGAAATCGACGAGATCGCGATACCCGCCGAGCGTGTTGCGCAGCATCTTGCGGCGCTGCGAGAACGCAGCCGTCACGACTTCGCCGAGCACCGCCGGATCGACGGCCGGCAACTCGTGCGGCGCATGCGGGATCATCCGCACGATCGCCGAATCGACCTTCGGCGGCGGCTGGAACGACTCCGGCGGCACGTCGATCAGCTTGTCCATCACGTAGCGGTACTGAAGCATCACCGACAGCCGGCTGAACGCCTTCGTGCCCGGTTCGGCGACCATCCGCTCGACCACCTCGTTCTGCAGCATGAAGTGCTGATCGATCACGACGGGCGCGAACGACATCAGATGGAACAGCAGCGGGCTCGAGATGTTGTACGGCAGGTTGCCGATGATCCGCAGCGACGGCTCGTCGCCCGGCCGCGCGATTGAGCCGAAGTCGAACGTGAGCGCGTCGCCCGCGTGCAGCTCGAGCAGCTCGCCGAAGCGCTGCTCGAGGCGGCCGATCAAGTCGCGGTCGAGCTCGACCGCGTGCAGCGGCGAGCCGGGCGTCGCGAGCCGCGCGATCACGGGCCCGGTGAGCGCGCCGAGGCCCGGCCCGATCTCGACCATCCGCTCGCCGCGCTCGGGACGAATCGCCGCGACGATCGCATCGATCACGCCGTGATCGACGAGAAAGTTCTGCCCGAAGCGCTTGCGCGCGAAATGCCCTTGGTGCTGTCTGCTGTTCGACATCGGAAGATAGAGAAACGGATGACGCGAAAACTCAGCCCGCGCGCCGATGGCGCGCCATCGTCACGGCGGTGTCGATCGCGGCGACGAGGCTGCCCGGATCGGCCCGGCCGGTGCCGGCGAGATCGAGCGCGGTGCCGTGATCGACCGACGTGCGGATGATCGGCAGGCCGAGCGTGACGTTGATGCCTTCGCCGAACGTCGCGTACTTGAGGACCGGCAGCCCCTGATCATGAAACATCGCGAGCACGCAATCCGCGTGCTCGAGGTAACGCGGCTGGAACAGCGTATCGGCCGGGTACGGCCCGCGCGCGTCGATGCCCGCCGCCCGCGCGCGCTCGAGCGCCGGCTCGATCACGTCGATTTCCTCGCGGCCGAGATAGCCGTGCTCGCCCGCATGGGGATTGAGCCCCGTGACGAGGATGCGTGGCGCGGCAAGGCCGAAGCTGCCGCGCAGATCGCGATCGATGATCGACAGCGTATCGGCGAGACCGTCGATCGTCAGCGCGGCCGACACATCCCTGAGCGGCAGGTGCGTCGTCGCGAGCGCGACGCGCAGCGGCCGCTCGCCCGTGCCGGCGAGCATCATCACGACGTGCGGCGTGCGCGTGCGCTCGGCGAGATATTCGGTGTGGCCGGTAAAAGGCACGCCGGCGTCGTTGATCGTGCTCTTTTGCAGCGGCGCGGTGACGATCGCGTCGTATTCGCCGGCGAGCGCGCCGTCGATCGCCGCATCGAGCAGATCGAGCACGTAGCGCCCGTTCGCCGGATTCAGCTTGCCCGCCTCGGCGGGCGCGGCAAGCGCGCGATGCGCGACGGCGACGTGCGCGTTGGCGACGTGCGCGTTGGCGACATGCGCACCGCCCCCCGCCGCCGTCATGCGCGTCCAATCGAGGCCGACCGCCGCCGCGCGCGCGGCGATCAGGCTCGCGTCCCCGAGCACCGTGAAGCGCGCGTCCGGCCAGCGCGTCGCCGCGTCGGCGAGCGCGCGGGCCGTCAGCTCGGGGCCGACGCCGGCCGGCTCGCCGGTCGTGATCGCGATGCGCAGCGGCTGCGGACGGTCGGACATGATACGCGCAGGTCTACGTGCTTACTGGGCGACGGGCAGCTTGATCTGCACGTACGACGAGTCGCGCAGCTCGCGCAGCCAGTCGGAATACGCCTGCTCGGCCTTGCGCTGGCCGATCGCCTGACGCGCGATGTCCATCTGCTGCTGCACCGAGCCTTCCGCGTCGCGGCGGCCGAGCACCTGGATCAGGTGGTAGCCGTACTCGGTGCGCACCGGGTTGCTGACCTGGCCGTCCTGCAGCGTGTTCATCGCACGCTCGAATTCGGGCACCGGCTCGCCGGGGCTGATCCAGCCGAGGTCGCCGCCTTGCGACGCCGAGCCGTCCTGCGAGTAGGTGCGCGCGAACTTCTCGAAATCGCCGCCCGATTCGATCTGCCGGCGGATGTCGATCAGTTGCTGGCGCGCCTGCGATTCCGACTTGCCTTCGCCGACGCGCAGCAGGATGTGGCGCACGTGCGTCTGCACGATCTTCGGCGACGCGGCCGGATTCTGGCTCGCGCGGCGCTCGACGAGGCGCACGATCTCGAAGCCGTCCGGCACGCGGATGAGCGTCGGGTTGACCTCGCCGGGACGCAGCTTCGACACGGCGTCGACGACGTCGGACGGCAGCGATGCCGGCGACTTGAAGCCGAGATCGCCGCCCTTTTTCGCGTCGTCGGCTTCCGACTGGTTCTTCGCGAGCCGCTCGAAATTGGCGCCCGACGCGAGAGCCTGCTGCAGCAGGCCTTCGGCCTTCTTCTGCGCGACGTCGATGTCGGCCTGCGGCGCGTTGGCCGGCGCCTTCACGAAGATGTGCTCGAGCCGCAGATCCTGCTGCGAGCCCGCGTTCGGGCCGCGCTGGCTCGCGATATAGCTCGCCACCTCGGCGTCCGACACGGTGATCTTGCTGTCGACTTCCTTCTCGCGCAGCTTCGAGAGCATCAGCTCGGTGCGCGCGTCGCGCACGAACAGATCCCACGGCACGCCCTGCGCCTCGATGCGCGCCTTGTACTGGTCGAGCTGCATGCCGTTCGCCTGCGCGAGGCGGCCGAGCGTCGCCTGCACGGTTGCGTTGTCGACGACGATACCGTCGTCCTTCGCCCGCTGAACCTGGATACGCTCGAGCACCATCTGGTTGAGCACCTGCGCGCGCAACTGGTCCGTCGGCGGCACGGGCGCCTTCTGCTGCTGCAGGCGGCGCGCGATCAGGCCGACGCGCTGATCGAGCTCGCGCCCGGTGATCACGTCGTTGTTGACGACGGCGACCACCTCGTCGGCGAGCGACGCGCCCTGCGCGCGCAACGCCTGCGCGGACGCCGACGGCGCGACCGTGATGAGCGACGCGACCAGACCGGATGCGACAGCCGCGAAGCGAAGGGTTTTCTTCATTGCCACTGGTACTCCATTGAAAGCGGGCTGCGCAAACGCCGCTCGCCGCGAACGCCTCGTCGGCGGTTAATCGTAATTACTGAAGCGCGACAGCGGCGCCGGCGCGGGCGGCAGCGGCGTATAGCCCTGCACGCCGGCGCGGAACGCGGTCACGAGCCCGTTGTCGATGCTCGTCAGCCCCTTGAGCACGAGCTGCGCGAGCACGCGGGTCGACGAATTCTGCTGCCCCGACGAGTTCAGGCCGTTCGCGTACCGCTGGACGCCGACGCCGAACGCCCAGCAGTCGGCATCGTACTGGAAGCCGACGAGACCGTCGACAACCCGGCTGCTCGCGAGATCGTAGTTCAGACGGCCGACCGCATAGAGCCGCCGCGTGAGCGGCCATTGCGCGGACATGAGGATCTGGTTGATCGGCTCGTTGCTGAGCGTCGGGTTCTGCCGCGTGTAGCGGTAGCCGACGTTGATCACGCGCCGCTCGCCCGGGCTATAGCCGAAGCCCACGCTCGACTTCACGAGCTGGTTGTTGTCGACGTTGTACTGGAACGCCGTCTCCGACGCGAAGCCCGCGCCGAGCTTGACCGACGCGCCGAGGATCAGGTCCGAGTGCCGCGCGGTCGCGGGCGCCTCGGTCGGCAGGAGCGTCACCCGCTGATCGGTGAAGTAATACTGCTGCGCGATCACGAAGCGCGCGCGCTCGTCGCCCGTCGTCGGATTGATGAAGCGGGTCGTGAGGGCGGCCGTCAGGCGGTTCGCGTCGGCGATCCGGTCGTTGCCGACGAACGTGTTCGGCGTGAAGATTTCCGCGAGCCCGAAGTCCGACACGGCCGTGTCGAAGAGCGGCGCGTTCGACTGGTTCCGGTACGGCGTGTACACGTAGAACAGGCGCGGCTCCAGCGTCTGGATGAAGTCCTGGCCGAACAGGCGCACCGAGCGGTCGAACACGAGCCCGGTGTCGAGGCTGAGCGTCGGGATCGAGTACGTGAAGCGCTTCGGCTGGCCGGGCACGCCGCCCGTCGTCGTCGTCAGGTCGTACGACGCCATGTGCAGCTGCGCCTTCGGCACGAAGAAGTAGCCGGGGCCGTACAACCCGTACGACACGTACGGGTTGAACATCACGCGGTCGCCTTCCGGCTGGTCCGCCGTCGTGATCCGGAAGCGCGAATAATCGGCTTCCGCGCCGAAGTCGAAGCCGCCGACGTTGTACTTCGTGTACTTCACGTTCAACTGCGGCTCGCGCCCGTAAGGCGCGGCCGACGGCGGCAGCGTCTGCCAGTGCTGGTAGCGGCCGAGCACCGACCACGGCCCGTTGTTGTACGTGAGGCCGGCTTCCTGCTGATAGACGGTCTGGACCCCGTTGACGAACTGGTTCGTCGAGCCGAGCTCTTCGGGATACAGGTTGTCCGAGACCTTGTTGTAGTAAACGTAGCCGCCGAAGCCGTTGCCGAAGTTCTGCTGGTGCTGCCAGAAAATCGCGTAGCGGTTGCGGTGAGCGACGCGGTCGTCCGGCAGGTATTCACCCGTCAGCGTGCCCGAGTAGTTCGTCGACAGATAGCGGAACGTCGCCTGCGTGAAGATCCCGCGCTTCGAGATGATGTGCGGCGTGATCGTCAGATCGCGGTTCGGCGCGATGTTGAAGTAGTACGGCAGCGACAACTCGAAGCCGTTCGTCGAGCTGAACGGCGAGAACGTCGGCGGCAGGAAGCCGCTGCGCCGATCGCCCGACAACGGGAACGTGAGCCAGGGGCTGCCGAAGAGCGGCACGCCCTGGAAGAACAGCACGCCGTTGCGCGCGACGCCCTCGTCGGCGCCCGTATCGAAATCGAACTCGCTGCCCTTGATGTACCACGCCGGATTCGTCGAGCACTGGCAGCCCGTGTACGTGCCGTTCGTGAACACCGAGCGCTCGCTGTCGAGAAGCTGCACCCGCTCGGCGCTGCCCGTGCCGCCCGTCGCCGTGAAGCGGTACTTCGGCGTCGTCATGAAACCCTGATTCGCCTCGACCTTCAGATGCGCCTCGGGCCCCGAGAACGTCGTGCCGCCGTTGGCCACCGTGACCTTGCCGTACGCGTCGGCCATGTCGGTGTCCTGATCGTAGTGGATCGCATCCGCCTTGACGGCCGCGTTGCCGCGGCGGATCTCGGCCGCCCCCTTCGCGGCGAGATCCTGCTCGGCGGTGCCGTTCGTATGATCGGCGAGCACGAACGTCGCGGGCTTGCCGCCCTGCTTTTGCGGATGCTCGTCGAGCTGCGGCGCGAGGCGCAGGTCCCACGGCGAGCCGAACGCCTGCGGCTCGGCAGCGGCGCCCGACAGCTGGGCCTGCGACACCGCCGGCACGAGGCCCGGTACGGCCAAAAGCGCGACCGCGAGCCGTTTTTTGCGCGGCGCGGCATCGCAAGCTGGGACGAGCGGGAATAACGTTTTAGGCGGCATCTATCGTTCGGCGAATCGCCCCTGTCAAACCCGGCCTCCACATGCCGCGCCCGCGCAATCGAACCGTGACTGCGGCTTCGCGCATACCGGGGGAAACGGGCAAACGGACGGCATGGCGGGCTGCGGGCCCGCGCCGGCGGGAATTGACACGGGACGCGTCAAAAAAGTCGTGGGGTATTATATGGCAAGATTATATGGCAAGACGTTCCCCCTCCCCGACTTTCAATGACGCAGCCCCCAGCCGATCCCCGTCTCGCCCGCCTCACCGCCTGGCTCGCCACTTTCGCCGATCGCTACGCGCTCGAGCTCGCCTCGCTCGCCCCGGCGTCCGCCGACGCGAGCTTTCGCCGCTATTTCCGCGTCGCGAGCGCGGCCGCGCCGGGCGGCGCGGCGATCGCCGTCGACGCGCCGCCGCCGGAGAAATGCCGCGAGTTCGCGCAGATCGCGCAACTGCTCGACGCGGCGGGCGTCCACGTGCCGAAGGTGCTCGAGCACGACTTCGACGCGGGCTTCATGCTCGTCACCGATCTCGGCACGCGCCCGTACATCTCGGCGCTCGATCCCGCCGCGCCCGCCGCCGCGCGGCCGCTGATGCGCGACGCGCTCGACGCGCTGATCCGCTGGCAGCTCGCGTCGCGCGAGGGCGTGCTGCCGCCGTTCGACGAAGCGTTCCTGCGCCGCGAGATGGCGCTGATGCCCGAATGGTACGTCGGCCGGCATCTCGGCAAGGCGCTCTCGGACGACGCGCGCGGCGTGCTCGATCGCACGTTCGCGCTGTTGGCCGCGAGCGCGAAGGCGCAGCCGCAGGGGTACATGCTGCGCGACTTCATGCCCCGCAACCTGATGATCGCGGAGCCGAACCCGGGCGTGCTCGACTTCCAGGACGCCGTGTACGGGCCGCTCACGTACGACGTCGTGTCGCTCCTGCGCGACGCGTTCATCAGTTGGGACGAGGAATTCGAGCTCGACTGCTTCGCGTACTACTGGGAACAGGCGAAGAAGGCGGGGCTGCCCGTCGAGCCGGATTTCGGCGAGTTCTACCGGCAGCTCGAATGGATGGGCCTGCAGCGCCACATCAAGGTGCTCGGGCTGTTCGCTCGAATCAATTACCGCGATCACAAGCCGCACTATCTCGCCGACCTGCCGCGCTTTCTCGGCTACGCGCGCCGCGTCGCGCTGCGCTACCGGCCGCTCGCACCGTTCGCGAAGCTCCTCGACGATCTCGAAGGCAAGACGGCCGACGTCGGCTATACGTTCTGAACGATGACGCACACACTCGATACGGCGATGATCTTCGCCGCCGGGCGCGGCGAACGGATGCGCCCGCTCACCGACACGACGCCGAAGCCGCTGCTCGCCGCGGGCGGCAAGCCGCTCATCGTCTGGCAGATCGAGCGGCTCGCGGCGGCGGGCATCCGCACGATCGTCGTCAACCATGCTTGGCTCGGCGCGCAGATCGAGGCCGCGCTCGGCGACGGCGCGCGCTGGGGCGTGCGGCTGCGCTATTCGGCCGAGCGCGAGGCCCTCGAGACGGCGGGCGGGATCGCGCGGGCGCTGCCGCTCATCGAGGACGGCGCGGGCGCGAAGGTGTTCGTCGGCGTATCGGGCGACATTTACACCGGTTTCGACTATGCGGCGCTGTCGGCTCGCGCGGACGCGCTTGCCGGCGCGCGCGAGCCCGGCATGCATCTCGTGATGGTGCCCAACCCGCCGTTTCACCCGGCGGGCGACTTCGCGCTCGGCGACGACGGCGTGCTGTCGCTCGACGGCGCGCCGCGCGCGACGTTCGGCAACATCGGGCTCTATGACACGCGGATGTTCCGCGATCTGCCCGCCGGCACGCGCCGCGCGCTCACGCCCTATTACCGCGAGACGATCGCCGCGCGCCGCGCGACGGGCGAGCTCTACACCGGGGCGTGGGAGAACGTCGGCACGCCCGCGCAGCTGGGCGAACTCGACGCGGCGTTGAAGGCCGGCCGCTGACGGCGCCGGGCCGACGGCCGGGTGAACGGGGAACGTCGGCGCATTTCGGCGCGGTCCGCCGCGCTCGGGCGTACGCGACGCATCAGCCGCCTCATGCCGCTTCGCGCTGCGCTCATATGCTTCGTTCGCCCCTTTCGTACCCGTTCGCGCGGCTTCGCGGCGCTCGGCGCGATTGCGCGCGGTGCCGCCGCAGATGATCGCCGGCGCGCTCTGCCGCACCGCTTGCCCGTCGCTCGAAACGTTCGCGATGCCGCCCCGCGCGAGTCCTCCGCGCGAGGCGGTCACGCGTCCGTCAATCGCGCCGCAGCCGCGAACGCCGGTGGTCTTTGCGCAAGCGACCGGCGGCGGAACATGCGCCGCGGGCGATCGAACGGGCTGTTTTTTCCGACGCGCGCATGCGCAGGCTGCCGGCACGGCTGATCGGCCGTCCGACGTTTCGGCCCGCCCGCCGCCCCAAACGCGCGGCGTCGCCGAGCGTCACGCCCCGCTTCGTCAGACCTCTTCCGCCGCCGCGCCGTCGGCCGCCGCGCGCTGCTGCTGCAGCGCCCACATCTGCGCGTAGAGCCCGTCCGCGCGCAGCAACTGCGCGTGCGTGCCGCGCTCGACGATGCGCCCATGATCCATCACGATGATCTGATCCGCATGCACGACGGTCGACAGCCGATGCGCGATCACGAGCGTCGTCCGGTGTCGCGCGATCTGGTCGAGCTCGTGCTGGATCGCGCGCTCGGAACGCGAATCGAGCGCCGATGTCGCCTCGTCGAACACGAGGATCGGCGGGTTCTTCAGGATCGTGCGCGCGATCGCGACGCGCTGCTTCTCGCCGCCCGAGAGCTTGAGCCCGCGCTCGCCGACCGGCGTGTCATAGCCTTTCGGCAAGCTCTCGATGAACGCGTGGATGTGCGCGGCGCGCGCGGCCGCGATCACTTCGTCGCGCGTCGCCGACGGCCGGCCGTACGCGATGTTGTAGTAGATCGTGTCGTTGAAGAGCACGGTATCCTGCGGCACGATGCCGATCGACGCGCGCAGCGTTTCCTGCTTCACGTCGCGGATGTCCTGGCCGTCGATCGTGATCGCGCCGCCCGTCGCGCGATCGAGATCGTAGAAGCGAAACAGCAGGCGCGACAGCGTCGATTTGCCCGAACCGCTATGGCCGACGACCGCGGTCGTCGAGCCGGCTTCGATCGTGAAATCGACGTCGTGCAGGATCTGCCGCGAAGGCTCGTAGCTGAAATCGACCCGCTCGAAACGCACCCGTGCGCCGCTCACCTTCAGCGCGCCCGCGCCGGGCGCATCGTCGACTTCGCGCGCGGCGGACAACAGCCCGAACATCCGGTCCATGTCGGTCAGGCTCTGCTTCAGTTCCCGATAGACGACGCCGAGGAAGTTCAGCGGAATGTACAGCTGCAGCATGAACGTATTGATGAGCACGAGATCGCCGAGCGTGAGCCTGCCCGCGAGCACGCCCTGCGTCGCGCGCCACAGGATGAACACGAGCCCCGTGCCGATGATCGCCTGCTGGCCGAAGTTCAGGAACGACAGCGAATTCTGCGAGCGGATCGCCGCCTTCCGGTAGCGCTTCAGGTTCTCGTCGTAGCGCTGCGCTTCCCATTCCTCGTTGCCGAAGTACTTGACCGTCTCGTAATTGATCAGCGAATCGATCGCGCGCGAGTTCGCCCGCGAATCGAGCTCGTTCATCGTGCGGCGCAAATGCGTGCGCCAGTTGGTGACTTTCACGGTGAACACGATGTAGGTGATCAGCGCGGCGAACGTCACGTACGCGTAGTACGCCTCGTACTTGACGACGAAGAAGCCGAGCACGAGCCCCACTTCGACGAGCGTCGGCAGGATGCTGTACAGCGAATACGAGATCAGTTGCTGAATGCCGCGCGTGCCGCGCTCGATGTCGCGCGACATGCCGCCCGTCTGCCGCTCGAGATGAAAGCGCAGCGACAGGCCGTGCAGATGCCGGAACACTTGCAGCGCGAGCCGCCGCACCGCGCTTTCCGTGACTTTCGAGAACAGGATCTCGCGCAGTTCGGTAAACAGCGACGTCGACAGCCGCGCGAGCGCATAGGCGATCACGAGAAGCCCGACGCCGCCCGCGAGCACGACGGTCGCCGACTGCTCGGCGCGGCCGAGCGCGGTGAGATGCTGGACGGCCGCCAGACTATCGACGATCCGCTTCATCACGACGGGCACGCCGAGGTTCGCGACTTTCGCGCCGATCAGGCACGCGAGCGCGAACGCGACGCGCCACTTGTAGGCGCTCAGGTACGGCAGCAGCGAGCGGATCGTCTGCCAGTCGTTGCGCGGCCCGGTCGCGGCGGGCGCGGGCTCGGAGGAAGCGGGATAGCGGCGCATGGGGAGGTTCGTGGGTTTGCTTCGTCGGTGAAAGCGGGCGTGTCGGGTCGGCCTGGTCGGCCGTCGCTGCGGCGCGCGGCGCGATCCGGCCATGCAGCGCGGAGCACCCCCCGGCTGCGCGGCGCGAACGGTTCGGCGCGGCCTGCGCGGCTTGACCTGCATGGCCCGGGCGGCGCGGCCGGCCTACGCGGCCCGGCCCCGCTCCACACTTTCTCGTACAATTTCAGAACGCTGCATTGTCTCAGAAGCCGGTTCATGCCGCTGCACGCCGCCTGACGTACGCGAGCCGGCCGATTTTCTTACAAGATGGAAGCTTCAATCATGACCGATTCGCCGATGCAACTCCCGCAAAAACCGCCCGCGCTGCGCGTCGTCCCGCAACCGTCCGACGCGAACGTTCACGGCGACGTGTTCGGCGGCTGGATCATGGCGCAGGTCGACATCGCGGGCTCGATTCCGGCGAGCCGCCGCGCGAACGGCCGGGTCGCGACGGTCGCGGTCAATTCGTTCCTGTTCAAGCAGCCGGTGTTCGTCGGCGATCTGCTCAGCTTCTACGCGAGCATCGTGAAGACGGGCAACACGTCGGTGACGGTCGACGTCGAAGTCTACGCGCAGCGGATGAGCCTGATGAGCGAGATCGTCAAGGTGACGGAGGCGACGCTCACCTACGTCGCGACCGACTCCGATCGCCGCCCGCGCGCGCTGCCGCCGCTCGAATAACGTACGCGGCATACGCCGCCGTCCGCGCGCGGCGCGTCGCGCGCTCAGTGCGCGGCGAGACCGAACTCGCGCATCGCGGGAACGAAATCGTGATTGAGCTTCGGCTTGCGCGACAGCTTCGTGAGCACGTAGCGCTGAAACGGCGTGAGCGTCGCCCACTGCGACGCGGACGGCGCCGGCAGGCCGGCGAGCCCGCTTTGCGCGACGAGCGCGTCCGGCACCGCGTCGACGCTGCGCCACGCCGGATGCTCGTCCGGCTGGAACCAGCTCGGCTCGACGTTCGCGTGCGTGCGCAGCATCTCGAACAGCGCATGATCGAAATTCGGCTCGATCACGACGTCCTCGTCGGCCGGAAAGCGCGCGAGCAGCCTGCGATCCTCGAGCGGCAGCATCTGCCATTGCTCGAGCGAGATCCTCAGCCCGAAACGGTCGAGGTTGAAGCGGACGATCATCGGAATGTAGGTCAGATCCTCCGACGATTCGATTTCGAAATTGAACAGCAACGGCGCGTCGCTCAGTCCCATGTTTGCACCCACTCTGACGTTTGCCGGCACGTTTGGCCCGTCTGGAGTATTTTAGAACCTTCGCGGGCATCGGGCGTGCCGCCCGGCGTCGCGCCCCGCCCGCCCCATCCCGCCCCCTCGAAGGAGCCCCTGCGTGAGCCTGTCCGAAACCGTCGAACCCAGCGGCATCGTCGAGCTCGCGGTGCGCCGGCGGCGCGGCGATGCGGCCGAGACGGCCGTCGACCGCGTCGGCCAGGAATGGCCGGTCGCGCTCGTGTTCAACGGCATCTCGCACGCGGTGATGATGTGCACGCCGCGCGATCTGGAAGCGTTCGCGGTCGGCTTCGCGGTGTCCGAGGGCATCGTCGAGCGCGGCAGCGACGTGAAGGACATCGAGGTCGCGCTGCACGGCGCCGGGCCGCTGCCGCACGCCGAAGTGCAACTGACGGTCGTCCAGCAGGCATTCGCCGCGCTGAAGGAAAAGCGCCGCGCGCTCGCGGGACGCACCGGCTGCGGCGTGTGCGGCATCGAAAGCATCGGTCTGCTCGATCTCGTGCCGCAGCGCCTGCCCGATACCGGCTTTCTCGCGCGTCTCGCGCCGGATGCGATTGCACGCGCGGCGCGCGAGCTTCCCGCGCATCAGGCGCTCACGCGGCAGACGGGCGGTCTGCACGCGGCCGCGTGGTGCGATGCGTCGGGCGCGATCGTCCACGCGTTCGAAGACATCGGCCGCCACAACGCACTCGACAAACTGATCGGCACGCTGACGCTCACGCGCGCCGACATGGCGAACGGCTTCGTATTCCTGTCGAGCCGCGCGAGCTACGAGCTCGTGCGCAAATCGGCGCGCGTCGGCATTCCGATGGTCGCGACGATCTCCGCGCCGTCGTCGCTCGCGATCGAGATCGCGCGGCAGGCGGGGCTGCGGCTCGTGAGCTTCTGCCGCGAGGCCGGCTACGTCGATTACGGCACCGCGTAGCGGCGCCGCCGCGCCACGCGCAAGCGGCACGGCGGGCGGCGAGCCGACGCGTCGGGCTTCATGCGCGCGCGGCGGCCCGCAAGCCGCCGCACCGCATCGCGCCGCCGCGGCGCTCAGTCGAATTGCCGGAAATCCGGCTTGCGCTTCTCGAAAAACGCGGTGATCGCCTCACGCACCTCGGGCGAGCGCAGCATCTTGCCGAACTGATCCCCCTCTTCCGACATCCGCGCGGCGATGTCCGCGGCGCTGCCCTTCTTGAGGAACGCCTTCGTCGCGCGCAGCGACGAAGCCGGCAGCGCGACGAGCTTGGCCGCCTGCTGCGCGGCGAACGCGTCGAGATCCGCGGCGGGCAGCACGCGGTTCACGAGGCCGATGCGGTGCGCCTCGAGCGCGTCGAACGGCTCGCCGAGCAGCAGTTTCTCCGCGGCCACCTGATGGCCGGCGACGCGCGGCAGCAACAGGCTCGATGCCGCCTCCGGGCACAGGCCGAGCTGCGCGAACGGCAGCGACAGCTGCGCGGTGTCGGCCGCGTAGACGAGATCGCAGTGCAGCAGCATCGTCACGCCGATGCCGACGGCGACGCCCGCGACCGCCGCGACGATCGGCTTGTGCGCGCCGGCGATCTGGCGCAGGAACTGGAACACGGGCGCGTGCTCGTCCTTCGGCGGCGCCTTCATGAAATCGTCGAGATCGTTGCCCGCGCTGAAGTTGCCGTCGCTGCCGCGAATCAGGATCGCGCGCACCGATTTGTCGTCCTGCGCCGCCGCGAGCGCATCGGCCATCGTCTGGTACATCGCCGCCGTGATCGCGTTCTTCTTCGCCGGGCGCGCGAGCGTGATCGTCAGCACGCCGCCTGCGTTTTCGATCTGGATATCCATTTGAGCCGTCTCCGTGGCTGGTTTCATTCGATCAACAAAAAACGGTGCGCGAGCTCGTCGCCCGCGCACCGTCGTCATCCGTCGCGCGCTCCGATCAGAGGCGCTCGATGATGCCCGCCGCGCCCATGCCGGTGCCGACGCACATCGTCACCATCCCGTACTTCAGGTTGCGGCGGCGCAGGCCGTGCACGACCGTCGCCGCGCGAATCGCGCCCGTCGCGCCGAGCGGGTGGCCGAGCGCGATCGCGCCGCCGAGCGGGTTGATCTTCGACGGGTCGAGGCCGAGATCGCGGATCACGGCGAGCGACTGCGCGGCGAACGCCTCGTTCAGCTCGATCCAGTCGATGTCGTCCTGCTTGAGGCCCGCCGCCTTCAGCGCGGCGGGAATCGCTTCCTTCGGGCCGATGCCCATGATTTCCGGCGGCACGCCGCGCACGGCGAAGCTGACGAAGCGCGCGAGCGGCGTCAGGTTGAATTGCTTGAGCACCTTCTCCGACACGACGAGCAGCGCGCCCGAGCCGTCCGAGGTCTGCGAGCTGTTGCCGGCCGTCACCGAGCCCTTGTTCGCGAACACCGTCTTCAGCTTCGCGAGCCCTTCGAGCGACGTTTCCGCGCGCGGGCCTTCGTCGAGCGCGATCTCGCGCGTCTTCGTATCGATTTCGCCCGTCGCGAGATTCGGGAAGCGCTCGACGATCGCATAGGGCGCGATCTCGTCCTTGAACTCGCCCGCCTGCTGCGCGGCGATCGCCTTGCGATGCGACTCGACCGAGAACGCGTCCTGGTCTTCGCGGCTCACCTTCCACTGCTCGGCGACGCGCTCGGCCGTCAGGCCCATGCCGTAAGCGATGCCGAAGTCTTCGCTGCGATCGAAGATGTGCGGCGACATCGACGGCTTGTTGCCCATCATCGGCACCATGCTCATCGATTCGACGCCGGCTGCGAGAAGCGCGTCCGATTCGCCGACGCGGATGCGGTCCGCCGCCATCGCGAGCGCTGTGATGCCCGACGCGCAGAAGCGGTTCACCGTCACGCCGCCGACCGTGTTCGGCAGGCCGGCGAGCAGCGCGCCCATCCGCGCGACGTTCAGGCCTTGCTCGGCCTCGGGGATCGCACAGCCGACGATTGCGTCTTCGATCAGCTTCGTGTCGAATTCCGGCACTTGCGCGATGGCCGACTTGATTGCGTGGACGAGCAGCTCGTCCGGGCGGGTGTTCTTGAATGCACCGCGGGGCGCCTTGCCGATCGGCGTGCGGCTTGCGGCGACGATGTATGCGTCTTGCAGCTGTTTGCTCATTTCAAGCTCCTGTCGACCAGAGTTAGCGCTTTAGCGCTTACTCTGGTCCCATGTCCTTGGGCGGTCGACCAGAGTCAGCGCTTCAGCACCTGCTCTGGTCCCATGTCCTTGGGCGGTCGACCGGGGTCGGCATTTCAGCGCCGCCCCCAATCCCATGCAAAGTTGTCCGCTCGGTTCGATCAGTTGCGAACCGGCTTGCCGGTCTGCAGCATGCCCATGATCCGTTCCTGCGTCTTCTGCGTGCCGAGCAGCTCGACGAACGCGCGACGCTCCAGCGCGAGCAGCCATTCCTCGTCGACCGTGCTGCCCGCCTCGACGTCGCCGCCGCACACCGCTTCCGCGATCCGGCTCGCGATCAGGAAATCGTGGTCGCTGATGAAGCGGCCGTCGCGCATGTTGACGAGTTGCGCCTTGATCGTCGCGATCGCCGAGCGGCCCGCCACCGGAATTTCCTTCGCCTTCAGCGGCGCGCGGTAGCCCGCGGCGGCCAGGCCGCGCGCTTCCTTCTTCGCGACGTCGAGCAGCTCGAACACGTTGAACACGATCGTGTCCGACGGCTTCACGTAGCCCATCGCGCGCGCTTCGTGCGCGGACATCGACACCTTCGCCATCGCCGCGTTCTCGAACGGCTTCGTCAGGAACTTGAGCAGCTCGCTCGTCATGCCCGCCGCCGTCGCCGCGTCCGCCGCGCGCAGCGCCGCTTCCTTCAGGCCGCCGCCCGCCGGCACGAGGCCGACGCCGACCTCGACGAGGCCGATATAGCTCTCGACGTGCACCACGCGCTTCGCGCTATGCAGCATCAGCTCGCAGCCGCCGCCGAGCGCGAGGCCCGACACCGCCGCGACGACCGGCACGTTCGCGTACTTCACGCGCAGCATGCCTTGCTGGAACTTCTTCACGAACGGCTCGATGCCCTTCGCGCCGCCCATCATGAACGCGGGCATCGCCTCTTCGAGGTTCGCGCCGGCCGAGAACGGGCCGCCCGGGTTGCCGAGCTTGAGCGAGCTCGGCTGCCAGATCACGACCGCCTTGTAGTCCTTCTCGGCAAGCTCGATCGCCTGCGCGAGACCGTCGATCACGCCCGGGCCGATCGTGTTCATCTTCGACTTGAACGACACGATCACCACGTCGTCCTCGCCCGCGCGGTCGTCCACCCATGCGCGCACCGAGTCGGTCTCGAACAGCGTCTTGCCGAACGTCTTCGGGTCGCGCCCCGCTTCGCCGAACACGGGCGCGCGGAACACCTGCTTGTCGTAGACGGCGAGATCCGGGCGCGGCGCGAAACGCTGCGCCGCCGGCGCCCACGAGCCTTCGGCCGTGTGCACGCCGCCCTTCTCGGCGACGACGCCGTCGAGCACCCATGCGGGCAGCGGCACGTTCGCGAGCGCGCGGCCGGCCGCGATGTCCTCCTGCACCCACTCGGCAACCTGCTTCCAGCCCGCGGCCTGCCAGCCCTCGAACGGACCTTCGTTCCAGCCGAAGCCCCAGCGGATCGCGAGGTCGACGTCACGCGCGTTGTCGGCGATCGATTCGAGATGGAACGCGATGTAATGGAACACGTCGCGGAAGATCGACCACAGGAACTGCGCATGCGGATGCTGCGTCTCGCGCAGCAGCTTCAGGCGCTCGGCGGGCGGGCGCTTCAGGATGCGGCCGACGGTTTCGTCCGCCTTCGCGCCCGAGTCGACATAGGCGCCCGTCTTCGCGTCGAGCACCTTGATCGCCTTGCCTTCCTTCTTGTAGAAGCCGCCGCCCGTCTTCTGCCCGAGCGCGCCCTGCTCGACGAGCTTCGCGAGCACGGCGGGCGTCTTGTAGACCGGGAAGAACGGATCGTCGGCGAGGTTGTCCTGCATCGTCTTGATCACGTGCGCCATCGTGTCGAGGCCGACCACGTCCGCCGTGCGGAACGTCGCCGACTTCGCGCGGCCGAGGCGGCTGCCCGTCAGGTCGTCGACTTCGTCGAAGCGCAGGCCGAACTTCTCGGCCTCGGTGATCACGGCGAGGATCGAGAAAATGCCGACGCGGTTCGCGATGAAGTTCGGCGTGTCCTTCGCGCGCACGACGCCCTTGCCGACGACGCTCGTCAGGAACGTCTCGAGCTGGTCGAGGATTTGCGGCCGCGTGTGCGCGGTCGGGATCAGCTCGACCAGGTGCATGTAGCGCGGCGGGTTGAAGAAGTGCACGCCGCAGAAGCGCGCCTTCAGCTCGTCGGCGAAGCCGTCGGACAGCGTCGTGATCGACAGGCCCGACGTGTTGGTCGCGAAGATCGCGTGCGATGCGATGTGCGGCGCGACCTTCTTGTACAGGTCGTGCTTCCAGTCCATCCGCTCGGCGATCGCCTCGATCACGAGGTCGCATTCGGCGAGCTTCGCGATGTCGTCCTCGTAGTTCGCGGCTTCGAGATATTTCGCGTCGTCCTTCACGCCGAACGGCGCGGGCGACAGCTTCTTCAGGTTCTCGATCGCCTTCAGCGCGATGCCGTTTTTCGGGCCTTCCTTGGCCGGCAGATCGAACAGCAGCACGGGCACGCGCGCATTGACGAGATGCGCGGCGATCTGCGCGCCCATCACGCCGGCGCCGAGCACGGCAACCTTGCGAATGTTGAAATTGCTCACGGGACTCCTCCGGATTGAGCCGCGCGTAGCCGGTCGTGAGGACGCGCAGCGTATGAGTGCCAGCGTCTGCTTGCAGGGGAAGGCAGCGCCCCTCTGTCGGCAGACCCTGGGATCGGTCGTTCGGGCGGCGTGCGACGCACGCCGCCCGGCGGTCGCGTTAGAACAGCGCTTCGTCGACGTCCATCATCGACTTCGCGCCGGCGCGCGCGAGACGGATCGACGCCGCCGTCTCGGGCAGCAGGCGCGCGAAGTAGAAGCGCGCGGTCGCGAGCTTCGACTTGTAGAACGGATCGCCCGACGCTTCGTTGTCGAGGGCGATGCGCGCCATGCGTGCCCAGAAGTACGAGAACACCAGGTGACCGACGGTGCGCAGGTACGGCACGGCGGCCGCCCCCACTTCGTCCGGATTCTGCATCGCCTTCATGCCGATTTCCATCGTCAGCTTCTGCACCTTTTCGCCGATGTCGGCAAGCGGCGTGATGAATTCGGACATCTCGGGCTTCACGCCTTCCGCTTCGGCGAATTCGGCGACGATCTTGCCGAACTTCTTCAGCTTCGCGCCCATGTCGCCCAACACCTTGCGGCCGAGCAGGTCGAGCGCCTGAACCGAATTGGTCCCTTCATAGATCATGTTGATCCGCGCGTCGCGCACGTACTGCTCCATGCCCCACTCGGAGATGAAGCCGTGGCCGCCGTAGATCTGCATCGCGTGGTTCGTGCACTCGAACGCGTTGTCGGTCAGGAACGCCTTGATGATCGGCGTGAGCAGCGCGACGAGATCCTCCGCTTCCTTGCGCACCGCCTCGTCGGCGTGCGACAGCGCCTTGTCGATCTGCAGCGCGGACCAGTACGTGAACGCGCGCGCGCCTTCCGCGTACGCCTTCTGCGTGAGCAGCATGCGGCGCACGTCCGGGTGGACGATGATCGGGTCGGCCGGCTTGTCCGGCGCCTTCGGCCCCGTCAGCGAGCGCATCTGCAGGCGCTCCTTCGCGTACGTGAGCGAGTTCTGGTAAGCGGCTTCGGTGAGGCCGAGCCCCTGCATGCCGACGCCGAGGCGCGCGGCGTTCATCATCACGAACATCGCGTTCAGGCCCTTGTTCGGCTCGCCGATCAACCAGCCCTTCGCGTTGTCGAGATTCATCACGCAGGTCGCGTTGCCGTGGATGCCCATCTTGTGCTCGATCGAGCCGCACTTCACGCCGTTGCGCTCGCCCGGCTCGCCCGATGCGTCGGGCACGAACTTCGGCACGATGAACAGCGAAATGCCCTTCGTGCCCTTCGGCGCGTCCGGCAGGCGCGCGAGCACGAGGTGAACGATGTTCTTCGACAAATCGTGTTCGCCGCTCGAGATGAAGATCTTGGTGCCGCTGATCGAATACGTGCCGTCGCCGTTCGGCTCGGCCTTCGTGCGCAGGATGCCGAGATCGGTGCCGCAGTGCGGCTCGGTCAGGCACATCGTGCCCGTCCATTCGCCCGATACGAGCTTCGGCAGATAGAGCTTCTGCAGCTCGGGCGCGCCGTGCGCGTGCAGGCACTCGTATGCGCCGTGCGACAGGCCCGGATACATCGTCCACGCCTGGTTCGCCGAGTTCAGCATTTCATACAGCGCGTTGTTGACGAACGCGGGCAGGCCCTGGCCGCCGTAATCGGGATCGCAGCCGAGCGCGGGCCAGCCCGCGTCGATGTACTGCTGGTACGCTTCCTTGAAGCCCGTCGGCGTCTTCACGACGCCGTCGCCGACATACGTGCAGCCCTCGCGGTCGCCGACCTGGTTGAGCGGGAAAAGCACCTCCGAGCAGAACTTGCCCGCTTCCTCGAGCACCTGGTTGATCGTGTCGGCGTCGAGATCAGCATGCTTGGGCATCTGCTTGACCTCGGCTTCGACGTTCAGAAGCTCGTGCAACACGAATTGCATGTCGCGCAACGGCGCGGCGTAGTGTCCCATGACTCTCTCCAAGATAAGGCAATCGGCTCGAGCTCCCCGGCGGCGGTCGTGCCGCCGCTAACGGCTCTCGCTCTGGTACGAAACAATCGTCTTTTCAAGCGCGGCCCACGTGAGGCGCACCGCATCCGGCTGATGCAAGAAACGTGCGTCGTGGTGCAGGCCGAGCGTGAAGCTGTACAACTCGAAGAGCATCAGGTTCGGATCCGTGTCCGGGCGCAGATGCCCTTCCTCCTTCGCTTGCGAAATGGCGCGCAGCAGCGCGGCGCGCCACGCTTTCACGCTCGCGATCAACTGCTCGCGCACCGCGCTGTCCGGGCGATCGTCGTATTCCACCGCGCCGCTGATGTAGATGCACCCCGTCGTCACCTCCTGGATGCGCTTCTCGATCCAGCGCGCGAGCATCGCCCGCAAGCGCGGCAAACCGCGCGGCTCGCGCAGGCTCGGAAAGAACACCTCGTTCTCGAAACGATGGTGGTACTCTCGCACGACTTCGACCTGCAAATCGTCGCGCGATCCGAAGTGCGCGAACACGCCGCTCTTGCTCATCTGCATACGCTCGGCCAACAAGCCGATCGTCAGACCTTCCAGCCCGTCCCGGCTGGCAAGGTCCAATGCTGCTTCGAGTATCGCGGCACGCGTCTGTTCGCCTTTTCGCATAGCTTTTTAATAACCGTTCAGGGTGACCGAATAAAATCGAACGGCCGTACTATTATTGAGTGCGGCCGGCGGCGAAACAAGGAAATTATTAGAAATCGGTTTCTAACCGCCCCCGCTATTTTGCAGGGTCGCGCGCCTTTGGAGGAGGCCCTGTGCAGGCCGCGGCGCGCCGCATGTGTAAGCGAATGCTTAGTCGTATCCGCCGACCGTCAGCAGCTTCATCGCACTCCGGTACGCGTTGTACGCGAACCAGTTCAGAAACCGCTCGGCGGCGGGCCGCGCCGCGTAGAGCGCCGGGTCGATCTCGCGGCCGTCGGCGAACGCCGCCGCGATCGCGTCGCGCAGCGCGGCCGTCTCCTCGCGGTGGCGCACGAGCACGACGTTCGCCTCGTTGTTCAGCATCAGGCTGAGCGCATCCAGATTCGACGAGCCGACGGTCGCCCAATGATCGTCGATCACCGCGACCTTGCCGTGCAGCATCGTCTTGTCGTATTCGGCAACGCGCACGCCCGAGCGCAGCAATGCATGATATAGGAACGGCACCGCCATATCGAGCGACGCGAACTCGTTGCGCCCGAGCAGGATCCGCACGTCGACGCCGCGGCGCGCCGCGCCGGCGAGCGCGCGCCGCAGCTTGCGCCCCGGCATGAAGTAAGGGTTAGCGAGCAGGATCGACTGGCGCGCGCGGCCGATCGCCGCGAGATACGCCTTCTCGATCGCCCGGCGGTTCACGATATTGTCGCGCGCGACGAACGCCACGCTCGGCTCGGTCACGACGCGCAGCGCGCCCGCCTTCACCCAGCGGTGGCTGCGCATCCAGCGGCGAAAGCGCGCGGCGAACGCGGGACCATCGACGTCATGCGGCAGATATTGCGCGTAGCGCTTGTGGCCGGCGGCGATCCGGTGCCACTGCACCTCGAACGCGGCGCGCACGTCGGCGACGGCGGGCCCGGCCAGTTCGACCGCGAAGTCCCAACGCGGATGCGGCAGGCGCTCGCCGTTCTGCTCGAAATCGTCGACGATGTTGATGCCGCCGCAGAACGCGCAGGCGTCGTCGATCACCGCGAGCTTGCGGTGCGTGCGCGAAAAACCGAAGCGGCCGAACAGATAGGGATTGTAGATCCGGTGCTCGACGCCCGCGTCCGGCCAGGTGCCGAAAAGCGGCAGGCGCTCGGTGCCGATTCCATCGGTGATGACGCGCACGTGAACGCCGCGCGCGGCCGCGCGGACGAGCGCGTCGGACACCGCGCGGCCGACGGCGTCGTCGCAGAAGATGTAGGTTTCGAGCGCGACGCGCTCGCGCGCGGCGTCGATCCGTTCGATCAGCGCCGGAAAGAACGCCGCGCCGCCGTCGCAGAGGCGCACCTCGTTGCCGGACGTGAACGCGAGCCGCGACGCGGAGCCGCGCTCCTGCAGGAACATCTGGCGCAGTTGCGCGAGGCGGTGCCGGGTCTCGCCACTCATGCGGCGCGCGACGCGAGGCGCTCGGGCAACTGCAGGATCGCCTCGGCATTCGACGGCGAATAGCAGCGCGCGGCCGCTTCGCGATAAGGCAGCCACAGATAATCGGTGTGCTCGCGCGGCGACAGCGTCACGTCGACGCGCGCCGGCACCTCGAGGCTGAACCAGTGCTCGACGTTGCGGGTGACGCCGGGCGCGTAGCGGTGCAGGTATTGCGGATAGATCGTGTACTCGATCGCGTGATGCCAGTCGACGAGCGCGGCAGGCGCGAGGCCGGGGCCGCCGACGACGATGCCCGTCTCTTCCGCGACTTCGCGCGCGGCGACCTGCGCGATCGGCTCGTCGAGCGCGTCCTTCGACCCAGTCACGGACTGCCAGAAATCGGGCTGATCGGCGCGCTTGATGACGAGCACGTCGAGCGCGGGCGTATGGATCACGACGAGAACGGATTCGGGGATTTTCGGCGGTTTCGTCATCGGGATGTCATCGGCGCCGGCCCGCTCGACGCGGTGGACAGCGCGGCACCGTCAAAAAACCATGGGGCGACTGTACCGCAAAAAAACGAAAAGGGCGCATCGCGCGCCCTTTCTGCGGTTCCCGTCGGCATCGGCCGAAACGGCCGGCACGCCGGGCGCGACGCCGAGCCGGCATCCCGGTTCGGCCCGCGGCCGGGCGCGGCCCGCGTTACGCCTTCGGCTGCTCCGGCTGGCGCAGGCGGATGTGCAGCTCGCGCAACTGGCGCTCGTCGACGGGGCTCGGCGCCTGCGTGAGCAGGCACTGCGCGCGCTGCGTCTTCGGGAACGCGATCACGTCGCGGATCGAATCGGCGCCCGCCATCATCGTGACGATGCGATCGAGGCCGAACGCGATCCCGCCGTGCGGCGGCGCGCCGTACTGCAGCGCGTCGAGCAGGAAGCCGAACTTCGCCTGCGCCTCTTCCGGGCCGATCTTCAGCGCGCGGAACACCTTGCTCTGCACTTCCTCGCGGTGGATACGCACCGAGCCGCCGCCGATCTCCCAGCCGTTGAGCACCATGTCGTACGCCTTCGCGAGGCAGCGGCCCGGATCGGTCTCGAGGTATTCGAGATGCTCGTCCTTCGGGCTCGTGAACGGATGGTGCGCGGCGACATAGCGCGCTTCCTCGTCGTCGTATTCGAACATCGGGAAATCGACGACCCACAGCGGCTTCCAGCCCGCTTCGACAAGGCCGTTCGCCTTGCCGAATTCCGAGTGGCCGATCTTCAGGCGCAGCGCGCCGAGGCTGTCATTGACGACCTTCGCGCGGTCGGCCGCGAAGAAGATGATGTCGCCGTCCTGCGCGCCCGTGCGCTCGAGGATCGCCGCGATCGACGCGTCGTGCAGGTTCTTCACGATCGGGCTCTGCAGGCCGTCGCGGCCCTTCGCGCGCTCGTTGACCTTGATCCACGCGAGGCCCTTCGCGCCGTAGATGCGCACGAATTCGGTGTAGCCGTCGATGTCGCCGCGCGTGAGCTCGCCGCCCTTCGGCACGCGCAGTGCCGCGACGCGGCCGTCCTTCGTGTTGGCCGGCGTGCTGAACACCTTGAAATCGACGTCCTTCATCGCATCGGTGAGCTCGGTGAACTCGAGCTTCACGCGCAGGTCCGGCTTGTCCGAGCCGAAGCGCGCCATCGCCTCCGAGTACGGCATCACCGGGAAGGTCGCGTCCAGTTCGACGCCGATCGTCGTCTTGAAGATGTGGCGGATCATGTCCTCGAACAGATCGCGGATTTCCTGCTCGCCGAGGAACGACGTCTCGCAGTCGATCTGCGTGAATTCGGGCTGGCGATCCGCGCGCAGGTCTTCGTCGCGGAAGCACTTCGTGATCTGGTAGTAGCGATCGAAGTTCGCCACCATCAAGAGCTGCTTGAACAGCTGCGGCGACTGCGGCAGCGCGAAGAACTGGCCCGCGTTCACGCGCGACGGCACGAGGTAGTCGCGCGCACCTTCCGGCGTGCTCTTCGTGAGCATCGGCGTTTCGATGTCGATGAAGCCCTGCTCGTCGAGATACTTGCGCGCCTCGATCGCGACGCGGTAGCGCAGCCGCAGGTTGTGCTGCATCTGCGGGCGGCGCAGGTCGAGCACGCGGTGCGTGAGGCGCGTCGTCTCCGACAGGTTGTCGTCGTCGAGCTGGAACGGCGGCGTGACCGACGCGTTCAGCACGTTGAGCTCGTGGCACAGCACCTCGATCCTGCCGCTCTTCAGGCCCGCGTTGATCGTGCCTTCCGGACGGCCGCGCACGAGGCCCTTCACCTGGATGCAAAACTCGTTGCGCACGCCTTCGGCGGCCGCGAACATCTCGGCGCGATCCGGATCGCACACCACCTGTACGAGGCCCTCGCGATCGCGCAGATCGATGAAGATCACGCCGCCGTGATCGCGGCGACGATGGACCCAGCCGCACAGCGACACCGTCTGGCCCAGCAGGTGTTCGGTCACGAGACCGCAGTATTCAGTTCGCATCGACATGATGTTTGCTTTCTTTCGTAGTGGTCAACGGGAAGAGCCGCACTCTCTCCCGGGCATTACATCGGCGGCTCGACGGGGCGGCGCGCCGGCGCGGCAACGGGCGCCGGGGGCGCGACGACGCCCATCGAGACGATGTACTTGAGCGCGGCGTCGACCGACATGTCGAGCTCGACGACCTCGCTTTTCGGCACCATCAGGAAGAAGCCGGACGTCGGATTCGGCGTCGTCGGCACGTAGACGCTCACGTGCTCTTCCTTCAGGTGATTGACCACGTCGCCGCCGGGCGTGCCGGTCAGGAACGCGATCGTATAGGAGCCGCGGCGCGGATACTCGATCAGGAGCGCCTTGCGGAATGCGTTGCCGCTGCTCGACAGCAGCGTGTCCGACACCTGCTTCACGCTCGTGTAGATCGGCCCCACGACGGGAATATGCCGCACGACCGCGTTCCACCAGGTGACGAGCTTCTGGCCGATGAAATTCTGCGTCGCGAGCCCGACGACGAAGATGAACGCGAGCGTGAGCACCGCGCCGATCCCCGGCAGCCGAAAGCCGAACAGCCGCTCCGGCTGCCACGACGCGGGCAGCAGGAGCAGCGTCTGATCCATCGTGCCGATGATGAGCCCGAGCACCCACAGCGTGATCGCGAGCGGAACGAGAACCAGGAGTCCGGTCAGAAACACCGATTTGAGGGTCGTCTTTTTCATCATCTGCCGTCGAAAAATCGCGCCGGTGCGTCAAGCGCGGGGCGCGCCGCCGACACGGGCGGCGCGGCGATCAAGTGCTGCTCGCGGGCGCGGCGGCGGGCGCGGGCGTGGACGCCGCCGGCGCGCTCGCCGTGCTGTCCGCCGCGGCGGGCGCTGCCGCCGTCTCGCCTCCGGCCTTCTCGCCGCCCGCCTTCTCGTCGCCTGCGGCCGGCGCGCTCGAGCCGCTCGCGCCGCCGCGGAAGTCGGTCACGTACCAGCCCGAGCCCTTCAATTGGAACCCGGCCGCCGTGACCTGCTTGCGAAACGCGTCCTTCCCGCATTCCGGGCACTGCGACAGCGGCGCGTCGCTCATCTTCTGAAGCACATCTTTCGCGTAACCGCACGCTTCGCAACGATAGGCGTAGATCGGCATGGTATCTTCCCGCAGAAACAAGAACCGGTATAAAAGGCTTGCAAAGCCTTGGCTTGCAAAGCCTTGAATTATAGCCGAAAGGCGAACGCCTCCCCCGGTCCGCGCGGGCGCGCCGCTACGAGCGGCGCCACGCGAGCCAGCGCTCGCGGCCGGCGAATACCGGCAGCGAATCGGCGACGGGCTCGTCCTCGACCAGCGCGAAGTGCGGGCAAAGGAGCGCATCGAGTTCCGCGCGCTCGATGCCGAACGGCGGCCCTTTCGGCGTCGCGCCGATGAAGAAGAAGCCGGCGAGGAAGCCGCCCGGCGGCAAGAGCTCGGCCATGCGCCGCGCGTAGTCGGCGCGGCGGCTCCTCGGAATCGCGCACAGGAACGCGCGCTCATAGATCCACTGCGGGACGAACGGCGGCGCGTACGTGAAGAAATCGGCCTGCTCGACGAGCCCGGCGTCCTCGCCCAGTTCGCGGCGCGCGGCGGCAACCGCCTGGGCGGAAAAATCGATCGCGCGCACGGGCCAGCCGGCGCGCGCGAGCCAACGCGCCTCGTAAGCGCTGCCGCAGCCGGGGATCAGCACCGGGACTCGCGCATGCCGGGCGGCGAACGCATCCGGCACGCGCGCGCTGTCCCACGGCGTCACGCCCTGTTCGAAACGCTCGTCCCAGAACGAAGCATCGCCCGGATCGCGCGACGAAAAGGGCGCGGCGGACGACGCGGAAGACGACGCCGCCGCGGGCGGCGAGAACGAGGGCAAGGCCGGCGGATTCGCAGGATTCGCGGGATTCGCGATATGCGCCGGCCCCGCCGGACTTGCCGGCTGCGCATCGCCCGCCGCCTGCCCGGCCGCCTCAGGTTGGTTCGCTTCGTTCGTCACGCCGTCGCCTTGACTCATAAGCCTGTCCTTCATCCGCCGTCATCCGCACGCTTCGCGCCGTCCGTGGACCGTATCCGGCCGCCGTTCGAACCCGCTTCGAACCCGCTTCAAACCTACCTCGCGCCCGCATCGCCCCGCATCGTGCGCCGAAACCGGTCGCCTCGGCACCGGGCCGCGCAAACGCCGCCGACGCCGGCGGCGCCTCAACCGCCATATGCGAGCACGATCAGCACCCGCGCGATCACCGCGCCCGCGCCCACCGCGAGCCCGAACACGAGGAGCGCCTGCAGCAGCCGATTGGTTCGCCTCTGCTCGACGAGAATCTGCCGGATCAGATCGTCGCTGATCGCACGCGGCGCCTCGTGGTGCGAGATGAGCGCCTGATGAACGAGGCGCGGCAGCTGCGGCAGCGTCTTGCTCCATTGCGGCGCCTCGACCTTGAAGCGCTCGTACCAGCCGCGCAGCCCGATCTGCTCGGTCATCCAGCGCTCGAGGTACGGCTTCGCGGTCTTCCACAGGTCGAGCTCCGGATCGAGCGAACGGCCGAGCCCCTCGACGTTGAGCATCGTTTTTTGCAGAAGCACAAGCTGCGGCTGGATCTCGACGTTGAAGCGGCGCGACGTCGAGAACAGCCGCATCAGCACCTGGCCGAGCGAGATGTCCTTCAACGCGCGATCGAAGTACGGCTCGCAGACCGCGCGGATCGCGCTTTCGAGCTCCTCGACGCGCGTATCGGGCGGCACCCAGCCGGATTCGAGGTGCAGCGTCGCGACGCGATGGTAGTCGCGCTTGAAGAATGCGAGGAAGTTCTGCGCGAGGTAGTTCTTGTCGAAATCCGACAGCGCGCCGACGATCCCGAAGTCGAGCGCGATGTAGCGCCCGAAGTGCTTCGGATCGAGGCTCACCTGGATGTTGCCCGGATGCATGTCCGCGTGGAAGAAGCCGTCGCGAAACACCTGCGTGAAGAAGATCTCGACGCCTTCGCGCGCGAGCTTCGGAATGTCGACGCCCGCCGCGCGCAGCGTGTCGACCTGGCTGATCGGCACGCCCGTCATCCGCTCCATCACGAGCACGGCGGGCGTCGAGTAATCCCAGAACATTTCCGGCACGAGCAGCAGATCGAGCCCCGCGAAATTGCGGCGCAGCTGGCTGCCGTTCGCCGCCTCGCGCATCAGGTCGAGCTCGTCGTGCAGGTACTTGTCGAATTCGGCCACCACCTCGCGCGGCTTGAGCCGCCGGCCGTCGGCCCACAGGCGCTCGGCCCAGGTCGCGATGTCGCGCATCAGCGCGAGATCGGAATCGATGACGGGCAGCATGTTCGGCCGCAGCACCTTGACCGCGACCGCCTTGCCCTTGTGCTCGCCCTGCTTGAGCTTCGCGAAGTGCACCTGCGCGATCGACGCGCTCGCGACAGGCACGCGCTCGAACTCGTCGAACAGCACGTCGATGCGCGCGCCGAGCGACTTCTCGACGATCGCGATCGCGACGGCCGAATCGAACGGCGGCACCTGGTCCTGCAGCTTCGCGAGCTCGTTCGCGAAATCGACGGGCAGCAGATCGCGCCGCGTCGACAGCACCTGGCCGAACTTCACGAAGATCGGCCCGAGGCTCTCGAGCGCGCGCCGCAGCCGCACCGCGGGCGGATCGGCGAAACGCCGGCCGATCGTCGTGATGCGCAGCAGGAGCTTCACACGCGGGTTCTCGATGCGCGACAGCATGACCTCGTCGAGGCCGAAGCGGATGACGGTGAAGACGATTTTGACGAAACGGAAAATGCGCATGCCTCGCGGCCCTCACTGCGCGCGTCGCGAGCTGCCGCCCGCGCGCACGTCGATTTTTTGTTCCAGTCGTTCGATGCGTTTTTCGACGCGCGCGAGCGTATCGCGCGCGCGCGCGAGCCCGGCGTCGAAATCGGCGAGCGCGCTCTTGCGCACGACCTGCGGGTTTTCGTCGAGCCAGTATTCGGCGATCGAATCGAGCACGTTGCGGCCCGTGCGGCGCGCGCGCGCGCCCGCCGAGCGGACGACGGTCGCGATCCGGTGCGCGGCCGCGTCGCCGACGACACTCGAGAGATCCTCCTCCGGCTCCCAGCGCAGATGCTCGGCGAGCTTCGCGATCTGCGTGGCGAACTCCGCGTCGCCGTCGATCTTCACGTGCTTCATCACGGCCGCCTGCCCGCCTTGCAGGAACGCGGCCGCCGCATCGAACGCGCCGCCGTCGGCGCCGCTCGACAGCGCGATCGACACGTCGAACCGGCGCGCGTCGTGCGCTTCGACCGCGGCGAGATAGCCGTCCGGCTGCACGAGCAGCACGAGCGTCACGGGCGAAATTTCGAGCCGGGCGGTCTTGCCGGCATAGGGAATCAGACGATCGCGCGCCCAGGATTCACGGGCGAGCAGGTGATTGACGGCGGCGGCAAAGGGCTTGGCGGCAAGGGTCATCGGGCTGGCAATGAAAAACCCGCGCAAGCAGGGCGCCTGCGCGGGCTTCTATTGTAACGTCGGTTCGGGCGCGGCCTCGCGACGCACGACGCGCGGCCCGACTTCCGTCAGTGCGTGCTCGCCTGCTGAATGCCGGCGAGGAGCCAGCCCTGGCTGCCCGACTTCGACAGGTTCCACACCTCGTCGAACGGCTCGGCCGCCGCGCCCTGCGTCTCGCGGATCAAACCGTGGAAACGCACGCTCGCCAGGTGCTCGCCGCCGCGATCCTCCACCGCGAGCAGTTCGGCGTCGAGCTGCACGACGTCCGTCTGGTTCGCGCCCGCGCCGCGACCGTCGAGGTCGATCTTCACCTCGGCGAACATCTCGGGCGTCGTGAACTCGCGGATGTCGGCGAGATTGCCCTCGTCCCACGCGGCCTGCAGGCGCACGAAATAGACTTTCGCGTTGCGCAGGAACGCTTCGGTGTCGAAGCCCGCCGGCACCGCGGGCGCGGCGGCGGCAGCCGTGGCCGCGGCCGCGCCGCCGAACACGCGCTGCGCTTCGCCCGCGTACGCGCTGCCCGAACCCGGGAACGCGCCGCCGGGCGCCGCCGGGCGCTGGACACCCGCGTCCTGGCTGTAGCCGTCATGGCCGCGGTTCAGCGTCGGCTGACCGCCCGCGTACGCCGGCTGCTGCGCGCCGCGGCGGTTCATGAACTTGCGCACGAGCCAGATGCCCGCCATCGCGAGCAGCGCGATCACGATGACGTTCGCCATCATGCCGGCGAACGCGCCGCCGAGACCGAGGTGCGACAGCAGCGCCGCGATGCCGAGGCCGGCCGCGAGACCGGCGATCGGGCCGAGCCAGCGCGAGCGGTTCGGCTGCGCGGCGGGCGTCGGCTGCTGGCGCGGCGCCTGCGTGGGCGCGGCCTGCTGCATCGGCTGCTGCGCGGGCGGCGTCGCCTGCCGCTGCTGCAGCGACTGCGACTGGCGACCGACGCTGCGGCCGCCGCCCATGCGCTTCGCCTCGGCGTCGAGCGACGCGAACGTGCCGGCGGCGAGGAGACCGACCATCAGGAACGTGCCGATTCGCCGCGCCAACGACTTCGGCTCTCTGCTGCGGTTAAACGACGAACGTGATACGGACATCCCGGCCTCCAACTGAAAGGAAAATGTATGGATGGAACCCCTTAATACTTGGTTCCCACGTGTAAAGCTACCACGCCACCTGACAAATTGTAATATTTGACGGCATCGAGGCCCGCTTGTTCCATCATCGTCTTCAGCGTCTCCTGATCCGGGTGCATCCGGATAGATTCAGCAAGATACCGGTAACTGTCGGCATCTTTCGCGAACTTGTCGCCAAGCCACGGTAATACTTTGAAAGAATAGACGTCGTACGCTTTCTTCAGCGGCTCCCAGACTTTCGAGAACTCGAGCACCATCACGCGCCCGCCCGGCTTCGCGACGCGGCGCATCTCGGCAAGCGCCGAATCCTTGTGCGTCATGTTGCGCAGGCCGAACGCGACGGTGACCACATCGAAATAGTTGTCCGGGAACGGCAGCTTCTCCGCGTCGCAGAGCAGCGACGGCGTGACGACGCCCTTGTCGAGCAGGCGGTCGCGGCCGACGCGCAGCATCGATTCGTTGATGTCGGTATGCCAGACCTCGCCCGTCGGCCCCGCCGCCTTCGCGAACGCCTTCGTCAGGTCGCCCGTGCCGGCCGCGATGTCGAGCACCTTGCCGCCCGGGCGCACGTTCGCCTGCGCGATCGTGAACGCCTTCCACGCGCGGTGCAGGCCCGCCGACATCAGGTCGTTCATCAGATCGTAGTTGCTCGCGACCGAGTGAAACACCCCCGCGACCTTCTTCGCTTTTTCGTTTTCCTCGACGGTTTCGAAGCCGAAGTGGGTTTTGCTCATCGCGTTGATCCTCTATCAATGGCAAACGGCGCCGCCGGCGCCGTCGTTCAGTGGTGGTGGCCTCGCGGCAGCGAGTCCGCCGGCATCGGCGCGTCCCGCTCGACGCCTGCCGCCTTCAATTTGTCGAAATATTCGCGCCAGAGCGCGTCCTGCCGGGTCGCGAGCTCGTACAGCAGCGCCCATGAGTAGATGCCCGTCGAATGGCCGTCCGAGAACGTCGGCTTGAGCGCGTAATTGCCGACCGGCTCGAGCGCCGTGACGGTCACCTCGCGCTTGCCGGTCTGCAGCGTCTCCTGGCCGGGACCGTGACCGCGCACCTCGGCCGACGGCGAATACACGCGCATCAGCTCGAACGGCACGCGAAAGCACTCGCCGCTCGGATACTGCAGCTCGAGCACGCGCGACACCGCGTGCACGACGATGCCGGACGGCACGGGCGCCGCAGCCGCCTGCCCGCTCATGCGCGGCCTCCGCTCACCGCCTGCTCGATTTCCTCGTGCACCGCGTTGTGCAGAAGGGTCGCCTGCGCGGCGCGCAGCCGCAGCAGCGCGTCGGACACCGACCGCTGACGCGGCGCCCAGATCGGCTGCGGATAATGCGCGTCGTTCGAGAAGCGCGGAATCACGTGCCAGTGCACGTGCGGCACCTGGTTGCCGAGGCTCGCGAGATTCACCTTCGTCGGCTGCATCACGCGCCGCACCGCCTTCTCGACCGCGTAGACGATCCGCATCAGATGCGCGCGCTCGGCCTCGTCGAGATCGGAAAACTCGGCGACGTGCGCATGCCAGATCACCCGGCAGAAGCCCGGGTAATCGGTCTCGGTCGTCGCGAGGACGACGCGCACTGCATCGTCCTTCCAGAGCACTTCGCCGCCGTCTTCGCGGCAGAATACGCAATCCATCGTCAATTCCTTCACTGGTGGAACGTTCGTCACCTTACACCAGCACGCGCTCGATCCCGCCGTTGTTCGCGCGCGCGACGTAGTCGGCCATCCAGTTTTCGCCGAGCATGTGACGCGCGATCTCGACGACGATGTAATCGGCCTCGATGTCCGCGTCCTCGTTGTAGCGCGACAGGCCCTGCAGGCACGCGGGGCAGCTCGTCAGGATCTTCACGTCGGACGCGCCCGCCGCGGCGCCCTCCGGGCCGTTCGCGCCGTTGCCCGACACCACCGGAATGTTACGCAATTTGGCGGCGCCCTTCTTGATCTCCTCCTCCTTTCGGAAGCGGACCTGCGTCGAGACGTCCGGGCGCGCGACGGCGAGCGTGCCCGATTCGCCGCAGCAGCGATCGTTCTTCTCGATCCTGTAGCCGTCGTTGTGCGCGCCCATCAGATCGTTGACGAGCTTGACCGGGTCCATCGTCTTGATCGGCGTGTGGCACGGATCGTGATACATGTAGCACGTGCCCGTCACGCCGTCGAGCTTCAGGCCCTTTTCGAGCAGGAACTCGTGGATGTCGATGATCCGGCAGCCCGGGAAGATCTTGTCGAATTCATAGCCGGCGAGCTGATCGTAACAGGTGCCGCACGACACGACGACCGTCTTGATGTCGAGGTAGTTCAGCGTGTTCGCGACGCGGTGGAACAGCACGCGATTGTCGGTGACGATCTTCTCCGCCTTGTCGTACTGCCCCGAGCCGCGCTGCGGATAGCCGCAGCAGAGATAGCCCGGCGGCAGCACGGTCTGCACGCCCGCTTCCCACAGCATCGCCTGCGTCGCGAGCCCGACCTGCGAGAACAGCCGCTCGGAGCCGCAGCCGGGGAAGTAGAACACCGCTTCCGAATCGACGGTCGTCGTCTTCGGATCGCGGATGATCGGCACGATCTTGTTGTCCTCGATGTCGAGCAGCGCGCGCGCCGTCTTCTTCGGCAGGTTGCCCGGCATCTTCTTGTTGACGAAATGGATCACCTGCTCGACGGCGGGCCGCTTGCCGGTGGTCGACGGCGGGTGCGCGGTCTGCTTCTGCGCGACCTTCTTCAGCACGTCGTTCGCGAAGCGCTGCGCCTTGTAGCCCAAGCCCATCATCACCGCGCGCGTCGCGTTGATCGTCTGCGGGTTGGTCGCGTTCAGGAAGAACATGCCGGCCGCGCTGCCCGGGTTGAACTTCTTCTTGCCCATCTTGCGCAGCAGGTTGCGCATGTTCATCGTCACGTCGCCGAAGTCGATCTTCACCGGGCACGGCGTCGCGCACTTGTGGCAGACCGTGCAGTGATCGGCGACGTCGTTGAATTCGTCCCAATGCTTGATCGACACGCCGCGGCGCGTCTGCTCCTCGTACAGGAACGCCTCGACGAGCAGCGACGTCGCGAGGATCTTGTTGCGCGGGCTGTACAGCAGGTTCGCGCGCGGCACGTGCGTCGCGCACACCGGCTTGCACTTGCCGCAACGCAGGCAGTCCTTCACCGATTCGGCGATCGCGCCGATGTCGGACTGCTGCATGATCAGCGATTCGTAGCCCATCAGCCCGAAGCTCGGCGTGTATGCGTTGCGCAGATCCGCGCCTTCGAGCAGCTTGCCCTTGTTGAAGCGGCCCTGCGGATCGACGCGCTGCTTGTACGCGCGGAATTCGGCGATCTCGTCGTCGGTCAGGAACTCGAGCTTCGTGATGCCGATCCCGTGCTCGCCGGAGATCACGCCGTCGAGCGAGCGCGCGAGCGTCATGATCCGCGCGACCGCCGCGTGCGCGTCCTGCAGCATCGCGTAGTTGTCGGAGTTCACCGGAATGTTCGTGTGAACGTTGCCGTCGCCCGCGTGCATGTGCAGCGCGACGAACACGCGGCCGCGCAGCACCTGCCTGTGGATCGCCTGCGCCTCGTCGAGGATCGGCTTGAACGCGCCGCCGTTGAAGATCTGCCGCAGCTCCGCGCGGATCTCCTGCTTCCACGACACGCGCACCGTGCGGTCCTGCGTCACGTGGAAGACGGTCGCGTCCGGCTGCGCGTCGACGCGATCCGCGAACTTCTCCGCGAGCGCCGCATAACCGAGCGTGACGAGATAGTGCTGCGCCTCGCGCAGCGACATGTCGAGCTTCTCGCGCAGGAACGACCAGCGCGCGCGCACGCGCTTGAGCAACTCGAGCGCCTGCTGCACGCGGTCCTCGAGCAGCTCGGCGCTCGGAATCTCGCTTGCGTCGTCGCTCTTGCCGAGCGGCAGGTTGCCCGCGGCGAAGAACGCCTCGAGCGCGTCGACGAGCTGCAGCTTGTTCTTGATCGACAGCTCGATGTTGATGCGCTCGATGCCGTCCGTGTACTCGCCCATCCGGTTCAGCGGAATGACGACATCCTCGTTGATCTTGAACGCGTTCGTGTGCTTCGCGATCGCGGCGGTGCGGCTGCGGTCGAGCCAGAAGCGCTTGCGCGCCTCCGCGCTCACCGCGACGAAGCCCTCGCCGCTCTTGCCGTTGGCCATGCGCACGACTTCCGATGTCGCGTGCGCGACCGCATCGGCGTCGTCGCCGACGATGTCGCCGATCAGCACCATCTTCGGGAACGCCTGGCGCTTGCTCTTCGTCGCGTAGCCGACCGCGCGCAGATAGCGTTCGTCGAGGTGCTCGAGGCCCGCGAGGATCGCGCCGCCCTGCTTCGACGTCTCGAACAGATAATCCTTGATCTCGACGATGCTCGGAATCGCCTCGCGCGCCTGGCCGAAGAACTCGAGGCACACGGTGCGCGTGTGCGCGGGCATCTTGTGCAGCACCCAGCGCGCGGACGTGATGAGCCCGTCGCAGCCTTCCTTCTGCACGCCCGGCAGGCCCGCGAGGAACTTGTCGGTGACGTCCTTGCCGAGGCCTTCCTTGCGAAAGCGCCGGCCCTCGATGTCGAGCGTCTCGGTGCGCAACAGCTTCTCGCCCGGCGCGCGCGCGCCGTCGAACCACTTGAGCTCGAAGCGCGCGACGGGGATGTCGTGGATCTTGCCGAGGTTATGCTCGATGCGCGTGACTTCGAGCCAGTTGCCGTCCGGATCGACCATCCGCCACCACGCGAGATTGTCGAGCGCGGTGCCCCACAGCACCGCCTTCTTGCCGCCCGCGTTCATCGCGACGTTGCCGCCGATGCACGATGCGTCGAGCGACGTCGGATCGACCGCGAACACGTAGCCCGCCGCCTCGGCCGCCTCGGTCACGCGGCGCGTGACGACGCCCGCGCCGGAGAAGATCGTCGGCACCTTGCGCGCGACGCCCGGCAGCTCGGTGAGCTCGACGGCGCCCAGCTGCTCGAGCTTCTCGGTGTTGATGACGGCCGAGAACGGCGTGAGCGGCACCGCGCCGCCCGTGTAGCCCGTGCCGCCGCCGCGCGGAATCACGGTCAGGCCGAGTTCGAAGCACGCCTTCACGAGGCCCGCGATTTCCGCCTCGGTGTCGGGCGTCAGCACGACGAACGGATATTCGACGCGCCAGTCGGTCGCGTCGGTCACGTGCGACACGCGCGCGAGCCCGTCGAAGCGGACGTTGTCCTTCTGCGTGCAGCGGCCGAGCACCTTCGTCGCGCGACGGCGCAGCTCCGCCATCTTCTCGAATTCCTGCGCGAACTCGTCGACCGCGCGCTGCGCGGCCGCGGCGAGCATCTCGACGCGCGCGGCGCGCTCGCGGCCCGCCGCGTCGCCGTGCTCGGACAGATCCGCGCGGCGGCGCTTCTCGATCTCGGACAGGCGATGGTTCAGCGCCTCGATCAGCAACGCGCGGCGCTTCGGATTGTCGAGCAGGTCGTCCTGCAGATACGGATTGCGGCGCACCACCCAGACGTCGCCCAGCACCTCGTACAGCATCCGCGCCGAGCGGCCCGTGCGACGCTCGCCGCGCAGTTCGTCGAGCGCGGCCCACGCTTCGTCGCCGAGCAGACGGATCACGATCTCGCGATCGGAGAACGACGTGTAGTTGTAGGGAATTTCGCGCAGGCGCGGAGCGGGGTCGGCGGCGACGGCGGCTGCCGCGCCGTGCGGATCGAAAACTTGCGGTGCGTTCATGTTCGGACGATTCGGAGGCCGGCGCGCGGCGAAGGAGCGCGAAGCCGGCAAGCGCGTGGTGCGCGATTTTGGGGAAATCTTCTGTTACCAGGCGCGCGGAGGCCTGGCGGCGCTCGGTACCGTCACCACGATCGCGCGCAGCGCGCGTGCCGTTGCGCTGCAGGACATGCTGCGCGCGGCGACGGCTTCAAAAGGACGATCCGAGACTGCCTTTGCATCTTCCGATCCTTGATTCAAAACGAAATTCTAACCCAGGTTGGACGAACGCGTTAATCGTCGGCGCCGCAGTCGAATGGCTCGTCGAAGCGGCCGAGCCCCCCGGGCGACGGGCGTTTGCGGCGAATCGCGCGACGCGCCGCGCCAGTCTTTCAGTCTGCCGACGGCGGCCGCGCCACGGCGGATTCGCCGTCCGGACGGTCGGTAGCCATTCGGCCGAGGCCGAAACGGCGAAGGTTGGCGCTATCATTGCCGTTTTCCGTCGCATCCACGCTTTTTCGCGCCTCCTCATGGCCTCCCACGATTATCTGAAGAAAATCCTGACCGCCCGGGTGTACGACGTCGCGCTCGAAACCGAGCTCGAACGCGCGCGCAACCTGTCCGCGCGGCTCAACAACGCCGTCTACCTGAAGCGCGAGGACAACCAGCCGGTGTTCTCGTTCAAGCTGCGCGGCGCGTACAACAAGATGGCGCACATCCCGGCCGACGCGCTCGCGCGCGGGGTGATCACCGCGTCGGCGGGCAACCATGCGCAGGGCGTCGCGTTCTCGGCCGCGCGGATGAACGTGAAGGCGGTGATCGTCGTGCCGGTGACGACGCCGCAGGTGAAGGTCGACGCGGTGCGCGCGCACGGCGGGCCGACCGTCGAGGTGATCCAGGCGGGCGAATCGTACAGCGACGCGTACGCGCACGCGGTGAAGGTGCAGGCCGAGCGCGGCCTCACGTTCGTCCATCCGTTCGACGATCCGTACGTGATCGCGGGCCAGGGCACGGTCGCGATGGAGATCCTGCGCCAGCATCAGGGGCCGATTCACGCGATCTTCGTGCCGATCGGCGGCGGCGGGCTCGCGGCGGGCGTGGCCGCGTACGTGAAGGCGGTGCGCCCGGAGATCAAGGTGATCGGCGTGCAGACCGACGATTCGTGCGCGATGAAGCAATCGCTCGCGGCGGGCCGGCGCGTCGAGCTCACCGAGGTAGGGCTCTTCTCCGACGGCACCGCGGTCAAGCTCGTCGGCGAGGAGACGTTCCGCCTCTGCGCGGCGTATCTCGACGAGGTCGTGACCGTCGATACCGACGCGCTTTGCGCGGCGATCAAGGACGTGTTCCAGGACACGCGCAGCGTGCTCGAGCCGGCCGGCTCGCTCGCGGTGGCGGGCGCGAAGCGGTATGCGGAGCAGGCGGGCATCGAGGGCGAGACGCTCGTGGCGGTTACCTCCGGCGCGAACATGAATTTCGACCGGATGCGCTTCGTCGCCGAGCGCGCCGAGGTGGGCGAGGCGCGCGAGGCAGTGTTCGCGGTGACGATTCCCGAGGAGCGCGGCAGCTTCAAGCGCTTCTGCGCGCTCGTCGGCGAGCGCAACGTGACCGAGTTCAACTACCGGATCGCCGATGCGCGATCGGCGCATCTCTTCGTCGGCGTGCAGATCCGGCGGCGCGACGAATCGGACGAGATCGCCGCCAACTTCGCCGCGCACGGTTTCACGAGCGTCGACCTGTCGGGCGACGAGCTGTCGAAGCAGCATATCCGCTACATGGTGGGCGGGCGCTCGCCGCTCGCGCACGACGAGCGGCTGTTCCGCTTCGAGTTTCCCGAGCGGCCCGGCGCGCTGATGAAGTTCCTGTCGTCGATGGCGCCCGACTGGAACATCAGCCTGTTCCATTACCGGAACCAGGGCGCCGACTACAGCTCGATCCTCGTCGGCCTGCAGGTGCCGCAGGCCGACCACGCGGAGTTCGATCGCTTCCTCGCGGCGCTCGGCTATCCGTTCTGGGAAGAAAGCGGCAATCCGGCGTATCGTCTCTTCCTGTCGTAACCCGTCCATTCCATACGATATGAACCCCGAACACTCCCCGCTCGGCAAGGCGACCGTCTACGCGAACCAGTACGACGCGTCGCTGCTGTTTCCGATTCCGCGCGCGGGCGCGCGCGAGCAGATCGGCATCGGCGCGCCGCTGCCGTTTTTCGGCACCGACATCTGGAACGCGTACGAGCTGTCGTGGCTCAACGCGCGCGGCAAGCCGCAAATCGCGATCGCGACGTTCTACGTGCCGGCCGAATCGCCGAACATCGTCGAATCGAAGTCGTTCAAGCTGTACCTCGGCTCGTTCGCGCAGACCGCATTCGAATCGGCCGACGCGGTGCGCGACGCGCTCAAGCGCGACGTGTCGGCCGCGTGCGGCGCGAGCGTGACCGTGCGGCTCGCGACGCCCGCCGAATTCCGCAAGCTGCAGATGGACGAGCTCGACGGACTGTCGCTCGACCGCCTCGATCTCGACGCGCACGTGTACGAGACCGATCCGTCATTCCTCACCGCCTCGCACGACGAGGCGCCCGTCGAGGAGACGCTCGTCACCGATCTGCTGAAGTCGAACTGCCCGGTGACGGGCCAGCCCGACTGGGGCAGCGTGCAGATCCACTACGTCGGCGCGCCGATCGATCACGCGGGCCTGTTGCGCTACATCATCTCGTTTCGCAATCACACGGGCTTTCACGAGCAGTGCGTCGAGCGAATCTTCGTCGACATCCTGCGCGCGTGCCAGCCGGTGAAGCTTGCCGTCTATGCGCGCTACACGCGCCGCGGCGGGCTCGACATCAACCCGTTCCGCACGAACTACAACCAGCCGATGCCGGACAACGCGCGCACCGCGCGGCAGTGACGCGGGCGGCGCTTGCGGTTTGCGGTTTGCGCGCGCTTATTGCACGGCTCTCACTCCATCGTCGCAGTGTTGCCGTACCGCCGCCGGGTTCCGCCGCGCGTCGACACGTCGACACGTCGACACATCGACGCGTCGACTGCCAACCGCCCGAAGTGGCGCAGCGGTGTAGCCGCGTGGCGGCGAATGACGGAGGACAGCGGCAAACCAGCGCGGCGCGGTTCGCCGCGCCGCGCCACGCCGCGCCCTACCGCGCCGAGCGCCTCCAAAAAAACGGGGCCCCGTCCGGGACCCCGTTTTCTCGTTCAACCGCCGACCGAACGCGCTTCGCGCACCGCGCGCCGCGTCACTTCGCCGGCGCCTTGTACGCGATGCAGTCGACCTCGACCTTGCAGTCGATCACCATGCTCGACTGCACGCATGCGCGGGCGGGCGGGTGCTCGCCGAAGTACGAAATGAAGACCTTGTTGAACGACGCGAAATCGCGCGCGTCGTCGAGCCATACGCCGCAGCGCACGACGTGCTCGAGGCCGTAGCCCGCTTCCTTCAGGATCGCGATCACGTTCTCGATCGCCTGCTTCGACTGCGTGACGATCCCGCCCTCGACGACCTCGCCGTTCACCATCGGCGTCTGGCCGGACACGTACAACCATCCGTCGGCCTCGACCGCGCGCGCGAACGGCATCACCTGGCCGCCCGTGCCCTTCGCTTCGCCCACGCCATATCGCTTCATCGTTTCACTCCTTCGTTTCGTTTGACAACACGCGCCGCCCGCGCGATGCGCGACGGCGCGCGACGTTCGATCGCCGGCCCGCGCATCCGTTCGATCGCGCGCGCCGAATCCTTCAAGCGGGCGTGCTCAGAACGCGTCGCCCGGCGTCGCCGGCGCGCGTTCGCCGCGCGCGACGAAGCGGCCCGCGCGCACGCCCGTGGGCGCACCGTCGCGGTAAGACAGCGCGCCGTTCACCCATACCGCCTCGATCCCGTGCGCGGGCTGCTGCGGCTGCTCGAACGTCGCCGCGTCGCGCACGCGCGCCGCATCGAACAGCACGAGATCCGCGTGATAGCCGACCCGCACCTCGCCGCGCCGCGCGAGCCCGAAGCGCCGGGCGGACAGCGCAGTCATCTTGCGCACCGCGTCCTCGAGCGAAATCAGCCGCTCGTCGCGCGCGTAGTAGCCGAGCACGCGCGGAAACGCGCCCCAGAGGCGCGGATGCGGCAGCGGATCGTTCGGCAGGCCGTCGGAGCCCACCATCGTCGCCGGGTGCGACAGGATCCGGCGCACGTCGTCCTCCGACATGTTGTGATACACGGCGCCCGCCGGCTGCAGCCGGCGCGCCGCGTCCTGCTCGGACACGCGCCACTCGGCGGCGATCGTCCTCAGCAGCTTGCCCGCCATTTCCGGATGCGGATCGGACCACGTGATCGTGATGTCGATGTCGCCCGTCGCCTGCTTGATGTCGAGCGTCGACGAGCTGCGGCTGTACGGATAGCAGTCGCAGCCGACGGGCTGGATGCGCCGCGCGCGCTCGAGCGACGCGAGCACTTCGGCGCTGCGCCCCCAGTTCGACGGCCCCGCGCACTTCAGATGCGAGATCACGACCGGCACGCGTGCATGCCGGCCGACGCGGTAGGCCTCGTCCATCGCCTCGAGGATCGCATCGAACTCGGTGCGCATGTGCGTCGTGTAGACGGCGCCCGCGTTCGCGAGCGGCTCGGCGAGCGCCATCACCTCCTCGGTCGGCGCGGCGAACGCGGAGCCGTACGCGAGGCCGCTGGAAAGACCGAGCGCGCCGTGCGCGAGCGCCTCCTCGAGCTGCGCGCGCATCGCCGCGATTTCGGCGCCGGTCGCCGCGCGGTCGAGCCGGTCCATCTGGTTGCTGCGCAGCGCGGTGTGGCCGACGAGCGCCGCGACGTTGACGGCCGGCTTCGCCGCGCCGAGCAGGTTCATCGGATCGGGCGGATCGCCCTTGAGCGCGACGGGCGACGCGCTGATCCCGCAGTTGCCGACGATCACCGTCGTCACGCCCTGCGAGATCTTCGGCAGCATCTGCGGCGCGTCGATCACGTGCGTGTCGTCGTGCGTGTGCACGTCGACGAAGCCGGGCGCGAGCGCGCGGCCGTTCGCCTCGACCACCTGCTCCGCAAGCCAGTTCGTCAGATTGCCGATCGCGACGATGCGGTCGCCGCGTATCGCGACGTCGCGCTCGACGCTCGGCGCGCCCGTGCCGTCGTACAACTGCGCGCCGACGATCAGCGTATCGGCCACTTCGGGATGCGAGTGCATGTCAGTCTCCTAACGGTTGGCGCTCGCCGCCGCCGCGGTGCATGTCGAGCGCGTGCTTCATCCGGCGCAGCAGCTCGCGGCAATCGTCGCCCAGGCGCAGCGCGACTTCGGTGACGAGCACGTCGAGCGCCATCAGCATCGCATAGCGCGATGTCGGCGGCTTGAAGATGAAATCGGTTTCGAACGCGACGACGGGAATCAGGTGATCGGCGAGTTGCGCGAGCGGCGAAGCGGGCGCGGTCAGCGCGACGAGCGTCGCGCCGTAGCGCTTCGCGAGCGCGCAGCTCTCGAGCTGCTCCGGAACGCGCCCGGACACCGACAGCGCGACGACGACGCAGCCGGGCGCCGCGGTGGCCGCGACCATCCGCTGCAGCAGCGCGTCCTGGTAGCTCGCGACCGGCCGGCCGAAACGCACGAGGCGAAAGCGCAGTTCGTCGGCGAGCGCGGTCGAGCCGCCGCCCTGCCCGTACACGTAGATCATGTTCGCCGCGGCGAGCGCGGCGGCGGCCGCGTCGAACGACGTCTGGCGCAGCAAACGGTGATTGTGTTCGAGCGCGATCCGCACGTCTTCGTACACGCGCGAAACGGGCGTCTCGTCGCGCTGAGCGTCGGCGGCGGCCGGCGCCAGAAAGCGCTGGCCGACCGCGGCCGCCTGCGCGAGCCGCAGCTTGAGCTCGCGCACGTCACGGCAGCCCACCGCCTTCGCGAAGCGCGTGACGGTGGCGACGCTCACGTCCGCCCGCGCGGCGAGCGCGCCGATGCTCGCGTGCGCGGCCTGCGCGAGATCGCCGAGGATCAGCGCCGCCACCTTGCGCTCGGCATCGCGCAACTCGGGCGCGCACTCGGCGATGCGGGCGACGATGTCGAAGGCGGGCTGCTCGGCGAATGGCGTCATGAGGCGGCGATCGATTGACGGGGACAGCCGGCGCGCACCGGCATGTTAATAAATAACATCACCGCTGCGATGCTACTTTCTGTACTATCGCGAAGTCAACTTCGTATCGATATATACGGACGATGGAGTGGGATAAGATGAAAGTTACAAACTATCAGGAAGCGACGATCGACCCGTTCGGCAAGGGGCTCGGCAACGTGCCGAGCGCGAGCGTGCCGCTGTCGGACGCGGGCCGCCTCGAGTGGAACCTGCTCGCCGAGGACGTGAGCCTGCCCGCCGCCGTGCTGTATGCGGACCGCATCGAGCACAACCTGAAGTGGATGCAGGCGTTCGTCGCCGAATACGGCGTGAAGCTCGCACCGCACGGCAAGACGACGATGGCGCCGCAGCTGTTTCGCCGCCAGCTCGACACGGGCGCGTGGGGCATCACGCTCGCGACCGCGCATCAAACGCGCGCCGCGTACCACGGCGGCGTGCGGCGCGTGCTGCTGGCGAACCAGCTCGTCGGCCGGCACAACATGGCGATGATCGCCGAACTGCTGACCGACCCCGATTTCGAGTTTTTCTGCCTCGTCGATTCGGTCGACGGCGTCGAGCAGCTCGCGCGCTTCTTCGGCGCGGCGGGCAAGCCGCTCAACGTGCTGCTCGAGCTCGGCGTGCCGGGCGGGCGCACCGGCGTGCGCGACGCGGTGCTCACCGCGATCGCGCGCCACGCGGGCGTGCTCGAGCTCGCCGGCATCGAGCTGTACGAAGGCGTGCTGAAGGAGGAAGGCGAGATCCGCGCGTTCCTGCGGCGCGCGGTCAAGCTCGTTCACGAGCTCGCGTCGGCCAGCCGCTTCGCGCGCGCGCCGGCGCTGCTGTCGGGCGCGGGCTCCGCGTGGTACGACGTCGTCGCCGACGAATTCGCGCAGGCGGCCGCGGCCGGCGTGATCGACGTCGTGCTGCGCCCCGGCTGCTATCTGACGCACGACGTCGGCATCTACCGCAAGGCGCAGACCGACATCTTCGCGCGCAACCCGATCGCGCGGAAAATGGGCGAAGGGCTGTTGCCGGCGCTGCAGCTGTGGGCGTACGTGCAATCGATTCCCGAGCCCGAGCGCGCGATCGTCGCGCTCGGCAAGCGCGACGCCGCGTTCGATGCGGGCCTGCCGGAACCGGCGCGCCACTTCCGTCCGGGCGCAGGCGGCCTGCCGCGCGAGATCGCGCCGGGCGAAGGCTGGGAAGTGACGGGGATGATGGATCAGCACGCATACCTGAAGATCCCGGCGGGCGCGGACCTGAAGGTCGGCGACATGGTGTCGTTCGACATCTCGCATCCGTGCCTCACGTTCGACAAGTGGCGGCAGTTGCTCGTCGTCGATCCGCAGTATCGCGTGACGGAGGTGATCGAGACGTACTTCTGACACCGGCGCGGGCGCGGCGCGACGGCCTCCGCCGCTCGTGCGCGCCTGCGTCACGCCCGCTTCACGCCCCCGTCATCAGTCTTTCGGCAGCCCGGAGTACACTGCGCGTTCGTCCTGGATCATCCGATGTCGTTCAACAGGAGAAAGCCATGGCAGCAAAGAAGATTCTGTTTCTGACGGGCGATTTCGCCGAAGACTACGAGACGATGGTGCCGTTTCAGGCGCTCCTCGCGATCGGCCATCACGTCGACGCGGTATGCCCCGGCAAGCGCGCGGGCGAGAAGGTGAAGACGGCGATTCACGATTTCGAGGGCGACCAGACCTACACGGAAAAGCCCGGCCACCAGTTCACGCTGAACGCGACGTTCGACGAAGCCGACGCGACCGGCTACGACGCGCTCGCGATCGCGGGCGGCCGCGCGCCCGAGTATCTGCGTCTCGACCCGAAAGTCATCGCGCTCGTGCGCGCGTTCGCCGAAGCGAAGAAGCCGATTGCGGCAATTTGCCACGCCGCGCAATTGCTCGCGGCAGCCGACGTGATCCGCGGCAAGCGGATTTCGGCGTACCCGGCGTGCGCGCCGGAAGTGCGGCTCGCGGGCGGCGAATTCGCGGACATCCCGGTCGATGCGGCCGTCACCGACGCGCCGTTCGTCACCGCGCCCGCGTGGCCCGCGCATCCGGCGTGGCTGCCGCAATTCCTCGCGCTGCTCGGCACCCGCATCGAACTCTGAGCGACCGCGGCGCGCGGCGGCCCGTCGGCCTGTCGGCTCCGCCGCGCGTGCCGCGCATCGGCACGCGCGGCGCACGCATGGCGCCGCGCCGCCCACACGGCGCGCCTCGACGCGCGCTCACTTCGCGCCGGCTTCGGCGACGCGCGCCTCCAGCATCGACAACGCACCGGACAGCGCGTTGAGCACGTCGTCCGGCAGCGACGCCATCGTGTCGTGCAGGAACGCGTTGCGGCGCGGCAGGCACGCCTCGAACGCCGCGCGGCCGGCCTGCGTGAGCTTCACGTTCGTCACGCGGTTGTCGCGCGCATCGGCCTCGCGCTCGATCCAGCCGAGCGTCTCGAGCGTCTTCAACTGGCGCGTGAGCGCGCCCGGATCGACGCGCAGCAGCTCGACGAGCCGCTTCTGCGACGACGCGCCGCCATGCTGCTCGAGCGCGACCATGATGCGCCAGCGCGGCAGCGGCTGGCCGACGTGCGCCTCGAATGCGGACATGAACGCGCGGTACGTGCGCCCGAACTGCTGCAAGATCGCGATGCGGTCCTGTTCTTCCATGCGCTGGCTTCGGCTCCGATATGCGTGAATGAGGGGACGAGACGGCGCTCACTCGGCGAGGACGGCCGGCTCGAGCTTGCGGCGCAGCTCGACGGGCGGCACGCAGCGGCTTTGCCACACCGCCGCGAGCGCGACGAACGCGCCGACGCCGATGCCGATATGGATCGCGCCGACGAGCGATTCGCGCGCCGCTTCGAGCAAATGGGCGCCATGATGCCCGGCGCGCACGAGTTCGTCCACCACGCGCGACTGCGCGGCGCGGTCGATCAGCACCTGAGGATCGGCAAGGCGTGCCTGCCAGCGCAACGCGCCGTCCGCGGCGAGCGCGTCGCGCACGCCGTTCGCGTAGAGCTGATTGACGAGCGTGCCGGTGAGTGCCGTGCCGAGCATGCCGCCCACCATGCGCAGCGACTGCAGCAGCGCGGTCGCGATCCCGAGATGCTCGCGGCCCGCCGTCTGCTGCGCGAACACGGTCAGGTTCGGCAGCACGAAGCCGAGGCCCACGCCGCCCGCGACCATCAGCGCCATCAGCGCCCAGCCCGACGTCGCATGCGTCGACGCGACGACGCCCGCGCACGCGAGCGCGAACAGCAGGAAGCCGACGTACAGCATCGCGTTCGGACGGCGGATCCGCGTGATCACGCGGCCGTTCATGATGCTGCCGATCGTGATGAACACGACGAGCGGCGTGATGACGACGCCCGCCTGCTGCGGCGACATCCCGAAGCCGCCCTGGAACAGCAGCGGCGCGTAGAAGAGCAGCGAGAACATCGCGAAGCCGGCGAGGATCGCGAGGATGAACAGCGTGGACAGCGCGCGGTTCGAGAACATGTCGAACGGCAGGATCGGCTGCGCGCAGCGCTTCTCCCAGCGCCACAGCGCGACGCCGCCCGCGAGCGCGGCGACGAGCAGCAGCGTCGGCCAGCCGCCGATTCCGTATTTCGGCAGCCATTCGACGAACAGCTGCATCGCGCCGAGCGTCACGGCGATGAGGAGCGCGCCCGGCCAGTCGAGCCGCATCTTCCGCGTGTGCTCGACGTGCCGCATGTGCGGCAGATAGCGCCAGACGAAAAAGATCGACAGCAGGCCCACCGGCAGATTCACGTAGAACACCGCGCGCCAGCCGTAATTCTGCGTGAGCACGCCGCCGAGCGACGGGCCGACCGCGTTCGCGATCCCGAACGCCGAGCTCATCAGCACCTGCCAGCGCAGCCGCACGACCGAATCGGGGAAGAGATCCGGAATGCACGCGAACGCGGTGCCGACGAGCATCCCGCCGCCGATCCCCTGCAAGCCGCGCGCGAGCACGAGCGACAGCATGTCCTGCGCCATCGCGCACAGCACCGACGCGCCCGTGAACACGACGAGCGACGCGATCACGAACGGCTTGCGCCCGTAGTAATCGCCGAGCCGCCCGAAGATCGGCACGGTGATCACCGACGCGAGCAGGTACGACGTGGCGACCCACGCGTACAGATCGAAGCCGCGCAGCTCGGCGACGATCGTCGGCAGCGCGGTGCCGACGACGGTCTGGTCGAGCGCGACGAGCATCGTGACGAAGGAGATGCCGAGCATCGCGAGCAGCGACTCGCGAAACGGAAGGACTTGCCCGCTCGAATGGTGGGCGGCGGTATGGACAGCCATCTTTTGTTCGTGCAACTTTTGATGCGTCAACGAATCGAAAATTCTATCATGCATCAGGTAATCTAGCCGGCGCCACCATGCGACGCGCGCGTCGCGAAGGAGTCAGATGGAACCCCTCACACTCGTTGCCGGGCCGCCGCTGTCGGCCGAGGATCTCGACACGCTGCGGCGCGCGAAGCTCGCGCTCGAGAGCCCGTCGCTCACGATCAAGCTGACGAGCGTCGTCGGCGCGCCGGTCGAGAAGATGATCGGCAAGCTGCCCGGCTTCGCGACCGACAAGATCAACGACGCGACGCAGCTCGCGCTGCGCAAGTGCCTGCACATCGCGCTGCGCACGCTCGGCAAGTCGGGCGGCGTCGCGAGCGCGGGCGAGACGCCGGGCAAGCCGAGCAACCTGCTGCACAAGCTCGCCGTCGCGACGACGGGTGCGGCGGGCGGCGCGTTCGGCCTGTTCGCGCTGCCCGTCGAGCTGCCCGTCACGACGACGCTGATGTTCCGCTCGATCTGCGACATCGCGCGCAGCGAGGGCGAGGATCTGTCGAGCGCCGAGACGCAGTTGCAATGCCTCGCGGTGCTCGGCATGGGCGGCGGCTTCGGCCCGTTGCCGGGCGCGGGCAAGGACGACGGCCAAGCGGACGGCGACGCCGGCGGCGAGCGCGACAAGAAGGAGGAGGACGCCGACATCGGCTATTTCGTGCTGCGCGGCGCGCTCGCGCAGGCGGTGTCGAAGGCGTCGTCGGAAATCGCTTCGAAAGGTTTCGCGACACACGGCTCGGCCGCGCTGCTGCGCCTCGTGCAGTCGATCGCGTCGCGCTTCTCGGTGCAGGTGACCGAGCAGATCGCCGCGAAGTCGATTCCCGCGATCGGCGCCGTGCTCGGCGCGACCGTCAACACGCTCTTCATCGATCATTTCCAGCAGGCCGCGCACGGCCACTTCGCGGTGCGCCGGCTCGAGCGCAAGTACGGGCAGCCGGCCGTGAAGGCCGCGTATCAGGCGATCGACGCGTCGGCCGTGCGCTGAGTCGCGCGCTCGACCGCGGTGCGCCGCACGAACGCGGCCGCGCGCTCGAGCGCACGCGCCGATTCGGGCACGAACGGCACAAAGATCTGCCAGACGTGCGGCATCTGCGGCCATATCTCCAGCTCGACGTGCACGCCCGCCGCGCGCGCCTTCTCGGCGACGCGCCGCGAATCGTCGAGCAGCACCTCGGTGCTGCCCGCCTGAATGAAGAGCGGCGGCAATCCCGCGAAATCCGCGTAGAGCGGCGACGCATGCGGATGCGTGCCCGGCGTGTCGCCGAGATAAAGGCGCGCCGCGCGGCCGAGCGCCGCGCCCGCGAACATCGGATCGAGCCCGTCGTGCGTGCGCAGCGTATCGCCCGTCGCGGCGAGATCGGTCCACGGCGAGAACAGCACCGCGCCCGACGGCAGCGGATCGCCCGCGTCGCGCAGCGCGACGAGCGTCGCGAGCGCGAGGCCGCCGCCCGCCGAATCGCCGCCGAACACGATCGACTCCGGCGGCGTGCCGGCGGACACGAGCTGCCGGTACGCGGCGAGCGCATCGTCGAGCGCGGCCGGAAACGGATGCTCGGGCGCGAGCCGATAGTCGAGCGAGAACGAGCGCACGCCGGCGAGCTTCGTCAGCGCGAACACGAGCGGGCGGTGCGTCTGCGGCGAACAGAAGTAATAGCCGCCGCCGTGGAAATACAGCAGCATCCGGCCGCGCTGCGCGCGCCCAGGCGCGACGTCCGCGCGTTCGAGCCACTCGCCGCGCAGCGGCGCGGCCGCCGGGCCGTAGCGCTCGCGCAACCGCCAGCCGGCGGGCGCACGGCGCGGCACGCGCACCCGCAGCTTCGTGAGCCGCCGCGCGCGCGCCGGATCGATCACCGGGCGCAGCGTCTCCGGACGAAACTGCCGGCGCAGCAGCCAGCACGCCACCTTGCTCTGCCAACTCATCGAATGCACTCCGAACCGGAACAATGTGACGATACTACGTGCGTTGCGGCGCGCGCCCGTCGACCGGCTCCTCTAAATCCGGCTGCGCGGCTCAGTTCGCCGGCAGGACCTGGCCGCGAATCTCGCCGGCCGGATGAGCCTTCGTATGCACGTTGAAATACCACTTGCCCGCCATCAGATCGCCGACCTGCTCGTCGGTGAGCGCCTTCTCGCCGACGATCGGGCTCGCGAGCGCATCCTTCGGGATCGGCACTTGCACGCCCGCGTTCTGCCCGACGGGCGCCGGGCCGTGGAAGTGCGCGGCGGTCGCGGGCCCCGTCAGATCGCGATACGTCGCGTGCCAGCGCAGCGTGCGGGTGGCGGTATCGTAAGTCGCGTCGAGCGCGCCCGCCCCCTTGCTCGTCGTCGGCGGCACTTCGCTCGACGGCTGCAGGTTCGCGACGAGCTTCACCGTCTCCGCGTGCGCGATGCCCGTCGCGAGCGCGCAGACGAGCATCCCGACGCCGATTTTGCGCAATGTCAACATGATGAATCCTCCTGGCGAACGCCGAACAGGTTGCGCGGACGGTCAGGCCGCCCGCTCGACATCCGATAGTAGACGATTCCGCCCGCGCCGCGCCGGCACGGGGCGGCGCGAGGGGGCGCGCTCGCGCGCCGCTTCCGGCGGCCGTTGCACGGATGCCGGCGCGCGGCAAGCCGCAACCCAGAATAGAGCTTTGCACGAAACCCTCTGAATCCGCATCCGACGTTTCGCTACACTGCTTCGCACACAGTTGCTTGTTTCCTTCCGTCCGAAGGAATATCTGCGAGTTTGGAAGCGGCCTTCGGGCCGCTCCAGACTGCTGACGAACCCCACGTTTTTGTGAGCGTGGGGTTTTGTCTTTCTGGGATCAGGATTGCGGGTTCGCCGCGAGCGGGTAGTCGAAGCTGCAGCGCAAACCGCTCACCAGACGCAGCAGCATGCGCACGAAGCGCCAATCGGGACCCGCTGGCCCCTTTTTCCGCTTCCGCGCCAGCAGCATCGCAATCTTCTTGATGTTCTGTGCCGCCGCGGCCAGCAAGCACTGCTCGGCCACCTTGCGTAGCCCACGCATACGGGCATAACGGTGCCCATGCAGCTGCTTGGCATCGGCGAAGCTGCGCTCCACCGTCTGCTTGCGCCGCGCGTAAATGCGTTGGCCCCATTCGGTCAAGCGCCGCGCGTCCACCCGCTCCTTGGCGCGCTCCCACACGTGGCGCGTTACCACCTTCACCGCGATCGCACTGTTCGTGCACTGCGATCGTACCGGGCAGCGCCCGCAGATCTGCGCATTGGATTTGTATTCCCGATAGCCGAGCCGATTGGTCGTGCTGTACGGCAGGGCCTGCCCCTGCGGGCACACGTATTCGTTGCGATACGCGTCGTACTTGAACTGCCGTTTGTAGAACATGCCCGGCTTGTGGTTCGGCGTGCGATAGCCCATCACCCCGGCAATCCCTCGCTCCTCCAGCCCCTGGCACACCGCCGGCGTGAAGTAGCCCGCATCCAGCCCCACCGCCTCGACCTTGAACTCAAAGCGCTCGCGCTGGCGATCCAGCCGATCCAGATACGGCTGGCTGTCATGCACCGAGGCCGGCGTCACATGCGTATCGGTGATGATCGCGTGCTTGGCATCCACCGTGTGGTGGTCCAGATAGAAGAACCCCTTCGGCTTGTCGTCCCGCACCATGTAGCCGCTGTCCGGATCGGTCCGGCTGAGCTTGGTGTCCTTGCTAGACGGCGGCTCATCGTCGTCGCGATCCAGCGGCTTCCTGCCATGCGCGGCCCGGTCCGCATCCACTGCCGCGTTCAATGCCTCCGTGTAGGCGGCCGGCGTCTGCTCCAGCTTCACCACATCGAACTTGCCTTTGTTCGCGTTCGCCTTCAGGTGCGTGCTGTCCGTGTACAGCACCCGACCGTCGACCAGCCCGCGCTTGATCGCCTGCCGCACGATCTCGTCGAAGATCTCCTGATACACCGTCGTGTCCGTGAAGCGTCGGCGGCGATTCTGCGAGAACGTTGACGCATCCGGCACCTTGTCGGTCAGCCGGAACCGGGCGAACCAGCGATAGGCGACGTTGACCTGGACCTCACGCATCAGTTGCCGCTCGCTGCGCACCCCGAACAGGTAGCCGATGAACAACAGCTTGAACATCACCACGGGATCGAGCGCCGGCCGCCCGTTGTCCGCGCAATACAGATGCGCCACCTTCGCGCGGATGAACTCGAAATCCACCGCCGCATCGATCTGGCGCAGCAGGTGGTCCTTCGGCACGAGTTCCTCGAGCGTCACCATCTCGAGTTCGTGCTGCGTGGGCATGGGCGTCTTCAGCATCACGCCATTAAAAAACAAAAATCCCCCACTTGGCGAGGGTTTGTCAGCAATCTGAACGGACCGCCCACGCGGTCCGTTTTCTATCACGCGTCGCCCGCGGCGATCGCCCGGCCGCGCCGACGAACGCACACCGGCACGGCCGTCCGCCACGCCACGCCACGCCACGTCACTTGTAGTCGTAATCGACCGTGAGCGGCGCGTGATCGCTGAACTTGATGTCACGGAAGATCGACGTGTTCTTCGCCGTGCCGGCCACACCCGGCGTCGCGATCTGGTAGTCGATCCGCCACCCGACGTTCTTCGCATACGCCTGACCGCGGTTGCTCCACCACGTGTACTGCTCGGGCCGCGGATCGAGCGTGCGGAACACGTCGACATAGCCGACGTCATCGAACAGCTTCGTGAGCCACGCGCGCTCCTCGGGCAGGCAGCCGGAGTTCTTCTGGTTGCTCTTCCAGTTCTTGATGTCGATTTCCTTGTGGACGATGTTCACGTCGCCGCACAGGATCACCTCGCGCTTCGCCTTCAGCTCGGCAAGGTGCGGCATGAACTCGTCCATGAAGCGGTACTTCGCCTGCTGGCGCTCGTCGCCGCTCGAGCCGGACGGCACGTACACCGACACGACCGACAGCTTGCCGAAGCGCGCCTCGACGTAACGGCCCTCCGCATCGAATTCGCTGCTGCCGTAACCGATGATCACGTCGTCGGGCTCGCGGCGCGAGTAGAGGCCCGCGCCGCTGTAGCCCTTCTTCTGCGCATGATGGAAATAGCTTCGCAAGCCGTGCGGCTCGACGAACTCGGCGGGCAGATCGTCCGCCGACACCTTGATTTCCTGCACGCAGACGCAATCGGCGTTCTGCTCGCCGAGCCATTCGAAAAAGCCCTTCTTCGCCGCTGAGCGGATGCCGTTCAGATTCGCGGTGATGACACGCAGCATGGTGAGTTCCGTCCAGTGAATTCGTTGCGGTTTATTGGATCTGGATGCCGGCGAGCTCGGGCTTCGCGGGCGGGTATTCGAGCTTCATCGCGGTCAGCTCGCGCAGCAGCAGCTCGGCGATCATCACGTTGCGATGCGTCTTCGAATCGGCCGGGATCACGTACCACGGCGCATGCTCGGCCGACGTCGCGGCGAGCGCGTCGCGGTACGCGGCCTGATATGCGTCCCAGTGCTTGCGCGCTTCGAGATCCGAAATATCGAACTTCCAGTGCTTGTTCGGATCGTCGATGCGCGCCTGCAACCGCGCGCGCTGCTCGTCCTTCGAGATGTGCAGGAAGCACTTGACGAGCCGCGTGCCGGATTCGGCGAGCATCTCCTCGAACTGCCGGATCTGCCTGTAGCGCCGCTCGCATTCGGCCTTGTCGATCTCGGCCGTCACGCGCGGCACGAGCACGTCCTCGTAGTGGCTGCGGTTGAAGATCGTCAGCTCGCCGGCGGCGGGCGCCTGCGCATGCACGCGCCAGAGGAAATCGTGCGAGCGCTCGACGGGCGTGGGCGCCTTGAACGACACGATGCGCAGCCCGAGCGGGTCGACTTCGTGAAACACCGCGCGCACGGTACCGTCCTTGCCGCTCGAGTCCATCCCCTGCAGCACGAGCAGCATGCGCTTGTGCCGCTGCGTATGCAGGCGCTCCTGCAGCGTGTCGAGCTGCAACGCGACGGCGGACAGCCGCTCGCGGTCGGTTTCCTTCGATCCGCTCGAGAACGGCTTCGCGGCCGGATCGAACGCGTCGAGCGTGAACGCGGCGGCTTCTTTTTCACGCGTGTGATACGGCACGCGGTAGTCGTCGAGCGACGGTTGCTTGGCCATCGGCACCTCCTGTCGTGTTGCGCGAAGCGCGGCCCGGCGCCTCGCGAAACGCGAGCGGGCCGCCCCGAACACAGGTTCGGCGGTGGCCCGCTCGCATCGGTACGGCTTCAATCCGGCGTCGCCCGCTCAGCCGAGCTTCTTCTTCAGGAGCTCGTTGACCTGCTGCGGATTCGCCTTGCCCTTCGTCGCCTTCATCGCCTGGCCGACGAGCGCGTTGAACGCCTTGTCCTTGCCCGCGCGGAATTCCTCGACCGACTTCGCGTTCGCGGCGAGCACCTCGTCGATGATCGCCTCGAGCGCGCCCGTATCGGAGATCTGCTTCAGGCCCTTCGCTTCGATGATGCGATCGGCCGCGCCTTCGTCGGCCGCTTTCTCGTCCCAGATCGTCACGAAGATTTCCTTCGCGATCTTGTTCGAGATCGTGCCGTCGGCGATCCGCTGCAGCACGAGCGCGAGCTGCGCGGCCGACACCGGGCACGCGTCGATATCGATGCCGTCGCGGTTCAGTTGCGACGACACGTCGCCCATCAGCCAGTTCGCGGCGAGCTTCGCATTCGCCGCGCCCGCCTTCGCGACCAGCGCCTCGAAATATTCGGCCATCGCCTTCGTCGACGTCAGCACGCCCGCGTCGTACGCGGACACGCCATACTGCTCGATGAAGCGCTGCTGCATCACGGCCGGCAGCTCGGGCATCTCGCCCTTCACGCGTGCGATCCAGTCCGCGCCGATCACGAGCGGCATCAGGTCCGGATCGGGGAAATAGCGGTAATCGTGCGCGTCTTCCTTGCTGCGCATCGAGCGCGTCTCGCGCTTGTCCGGGTCGTACAGACGCGTTTCCTGGACGACTTCGCCGCCGTCCTCGATCAGCTCGATCTGGCGACGCACCTCATAGTTGATCGCGTCTTCGAGAAAGCGGAACGAGTTCAGGTTCTTGATCTCGGCGCGCGTGCCGAACTTCTCCTGGCCGACCGGGCGCACCGACACGTTCGCATCGCAGCGGAACGAGCCTTCCTGCATGTTGCCGTCGCAGATGCCGAGCCACATGACGAGGCCGTGCAGCGCCTTCGCGTACGCGACCGCCTCGGCCGCGCTCCGCATTTCCGGCTCGGTGACGATCTCGAGCAGCGGCGTGCCCGCGCGGTTCAGGTCGATGCCCGTCATCCCCGCGAAATCCTCGTGCAGCGACTTGCCCGCGTCCTCCTCGAGGTGCGCGCGGGTCAGGTTGACCGTCTTCGAATACGCCTGCTTGCCGGCCTTTTCGTTGGCGGGCACCTGGATCGTGATCTGGCCGCCCTGCACGACCGGAATCTCGTACTGGCTGATCTGATAGCCCTTCGGCAGATCCGGATAGAAGTAATTCTTGCGCGCGAAGACGCTGCGCGGCGCCACCGTCGCGCCGATCGCGAGGCCGAAGCGGATCGCCCGCTCGACCGCGCCGCGGTTCAGCACGGGCAGCACGCCCGGCAGCGCGAGATCGACGGGGCACGCCTGCGTGTTCGGTTGCGCGCCGAACTGCGTCGACGCGCCCGAGAAGATCTTCGAGACGGTCGACAGCTGCGCGTGCGTCTCGAGGCCGATAACGACTTCCCACTGGGTCATGCTCACACTCCTGCCGGTTCTTGTACGTGCCAGTCGGTCGCGCGCTGGAACGCGTCGGCGACCTGCAGCATCCGGGCTTCGTCGAAATAGTTGCCGATGATCTGCAGCCCGACCGGGCGCTTCGCGTTCGCGCCCGCGCCGAAGCCGCACGGCACGCTCATGCCGGGCAAGCCCGCGAGGCTCACCGACAGCGTATAGATATCCGCCAGATACATCTGGACGGGATCGTCGCCCTTCGCGCCGATGTCCCACGCGACGGTGGGCGACGCCGGGCCCATGATCACGTCGCAGGATTTGAACGCTTCCTGGAAATCCTGCGCGATGATCCGGCGGATCTTCTGCGCCTGCAGGTAGTAGGCGTCGTAGTAGCCGTGCGACAGCACGTACGTGCCGACGAGAATCCGGCGCTTCACCTCGGGCCCGAAGCCCTCGGCGCGCGACTTCTTGTACATGTCGAGCAGATCGCGGTATTCGGCCGCACGGTGGCCGTAGCGCACGCCGTCGAAGCGCGACAGGTTCGACGACGCCTCGGCGGGCGCGATCACATAGTAGACGGGAATCGACAGCTCCGTCTTCGGCAGCGACACCGGCACGAGCGTCGCGCCGAGCGCCTCGTAGGTCTTCAGCGCCGCGTCGATCGCCGCGCGCACGTCGTCGGCGAGGCCCGCGCCGAAATATTCGGCCGGCAGGCCGATGCGCAGGCCCGCGAGCGGCTTGCCCGCGTCGCCGCCGGCCGCCCAGGCCTTGCCGAGGTGGCGCGTGTAGTCTTCGTCGGCGCGCTCGAGGCTCGTCGAATCGCGCTCGTCGAAGCCCGCCATCGCGTTCAGCAGGAGCGCGCAATCGGCCGCGCTCCGCGCCATCGGGCCGCCCTGGTCGAGCGACGACGCGAACGCGATCATCCCGTAGCGCGACACGCGCCCGTAGGTCGGCTTGATGCCGGTCACGCCGGCGAACGACGCCGGCTGGCGGATCGAGCCGCCCGTGTCGGTGCCCGTCGCGGCGGGCGCGAGGCGCGCGGCGACGGCCGCGGAGCTGCCGCCCGAGCTGCCGCCCGGCACCGCGCTCGTGTCCCACGGGTTCTTCACCGGGCCGAACGCGGAGTTCTCGTTCGACGAACCCATCGCGAACTCGTCCATGTTGGTCTTGCCGAGCGTGACCATGCCGGCCGCCGACAGGCGGGCGACGACGGTCGCGTCGAACGGGCTCGCGTAGTTCGCGAGCATCTTCGAGCCGGCGGTGGAGCGCCAGCCGCGCGTGACGAACACGTCCTTGTGCACGATCGGCAGGCCGGCGAGCGGCCCCGCCTCGCCGTTGGCGAGCGCGGCGTCGGCGGCCTTCGCCTGCGCGAGCGTGAGCTCGGCGTCGACGTGGACGAACGCGTTCAGATCGCGCGCGGCGTCGATCCGTTTCAGATAGTGCTGCGCCAGCTCGACGGCCGAGCATTCCTTGGCGTCGAGCGCGGCGCGCAGTTCGGTCAGGCTTTTTGCGTGCATTGCGTGGGTTTCCTGGATTCTTCGGCGCGCGGGGACTGGGGCGCGCGCCCGGGCGAACAAGCGGCGAGGCGGGCGCGGAGCCGCTTGCGCGGCCGCGCGCCGAATCGGGCGCTTACTCGATCACCTTCGGCACGAGGTACAGGCCGTCCTGGACGGCCGGCGCCGGGCGCTGGTTGTCGTCGCGGTTCACGTGCTCCGTGACGGCGTCTTCGCGCAGCCGCTGCGCGACCTCCAGAATCTGCTCGATCGGGTGCGCGAGCGGCGCGATGCCCGTCGTGTCGACGGCCTGCATCTGCTCGACGAGGCCAAAGAACTCGTTGAGCTGGGTCAGCGTGCGCTCGGCGTCGGCGTCGGCCATTTCGAGCCGCGCAAGGTGCGCGATGCGTGTCACATCGGTCAGGGTCAAAGCCATGCGGTCACCGGAAAAACAAAGGCTTGGCGCAGCGTGAAACTTGCGTTGCGTCAGGGGGTTGGAAGGTTCGATCGAACCCTCAAAAATCGGGGGCGAAGCGGCGAAAATACCGCCCGTTTCGATTCAAATACAGCGAAATTATAAGGTATCATTATGCGTTCGACCCAGACCCGGACTGCCTTTGCCGCGCCGCCGCCGCTTTGACGAAGCCGCGCGGGCTTCGCGCCGGTCCCGGAAGATTTCACTCGCAGCTTCGCGTTTTTCGAGCGGCCGCTCCCGCCCGATCCGAGGCTGTTATTTTTTCCGCTGCCGCCCTTCGCGCCATGTCCGCATGGGGCCGGCCCCAGAGCGAAACAGGATTCTGAATGTTCGGTTTTTTGCGCAGCTATTTCTCCAACGATCTCGCGATCGATCTCGGCACCGCAAACACCCTGATCTACATGCGCGGCAAGGGCATCGTGCTCGATGAGCCGTCCGTCGTCTCGATCCGCCAGGAAGGCGGCCCGAACGGCAAGAAAACGATTCAAGCAGTCGGCAAGGAAGCGAAGCAGATGCTCGGCAAGGTGCCCGGCAACATCGAGGCGATCCGTCCGATGAAAGACGGCGTGATCGCCGATTTCACGGTCACCGAGCAGATGATCAAGCAATTCATCAAGACTGCGCACGAATCGCGGATGTTCTCGCCGTCGCCGCGCATCATCATCTGCGTGCCGTGCGGCTCGACCCAGGTCGAGCGCCGCGCGATCAAGGAAGCGGCGCACGGCGCGGGCGCCTCGCAGGTCTATCTGATCGAGGAGCCGATGGCGGCCGCGATCGGCGCGGGGCTGCCGGTGTCGGAAGCCACCGGCTCGATGGTCGTCGACATCGGCGGCGGCACGACCGAGGTCGGCGTGATCTCGCTCGGCGGCATCGTCTACAAGGGCTCGGTGCGCGTGGGCGGCGACAAGTTCGACGAGGCGATCGTCAACTACATCCGCCGCAACTACGGGATGCTGATCGGCGAGCAGACGGCCGAGGCGATCAAGAAGGAAATCGGCTCCGCGTTCCCGGGCTCCGAAGTCAAGGAAATGGAAGTGAAGGGCCGCAACCTGTCGGAAGGCATTCCGCGCAGCTTCACGATCTCCAGCAACGAAATCCTCGAGGCGCTCACCGATCCGCTGAACCAGATCGTGTCGTCGGTGAAGATCGCGCTCGAGCAGACGCCGCCCGAGCTCGGCGCGGACATCGCCGAGCGCGGCATGATGCTCACGGGCGGCGGCGCGCTGCTGCGCGACCTCGACCGCCTGCTCGCCGAGGAGACCGGCCTGCCCGTGCTCGTCGCCGAGGATCCGCTCACCTGCGTCGTGCGCGGCTCCGGGATGGCGCTCGAACGGATGGACAAGCTCGGCAGCATCTTCTCGTACGAGTGATCGTCCAGGCATCCGTATGGCGCTCGCGCGGCGTGGCAGGCTCGCTCGTTTAGAACGAACCGCCGCGCCGTTCGCGCGTCTGAGCAACATCTAAATCGATCACGCGCCCGGCGCCGATCATGGAATACAGTCCGCCGCCCCTGTTCAAACAAGGTCCGTCCGCGCTCGCGCGGCTGATCTTCTTCGTCGTCCTGGCGATCGCGCTCCTCGTCTCGGACGCGCGCTTCAACACGCTCGAAATCGTCCGAGGCGTGCTCGGCACCGTGCTCTATCCGCTGCAGCGCGCGGCGCTCGTGCCGCGCGACCTGATCGTCGGCGCGGCCGAGCTCGCGACGTCGAGCACCGCGCTGCGCCACGAAAACCAGCAGTTGCGCGACCGCAATCTGAAGCTGTCGCTGCAGGCGAACCAGGCGGGCCAGCTCGCCGCCGACAACGCGCACCTGCGCGCGGTGCTCGAGCTGCGCCAGCAGATCGCCGCGCAGGCGACGCCCGTCGAGATCCAGTACGACACGGGCGATCCGTTCTCGCAGAAGATCATCATCGGCCACGGCTCGCAGGCGGGCATCCAGGACGGCGCGCCCGTCGTCAACGAGGATGGCGTGATCGGCCAGGTCACGCGCGTGTTTCCGCTGCAATCGGAAGTCACGCTCGTCACCGACCGCGACCTCGCGATTCCCGTGCAGGTGCTGCGCACCGGGCTGCGCAGCGTGATCTACGGCACGCCGAAGGGCGATGCGCTCGATCTGCGCTTCGTGCCGACGAGCGCCGATCTGCTCGCGGGCGACGAGCTCGTGACGAGCGGCCTCGACGGCGTTTATCCGCCGGGGCTGCCGGTCGCGAAGGTGGTGCGCGTCGACAAGCTCGCCGATACCGCCTTCGCGCACGTCGTCTGCGCGCCGATCGCCGCGGTGCGCGGCGCGCGCGAGATGCTCGTGCTGCACTACCGCAACGACATCCCGCCGCCCCCCGTCACCGACGACGCCGCGAGCGACGCGAAGGCCGCCAAGGGCAAAAAGGCGACGAAGGGCGCGGACAAGAGCGCGAAGGCCGCCGATAAAGGCGCGGACAAGGACAAGGGCGCAAAGCCGGCCGCCGCGCCGCCCGTGCCCGCGCGGAGCCGGCCGGCCGGCCCCGCGCAACCCGCCGCGCCGCTCAAGCCCGCGACCGCGCCGTCGCCAGGAGCGCCGCGATGAGCCGCCCCCAGTACATCCTGCAGCCCGTCAATCCGTACTTCATCGTCTTCAGCCTCGCGGCCGCGTTCCTGCTGAACCTGATGCCGTGGGGCCGGGTTCCCGGCGTGCCCGATTGCGTCGCGCTCGTGCTGCTGTTCTGGAACATCCACCAGCCGCGCAAGGTCGGGATGGGCGTGGCGTTCGCGCTCGGCATCCTGATGGACGTCCATGACGCGGCCCTCCTCGGCGAGCACGCGCTCGCGTACACGCTGCTGTCGTACGGCGCGATCACGATCCACCGGCGCGTGCTATGGCTGCCGCTCGGCGTGCAGATCTTCTATGTCGCGCCCCTTCTCGTGATCGCGCAGCTCGTGCCGTTCGTGATCCGGCTGCTGATGGGCGCCGCGTTCCCCGGCTGGAGCTACCTCGTCGACGGCTTCGTCGAGGCGGCGCTGTGGCCGGTCGCGAGCCATCTGCTGCTGATGCCGCAGCGCCGTCCGGTCGACCCGGACGACACGCGGCCGATCTGACGCGCCGCGCCGCCAGGACATCCGCTGTGAACGCCCGCCGACCGTCCACCCGCCCGACCGCTCGCGGCCGGCGCGACGCGGCCGCCGCGCGGGCGGCCCGCCCAGCCGGCGCGACGCACGCGCCTCGCCCCGGCGCGAGCCCGCCCGCGCGGCGTCGAAAGCGCGCTCTCCATCCGTAATCGCATGACCGAATTCAAGGACACACAACAGCAGCTCTCGAAGTTCCGCCTGCGCGTCGCGGCGGCGGGCGTGTTCGTGTTCGTCTGCTTCGGCCTGCTCGCCACGCGGTTCTTCTACCTCCAGGTCTGGCAGCACGGCAAGTACGCGCTGCAGGCCGAGGAGAACCGGATCTCGGTCGCCCCGATCGTCCCGAACCGCGGGATCATCACCGATCGCAACGGCGTCGTGCTCGCGAAGAACTACTCCGCGTACACGCTCGAGATCACACCGTCGAAGCTCGCCGACACACTCGACAACACGATCAACGCGCTCGCCGAGGTCGTGCAGATCGACGCGCGCGACCGCCGCCGCTTCAAGAAGCTGCAGGAGGACTCGAAGAATTTCGAGAGCCTGCCGATCCGCACGCGCCTCACCGACGACGAAGTCGCGCGCTTTACCGCGCAGCGCTGGCGCTTTCCGGGCGTCGACGTGCGCGCGCGCCTGTTCCGCCAATATCCGCTCGGTCCGACGGCCGCGCATGTGATCGGCTACATCGGCCGGATCTCGAAGCGCGATCAGGACCGGATCGACGCGATGAGCGACGAGAACGACAGCGATCCGGAAACCTACGACCCGCGGCGCGACGCGAACAACTACAAGGGCACCGACTACATCGGCAAGGTCGGCGTCGAGCAAAGCTACGAAACCGAGCTGCACGGCATCACCGGCTTCGAGGAAGTCGAGGTGACGGCGGGCGGGCGGCCCGTGCGCACGCTGTCGCGCACGCAGGCGACGCCCGGCAGCAACCTCGTGCTGTCGCTCGACATCGGGTTGCAGCAGGTTGCCGAGCAGGCATTCGCCGGCAAACGCGGCGCGCTCGTCGCGATCGAGCCGAAGACGGGCGACGTGCTCGCGTTCGTGTCGTCGCCGAGCTTCGACCCGAACTCGTTCGTCGACGGCATCGACCAGCAGACCTGGGACGAGCTCAACAACTCGCCCGACAAGCCGCTGCTGAACCGGCCGCTGCACGGCACCTATCCGCCCGGCTCGACGTACAAGCCGTTCATGGCGCTCGCCGGCCTCGCGCTCGGCAAGCGCACGCCGGGCTGGGGCTTCCAGGACCCCGGCTACTTCACGTTCGGCGGCCACACGTTCCGCAACGACGTGCGCTCGGGCCAGGGCTGGGTCGACATGAACAAGGCGATCATGGTGTCGAACGACACGTACTTCTACATGCTCGCGCGCGACCTTGGCGTGACCGCGATCGCGAACTTCATGAAGCCGTTCGGCTTCGGCCAGCTGACGGGCATCGACATCCAGGGCGAGGCGCGCGGGATCCTGCCGTCGCCCGAATGGAAGAAGACGTTCAAGAAGGCCGCTCAGCAGAAATGGTTCGACGGCGAGACGATCAGTCTCGGGATCGGCCAGGGCTACAACTCGTTCACGATCCTGCAGCTCGCGCACGCGACGGCCACGCTCGCGAACGACGGCGTGATCATGAAGCCGCACCTCGTGAAGGAAGTCGAGAACCCGATCTCGCGCGCGCGGCACCTGACGGTGCCGAAGGAAAGCGGCGTGATTCCGCTCAAGCAGAACGATCTCGACGTCGTGAAGCGCGGGATGGAGAACGTCGTCGAAAGCCCGTCCGGCACCGCGTTCAAGGTGTTCCGCGGCGCGCCGTACCTCGCGGCCGGCAAGACCGGCACCGCGCAGGTGTTCTCGCTGCAGGGCGGCAACTACCGCGGCCACCTGCTCGCCGAGCATCTGCGCGACCACGCGCTGTTCATCGCGTACGCGCCCGTCGACCATCCGCAGATCGCACTTGCGCTGATCGTCGAGAACGGTGGCTGGGGCGCGCAGTCGGCGGGCCCGATCGCGCGGCGCGTGCTCGATTTCTACCTGCTCGAGCGCAAGAATCCGTCGACGGAAGCGGCGGCCGTCGCGGCGGCCGCGTCGGCGACCGAGCCCGTGAACGCGCCCGTGATCGGCGACGCGACGAAGCCTGTCGGCATCGCGGCCGGGTTCAAGGCGCTGCCGCAACCGGTGCCGCCCGCGTCGGCAAGCGGCGCGGACGGCGCATCAGGCGCATCGGGCGCGGGCGGGGAGCCGACGGAGCACGCAAACGCGGGAGGAAACCCGGCCGGCGGCGGCATTGCAGGCGGCGCGGCCGGCACGGCGAACAACGGATCGGGCGCCGCGGCCCCGGGCGGCATGCCCGGCGCGAACGGCGCGGCAATGGGCGCGCCGCCCGCATCCCGCCGCCTGCCGCCGCGCAAGCCGCGCCGCACGCCGGCGAGCGACGCGGCGATCAGCGCCGCCGCATCGCGGGACGACCCGCGCAAACCCTCATCGGGCGCCCCGAAGACACCCGCTCAGGACGACAACCATGCCGTCTCCGCCGCCAGGCCGGCGGCGGGCGGCATCGACGAGTAACGGAGACAGGCATGCAATTCGACAAGCGCGCCTCGCTCGACAAGATCAAGCAGATGTTCGCGGGCTTCGACCGGCCGCTCGCGCTCATCGTGTTCCTGCTGCTGTGCGTCGGCATCGTCACGCTGTACAGCGCGAGCGTCGACGTGCCGGGGCGCGTCGAGGACCAGTTGCGCAACATCATGCTGACGTTCGTGCTGATGTGGGTGATCGCGAACATCCCGCCGCAGACGCTGATGCGCTTCGCGGTGCCGCTCTATTCGTTCGGCGTCGCGCTGCTCGTCGCGGTGGCGCTATTCGGCATGACGAAGAAGGGCGCGAAGCGCTGGCTGAACGTCGGCGTCGTGATCCAGCCGTCCGAGATCCTCAAGATCGCGACGCCGCTGATGCTCGCGTGGTACTACCAGCGGCGCGAAAGCAGCCTGCGCTGGTACGACTTCGTCGTCGCGTTCGCCATCCTGATGGTGCCCGTCGGGCTGATCGCGAAACAGCCGGATCTCGGCACCGCCGTGCTCGTGTTCGCCGCGGGCCTGTTCGTGATCTATCTCGCGGGGCTGTCGTTCAAGCTGATCGTGCCGGTGCTCGTCGCCGGCGTGCTCGCGGTCGGCTCGATCGCCGTGTTCGAGGAGCGCATCTGCCAGCCCGAAGTCGTCTGGCCGCTGATGCACGATTATCAGAAACACCGCGTCTGCACGCTGCTCGATCCGACGTCCGACCCGCTCGGCAAAGGCTTCCACACGATCCAGGCGGTGATCGCGATCGGCTCGGGCGGCCCGCTCGGCAAGGGGTATCTGAAGGGCACGCAGGCGCACCTCGAATTCATTCCGGAAAAGCACACCGATTTCATCTTCGCGGTGTTTTCCGAGGAATTCGGGCTCGTCGGCGGGCTCGTGCTGCTGACGCTGTACATGGCGCTGATCGCGCGCGGGCTCTACATCGCCGCGCAGGGCGCGACGCTGTTCGGGCGGCTGCTCGCCGGCTCGCTCACGCTCGCGTTCTTCGTCTACGCGTTCGTCAATATCGGAATGGTGAGCGGCGTGCTGCCCGTCGTCGGCGTGCCGCTGCCGTTCATGAGCTACGGCGGCACGGCGCTCACGACGCTCGGCATCGCCGTCGGGCTCATCATGAGCGTCGGGCGGCAGAAGCGGCTGATGAAGAGTTGATCGAAGCGGCGCGGCGCTTTTTTCTTTTTCGTGGCGGTGCCGGCGGGTGGGGGCTGGCCACGGTCGGCGGTCGGCGGTTGGCGGTTGGCGGTTGGCGGTTGGCGGTTGGCGGTTGGCAGGCCCGAGTATGCCGGTCGCCGGTCGCCGGTCGCCGGTCGCCGGTCGCCGGTCGCCGGTCGCCGGTCGCCGGTCGCCGGTCGCCGGTCGCCGGTCGCCGGTCGCCGGTCGCCGGTCGCCGGTCGCCGGTCGCCGGTCGCCGGTCGCCGGTCGCCGGTCGCCGGTCGCCGGTCGCCGGTCGCCGGTCGCCGGTCGCCGGTCGCCAATTCGGCCGATCCGGCATGCCGTCGGTTCCCCCCGCGTGATCCCGACCCACGCATTCATCCGATCGGCCCGACTGCCGGCCAGTACGCGTGTCAGTACGACGGCCCGGTCGCCTTCGGCGCCGACGCGCCGCCCGGCCCCGCCTTCTGCGCGGCCGTGAGCTCGCGATACTTGAGCGCCGCCGCGTCGTCGCCCTGCGCGGCGGCGGCCGCATAGTACGCGCGGGCGATGTCGAGATTGCGCACGACGCCGTCGCCGCCGCGCTCGTAGAACGACGCGGTCACGTATTGCGAAACCGGCTCGCCCGCGTCGGCCGCGCGCTTGTACCAGGCAAACGCCTGCCGGTTGTCGCGCGGCGTACCGCGCTCGTCGAGAAACTGGTTCGCGAGCGCGAGCTCGGCCTGCACGTGCCCTTGCTGCGCGGCCTTCAGGAACCAGTCGTGCGCGGCCGCCGGATCGCGCGCGACGAATTCGCCGTCGTCGAGCATCCGGCCGTACACGTACTGCGCCTGCGTCATCCCCGCATCGGCCGCGCGCCGCAGCCAGCGCAATCCTTCCGGCACGTTCGCCGTCACGCCCTCACCGTTGATCAGCATCATCGCGTAATCGAACGCGGCGAGACGGTTGCCGCACGCCGCCGCATCGTGAAACTGCACGAGCGCCGCGCGCAGATTGCCCGCGTTGTAGTCGGCCACCGCCGCTTCGGTCTCGCGCTGCGGGTCGGGCCGGCTCGGCGCGCCCGGCGCCTGCGCGAGCGCGCCGCCCGCCGCCGCACCGAGCGCCGCCGCGGCGAGCGAACCGATTACCGCGCCGCGCAGCACACGCGGCGTGCGCGTGGAGAGCGGCGCGCCGCGGCGTTTCCCGCTCATCCCCGCACCTCCTGCAGCGCCTGTCGCGTCGCGCGCAGCAGCCACACGACGTCCGCGGACAACGCGACCACGCGGAATCCGGCTTCGAGAGACTGGCGCGCGCCGGCCGTATCCGCGGCGAAGATGCCGACCGGCACGCCGGCGCGCCGCCCGGCCGCGAGCACGTGCTCGAGCGCGGCCGCGACGTCCGGATGCTTCGTGTCGCCGAGATGCCCGAGGCTCGCGGACAGGTCGGCGGGCCCGACGAATACGCAATCGACGCCCGGCGTCGCCGCGATCCGCTCGGCTTCGTCGACGCCGCGCGCCGATTCGATCTGCACGATCGTCGCGATCTGCGCGTTCGCCGTCTGCACGTAGTCGCGCCGCATCCCATAAGCGGCCGCGCGCACGATGCCCGCAACGCCGCGCAGCCCGTCCGGCGCATCGGGCGCCTGAAAGCGCGTGAGCCGCACCGCATGCGCGGCCTCGTCGGCCGTCTCGACGCCCGGGAACATCAGCGTGCGCGCACCCGCGTCGAGCGCCCGCTTGACGAACCACGGCTCGCGCGCCGGCACCCGCACGACGGGCTCGCTCGGCAGATGCGCGGCCGCGAGCGCGCGCAGTTGCGCGGCGACGTCGCGGCTGTCGTTCGGCGCGTGCTCCATGTCGATGCACAGCCAGTCGAAACCGGCGTGCGCGAGCGCCTCGGTCGCCGCCTCGCTCGCGAGCGTCAGCCATAGGCCGAACAGCGGCTCGTCGCCGTCGCGCAAACGTGCTTTCAGGGAATGGGTGAGCGTGCTCATCGGCGGCCTCCTGCCGTGCGACGCACGGTCGGACTGCGATTCGGAAAGAGGGGCGGCGAGACCGCCGGGCGGAGCGCTGCGCGGTAACAGGCGCGCGCGACGCGTTCGTCGCGGCAGACGATCCACGATTCGATCATACCGTGATCGCGCCCGCGCGCGGATTCGGAAAACACCGATGCCGGGCCAGGCGGCCCCCGGCGAAACCGGGCGAATGAACGGTTCGTGCGTGCGAACGGGTCAGGGGGAGAGCGTGACACGCATCGCACGGCTGCCGCGCGGGCGTCGAAAACGCACGTCGAGGCACCCGCGCAGGCGAACCTCGTAACGAAGTCGAAACGTATGCGGAAAACGGATGTGAAAGCGCGCGTGAAAGCGCATGCGCGGGCGCACGGCGCGCCGACCGCGCCGCGCGTTACCCGCGTCAGACGCGCGGATCGCGCTCGACGTCGGCCCAGCAGTTCGGCGTTTCGTACAGACGCACGCGTTCGAGGCGCAGATTGACGCCGTAATGTGCGTCATAGACGTTCGCGAGGATGTCGAACGCGATCGCCGCGAGATTCTCGACAGTCGGAATCCGGTCGAGGACGACCGTCTTGTGATCGGCCATCTTTTCGAGGAACGAGCGCACGATCTCGTCGCGCGCATAGACGAGAAACGCGTGATCCCACTTGCTGACGAGGTGCTCCATCGCGAGCGCCTTCACGTCGGCGAAATCCATCACCATCCCGCGGTCGGGCGCGCCCTCGGTCTCGACGAGATCGCCGCGCAGCGTGATTTCGAGCACGTAGCGATGCCCGTGCAGATTGCGGCACTGGCTGCGGTGATCGGGGATGCGGTGCCCCGCGTCGAATTCGAGTTTTCGGGTAATCAGCACGATGAATGAAGCGTCAGGCTCAGGGAATGTTCAGGTACTTGTGCGTCTGCATCGACAGCCGCCACCGCGGATGACGCTTGCACCAATCGATCGCGAGCCGGGTGTTGAGCTCGCGCGACGGGCCGTCCATCGGCTGCACGAGGAAATGCTCGAAGTCGAGCTTCGCGTAATCGGCAAGGCGCTGGTTGTCCTGCGGCACCACCACCTTCAGTTCGTTGCCCTTCGTGACGACGAGCGGCGCATCCGCCTTCGGGCTCACGCAGATCCAGTCGATCGATTCGAGCACGGGCAGCGAGCCGTTCGTCTCGATCGCGATCGTGAAGCCCGCCGCGTGCAGCGCGTCGACGAGCGGCTGATCGAGCTGCAGCATCGGCTCGCCGCCCGTGCAGACGACGAAGCGATACGCCTCGCCCGCCGGCCAGAGCGACGCGATCCTCGCCGCGAGCGAAGCGGCATCCTTGAACTTGCCGCCGTTCTCGCCGTCGGTGCCGACGAAGTCGGTATCGCAGAAGCGGCACACCGCGCCGTCGCGGTCCGCTTCGCGCCCCGTCCAGAGGTTGCAGCCGGCGAACCGGCAGAACACGGCCGGACGGCCGGCGTTCGCGCCCTCGCCCTGCAACGTATAGAAAATTTCCTTGACCGTGTACGTCATGCTGCTTCGTTCCGGCTCGCGCCGCTCGCTTTCCGTTGTTCGATGAATCTCGTTGCCGCCCGCGCCACGCGCGTGCGCCGTGCCAGCCGCGCGTCAGGCGGGCGCCTCCGTCACGCTTTCGCCGCGCAGATAGGCGTCATAGCCGCGCTTGCGCAGCTTGCATGCCGGGCATTCGCCACAGCCGAAGCCCCAGTCATGCAGCTCCGAGCGCTCGCCGACATAGCACGTGTGCGTCTCGACGCGGATCAGCTCGACGAGCGGCGCGCCGCCCAGTTGCTCGGCGAGCCGCCACGTATCGGCCTTGTCGAGCCACATCAGCGGCGTTTCCAGCACGAAGCGCGTGTCCATGCCGAGATTGAGCGCGACCTGCAGCGCCTTCATCGTATCGTCGCGGCAGTCCGGATAGCCGGAGAAATCGGTCTCGCACATGCCGCCGACGAGCGCGCGCAGCCCGCGCCGATAAGCGATCGCCGCGGCGATCGTCATGAACAGCAGGTTGCGGCCCGGCACGAACGTGTTCGGCAGGCCGTTCGACGCCGTCTCGATCTCGATCGCGCGCGTCATCGCGGTATCGCTGATCGAGCCGAGCACCGACAGATCGATCAGGTGATCGTCGCCCAGCTTGTGCGACCACTGCGGAAAACGCCGCTTCAGCGCATCGCGCACGCCCTCGCGACATTCGAGCTCGACGCGGTGGCGCTGGCCGTAATCGAAGCCGAGCGTCTCGACGGTCTGATAGCGCTCGAGCGCCCAGGCCACACATGTGGCCGAATCCTGGCCGCCGGAAAACAATACGAGCGCGCCGTCCTTAGCGTCTGTCCGAATCACCGTGATACTCCGTGAATGATGAGCGAGCGCGCCTGTGATTCGACGCGCGCCGGCTGCGCCGGCCCACCCAGTATAGGCAGGTGCGCGCGGCCCGAAACGGCGCGGCGCTTATGCCGCTCATCGCGCCGCGCGGGCGGCGCACGGACTCGCGCATGCACGAGCCGCCGAAACGAAAAAGGACTTGCGGCGCCTTCGGGCGCATCCTCAAGTCCTCTAAGTCGTTGAGTCGGCGAAGATTTTATCACGCCGCCCCACAATCGGCCGAGGCTCGGAATGCCGCTCCACAAACGAAAAACCCCAAGAATCTAGCGATTCTTGGGGTGGGATCTGCTGGTGGCCTGGGGCGGAATCGAACCACCGACACGCGGATTTTCAATCCGCTGCTCTACCAACTGAGCTACCGGGCCACGAAGAAAAAAGATTATAGCAATGCGCCAAGCACCGATCAAGCCCTTTGTGCAAAAAATTTATGCCGCGCCTTCGGCCGGCTTCTTGCCGAGCTCGACGCCGAGCTGCTTGAGCTTGCGGTACAGGTGCGTGCGCTCGAGGCCCGTCTTCTCCGCGACACGCGTCATGCTGCCGTTCTCGCGCGCGAGGTGATATTCGAAGTACGCGCGCTCGAACGCGTCGCGCGCCTCGCGCAGCGGGATGTCGAACGGGATCGCGGCCGTCGTCTGGCCCGCGAGCGCCACGGCCGGATCGTCGCCGAGCGTCGGCAGCGCGGCCGCCGACGCGACCGCGGCCCCCGCCGCGGGCTTCGCCGCCGCGCTCGCGGGCAGCGGCGCCGCGCCGCGCGCGAGACCGTGCTCGACCGACTTCAGCAGCTTCTGCAGCGTGATCGGCTTCTCGAGAAAATCGAGCGCGCCGATCTTCGTCGCCTCGACGGCGGTGTCGATCGTCGCGTGCCCCGACATCATGATGACGGGCATCGTCAGTTGTCCTTGGCTCGCCCATTCCTTCAGCAACGTGACGCCGTCGGTGTCGGGCATCCAGATGTCGAGCAGCACGAGATCGGGCGCCTGCCGCAGCCGGTAGTCGCGCGCGGCTTGCGCGTTTTCCGCGACGTCGACGACGTGCCCTTCGTCGCTGAGGATCTCCGAGAGCAATTCCCGGATGCCCATTTCATCATCTACCACCAGGATGGTTGCCATTTACGCTGCCTTTGTCTGCACAGTTGCTCTTGTCTTGGCGGGTGCCGTGCCGCCGTTCGTTCCGCCCCCGGCGCCCGCCGTATCGTCCGCGAGCTGCAGGAACAGGATCGAGACTTGCGCGCCTTCCACGACATCGCCGTGCATGCGATTGCGCAGGTCGATCCGCGCGCCATGCTCGTCGACGATCTTCTTCACGGTCGCGAGGCCAAGCCCCGTGCCCTTCGCCTTCGTCGTCACGTAAGGCTCGAACGCGCGCGTCAGGATGCGCGCCGGAAAACCCGGACCGTTGTCCGAGACGGTCAGCCGAACCGCGACGCGCGTTTTGCCGTTCGCGTCGGGATCGCCATATTCTACTGTCTTGGTTTCGAGCAACACACGAGGATGCTCGACGTCGGCGACCGAATCCTGCGCGTTTTGCAGCAGATTGTGGATCACCTGACGCAGTTGTGTCGCATCGCCGCGGATCACCGGCAGCGGCGTCTGCTCGACGACGATCGTGCTCTTGCCCTCGCCGACACCGTAAAGCGTCAATACTTCGCTCACCAGATCGTTCAGTTGCAGGTTGACGAGCACCGCGGGCGGCGTGCGCGCGTAATCGCGAAAATCGTCGACCATGCGCTTCATCGCGGCCACCTGATTGACGATCGTCGTCGCACCGCGCTTGAGCACATCGGCGTCGGGCTGCGAGAGCTTGTCGGAAAGCTTCATCTGCAGGCGCTCGGCCGAGAGCTGGATCGGCGTGAGCGGATTCTTGATCTCGTGCGCGAGCCGCCGCGCGACCTCGCCCCACGCGACCGAACGCTGCGCGGAGATCACATCGGAGATGTCGTCGAACACGACGACGTAGCCGGAGGTCTGCGGATCGTCGGGCTGCCCGGGCGCCGCCGCCGTCGACACGAGCCGCGTGCCGCGCACGAGCAGCGTCAGCGGCTCGGTCTCGGCCGGCACCTCGACGGCGAACTGCTGCTGCCAGTGGCCGCGGTCCTCGCCGCCGCCCCGGCCCGCCGCCTCGCGATCGGCGAACGCCTTTCTCACCATCGCGCCGAACTCCGCGACGACGCCGATCTGATCGAGCGTCGTACCGATCAGCGAGTTGAACGGCTGGCGGAAGATCCGCTCGGCGCCGCGATTCGCGGTCGTCAGGCGAAACTGGCGATCGAGCACGAACACGCCCGCGGTCAGGTTCGCGAGAATGCTCTCGAGGTACGTCTTCGAATGCTCGAGCGCGACGCGGTTCTTCTCGACCGCGAGGCGCGCCTCCGACAACTGCCGCGTCATCGCGTTGAACGACTGCGTGAGAAAGCCGAGCTCGTCGCGCGTCTTGATCTCGCGCTTGGGCGTGTAGTCGCCCTCCGCGACTTCCTTCGTGCCCTGCGCGAGCAGGAAGAGCGGCCGCGCGAGCTGGTTGCCGAGCGCGAGCGCGATCATCATCGCAATGAATGTCGCGAGAAAGAGCGCGAGCGTGAGCGTGCCGATGTACATCTTGCGCAGCCCGCTGCGGCCGAGCGATTTCTCCTGGTATTCGCGATACGCGCGCTGCACGGCGTCCGCGTTGCGCGCGAGCGTCGGCGACACCGGCTGCGTGAGCTGCAGGAAGCGCTCGGCGGGCTGCAGCAGCGACGTCGACGAATCGGGAATGCGCTGCACGACGCGCAGGCGCAGCGCGCCCTTCGATCCGCGCGCGCGCGGATCGCCGTCGACCTCGCCTTCGATCGCCGCGAACACGCCGTGCTCGCGCGCCTGGCTCAGCATCAGCGGCGTCGGCATGTCGTCCGGAATCAGCGCGGCGAAGTTGCCCGACGCCTGCGCGATGATGTGCACATCGGGCGACGCGCCCGTGCCGCGGCCCGGCTCGACGATCGTCGCATCCTGCACGCCGAACTGATCGCGCAGCCGCAGGAGCGTGAGCGTCGTGCCGTTCGTGTTGGCGTCGGCGCTCGAGAGCTGCTCGGACATCAGGCGCGCCTTCGTCTGCAAGTCCGCGAGCGACGTGTCGAGCATCCCGCGGCCGAGATTCAGGCCCGCGGTGAGCGCCGTCTCGACGTTCACGTCGAACCACGATTCGATGCTGCGCGACACGAACTGATACGACACGATATAGATGATCCCGCCCGGCACGACGCCGACGAGCGTGAAGAACACCGCGAGCTTCGCGAGCAGCCGCGTGCCGAACTTGCCCTTCCTCAGCCGCGCGACGATCATCCCGACGAGCCCGAGCACGACCAGCATGAACACGAGCGCGACGATGATGTTCGCCGAATAGAGCCACGAGTAGTAGCGGTCGAAGAACTCGGTGTTCGCGCTCGCGGCCGCGAGCAGCACGAGCAGCAGAAGCGCCGTGATCGCGACAGTCGATACGATCACGCGTATCAGCAGGCTCTTTCCGCTCGTTGCGCGGCGGACGCGCATTTTACTTAGCACGCTCGGCCACCGTGAAAATGAAACGCTTCCAATCGGAAACGAGATTCCAGTCGCGGTTGTTCACCGCGTCGACCTGGAACGGCTTGGGCATCAGCGCGGTATCGAGCTGCATCCGCACCGACGCCGTGTACGTCTCGCCCGGGCGCACCTGGCCCTTGTCGATCACATGCCAGGACGTCACGTGCTTGACCACCGCGAGCGCCTCCTTCAGCGACGGAAAGCCGAGCTGCAGGCCGCCCGTCGATACGCGGTATTCGCGCGTGAGCGGCTGGAACGACAGGCGGATCGTCTGCGACACCGACACCGGTTGCTCGTCGAACCAATACCAGCGCGCGCGGCTCAGTTCGAAATCGGTCGTGAAGTAAAGCGGAACGCCTTTGTTGACCGCATCCTCGAGGCTGCTGTTGAGCTCGAAGTCGAAACGCGCGTCGAGGCTCCAGCCGCTGCCGTCCGATTGCAGCGACGCGCGCTGCACGGCGATCGTATCGGCGCGCGCGGCAGGAACGGCAGCGAGGCACAGCGTCAGCGCGACCCAGAGCACGGCCGCGAGCCGGAGTGGAAAGAAGCGTTTGATCGTCACCGTTTCTGAAAGCGCGCGTAGAAAAATCCGTCGTGATCGACATGCCGGCCGGACTCGCCCGATCCCCCGACGGCCGGCGCCCCGCCTGTCGCGCCCTGCGGCAGCAACTGCCCGGGCGCGTCCAATCGTACCGCATCTTGACAGGCGTCTCCAAACCAGCGCGCCTGCAGCTCGCCCTCTTCCGGAAAGATCGAGCAGGTCACGTACAGCAACTCTCCGCCGGGTTTCACGAGCGGCCAGAGCGCGCTCAGGATGCGCCGCTGCTCGGCGACGAGCGCGGGAATGTCGGCCGCGCGGCGCAGCCAGCGGATGTCCGGATGGCGGCGCACGATGCCCGACGCGGAGCACGGCACATCGGCGAGGACCCGGTCGAACGGACGTCCGTCGTGCCATTGCGCGGGGTCTGCCGCGTCGCCGACGCGCACGTCGGCCGTGAGCGACAGCCGCGCGAGATTTTCGCCGATGCGCGGCGCGCGCGCCGGATCGCTTTCGAGCGCGACCACCTCGGCGTGCGCGAGCTCGAGAATGTGGCCCGTCTTGCCGCCGGGCGCCGCGCACGCGTCGAGCACGCGCATGCCGTCGCGCGCGCCGAGCCATTCGGCCGAGAGCTGCGCGCCGGCGTCCTGCACCGACACGATGCCGTCCGCGAAGCCCGGAATGCGCTCGACGGGCCGCGCCGATGCAAGCCGTATCGCGTGAAGGCCGATCTTCTCGGCGTCGATCCGCTCGGCGCGCAACGTGTCGAGATACGCGTCCGCCGTCATCCGGCGCGCATTCACGCGCAGCGTGAGCGGGCCGGGCGCATCGCCCGCGGCGAGAATGCGCTGCCATGCATCGGGCCACGCGCGCTCGACGGCATCGATCCACCACGGCTCGTAGTTCCAAAGCGCGCGCCGATCGGCCTGCAGCCGCTCGAGCCACGCGGCCCGCTCGCGCAGAAACCGGCGCAGCACCGCGTTGACGAGCCCCTTCGCAAACGAGCACTCGCGGCGCGCGCCGATCGCGGTCACGGCCTGATCGACGACGGTGAAGGGCGCATAAGCGGCGTGCTCGTCGTCGACGAGGAGCGCGAACGCGCAGACGAGAAGCGCATGCACGTGCGCCGGCGGCGCCTTCGCGACGAGTTGCGCGATCAGCCAGTCCGCCGTGCCGCGGCGGCGCATCGCGCGATACCCGATGTCCTGGATCGCGCCGCGCGACGCCGCCTGCGCGTTCGAAGGCAGCGCTGCGTGAACGGCGGCGAGCGCCGCGGGCAGCGCGGCGCCGCGATCGACCGCGTCGACCGCCTGCGCGGCGCCGTCGAGCGCGAAGCCTAGCGAATCGGGAACGAGATGCAGCGCCGACAGGCGCGGCGCACGAGCGGGCGCGCCGGATGCGCGGGAACGGGAAGGGCGAGTCTGGGTCATCGGATCAGCAGTGCCCGCGGCACACGGTCGCGCCGGGCGGGTGGTAGGAAGGCGCCGAGGTGGCCGGCCCGCGGCCGGTCAGCGCGATATTGTAGCGCGCCGGGGATCGGGCTCACGCGGGCGGGTGCGCGCAATGGGGGCGTGCGGAGCATGCTTGGTTCGGCGCTTCGGCGCTTCGGCGCAAGTATCGACACCACTCGCCGCCGCCCGCAAGCCATTTTCGCCCCCCGATCAACCGGACGGCCCCGACCCAAAAAGCGCCGAGCCCCGCAGCGCGACGCATGCGGGGCTCGGTCGATCACCGGATACGGCGAAGCCCGTCGAGACCGGCCGCCGATGCAGCGACCTCCCGCGCGCGTCGCCGGCAACGGCGTTCGTCAGTCGAAGCGGCCGGTGCGCGCCATGTCCATCAGCCGCGCGATCCGCTCCTCGGTGGCGGGGTGCGTCGAGAACAGATTCTGCAGCCCACCGCCCGACAGCGGATTCATGATCATCATCTGCGCGGTGGCCGGATGCTCCTCGGCTGTCTGAAACGGAATGCCCGACGCATAGCGGTGGATCTTGTCGAGCGCCGAGGCAAGCGCCTGCGGATCGCCCGAGATCTGCGCGCCGCCGCGGTCCGCCTCGAATTCGCGCGCACGCGAAATCGCCATCTGAATCAGCGCGCCCGCGATCGGCGCCAGCAGCGCGACCGCGATGCCCGCGATCGGATTTGCCGGCCGGCCATTCTCGTCGCGCCCGCCGAAGAACATCGCGAAATTCGCGAGCGCCGAGATCGCGCCCGCCATCGTCGCCGAAATCGTCGAGATCAGGATGTCGCGATGCTTCACGTGCGCAAGCTCGTGCGCCATCACGCCCCGCATCTCGCGCTCGGACAGCACACGCAGGATGCCCGTCGTCGCGGCGACGGCCGCGTGCTCGGGATTGCGGCCGGTCGCAAACGCGTTCGGCTGGTTCTCATCGATCAGATAAACGCGCGGCATCGGCAAGTTCGCGCGCGTCGCGAGTTCGCGCACCATCCGATAGAACTGCGGCGCCGTGGCCTCGTCGACTTCCTGCGCGTTGTACATGCGCAGCACCATCTTGTCGGAGAACCAGTATGAGAAGAAATTCATCCCGAGCGCGATCAGCAACGCGATCGTCATCCCGCGCGATCCGCCGATCATGCCGCCGATCACGATGAACAGGGCCGTGATCGCGGCCATCAGCATCGCCGTTTTGACCCAATTGAACATGTTTCCCACTCCTTATCCGTCTGCGGGGATCGCACCGCACGCGCGAGCGGCGGCGGCGCATGATTGTAAGCGATCTGTTAGATAAGAACGTTTCGAGAAAATTCAATCCTCAGCGCGTCGACGTCGCGAGCTTGACGCCCAGGCCGACGAATGCGCTGCCGACACCACGGTCGAGCCATTTCTTCACACCAGGCTTGCCGGCAAAACGTCGCGTGACGGTGCCCGCGACCCACGCCACGGTGCACGACCACACGGTGCTCATCGCGAGGAACACCGCGCCGAGCATCAGGAACGCGAGCACCTTGTGGTTGCTGTCGACCGATACGAACTGAGGAAAGAACGACACGAAGAACAGCACCACCTTCGGGTTCAGCACATTGGTCAGGAACCCCTGCATGAACAGCTGGCGCAGCGATTTGTCCGCGCCTCGCCGCGCGGGCCGCTCGGCCGCCGGCTCCTGCTTGGCGAAGATGAGACGCACGCCCAGATAGACGAGATAGGCCGCGCCGACGACCTTGATCACCGTGAACGCGGTGGCCGACGCGGCGAGCACCGCCGTCAGGCCGAAAGCGCATGCGAGCACGTGCACGCAGCAGCCGGCCGAGATGCCGAGCGCGGACATGAGGCCGGCGCCGCGCCCCTGCGCGACGCTGCGGCCGACGATGTACGCGGTGTCGGGCCCCGGCGTGATGTTCAGCAGAAAGACCGCCGCCATGAACAAGCCAAGATGGGTGATGCCGAACATGCCGCTCCCTCGATGCTGGTGTCAGAGAATTCTACGCGCGCGCCCGGCGCGCCGCGACCTGGCCGTTCGGCCGATTGCGCGGCGCGCGCGATTCCGATGAATTGATGGCGAACGACGCACTCACGCGGCGTCGGCCGGCGCGAAGCGCTGGCCGACCGCAAGCGGCGCCCCCGCGAGAAATTCTCGCGCGGGCAGGCGTTTGCCGCCCGGTTTCTGTAATTGCGTCACGCGCAGCGCGCCTTCGCCGCAGGCGATCACGACGCCGTCCGGGCCGATATCGACGATCGTGCCGGGCGCGGCGTCGTCGCGCCCGGGCACCGCATCGGCCGCCCACAGCTTGAGCGTCGCGCCGTCGAGCGTGCCCGCGCCGCCCGGGAACGGGTCGAACGCGCGCACTTGCCGCGCGAGCGCGGCGGCCGGCTTGCGCCAGTCGAGCGCCGCCTCGTGCTTGCCGATCTTCTCGGCATAGGTCACGCCGTCGGCGGGCTGCGGCGTCGCGGCAAGCGCGCCCGTACGCTCGAGTTCGACGAGCGCGTCGACGATGAGGCGCGCGCCGGCCGCCGCGAGCTTGTCGTGCAGCGTCGCCGTCGTATCGTCGGGCGCGATCGCGACGCGCGCTTCGTGCAGCATCGCGCCCGTGTCGAGCCCGGCGTCCATCTGCATCAGCGTGACGCCCGTTTCGGCGTCGCCCGCCTCGATCGCGCGATGGATCGGCGCCGCGCCGCGCCAGCGCGGCAGCAGCGACGCGTGGATATTGATGCAGCCGTGCCGCGGCAGCTCGAGCACTTCTTGCGGCAGAAGCAGGCCATATGCGGCGACGACCATCACGTCGTGCGGCGTCGCATGCAACAGATCGAGCGCGGCGACGGCTTCGGCCGGATACTTGCCCGCGCGGCGCAGCGACGGCGGCTGCGCGACGGCCATGCCGCGCTCGAACGCATAGCGCTTCACGGCGCTCGCCTGCAGCTTCATCCCGCGGCCGGCGGGACGATCCGGCTGCGTCAGTACGAGCGGGACGGGAAAACCGGCCTCATGGATCGCGGCGAGCGCCGCCGCCGCGAATTCCGGCGTGCCGGCAAAAATGACGCGCAGTGAATGTGTCATGTGCGAATGAATCGGGTAGCGGCGGCGCACATCACATTGCGCGTTCGAGTTTCTTCATCTTCGTCTTGATCCGGGTCTGCTTGAGCGGCGACAGATACTGGACGAACACGCGACCCATCAGGTGATCCATCTCGTGCTGGATGCACACCGCGAGCAGCCCTTCGCAATCGAGCTCGAACGACTCGCCTTGGCCGTCGAGCGCGCGCACGCGCACCCGGTCCGGGCGCTCCACTTCGTCATAGACACCCGGCACCGACAGGCAGCCTTCCTCATAGACCTGCTTGCCGTCGCCCGTCCAGACGATTTCCGGGTTGATGAAGACGCGCAGTTCGTTCTTGTCCTCGGACACGTCGATCACGATCACGCGTTCATGCACGTCGACCTGCGTCGCAGCAAGGCCGATGCCGGGCGCCGCGTACATCGTCTCGGCCATGTCGGCGACGAGCTTGCGAATGCGGTCGTCCACTTTGGCGACCGGCTTGGCCACCTTGTGCAGCCGTTTATCGGGGTAGTGAAGAATGTTCAGCAAAGCCATGATTTCAGTGTCGGGAGACGAACGACCCGCTCGCATCGGCCGTTCGGCCGACTGCCGCGATGCGCGCGCCGGCCTCAAGATGGACTCGACGACGCGCGCCATCCGCGCGTCGCAATGATCGGCCAATCGCCGTGGGCCCGTGCGCACGGCATTCGTTCTATTTCGGATGATGAAAATTTTATCACGGCACTACGCAGCCCGCAGGCCGCGCTTTTCGAGGAATTCATCATGTCGCCGCGAGCGCTGACGCGCGCCGAACTCTCCGGCTGGCTGCGGCTTGCCGGCGCATCCGGCGTGCCGGCGGCCGCGTGTGCCGCGCTCCTCGGCGCGTTCGCATCGCTCGAAGCGCTCTTCGCGGCATCGCATGCGGAGCTGGCGGCGCTCGTCGGCGACGCGGCGGCCCAATCCGTGCTCGCCCCGCCGACGGCCGATTTCGAGCAGCGCGTCGACGCGGCGCTCGCCTGGCTCGACGAGCCCGGCAACGCGCTCGTGACCCGGCACGATCCCGCCTATCCCGGGCCGCTGGCGGAGCTCTACGATCCGCCGCCGCTGCTATATATAAAAGGCCGCGTCGCGCTGCTCCATGCGCGGGCCGTCGCGATCGTCGGCAGCCGCGGGGCGACGCCGCAGGGGCTCGCCGACGCGACGCGCTTCGCGCGCGAACTGTCGGACGCGGGCCTGGCGATCGTGTCGGGCCTCGCCCGCGGCATCGACGGCGCCGCGCATCGCGGCGGGCTCGACGGCGCAAGCGGCACCGTCGCCGTGATCGGCACGGGCGCGGACCTCGTCTATCCGGCGTGCCACCACGCGCTCGCCCACGAGATCGCCGAGCGCGGCGCGCTCGTCTCCGAGTGGCCGCTCGGCACGCCCGCGCGGTCCGCCCATTTTCCGCAGCGCAATCGGCTGATCGCCGCGCTGTCCGGCGGCGTGCTGATCGTCGAGGCGGCGCTGCGCTCCGGCTCGCTGATCACCGCGCGGCTCGCGAACGAAATGGGGCGCGACGTGTTCGCGATTCCCGGCTCGATCCACGCGCCCCTGTCGCAAGGCTGCCACGCACTGATCCGCGACGGCGCGAAACTCGTCGAGACCGCGGCCGACGTGCTCGACGAATTCGGCCTCGATCCCGCCCGGCCGGTGAATTCGAAACGCGGCGCGCCCACCGCCGCATCGGCCGATGCCGACCTGGACGACGACACGCGCCGGCTGCTCGACGCAATCGGCTACGGCCCCGTGCCGCTCGAGCTGCTCGCACAGCGCACGTCGCTTCCGAGCGGCACGCTGCACCGGTTGTTGCTGCAGCTGGAGCTGGCCGGCCGCGTCGCCGCGCTGCCGGGCGGCCGCTATACCCGCATCGACGGCGCACAGGCCGAGCCCGCTCAAGCGCGCGGCACGAGCGCCGTGCTACATTCCGGCGCATAGGCGCCCCGCCGGGCGTTCGCCCGAGCCGCCGCCACCTCACGATGCAAGGAAAACCACCCATGCCCGCGCTGAATCTCGACACCGACGAAGGTCGGATCGCCGAGCGCCTCCGGAATCCAGACACGCTGCTCGTCGCCTGCCTGTGCGCCGAGTGGTGCGGCACCTGCCGCGAATACCGCGCCACGTTCGACCGGCTCGCCGATACGCATCCCGGCGCCTGCTTCGCATGGATCGACGTCGAAACGCATGCCGACCGGCTCGACGAGCTCGACGTCGAGAACTTTCCGACGCTCCTCATCGAGGATGCGAACGCGGTCCGCTTCTTCGGCACGGTGCTGCCGCATGCCGCAATCGTCGAACGCATGCTGGCCGATCTGACCGCGCTGCCCGGCGCACCGCATGCACCTAAACTGCGTAATTTGTTCGACTAAAATCGTCCGGCCCCGAAATATCGGCCGCAAAATGCCGCTTTACCGGCCGTTTACGCGCGAGGGCTCGTGCAAGGCTTGCCGCCGCCCCGGCCCCCACTTATGATGACCCGCTTTTTTGCTCACGCCGGCCGCCATTTGGGCGTCGTGTGCTATAAAGCCGTCGTAAAAGGGCCCGCATCGGGCTCGCCCGGTCTATCAATACACACTGTCATGTCGAAAGCACTCATCATTGCGGAAAAGCCTTCGGTCGCGAACGACATCGCGCGTGCTTTGGGCGGCTTTACCAAGCATGACGAATACTACGAGAGCGACGAATACGTGCTGTCGTCGGCGGTCGGCCACCTGCTCGAAATCGCCGCGCCCGAGGAATACGAAGTCAAGCGCGGCAAATGGAGCTTCGCGCATCTGCCCGTCATCCCTCCCCATTTCGATCTGAATCCGATCGCGAAAAGCGAGTCGCGCCTGAAGGTGCTGACGAAGCTGATCAAGCGCAAGGATGTCGACCGTCTGATCAACGCATGCGACGCGGGGCGCGAGGGCGAGCTGATCTTCCGCCTGATCGCGCAGCACGCGAAGGCCAAGCAGCCGGTCCAGCGCCTGTGGCTGCAGTCGATGACGCCCGCCGCGATCCGCGACGGCTTCGCGCACCTGCGCACCGACATGGACATGCAGCCGCTCGCCGATGCCGCGCGTTGCCGCTCGGAGGCCGACTGGCTCGTCGGCATCAACGGCACGCGCGCGATGACGGCGTTCAACAGCAAGGGCGGCGGCTTCTTCCTGACGACCGTCGGCCGCGTGCAGACGCCCACGCTGTCGATCGTCGTCGAGCGCGAGGAGAAGATTCGCCGCTTCGTGCCGCGCGACTACTGGGAAGTGCGCGCGGAATTCGTCTGCGCCGGCGGTTTCTACGAAGGCCGCTGGTTCGATCCGAAGTTCAAGAAGGACGAATTCGACCCTGAAAAACGCGATTCGCGCCTCTGGAGCCTGCCTGCCGCGGAGACGATCGTCGCCGCGTGCCGCGACCACCTCGGCACGGTCACCGAGGAATCGAAGCCGTCGACGCAGCTTTCGCCGCTGCTGTACGACCTGACGAGCCTGCAGCGCGAGGCGAACAGCCGCTTCGGCTTCTCCGCGAAGAACACGCTCGGCCTGGCGCAGGCGCTGTACGAGAAGCACAAGGTGCTCACCTATCCGCGTACCGACGCGCGCGCGCTGCCGGAGGACTACCTCGGCACGGTGAAGTCGACGCTCGAGATGCTCAAGGAGAGCAACAACTACCTGCCGCACGCGAAGCAGGTGCTCGACAAGAACTGGGTGAAGCCGAACAAGCGCATCTTCGACAACTCGAAGATCAGCGATCACTTCGCGATCATCCCGACGCTGCAGGCACCGAAATCGCTGTCCGAGCCGGAACAGAAGCTCTACGACCTCGTCGTCAAGCGCTTCCTCGCGGTGTTCTTCCCGGCCGCCGAATTCAAGGTGACCACGCGGATCACCGAGGTTGCCGGCCATCACTTCAAGACGGAAGGCAAGGTGCTCGTCGAGCCCGGCTGGCTGCAGGTCTACGGCCGTGACGCCGAGGGCGCCGACGCGAATCTCGTGCCGGTGCAGAAGGGCGAGAAGGTCAAGACCGACAAGATCGCCGCGCACGGCCTCACGACGAAGCCGCCCGCACGCTATTCGGAAGCGACGCTGCTGTCGGCGATGGAAGGCGCGGGCAAGCTCGTCGAAGACGACGAACTGCGCGAGGCGATGGCCGCGAAGGGCCTCGGCACGCCGGCCACGCGCGCGGCGATCATCGAAGGCCTGCTCGGCGAGAAGTACCTCGTGCGCGAAGGCCGCGAGCTGATTCCGACCGCGAAGGCGTTCCAGCTGATGACCCTGTTGCGCGGCCTCGGCGTGAAGGAGCTGACCGCGCCCGAGCTGACGGGCGAATGGGAATACAAGCTGTCGCAGATGGAGCGCGGCAACCTGCAGCGCGACGCGTTCATGCAGGAAATCGCGCGGATGACGCAGACGATCGTCAAGCGCGCGAAGGAATACGACTCCGACACGATCCCGGGCGACTACGCGACGCTCGAAACGCCGTGCCCGAACTGCGGCGGCCAGGTCAAGGAGAACTATCGGCGCTTCGCGTGCACGAAATGCGAATTCTCGATCTCGAAGATTCCGGGCAGCCGGCAGTTCGAGATCGCCGAAGTCGAGGAACTGCTGCGGAAGAAGGAGATCGGGCCGCTATCGGGCTTCCGCAGCAAGATGGGCCGACCGTTCTCGGCGATCCTCAAGCTCACGTTCGACGACGAGACGAAGAATTACAAGCTCGAATTCGACTTCGGCCAGGAGCAAGGCGGCGAGGAAGGCGAAGCGCCCGATTTCTCCGCGCAGGAGCCGGTCGGCGCGTGCCCGAAGTGCAAGGGCCGCGTGTTCGAGCACGGCATGAGCTATGTCTGCGAGCACGCGGTCGCGAACCCGAAGACCTGCGACTTCCGCTCCGGCAAGGTGATCCTGCAGCAGGAGATCACCCGCGAGCAGATGGCGAAACTCCTCGAGAACGGCCGCACCGATCTGCTGCCGAACTTCAAGTCGTCGCGCACCGGGCGCAACTTCAAGGCGTATCTCGTCAAGCAGACGGACGGCAAGATCGGCTTCGAGTTCGAGAAGAAGGAGCCGAAGCCCGCAGCCGCGAAGAAGACCGCGGCCAGATCGTCGGCCGCGGCCGACGATGCGGCAGCCGACAGCGGGGAGAAAGCCGAGAAGAAGGCGGCACCTGCGCGCAAGACGGCCGCGCGCAAGACGCCGGCCCGCAAGACGGGCTCGTGACCGCCGCCGCGCCGGCGCGCGCATGCACCGCGCCGGCGCGGCACGTGTGCGCACGCACGGCGCGGCCGCGCAATCGGACGGCCGCACCGCCGCCACGCTTGGCTCCAGAAAAAAAGCGCGGGCTCTCGACGAGCCCGCGCTTTTGCTTTTGGCGTAGGAGATTCGGCGTGCGACGGCCTGCGTGCGCGCAGGATCAGTGCATGCGCGACATCCGCTCGGCGTTACAGCGGAGACGGCACGACGGTGCGCGCCCGCGGCGCGCGCGGCAGACGCGGCGACAGCGCCGGATCGGCGCTCGAGCGCTCGGCGAGCGCGTCGGCGGGCAGCGCATCGACGTGCTGGCCCGCGACGCCCTGCGTCGCCCATTGCTCGCCGAGCATCGTGTCCGGCGATTGGCTGAAGTGCTCGACGAGATGGTCGATGAACGTGCGCACCTTCGCCGGCAGGTGGCGGCGGCTCGGGTACGCGATATTGATCTCGACCTGCGGCAGCCGGTAGTCGCTCAGCAAGCGCACGAGCTTGCCGCGCGCGATGTCGCTGCCGATCAGATAGCTCGGCAGGATCGCGACGCCCATGCCGAGCATCGCGAACTGGCGCAGCATCTCGGTGTTGTTCGCGACGACGACGTTCGACGGCCGTACGCGCACTTCGCCGTCCGGGCCGGTGAATACGCGCTCGTCTCCCCAATATTCGGACGGCAGGCTCAGGCAAGGATGCTCGACGAGTTGCTCCGGATGCGTCGGCATGCCGTGCTTCTCCAGGTAGCTCGGCGTCGCGCAGACCACCATGCAGCCCGTGGTCAGCCGGCGCGTGACGATGCTCGCACTGCGCATCTGCCGCGTGATCACGATGCCGACGTCGAACCCCTCTTCGACGAGATCGACCTGACGATCGACGAGGGTCAGGTCGGGGATGACCTTCGGGAAACGCTGCGTATACGTCTGCAAGACCGGCGCGAGATTGTGCAGGCCGAACACGACGGGCGCGACGACCCGCAGCGTGCCGACGGGCTCGTGATTGCGCGCGACGACCATCTGCTCGACGTCTTCGAGTTCGTCGAGGATCTGACGCGCCCGCTCCAGGTAAACTTGGCCGGATTCGGTCAGCGACAGGCTTCGGGTGGTGCGATTCAGAAGGCGGGTGCCGAGCCGGCCTTCGAGGTCGGCGACGTGGCGCGTCGCGACCGCATTCGAGATGTCCATCGCGCTCGCCGCCCGGGCGAAACTGCCGAGATCCGCGACCTTGACGAACACTCGCATCGACTGCAAATGATCCATACTCCGCTCCTACCGCTGTTACAGCTTCAAAAATATGAAGCAAATGAGTAATTTTCCTACGACAGCGAAAAGACAGCGAAAAAGATGCAGAGTTGCTCAACTTCCCGCGAAATCTCGACAAAAACCTTCGAACTTGCTCAGCCTACCTAGCTAGATAGACCAATTGTTCTTAAAAATGAAATAATTGAGCAATCTCACTCCCGAAATTGCCCAATCGAGAAACGTCGGAATCGCTGTCGGCTCGGCATCGCTTGGGGTCGGAACAACGCGATCCGCGCCCGGACGGCGGCGCTTGCGGCCGCGCGTAACAAGCTGTTAAAAAGAGATACACCTGTTGCCGTGCCGTCATAGGATCATTACGGCCCTCAAACCGGGCCGGACCGGCGCGCGACAGTGCGCGGCGGCCACCGTCTTCCATCGCTCATCTCGCGCGAATCCCGAAACACGCCATGAAAATTGCCATCCTCGACGACTACCAGGACGCCGTCCGCAAGCTCAATTGCTTCGAGATGCTCGCCGACCATGAAGTGAAGATCTTCAACAACACGGTGCGCGGCCTCGGGCAACTCGCGAGCCGCCTGGCGGAAGTCGAAGCGCTCGTGCTGATTCGCGAGCGCACCCACATCACGTCGCAACTGCTCGGCAAGCTCCCGCACCTGCGCATGATCAGCCAGACGGGCCGCGTGTCGACCCACATCGACCTCGAAGCATGCACGGAGCGCGGCATCGCGGTGCTCGAGGGCACGGGCTCGCCGACCGCGCCCGCGGAGCTGACCTGGGCGCTCATCATGGCCGCGCAGCGCCGCATCCCGCAGTACGTCGCCAACCTAAAGCAGGGCGCGTGGCAGCAGTCGGGCCTCAAGACATCGGCCATGCCGCCGAACTTCGGGCTCGGCCAGGTGCTGCGCGGGCAGACGCTCGGCATCTGGGGCTACGGCAAGGTCGGCCGGCTCGTCGCCGGCTACGGCAAGGCGTTCGGGATGAACGTGCTGATCTGGGGCCGCGAGCATTCGCTCGAAGCGGCGCGCGCCGACGGCTTCGAGGCCGCCGAGAGCCGCGAGGCGTTCTTCGAGCAGGCCGACGTGCTGTCGCTGCACCTGCGCCTGCACGACGACACGCGCGGCATCGTCAAGCTCGACGACCTGCTGCGCATGAAGCCGACATCGCTCCTCGTCAACACGAGCCGCGCGGAACTGCTCGAAGAAAACGCGCTCGTTTCGGCGCTTGCGCACAACCGGCCAGGGATGGTCGCGATCGACGTCTACGAGAGCGAGCCGATCCTGCAAGGCTACAGCCTGCTGCGGATGGAGAACGTGATCTGCACGCCGCACATCGGCTACGTCGAACGCGAAAGCTACGAGCTCTACTTCAGCGCGGCGTTCAGGAACATCCTCGCGTTCGATGCGGGCGACCTGTCGAGCGTCGCGAATCCCGACGCGCTCACCCAGGGGCGCGTTCGCCGCTGAACGCCGGCGACGAGCGCGGCGCGCGGCGGCCCCGCGCCGCCTGCCGCGCTTCGCGCGCCGAGCGCCCGGCCACGGCACGCGCCGCCTCGCTTGCCATGAAGCGCGCCGGCGCGCGCGACGTCAGCGCACCGCGCCGTCCTCGTCCAGGCACTGCGGCATGGCGCCCACGAAGCGCTCGCCGTCGCGGCGGCCGAGATCGTATGCGTGCTGCATCTGATGCGGGCTCGTATAGTCCCAGCTCGAGATCGGCACCTTGCTCGACGGCTGCACGTAGAGCCGCCGCTGACCGCCGCCATCGACGACGAACGTCTGCGGACGCGGGTAACGCCGCGTCACCATCACCAGCACGGCCCCCGGCGACGCGTCGAGCGCGCCGACGGGCACGTTGTCGACCATCCCGCCGTCGAGCACCGGCCGGCCGTCGCGGCGCAGGACGGGCGTGAACGGCGGCGTGCACGACGACTGGAGCACGAGATCCGCGAGCTCGTCGACGCGCGCGCAATCCTGCGCGCGGACGAACTCGGGGCGAAAGCCGAGCGAGCGGCCGAGTGTCGGATGCAGCGTCTTGCGGACGTATTTCTCGATGTTGTACGCGATGAGTCCCGCCGCCACCGCGCTTCGCGCGCCGAGCCAGCGCGGCACGTGCGACACGCCGATGCGGATGTCCGGCGCGCCGGCGAGCTTCGCGAACGGCTCGCCGTAGATGTCGAGAAGCGCCTGGCGATAGATCCGGTAATGCGGAAAGACCGGCTCGGCACGCAGCAGATTGCCCCAATGGACATTCCGGCGGTTGTGCCTGAGCGCCTCTTCGTAATAGCGCATCACCCAGCGCGAGTCGCGCGTGTAGAGCATGCAGGCGGTCGCCGCGCCCGCCGAGATGCCGGCGATCACGCGCGGCCGCAAATCGAGCGCGGGCCGCACGACGTCCCAGAACCCCGCCTGCCACCAGCAGCGGTTGCCGCCGCCCGCGAATACCACCTGATCGAACATCGGATGCGCTCCCGTTCCAGCCCGCCGCCGCCCGCGCTCAGGAGACGAGCGCGTACGTCGACGTTGCGTGAACGGCCATCTTGCCGTCCTCGTCGAACAGCTCGATTTCACCGAACACGAGATTGCGGCCCATCCGCAGCACGCGAGCGGTAACGAGCACGTCGCCCTTGCGGACCGGGCGCATGAAATGGGTATTGAGGGCGACGGTCGTCATCGGCCTGAATTCGCCGAGTGCGGCGGAGATCGCGACGACCATCGCGGTATCGGCGGCCGCCATGAACACCTGCCCGCAGATCACGCCGCCCGAATGGCGAAATTCGCCGGAGAACGGCAGCCGGAGGGTGACGCTCTCCTCGGAAATCGATACGGGAGTGAGGGAAAGAGAACGGACCCACGGAGCAAGGAGCCGATCCAGCAAATCACGGACAGTGTTTTCGTCCATTGTCGTACGCCCAGAAAGAGCCGCGCGCCCGCCGCGCGACAGGGTTTCGGCGACATCATACCGGGAGCGCGCACGATGCGACGGATCGTGCGCGTTCGGAACGGCAATGCGCGGCCGACGGACGCGCTTCGAAAAAAATGCAAAAAAGGCTAGACAAGCTTGAAAAGCCCATGCATAATCTCGCTTCTGTTGGGGCGTTAGCTCAGTTGGTAGAGCAGCGGACTCTTAATCCGTAGGTCGAGTGTTCGAGTCACTCACGCCCCACCAAGGAATTCAAGGGCTTGCATGAAAGTGCAAGCCCTTTTTCTTGGTTCATCGCAGAAAACCGTGGAGACTTGGAGAACGATTGCGTAACCTGACGCCTGATTTTATGGATGTCAGGAGGCGGAATTGCTCGATCGCAAGGCACTTCAGGCACTAGGTTGCTGGACAGGCTATCGGCTGGAGCGGGTGGAGTGGCCGCAGGGCGATAGCCGCACGCTGTCGCTCTACCTGAAGCCGGTCAGTCAGATCATGTACTGCGAGCAATGCGGTGCGCGTTGCCAGCAGATTCATGAAACGACCGTACGGCGGGTACGTGATCTGCCGTTGTTCGAGTACCGGGTGGTGCTGCACGTGCCTCGACGCCGAGTCTGGTGCGAACGCTGCGGCGCAGCGCGGCTGGAGAAGCTGGACTGGCTGGGCCGCTACCAGCGGGTGACGCAGCGGTTTGCCAAGGCCTGCGAGAAGTTGCTGCAGGCCGCCAGCGTACAGGCCGTGGCGGCCTTCTACGAACTGGGCTGGCACACGGTCAAATCGATCGACAAGATGCGCTTGCGCGCGCGCGTGGCCGAACCGGACTGGTCGACGATCCGTTATCTGGCGATGGACGAGTTCGCGCTCCATAAAGGCCATCGCTACGCCACGGTGGTGGTTGATCCGATCGGCCGACAGGTCCTCTGGGTTGGGCCCGGACGGTCACGCGAGACGGCGCGCGCCTTCTTCGAACAACTCCCCGAAGGCGTGGCCGAGCGCATCGAAGCGGTCGCAATCGACATGACCACGGCCTATGAGCTGGAGATCAAGGAACAGTGCCCACAGGCGGAAATCGTCTTTGACCTGTACCACGTCGTGGCCAAGTACGGTCGCGAGGTGATCGATCGGGTACGGGTGGATCAGGCCAACCAACTGCGACATGACAAGCCGGCCCGTAAGGTTCTGAAGTCCAGTCGCTGGTTGCTGCTGCGCAACCGTCATAACCTGAAGCCAGAACAGGCCGTGCATCTGAAGGAACTGCTGGCGGCCAATCAGTCGCTGTTATGCGTCTATGTGCTGCGCGACGAGCTCAAACGGCTCTGGTTCTACCGCAAGCCGGCCTGCGCGGAAAAGGCTTGGGGGCAATGGTTCGAACAGGCTCAGCAAAGCGGGATCGCCGCCTTGCAAAAGTTCGCCCAGCGCTTGCAGGGTTACTGGCACGGAATCGTGGCCCGCTGCCGCCATCCGCTCAATACCAGCGTCGTCGAAGGCATCAACAACACGATCAAGGTCATCAAGCGCCGAGCTTACGGGTACCGCGACGAGCAATACTTCTTCCTCAAGATCCGCGCCGCGTTCCCCGGGATTCCGCGATGAACCTTTTTCTTTGCCGCCGCATACTGATTTTAGGCAGCGTCTAAAATCCGGCCCGTTCCATGCGCATGCGCATCCGTTGAGATAGCTGGACGCCTTCAGGTGCGTCGCACATTGACCTGCCCCCTACAAACAGGGCCAGCCGGAGTCTAGTAAAGTTCGTTTTCGGAGAAGAAGACGAACATGAAGAAGCGCTTTACGGAACAGCAAATCATCGGGTTTCTGAAGGAAGCCGAGGCCGGTATGCCGGTCAAGGAACTGTGCAGGAAGCATGGGTTCAGTGACGCGTCGTTCTACACCTGGCGCGCGAAGTTCGGCGGCATGGAAGTCTCGGAAGCCCGCCGGCTCAAGGGCCTCGAGGTGGAGAATGCCCGACTGAAGAAACTGCTGACCGAAGCAATGCTCGATATGGAAGCGTTGAAGGTTGTCGTCAAGGGAAAGCCCTGAGCCCGCAAGCCAAACGCGAAGCAGTGTTGGCGATTCGGGAGAAGGTCAACATCTCCGAGCGCCGCGCCTGCCGGCTTGTCGGGCTTTCTCGCAGCGTGCTGCATTACGACGCGAAGCCGGACCACGAGAATGAGGTGCTCGCGGCGCGTCTGGTGAAGTTGGCGCACGAACGTCGTCGATTCGGCTACCGCCGACTGCACGCCCTGGTGGAACGCGAAGGCACGCACGCCAATCACAAGCGCATCTATCGCCTGTACCGTGAGGCAGGGCTGGCTGTGCGGCGCCGTCGCAAGCGCCACGGCGTCATGATTGAGCGCGAGCAACTGGCATTGCCGGGCGCACCCAACGAGGTATGGTCAATCGATTTCGTGATGGATGCGCTTTCCAACGGCCGGCGCGTGAAGTGCCTGACCGTCGTCGACGATTTCACGAAAGAGGCTGTCGACATCGTCGTCGACCATGGCATCTCAGGTTTGTATGTCGCTCGGGCATTGGACCGTGCAGCTCGCTTCCGTGGCTATCCCAAGGCGGTGCGAACAGACCAGGGACCCGAATTTACGAGCCGCGCGCTTGACCAGTGGGCGTATGCGAACGGCGTCACGCTGAAGTTGATTCAGGCGGGCAAGCCCACGCAGAATGCGTACATCGAATCGTTCAACGGCAAGTTCCGCGACGAATGCCTTAACGAGCACTGGTTCACGACGCTCGCGCACGCTCGGGCAGTCATCGCGGCATGGCGTCAGGACTACAACGAGCAAAGGCCGCACAGCGCACTGAACTACCTTGCGCCGTCAGAGTTTGCGGCGAAACATCGGGCAACCGCGGACGCTCCTGCCGCTTTCCAGGAGTTGGTTTAAAGGGACTTTGCTAGAAGCCCATTGGCCCTATCGAAGGGGCCAGGTCACCCTATGCCCGCCGAGTGCACATTCGTCCTGAACCGCAGCCGCCTATCGACGCTGACCTGTCCAGGATTCGGAAGCGTCCCCGCCTTTTCCGGTAACGGCCGATACATCAACGATCCGGGCTCGACTGCCGTAGCGGATAAAGGCCCGCTGCCCGCAGGCGTCTACTACATCATCGACCGACAAAGCGGCGGCCATCTTGGCTGGTTCCGGGACACGGTGATGGATGCAGCCCTGAACACGTATCGCGCGGAATGGTTCGCGCTGTACCGCATTGACGGCCAAATTGACGACTGGACGATCGTCAACGGCATCCGCCGCGGCCATTTCCGTCTGCATCCGGTCGGCCGTCTGGGCGAAAGCGACGGGTGCATTACGCTGACGAGCCGTGGGCAGTTCGATAAGCTGCGGGCTTTCCTGAAAGCGCAACCGACGACGCAGGTTCCGGGAACCTCATTCAGGGCATACGGGAAGGTGACGGTTAAATGAAGACGATCGGCCGCATATTGCTGGCGCTGGTGCTTACCTGGCCTCTTCTGACGGGCATCTCGTCATCGCCGTTGCTGACGCATTGGTTCGCCAACGGCGGCGAAGGCTGGAACGCGCTGTCGCCCGTGTTTCGCGCGCTCGGCTCTGACGGCGGCGAACAAAACGAAGAGATCTTCGTCGGCATCCTGCTCGTCATCAGCTTCGTTCTCGCGCTCGTTCTGTCGTTCGCCCTCTTCGGCCTGGTCGACCGCCTCCGGCATTCGACCGATCGCCGAGCGTGAAGCCCGCAAAAAGGGCCGCGCCCGGTTGCCCGGTGCGCGGCCCTGCCGCACGAAAGGGAAATGTCGATTGCGCTACGCCGCGACCGGCGCCGGCGGAATCTCGTAATCGTCGAACGTCACGACCTCGTCGCCGAGCCAGTCGTTCAGCTCGGCGAAGCGCGCCTGTAGCGGCCTGATTTCATTGCGCCCGAACACGCGCGCGGCGGTATCCGGCGTGCCGAACCCGCCCGAATTGCTCGGCACGATGCCGAGCAACTGCGGCGGCACGCGGTGCGCGGCGAGCAGGTCATCGCGCGTCACGTTCTTGATGTTGAAGAACTCGTCCTTCGCGGCGACCTCGGACACGGGAATGAGCTGGATGCCGTCCTTCTTCCCGCCCGGCGCGTACATGAACACGTTGCGGAAGTTGCCCGGCCCCTTCGCGTTCTTCAGCGCGTCGCGCATGTTGTCCACGTCGTCCTGCTTCTGCGCGGCGTCGGTCATGTACAGGATGAAGCCGGCGTGGCTGCCGTTCTCGTAATACTTGCGCCGGAACAACGTCGACGATTCGTTCAGCCACGCCGAGTGCAGCGAGCTCAGATACTCAGGCAGGCCATAGACCTCCTGATTGATGTCCGGCCGCACGAGCTGGAACACGCTGTCGGGCGCGAACTCGTGCCGGTCCTGCCAGCCGTTCACGTACACGAAGCCGCTGAAATCGGCCTTGCGCCGTACGTACTTCGCGAGCGCGGGCTCGAGCCGCAGCGTGCCGCCGACCATGTTGCGGCGGCGTTCCAGATAGCCGTTGCCGAACGTCAGGAAATCGAGCGCCCATCGCTCGAACGCGTGCCGCGACAGCCAGCGGTGCGGGCGGAATGTCGACGCCAGCACGTTCGCCTTGAAGAACAGCGCCGAGCTATGGTGCGTGCTCGCGCGAAACGATTTTGCCAGGCCGGCGAAGCTGACCGGCGGCTCGAACCATTCGCCGTTCGACCAGCACTCGACGTAATCGAGAATCTCGGCCCGGTTCATGACGGGCGTCGGATCGTCGAACGTGAAGACCTCGGCACGCGCCGGCGCTCGGATTTGGCGCGGCCTGTTCCTCAAAGTCGTTGCCGCGGAACTGGTGACGTTCGAGCACGCGGAAGGCGCCGTCGTCGACGCGCGGCGGCGCCACGACGACAATCCGCCGAAAACCCGCTGCCTTTCGATTCATCGATTACCACGCGGCCAGCCCCCGCAATACCACATCGCAAAAAGCGCGAATGCCGACGCAGCAGCCATCTCGTCCGGCATCCCACATACCCGATGTCCGAATGCGGCGCGACGCATGCGCCCTGCCATGCACAACGGCCCCCGCGCCGAAGCGGCCGCGAGCTCGCGAGCCATATACCGCCCGCCCGCCGCCGCGCACTCTCGCGCTCGCCATCGACACCTCGCGAAGCGCCCCGCGTGCCGTTGCGAACCGGTGTTCTCTGTTTCCGGCCGCTCCGAAATGAACCGTCTAAAAAGGATTCTCAATGATCAGACGATCCGCGAAAATAGAGCATCCCAAGCCCGAACGCGCAAGGAGAACCACCTCGATGGAGTTCCGCCCGATAAAGGAAAGTGATCTCGGCAGCACGTACGACATCCGGTTTTCCGTCACCGAGAATCGCATCCTCCCGCATCAGATCCACCTCCTCGACCGCGATCGCGTGCTCGAGCAATTGCGCAGCGGCTTCGGCGTCCTCGCAATCGAAGGCGACGCCGCAGTCGGCTACTGCACGGCCACGGGCTCGGGCGGCCCCGGCAAAAGGTCGTGGCGAACCGCCCCGAAGCATTGCCACGCCGGCCCGCGCCGATTGCGCGCCTGCGTCACATGCAAGGCGCCAAGCGCCGAACGCCGCTCGCCATCCGAAACATCGTGCGCGAGCGCACGCACCGGCCGGCGCGCGCCCTTCGGCCGATTCTCGGCTTTCGCCGCGCATCGGCAAGCCGGCCGTCGTCACTAGCGCCTCGCGCTGGCGAGCCGTCTGCCGACAACGACGGCCCCCGAGCGCAGACGGATTCGCCGCGCGGACATGCGCGGCTTTTTTCGCCGACGCAATCGGCAACGCGCGAGCGCGCTCCCGCCGCCCGCTCACCGCGTCATCGCACGCGATCCGCCGCGCCCTCGCTCAACGCCCGATAACACTCCGGCCGCCGATCCCGGAACACGCCCCAGCCGCGCCGCCGATACGCGAGCGCATCGAGATCGAATTCGGCCGTCGCGATCGCCTCGCCGTGCCGATCGCATTCGACGATCATCTCGCCGTCCGCGCCCGCGATGAACGAGCTGCCGTAAAACACGATCTCGCCCGATGCGCCGCGCTCGACGCCGACCCGATTGCTCGCGGCAACCGGCATCAGGTTCGCGGCCGCATGCCCGCGCTGCGCGTTGCGCCAATGCGCGCGCGAATCGATCGACGCATCGTGCGGCTCGCTGCCGATCGCGCTCGGGTACAGCAACAGCTCCGCGCCCGCGAGCGCCATTGCCCGCGCGCACTCCGGAAACCACTGATCCCAGCAGATCCCGACGCCGATCCGCCCGTATGCGGTATCCCATACGCGAAAGCCCGTGTCGCCCGGCGTGAAATAGTATTTCTCCGTGTAGCCCGGGCCGTCCGGAATGTGCGTCTTTCGATAGATGCCGAGCGCGCGGCCGTCCGCGTCGAAAATCGCGACCGAGTTGAACTGCGTCTGGCCGGCGCGCTCGAAGAAGCTCACCGGCAGCACGACGCCGAGCTCGCGCGCGAGCGACGCGAAGCGCATAAGCCACGGATGGCCTTCATACGGCTGCGCGAGCGCGAGATGCGCGGGGTGCTGGTCGATGCAGAAATACGGCGTCTCGAACAATTCCTGCAGCAGCACGATCTGCGCGCCGCGCGCGGCCGCGTCGCGCACGAGTCGCTCGGCGCGCGACAGGTTTGCGTCGACGTTCCAGTCGCAAGCCATCTGCGTGACGGCAACGGTCGTCTTTCTCATTGTGCGCGCCTCAGGATCGATGCAGCGTGGGCCAATACGGCGCCAGCGCGGCGCGGGCGGCTTTCACCGCGGCGCGCTCGCCTTCGCCGAGCGGATACTGGACGAACTGGTGCGGATCGTCGAACGGCGCGTTCCAGCCGACGAGCCCCTCGAGCACGCCGAGCGTCGCGATCGGCAGATACGGCAGGCTGTAGCCGCCCTCCTGCAGCATCACGATGCGCCCCCCGCATGCGCCGCCCGCCGCTTGCCGCAATGCGCGCGCCATGTGCCGGAACCCGTCGCGCTGCACGCGCATGCGGCCGAGCGGATCGAACGCGTTCGCATCCTGCCCCGCCGACACGAGAATGAGCTGCGGCGCGAACGCCTCGACGAGCGGCAGCACCAGCTCGTCGAACGCGTGCCGATAGCCGGCGTCGCCCGTGCCGGACGGCAACGGCACGTTCGCGTTGTAGCCCGCGCCCGCGCCGCCGCCCGTCTCGCGCGCCTCGCCGCCGTCGACCGGGAAATTCGCCGCCTCGTGCAGCGACACGAACAATACCGAAGGATCGTCGTAGAACGCCTGCTGCGTGCCGTTGCCGTGATGCACGTCCCAGTCGACGATCGCCACCCGCTCGACGCCGTGCGCGGCCTGCGCATGGCGCGCCGCGATCGCGACGTTGTTGTAGTAGCAGTAGCCCATCGCGAAATCGGCGCCCGCATGGTGGCCAGACGGCCGGATCAGCGCATACGCCTGCCGAAGCGGCCCCGTCATCACCGCATCGACAGCCGCGCACGCGGCGCCCGCCGCGAGCCGCGCGACGTCTTCGGTCGACGCGCTGCCCGCCGCGTCGTCGCCGAGCCGCACCACCTGCTCGCCCGCCACCGCGCAAGCCTCGGCGAGCCGCCGCAGATATTCGGGCCGATGCACGCGCAGCAATTGCTCATCGGTCGCACGCGCGAAAGCGACGCGCGTCAGGCGCTCGGTCATGCCGACCGCGTCGAGCAACTGCTTCGTATACGCGAGCCTCAGCGGGCTGTCGAAATGCTCGCCGAGGTTCAGCGTGCCGTGCGGCACGACATACACGAGATCACCCTGCCGATGCGACAGGAATGCGGGATCGAACAGCAGTCCGGTGGGAATCAATTCGGTCTCCTCGTCAGAATGAAGCCGCTCAGTAACCGGTCTTGAACCGGGTCCAGTAGCGCGTCTGCATGCGCATTGCCTGCGGCGGCATCGGGCGCTTCACCCACAGCGTACGCATCGTCGCCGCATCCGGATAGATCGCCGGGTTGGCCGTGAGCCGCCGGTCGACGAGCGGCGTCGCCACGCGGTTCGGATTCGGGTACATCACCTTGTTGCTGATCTTCGCGACGACGTCGGGCCTCAGAATGTAATCGATGAAGCGCAGCGCATGGTCCGCGTGCGCCGCACCTTTCGGAATCGCCATGCTGTCGAACCAGAACGGCGCGCCGGCCGAGGGCAGGCTGTAGACGATCTGCTGCCCGTTCTTCGCCTCGGCCGCGCGCCGCGCCGCGACAAGCACCGCGCCCGAGTAGCCGGTGACGACGCATACGTCGCCCGTCGCGAGATCGTTCATCACGGGCGTCGCGATGAACTGGCGGATCGTCGGCCGGATCTTCTTCATCATGTCGAGCGCCGCCTCATAGTCGCGCGGATCGGTCGTGTTCGGATCGCGGCCGATGTAGCGCAGCGCGAGCGGAAACACTTCGCTGCCCGCATCGTTGAACGCGATGCCGCAGCGCTCGAGCTTCGCCGCATACGCAGGATTGAAGATCAGCTCGAGCGTGTTCGCGGGCAGCGGGCCGCCGAGCGCCTGCTTCACCTTCGCGATATTCAGCCCGAGCCCGAACGTGCCTTGCATGTACGGCACGCTGTACTGGTTGCCGGGATCGACTTCGGCGGCGCGCGCGACGATCGCCGGATCGAGGTTCGTGAGGTTCGGCAGCCTCGATTTGTCGAGCTTCCGGTAGAGGCCCGCCTGAATCTGCCGTGCGAGAAAATCGTTTGACGGAAACACGAGATCGTAGCCGCTGTTGCCCGTCGTCAGCTTCGTTTGCAGCGCTTCGTTGCTGTCGTACACGTCGAGCCGCACCTTGATGCCGGTTTCCTTCTCGAAGTCGGCGATCGTGTCGGGCGCGAAATACTCGGCCCAATTGTAGATGTTGAGCACGTTGCCGTCGGCCGCGCGCGCCGCGGCGCACGCGAGCGATGCGAGCACGGCGGCGAGCCACGCGATGCGCTTCATCGATCTCTCCTTTGACGATGCCGAAGAAAAAGGGCGGCCGCTCGCGCGCTGCATCGGCGAACGTTCCACCGATGATCGTAAGTAGAGAAAAAAATCGATTCGTGATCTTATTACGCACATCGCCTGTGCCCTTGAGGAAAGAATGCGGCGAATCGATCTGCTGTCCGCGCTCGAAACCTTCGTCTGCGCGGTCGAGGAAGGCAGCCTCAGCCAAGCGGCGCGCAGGCTCGCGAAAACGCCGTCGGCGGTGACGAAAGCGATCGCCGGCCTCGAGGCGACGCTCGGCGTGCAGTTGCTCGAGCGCACGACGCGCCGGCTCGCGCTGACGGAAAGCGGACGGCTCTATCTCGCGACCGCGACCGACGTGCTGCGCCGGCTCGCGGACGGCGCGCGGCAATTGTCCGAGCGCGACGACGAGCCGCGCGGCCTGCTGCGCGTCACGGCCGCGCATTCGTTCGGCCACGCGATCCTCGCGCCGCTCTGCGCGCCGTTCGCGCAAGCCTTTCCGCGTGTGCGGATCGAACTGTCGCTGTCCGATCATTACGTCGACATCGTCGGCGAAGGCTTCGATCTCGCGCTGAGGATGGGCAACTACGATCTGCCGAGCCAGATCGTCAAGCCGATCGGCTCGAACCGCGGCCTGCTGTGCGCGAGCCCCGGCTATCTCGCGCGCCGCGGCCGGCCCACCGCGCCGGCCGATCTCGCGCAGCATGACTGCGTGATCTACCGCCACCCGACGCTCGCGAACACCTGGACGTTCGAGCGCGGCGGCGTGCGCGCGCGCCTCGAGCCGAAAGGCCCGCTCGTCACCGACGACTACGGCCTCGCGCTTGCCGCCGCGCTCGACGGCGCGGGCGTGCTGCCGTGCCCGCAATGGAGCGTCGTCGATGCGCTCGAGGCGGGCCGGCTCGTGCCGCTGCTCGTCGACTGGCGCTTCGAGAGCGCATCGTTCGGCGAGGACCGGATTTGCGCCGCCTATCCGTCGAGCCGGCGCGGCTCGACGAAAATCCGCCGCCTCGTCGAGCGCGTCCAGGCGCGGCTCGCCGATAGCGAAGCGCGCGTCGCGCACGTGCTGGGCGATGCGCTTTGCGCCGATCTCGCGCGCCGTTGACGACGGTCAAGCGGCGCTTCCCCACGTTCCCTACAGTCGACGAGCCGGGCACGCGCGCGCGCGTGCGGCACGCTTCGTCGATGCACGGTCAAGGAGAGCGTAATGAAGATCGAACGATACTCGAAGGGACTGACGGTTATTTCGCTGACGGCCGCACTCTGGTCGCTCGGCATGCCGGTCGCGCCGGCCGCGCCCGCGTCCGACGCGCGGGCGCAGACGCCGTGCGGCCGCGGCTACGGAATGGGCCCCGGCATGATGGGCGGCGGCTACGGGCGCGGAATGATGGGCGGCTACGGAATGGGGCCCGGCATGATGCGCGGGGATGGAATGGGCCCGGGCATGATGATGGGTTTCGGGGGCTGGCCGAGCGGCCTCGATCTGACGAGCGAGCAGCGCGCGAAGATCAATCGCATTCAGGACGACACGCGCAAGGCGCACTGGGCGCTGATGGGCGACATGATGGATCAGCAGGCGAAACTGCGCGACTTGTACGACGCGCCGAAGCGCGACGGTGCGGCGATCGACGAGACGTCGCGGGCGATCGGCTCGCTGCGGCAGAAGATGATCGACGCTTCGGTGGATGCGCGCAAGAAGATGGAAGCTGTGCTGACGAGCAAGCAACTGGACAAGCTGCGCGCGTACGAGAAACAGGCGGACGACATGAGTTGGTAGCGGCGTGAGGCCGGGGTATGCTGCCCCGACCGGAAGCGCGCGTGTGCGTGGACGCGCCGCCGATCGTCGCGTCGCGCGTCGCGCTCGCTTACGTGCCCGTGTAGCGCAGCCCGGCGAAGCGCTTCTGCGCTTCTGCGCCTCGGCGTCGGATTCGGATTCGGATTCGGATTCGGGCGTCGGCATGATCCGCCCGACGAGCAAGCCTTATCGGCCGAACGGCATGCCGATTCGAACGGCTCGATCGAACCGCGCCGCCTGCCGGCGCGCGAGATGCATCGAACGGCACGCGCGCCGGCGGTGCGTGGCGAGCGGGAGCGGCCCCGCGCGCCGCCTCGGGCCCACCTCGCGTGCGGCGGCGCGCCGCGCGCTCGCAGGCGCTCGTTGACGTGCGTCAATCCGTGTCTGCAGCTTGCGTGCAGATTGGCTACGCTTGTATGCATCGCACGCCGCGAGCGACGCGGCAAGACATGTCGCATCGCGCGGGCGGCGTTTCAGCCCCCGTAAGGCCCGCCGCAGGACACCCGCCCGCCGCCCCGGAGCGCGGGCGGCCGTTGCCGCGCATGCGGCCGGCCACTCGACCGGAGACATCGCCATGGAAGAAGTTTACGCACGGCGCGCGCTGCTGCTGCACCTCGGCAGCGTGCTGCAAATCCTGAGCCGCCTCGAAGGAGCGCCCGACAACCAGTCGATCGAGGCGCTGCTCGCGGCCAACGGCATGCTCGCCGACGTGCCGCTCGTCGAGTACGTCGTGCAGGACATGACCGTGCGCGAATTCTCGGCCCGCGCGCTGCGCGCGTTTTGCCTGTGGCCGCAACTGCTGCTCGAGGACCCACTCGACTGCGCCGCGCTCGCGCTGCCCGTTCGCAAGCATCTGTTCGCGGGCAACGATGCCGGATGGAAAGCGTACGCGGCGACGCTGCGCGAGGTCGCGCCCGGCTTCGACACCGCACGCTCGTATGCTGCCGAGCCGCACGAGGCCGAGTTCGATCTCGCAGACGAGCGCGATGCCGAAACCGGCGACGGGCCCGTCGAGCGAGACGACGAAGCCGATGACGACGGCCGCCTGCGCGAGCGAGCGGCCGCGAGCGTCGAGAGCGCGACGCCGGCCGGCGCGCCCGTTCGCCGCGAATCGTACGAATAGCGCGCGGCGGCGCCCATGCCCGCAGCCGCCACGGCGCCGAACGCCGATCGATCGTTAAGGTTTCCGAACCTGTTTCGGCGCGTGCCGCATCTCGGCACGCCGCTTGCGCGCGAACCGTCGTTCGCCATTGAAATTTCGCGATTCGCCGCCAGATGCATGTCTGTAAGGCTCATCGGCGTGGACGGGCGTCCGCGACGAGCCGAGGGGTCTGGCCCGACGGATTCGCTCCGTCATGACGTACCGCGGCTCGATCCGCGTTTGCCATGAAAGTCTCAGCGCGCGAATTGCGCTACGAACAGGGCATCGACCGGTTGCTCGAACTTGCCGGCGCTCGCGACGACACGGAATACGCCGATGTCGCCGACGAGTTCGCGAGCGCGCCGTCCAGCGCGTTCGCGCATGATCTCGGCGAGCCCGATTCCCTGGATCACCAAGCATCCGACGAAAGCGCAGGCGCCGGCTCGTTCGGCGACAAGCCGACGCGGCCCGCGCACGGCGACACCGATGTCGACACCGACTGGCGTGACGACGATGCGCCGCCCTCCGGATCGAACGACGCCGCGCCGGTCGACACCGCGGCCTCGACTGATCCGCTCGCGCTCTTCGTACGCCGGATGCACGCGGTGCCACTGCTGACGCACGCCCAGGAAATCGCGCTCGCCGCCGAAATCGAGGCGGGACGCGAGCAGGTGCTGCAAGCGCTCGCCGAAGCGCTCGACCGGCTCGACCTCGCGTCGTTGCCGGCCGATCCGGCGCTTGGCCGTGCGCGCGCCGCGCTGCAGCGCGCACGCGCGCGCGGTGACGAAGGCGCGCGCGCGTTTGCCCGCGCGCGCACGGCGGCATACGCGGCGCTCGCCGCTCACGGCTGGCCGTCGGCGGAAGTCGACGCGGTGCGGCGGGCAATGCGCCGGCTGCCGACATCGCCGGAAAAGAGCGACGCGGGCGCGCAACGTGCGTTCGCGGACGGCGAAGCGCGCATCTCGGCCGCGACCGCGCGAATGGCGGAAGCGAACCTGCGGCTCGTGCTGTCGATCGCGCGCAAGTACGCGTCGCGCGGCCTGGATCTCGCCGATCTGCTGCAGGAAGGCAACCTCGGCCTGCTGCGCGCGATCGAGAAATTCGAGCATCGGCGCGGCTTCAAGTTTTCGACGTATGCGACGTGGTGGATTCGTCAGGCGATTTCGCGCGCGATCGCCGAGCGCGCACGCACGATTCGCGTGCCGGTTCATGTCGGCGACGAAGCGCGCCGCGTGCGCAAGGCCGCCGATCGGATCGAACGGCGCAGCGGTGTAAGCGCATCGCTCGCCGAGCTGTCGGAGGCGACCGGGCTGCCGGCCGAGCGGCTGCGCGCGGTGCTGACGCTGCCTCGCGAGCCGCGCTCGCTGAACGCGCCGCTAGGCGATGACGACCAGGCCGAATTCGGCGACATCGTCGAGGATACGTCGACGCCGAGCCTGTTCGATGCGCTCGCCCACGGGCAGATGTGCGACGTCGTCACGTCGCTGCTGAAAACGATGTCCGCGCAGGAAGCCGACATCCTGCGCCGGCGCTTCGGCATCGGCGGCGACGAGCCGTGGAGCTACGAGCAGATCGCCGCGCGAGCGGGCGTGTCGCGCGAGCAGGTACGCCGCATCGAGAAGCGCGCGCTGCAGACGCTGCGCGTGACGGCCGAAGCGTGCAACGCGCACGACTTCCTCGACGTGCAGCCGTAACGCCCGCCGCGCCGCGCGTCACACGCTGAAGCGGTTCAGCGTATAGGCGCGGTAAGCGGCGACGAACGCGTCGAACGATCCGGCGTTCTTGCCTTCGAGTTCGGCCTGCTCGGCAAGCGAGCGCTCGGCGAGCGCCCGCGCGTCGCGCGTCGCGGCTTCGTCGAGCGGGCGGCCATGGAAATACGCCGCATGCGCGGCGCTTTGCGCGCGTGCGAACTCGAGGAACGACTGTCCGTTCTCGCGCATCGCGCGCAGCACGCGCGCGGAAGACGTGAGCTCCGGATCGTCCAGCTTCGCGCGCTGCGCGGCGATCGCGCGCGCATGCGTGTCGTCGCCGCGGATGTCGTCGAGCACGCGGCCCGCGGCTTCGATCTGCGCGAAGATCTCGTCGGCCCATGCACGCATCGGCACGGCCGCGCCGTCGCGCGTCAGTTCGAGCCCCGGCTTGCGCCCTTCCATCGTCACGCGGCCGAAATTCGCATTCGACTCGCGATACGCATCGCACGTGAGCGGCGCGCTCTCGTCGAGCGCGCAGACGAGCAGGTACGCGTCGAGAAAGCGCGCGGTGTCGAGTGCGATGCCCGTCGGCTCGAACGGATCGATGTCGAGACAGCGCACCTCGATGTACTGAACGCCGCGCGACGCAAGCGCGTGCAGCGGCCGCTCGCCCGAATACGTGACGCGCTTCGGCCGGATCGTCGAGTAGAACTCGTTCTCGATCTGCAGCACGTTCGTGTTGATCTGAATCCACTCGCCGTCGCGGTGCGTGCCGATCGCCTCGTACGGCGGATACGGCTCGCTGACCGCCTTCGACAGCGCGTCGAGATAGCCGGACAGCGTGTTGTAGTCCGCCTGCAGCGCGGCTTGCGCGGTCGTGTTCGAGTAGCCGAGGTCGCTCATCCGCAGGCTCGTCGCGTGCGGGCGATACAGCGTCGCGGCGTCGAACGTGTCGAGCTTGTGCGCTCGGCCGCGCAGGAAGCCGGCATCGAGCGCGGGCGACGCGCCGAACAGGTACATCAGCAGCCAGCTCGTGCGGCGGAAATTGCGGATCAGCGCGAGGTAGCGCTCGGACTGGTAATCGACGATGCTCGCCGTCGAACCTTCCTCCGCGTGCAGCCGCCGCCACACTTCCTCGCTCAGCGAATAGTTGTAGTGAATCCCCGCGATGCACTGCATCGTGCGGCCGTAGCGATACGCGAGGCCGCGCCGGTAGACGGTCTTCAGCCGCCCGATGTTCGACGTGCCGTAGTCCGCGATCGGGATTTCGTCGTCGGCCGGCAGCAGGCCCGGCATCGAATCGGTCCACAGCATCTCGTCGCCGAGCGACGCGTAGACGTAGCGATGCAGCTCGTCGAGCCGCTCGAGCGTCGTCGCCGCGTCGCGCTCCGCGGGCGTGATCAGCTCGACGAGCGCCTCCGAATAATCGGTCGTCAGCGACGGATGCGTGAGCGCCGAGCCGAGCGCGCGCGGATGCGGCGTAAACGCGATCATCCCGTCGCGCGTCACGCGCAGGCTTTCCTTCTCGATGCCGCGCAGGCCGTCAGGCAGCTGCTCGCGCGTCGGGCTCGTGCTCAACACGGCAAGGCGTTGCTGCAATAACTCTGTCTGGCGGGAAGTCATGTTGTTCGGCATTGATGCAAGTGCGGGCTCGGCGATCCGCGGCACGCGCGAATCACCTGGCGGGGGTTTGACAGTAGCGGGCACTTTAACATCTCGCCGAAAGGCTCGCTTGACCTGCCCTTCGGCATTGCCTGTCGATTCGCGCGCGCCGCGCGGGGCGGGCGCGCGCGCCTATCCGCCGCGCGCCGAACCGGCGCGATCGGCGATCTCGTTCCATAGATGCATCGCCGCATACGCGCGCCACGGCCGCCATGCATCGGCGCGCAGGCGCTGGCTTGCCGGCCGGTCGAGCGCCGGGTCGCGCGCGACGATCGCCTGCATCAGCACGAGGTCGGTCGCGGGCCATGCGTCGGCGTCGCGCCATGCGCGCATCGCGACGTATTCGACGGTCCACGGGCCGATCCCCGGCAGCGCGAGCAGCGCGGCGCGCACGCCGGCCGGATCGCTCGCGTACGCCTCGAGCGGCACGTCGCCCGAGGCGACCGCGCGCGCGACGCCCTGCAGCGCCGCGGCACGCTTGCCCGGCATCCCGATGCGCGACACGTCGCACGCGGCGAGCGCGGCGGGCTCCGGAAACCGCCAGCCGATCGCGCCCGGCGCGTGCGGGGCAAGCCGCTCGCCCGCGCGCTCGACGAGCCGCCCGACGATCGTCGTCGCGGCCTTCACACTCACCCGCTGGCCGACGATCGCGCGCACGATCAGCTCGAAGCCCGACCACGCGCCCGGCACGCGCAGGCCGGGCGCGGCGCCGACGAGCGGCGCGAACCACGCGTCGCGCGCGAGATGCGCTCCGATCGCGGCCGGATCGGCCTGCAAATCGAACATCGTCGAAAGCCGCGCGGCGAATGCAGCGTCCGCATGCCGCGCCGCATCGCCCTCGACGAGCGCGACAAGACAGCGCTTGCGCGGATGCTTGCGCACCGTCAACGTGCCGATCGCGCCGTGATGGTCGACCGTGCGCCGATACGCGCCGTCCCCGACCGCCTCGACGCCCGGAATCGCGCGCCCCGCGAAGAAGCGCAGCACGCGCGGCCAATCGTACGGCGATTTGAACGGCAGCTCGAGCACGACGCTGTCGGGCCGCACGGCGGCCGGTTCGACGGCGGCGCTCAAGCTGCGTGGTCCACGGCGGATTCGACGGATTCGCCCGCCGCGCGCTGCGCCTCGGCATCGAGGAGCGCCGCCTTGCGCGGCAAGCCCCACCGGTAGCCGGCGAGCGAGCCGCCTTTCTGCACGACGCGATGGCACGGAATCGCGAGCGCAACCGGGTTCGATGCGCACGCGCTCGCGACCGCCCGCACCGCGCGCGGCGCGCCGAGCGCCTCGGCGATCTGCGTGTAGCTGCGCGTCTCGCCATAAGGAATCCGACGCAACGCATCCCACACGCGCTGCTGGAATTCGGTCGCGGCAAGATCGAGCGGCAGCTCGAAGCGCCGGCGAGTACCGTTCAGATACGCATCGATCTGCGCGATGAACGGCGCGATCCGCTCGGGCGACTCGGCAATCTGCGCATTCGCGAACCCCGTTCGGAGTTCGTCGACGAGCGGCGCCGCGGCGTCGCCGAATGCAATCTTGCAGATGCCCTTGCTCGTCGCGGCGACGAGCACGACGCCAAGGCGCGTATCGGCCGTCGCGTAATCGATCTTCAGGCCGGCCCCCTTGCGACGGAACGCGGACGGCGACATGCCGAGCTCGCGCGGCACCGATTCATAGAGCCGAGAAGGCGAGTTGAAGCCCGCGTCGACGGCCGCGCGCGTGACGGCGGCACCGCTTTGCAGCGCGTCGCGCAAGGCGGCGCCGCGCTGCGCGGCCTGATATTGGCGCGGCGAGACGCCGACGACGCGCTTGAACAGCCGCTGAAGATGAAACGGGCTCACGTGAACCGCATCGCTCAGTTGCGCGAGCGTGAAGCGGTCCTGACGATGCGCGTCGAGCACCGCGCACGCGCGGTTGACGATGTCGAGTTCGCGCGGCAATCCCTCGGGCCGACAGCGCTTGCATGGGCGATAGCCGGCCGCGCGCGCGGCACCCGTGTCGGCGAAAAACGACACGTTCTCGCGCCTCGGCAGCCGCGACGCGCACGAAGGCCGGCAAAACACGCCGGTCGTCTTGACCGCGTAGCAGAACGCGCCGTCGGCGTCGACGTCGCGCGCGACGAGCGCGGCCCAGCGCGCGTCGTCGGTCGGATAGGGTGGCTGCTTCATGTTGACCTCGCAAAGTCGGAACAGATGCCTGTCGCTGTAGGCGTCGCCCGGCTCGCATACGCGCTGTTTCTTGCGCTCTCATTCGAACCACCGTCATACCGGCGACACAATCGTCCGATTCGTTGCCGCAATCGGAGCGCGAGCGCCGCCTCGACCCTATTTTGTTGCAGTGCGGATGCGACAGATTGCCGTCCTGACGTTTTTTTACACAAAGTATATTGCGTCGCACCATCCCGATGTGTATAGTGGGAACTGTCTCCTCCATGTCTCCTCCTGATATGGATTAAGCCCGTTCGAACATGAACGGGCTTTTTTTCGTCCATCGATTTTGCACCGTCCAGCCGCGCGCCGCACGGACCGTCTACACTCGGTAGGACTGCCTCTCGAAGGAGACGTCCCCGATGAAATTCCACATCCACGAGATCGATCACGTGGTGCTGCGCGCCGCCGATCTGGCGGCGATGACCCGTTTCTATTGCGACGTGCTGGGCTGCCACGTCGAAAAAGAGCAGCGGGAACTGGGGCTCGTTCAATTGCGCGCCGGACGCTCGCTGATCGATCTGCTCGCGGTTGGCGCGCCGATCGATCGGGCAGGCAGCGGAGCGCCGGGAAAGGGACGGAACATGGATCATCTGTGCCTGCGCGTCGAGCCGTTCGATGCGGCCGCGCTGCGCACGCACCTCGCCGCACATGGCGCGCGGCCCGGCGACGAGGCGCGGCGCTACGGCGCGGACGGCTATGGGCCGTCGCTCTACCTGTTCGATCCGGAAGGCAACATGGTCGAACTGAAGGGGCCGCCGGAAGCCGTCGCGCCCTGAGGGCGCACGCGGGTGAGCCGGCGGCGGGCTTGACGGCCGCGAACGTCGGGAGTCGGGAGTCGGGAGTCGGGAGTCGGGAGTCGGAAGTCGGGGAGTCGGGGAGTCGGGGAGTCGGGGAGCCGGAAGCCGGGCAGATGAAAAGGCCCGGCGAGCCGGCCGCCATCCCGCGGCAGAGCGCCGCCCGGCGGCGCGCGCCCCCTCAGGCGTCTTCGCGCGCCTTCAGCGTCGTCCACTCGATCGCGACCGGATCATGCGTCGCGCTCGACAGCCAGGCGGCGCCATCCTGGATCGTGCACTGCAGACGCATCGTGCGCTCGGCGAGGCCGCCGAGCGCCGCCGCGACGCCGTCGGCGAGCGTCGTCACCTGCACGTTGCGCAGCCGCTCGACCTTGCCGCGCGCGCCCTGCCACCAGATGTCGGACGTGCGTCCGCCGTACGCGATCACGTTCACGCGGCCGGCTCGGCCGCTTGCCTTCGCGATACGGCGCTCGTCGGGCTGCCCGACGTCGATCCATACCTCGATCGCCCCCGTCAGGTCTTTTTGCCAAAGATCGGGCTCGTCGGTATCCGACAGCCCCTTGCAGAACTCGAGCCGCTCGTGCGCGAACAGCGCGAACGCGGCGATACGCACCATCATCCGCTCGTCCGTTTCGGACGGGTGACGGGCGACGGTGAGCGAGTGATCGGCATAGTAGTGCCGGTCCATGTCGGCGATTTGCAGCTCCGCCTTGTAGATCGTCGATTTGAGCGCCATTCGGCATCGCAGCCCGCGAGGGCGGTTGATTCGGTTCGGGGCGTGATGATACCGAATGCGCGATGCGCGCGCGACGTCGCGCGGAATTGCCGCCGCCGGCGACAGCGAGCCGCGGCCGTAAACGCAAGACGGCCCGACGCGCGCCGGGCCGTTCGATTCCGCCGTGGCCCGGCCTTCCGTGGGCTCGGGCGCGATTCAGCCGGCGAGCGCCCGCGTTACTGCTTGATGAAGCGCGCGTCGGTCCAGAGGCCTTGCTGATCGCTGTTCTCGGCGCTCACGAACTGCACGTCGCCCTTGTCGACGCTGACGTGACCTGCCCCCTACAAACAGGGCCAGCCGGAGTCTAGTAAAGTTCGTTTTCGGAGAAGAAGACGAACATGAAGAAGCGCTTTACGGAACAGCAAATCATCGGGTTTCTGAAGGAAGCCGAGGCCGGTATGCCGGTCAAGGAACTGTGCAGGAAGCATGGGTTCAGTGACGCGTCGTTCTACACCTGGCGCGCGAAGTTCGGCGGCATGGAAGTCTCGGAAGCCCGCCGGCTCAAGGGCCTCGAGGTGGAGAATGCCCGACTGAAGAAACTGCTGGCCGAAGCAATGCTCGATATGGAAGCGTTGAAGGTTGTCGTCAAGGGAAAGCCCTGAGCCCGCAAGCCAAACGCGAAGCAGTGTTGGCGATTCGGGAGAAGGTCAACATCTCCGAGCGCCGCGCCTGCCGGCTTGTCGGGCTTTCTCGCAGCGTGCTGCATTACGACGCGAAGCCGGACCACGAGAATGAGGTGCTCGCGGCGCGTCTGGTGAAGTTGGCGCACGAACGTCGTCGATTCGGCTACCGCCGACTGCACGCCCTGGTGGAACGCGAAGGCACGCACGCCAATCACAAGCGCATCTATCGCCTGTACCGTGAGGCAGGGCTGGCTGTGCGGCGCCGTCGCAAGCGCCACGGCGTCATGATTGAGCGCGAGCAACTGGCATTGCCGGGCGCACCCAACGAGGTATGGTCAATCGATTTCGTGATGGATGCGCTTTCCAACGGCCGGCGCGTGAAGTGCCTGACCGTCGTCGACGATTTCACGAAAGAGGCTGTCGACATCGTCGTCGACCATGGCATCTCAGGTTTGTATGTCGCTCGGGCATTGGACCGTGCAGCTCGCTTCCGTGGCTATCCCAAGGCGGTGCGAACAGACCAGGGACCCGAATTTACGAGCCGCGCGCTTGACCAGTGGGCGTATGCGAACGGCGTCACGCTGAAGTTGATTCAGGCGGGCAAGCCCACGCAGAATGCGTACATCGAATCGTTCAACGGCAAGTTCCGCGACGAATGCCTTAACGAGCACTGGTTCACGACGCTCGCGCACGCTCGGGCAGTCATCGCGGCATGGCGTCAGGACTACAACGAGCAAAGGCCGCACAGCGCACTGAACTACCTTGCGCCGTCAGAGTTTGCGGCGAAACATCGGGCAACCGCGGACGCTCCTGCCGCTTTCCAGGAGTTGGTTTAAAGGGACTTTGCTAGAAGCCCATTGGCCCTATCGAAGGGGGCAGGTCAGTCCACGTGCATCGGCGAGCTGACCGAGCGCTATCGTCAGCAGACCGAAGCGGCCGAGCGGCGCGACGCACAGCGGCTCGCGCCGTACCAGCGTGCGTTCGAGCGCGCGGCGGAACGCCTCGCGGCGGGCGAGCCGCTCGACGAGGTCTGCTGGAATTTCCTCGCGCTCGATCACGCGGCGCGCTGCTTCCTGCTCGACGAGCGCGGGCGGCAGGCGGGCCGCAACGTCGTGCTGCGCGCGGACCGCGCATCGCACGAGACGCGCTTTCTGCCGCTGGCCGACGCGCAGGGCGCGAACTGGCTGAGGCGCCCGTATTTCCGGGCGGCGATCGCCGAGCCCGGGCGCGTGCAGGCGACGCGGCCGTATCTGTCGATCAACGAGGCGCTGCCTTGCGTGACGCTGTCGATCGCGGTGCGCGTGAACGATGCGCTATGCGTGCTCTGCGGCGATATCGACTGGATCGATGCGGACGCAGCGGCCGGCGCGTAGCGGCGGGGCGCGGGGATTGCCCGCGCGGGGCGCGGTTGCGCGGCGTGGCGGCCGCCGCCGCGCGATGGATGAACGCCCGCCATCCGGGCGGAGGGTTTCGGGCACCCCCGAGGGGCGCCACCCGCTTGCGTCGGCAAGCGCGCGATGCGCACGGCCATTGCGCACCGCGCCCGCGGTTTTGGCCGCACGATAGCGCGATCGCACGGGCGGATGCGCGCTGCATCGCCTGCGCGCGTCGCCGTGCCTGACGCCGCGCGCCGTTCGTCGCATATATTGCATTGCGGGGGCCGCACGCGCCCCGGCGTGCGCTCGCCGCATGTGCCGCATTCGCGCGGCCGCGCGCGCATGCCGGGACGGCGTTGCATTTTGCGAACGCGAGGTCGAGAATGCGCTGAGGATCGCGGTGCCGGGCCTGCACCGCGCGATCCGGCCATCGGCGCAACGCGGAGAAGAATCATGAAAAGACCGCTTTCGTTGACCGTCCTTGCGTGGTTCGTGATCGTCTCGAACGTGATCGGGCTGATCTCGATGCCGTTTTCCCTGCGCGATCCGAATGCTGTCGCGCTCCTGCGCTACTCGCCGTTGCCGCTCGAGGCGACCGTCGCGATCGCCGTCGTCAGCGAGGGGCTGCATCTCGTCGCCGGCACGGCGATCCTGAAGCGGCGGATTTGGGGGCGCACGCTCTACGCGATCGTCGCGCTCGCCGGATTCGCGATCTCCGTTTTCACGACGCCGTTCAAGGGCATGCTGATCATCGCCGCCGCGCTGATCGCGCTGTTCCTGTTCATCCTGTATCGCCCGGCCGCGACGGCCTACTTCAGGCAGCGCGCGTCATGAACGAGTCGCGCGACGTGCCTGCCGTGCCGGTTCGCGCGCGCGGCGGCTTCGTCGCGATCGCGCCCGCCGCGCGTCGCTCGCGGGCCGTCGCTCGGCCACGCCGCCCCCCCGCCTCGAACGCCAACCCGAGCGTCCAGGCCCCAGGACCGAAGCCCGACGCAACCGGCAGTCTCTCGCCGCGCGAACCATTCAATATCCATTCCAAATGCTTTCAATTCACATTCGCGTCACATCGCCCCCGTATCGTCCTGGCGTTTTTGAAAGAAATCACACCAACGGGAAGCCGAAACATGAAGCGAGTGAGACTGGCCGCGCTCCTTGGCGCGAGCGTCTTCGCGGCGGCGGGCTGCGGCAGCGACGAGCCGAAGACGCCGGGCGCGTCGGACAACGGCGCGCAAACGGGCGCCGCGCGCAACGTCATCTTCTTTCTGGGCGACGGAATGGGGATGACGACGCTCACGGCCGCGCGAATCTATGCGCTCGGCGAGGACGGCGCGCTCACGCTCGACACGCTGCCCGAGACCGCGTTCGTGAAGACCTATTCGAACGATGCGCAGGTGACGGACAGCGCGCCGTCGATGTCCGCATATATGACGGGCGTGAAGACGAACAACGAAGTGATCTCGATGACGCCCGACACGAAGGCGATCGAGCCGAGCGCGAGTCTCACCGGCAACTGCGGCGCGAACAACGGCAAGCCGGTGCCGACGCTGCTCGAGATCGCGAAGGCGAAGGGGCTCGCCACCGGCGTCGTGACGACGACCCGCGTCACCCACGCGACGCCCGCCGCGACCTACGCGCACGTGTGCCACCGCGACGCCGAGAACGACATCGCCGCGCAGCTCGTGCCGGGCGGCGCGGGCTACAACGCGGCGCTCGGCGGCGGCGTGGATGTCGTGCTGGGCGGCGGCGCGCAATTCTTCGTGCCGAAGGAAGCGGGCGGCAAGCGCGCGGACGGCCGCCATCTCGTGAACGAGCCGAAGGCGAAGGGCTACGCGATCGCGCAGAACCGCGACGAGCTCCTCGCCGCCGATGCGACGAAGCGCGGCAAGCTCGCGGGCCTGTTCGCGTCGAGCCACATGAGCTACGACCTCGACCGCGGCGCGACGAAAGAGCCGAGCCTCGCCGACATGGCGACGCGCGCGCTCGACGTGCTGCAGAAGAACCCGAACGGCTATTTCCTGATGGTCGAAGGCGGGCGCATCGATCACGCGCTGCACGACACGAACGCGAAGCGCGCGCTGCAGGATACGGTCGCGTTCGACAACGCGATCAAGGCGACGCTCGACAAGGTGCGCCAGACCGATCCGGAGTTGAAGAACACGCTCGTCGTCGTGACGGCCGACCACGATCACACGCTGGTGCTCAACGGCTACGCGGCGCGCACGGGCAAGACGGAAGCGGGCAAGCCGGGCGTGCTCGGCGTGCTGCGCAACTATCAGACGGGCGCGGTCGCGAAGGACGCGGACGGCGCGCCGTACACGATCATCGGCTTCGGCAACGGCGAGAACCGCGTGCAAGGCAGCCGCGCGGGCACGAGCCTCACCGACGCGGTGACGGGCGCGGACGATTATCGCCAGGAAGCGGTCGTGCGCATGGCCAAGGGCGGCGAGACGCACGGCGGCACCGACGTGTTCCTCGGCGCGATCGGCCGCGGCGCGGACGGCTTTCACGGCGTGATCGAGAACAACAAGGTGTTCGAGCTCGTGCGCGGCGCGGCGCAGCTCTGAGCGCGGCTTGACGGGAAACAGGGGAATACAGGATGTCGACTATCAAGCGCATCGCGGCGGCGGCGTTCGCCGCGGCGGCCCTCTCGGGCGGTTTCGGCCACGCGGCGCACGCCGCGGGCCAGGCGAAGAACGTGATCTTCTTCCTCGGCGACGGGATGGGGCCGGCCACCGTGACGGCGAGCCGCCTCTACAAGGTCGGCGAAGCCAGCCAACTGACGATGGAAAAGCTGCCGCGCACCGCGCGCATCAAGACCTTCTCGAACGACGCGCAGACGACGGACAGCGCGCCGTCGATGGCCGCGTACATGACCGGCGTGAAGATGAACAACGAGGTGCTGTCGATGTCGCCGGACACGCGCGCGATCGCCCCCGGCAGCGACGCGAACGGCAACAAGACGGTGAACCGCTGCGGCGTGGGCAACGGCACGCCGGCGGCGACGCTGCTCGAGCTCGCGAAGGCGCGCGGCAAGGCGGTCGGCGCGATCACGACGACCGAGCTCACGCACGCGACGCCCGCGGCGACCTACTCGCACATCTGCCATCGCGACGCGCAGTACGACATTGCCGCGCAGGCCGTGCCGGGCGGCGCGGGCTACAACGCGGCGCTCGGCGACGGCGTCGACGTGCTGATGGGCGGCGGCCGCAATCACTGGACGCCGTACGATCCGCTCGCCAACAGGCGCGGCCGCGCGGATGGGCGCAACCTGCTCGCCGAGCTGCAGGCGAAGGGCTACGCGGTGGTCGCGACGAAGGATCAGCTCGCGCAGGCGGGCGCGGGCAAGCTGATCGGCCTTTTCAGCACGACGAGCCATCTCGAATACGAGCTCGACCGCGTCGCGGGCAAGGGCGAGGGCGCGACGCAGCCGAGCCTCGCGGAGATGACCGCGAAGGCGATCGACGTGTTGCGGAAGAATCCGAACGGCTATTTCCTGATGGTCGAAGGCGGGCGCATCGACCACGCGCTGCACGGCACGAACGCGAAGCGCGCGCTCGAAGACACGGTGGCGTTCGACGAGGCGATCCGCACCGCGCTCGCGAAGGTCGATCTGTCGGATACGCTGATCGTCGTGACGGCCGATCACGATCACACGATGACGATCAACGGCTATTCGAAGCGCGGCAATCCGGTGCTCGACATCAGCCGCAACTATCGCGACGGCCAGCCGAACAAGGACGCGGACGGCAACCCGTACACGACGCTCGTGTTCGGCAATGGCGCGAACCGGCCGAACGTGCGCGTGCCGGTGGATTCGTCGACGGCGACGAACGACGCGTATCTGCAGGAAGTCGGCGTGCGCATGGGCAGCGCGGGTTCCGAGACGCACGGCGGCGGCGACGTGATGCTGTTTGCCGACGGCGCCGGCGCGAAGGCGTTCAAGGGCACGCTCGACAACACGAAGGTGTTCGGCCTCGTGAAGGCCGCGTTCGGGTTCTGAGCGCAATGGCTGCGATGCGAACGTTCGCGATGAAACTCGATGTCGTGCGGCGCGCATGCGCGGCGCTCGGCGGCGCGGCCGTGCTCGCCGCCGCGCCGGCGCTCGCCGCGCCTCCCGCGCCCGACGGGGGCCGCGCACCCGATCTCGATGCGGTGCTGCTGCACGAAAGCATGACGGTGAGCGCGGACGGCGTGACGCGCACCGTCACGTATCGTGAGCGGATGGTGCGGCGCGACGGGCACGTCTGGATCGAACGCGTGCCGCCATCCGGCGCGAAGCGCGCGCATGCCGGCGACGCGCATGCGCACGAGGGCTTGGACGCCGCGCGCACGCCGCCGTCGCGCGGCGGCGCGCGTCCCGCCGCGGCGGCGGCCGATGCGCACGCCGGCCACCGGCATTTCGATTTCGATTCGGCCGCGCGGCACGTGACGAACGACGGCGGCAGGATCGGCGTCGAATACGTCGATGCGGCGCAGCGCACGGTGGTTGCGGTGCCGCCCGCCGAGTACGAGACGACGGGTTTCGACGGTTCGTGGGACAACGCGTTCTACATCACGCCGCCGTCGCAACTGAAGCGCCTCGCCGCGCAGTCGAAGCCGGGCCCCGCGCCCGGCACGCGCTGGTACGAGCAGACGGTCGGCGCGCCGCGCGCGCAGGGCACCAATCGCGTTCTGTGGAGCGATGCGTTGCAGGCGCCGCTCGTCGTCGAATACCGCAGCGCGGACGGCCATGCGTCGCGCAAGCTGACGCTCACGCTCACGCCCGCGCCGCGTGCGAACGCACTGCCGTGGCGGCAGTTGCAATCGTATACGCGCAAGGCGTATGCGGACTATCTCGATTGACGTGCGGATTCGTTTCGCGCGGCAAGCGTCGCGCATCGCGCGCGACGCGAAGTGAATCGGGCCGGACGGCGCCAAGCGTGCGCGGCGCGATGAAGCCCGGTGGCGCTGCGCCACGCGATGCGACGCGATTCGGCGAGGCGGCGGCGCGGTCGTATTCATGCGAAGCGGCATCACGCATTACGCGTCGCATATCGCATATCGCATATCGCGCGTGGCGGGAAAGGCGGAAAAATAGGAACCGGAAAGGCCGCGGCGGCCGTTGCGGCGTCCCGCGCCGCGCCGCACGGGCCCCTTCGGCCGTCGGTGCTTCCGCCCTAGCCGCGCGCTCGCGCCGTCGGTTACGATGCTGGCTGGTTCAACCCGATCCGGACCGCTTCCATGCCAGCTTCCTCGATCCTTCTCGAAGTCATCGCGACGACGATCGGCGACGCGAGAGCCGCCGCGCGCGCGGGGGCCGATCGCATCGAGCTCGTGACCGCGATCAGCGAGGGCGGCCTGACGCCGAGCGTCGGCGTGATCGAAGCCGTCGTCGCCGCGGTGCCGATTCCCGTCAACGTGATCGTGCGCCCGCACAGCCGCTCGTTCAGTTACGACGCGAGCGAACTCGCGGCGATCGCGCGCAACGTGCGCGCGGCCGTCGCGGCGGGCGCGAACGGCATCGTGTTCGGGATGCTCGACGCGCACGGCGACATCGATCTCGACGCGTTGCGGCGCATCGCCGACGCGGCCGACGGGCGCGATCTCACGTTCCACCGCGCGTTCGACGTCGCGCGCGATCTGAACGCCGCATTCGATACGTTGCTGCGCGTGCCGTCCGTCACGTCGGTGCTGACCTCGGGCGGACATCCGTCGGTGCTCGACGCGCGCGACGTCGTCGCGCGGATGGTGCGGCGCGCCGCGGGCGCGGCGTGCACGGTGCTCGCGGGCGCGGGGCTCACCGTCGATGCGCTCGGCGATTTCGTGCGCGCCACCGGCGTGCGGGCCGTGCATTTCGGCTCGGGCGTGCGCGAGCGTGGCGAGGTGCTCGCGCCGATCGACGAGCGGCTCGTCGCGAAGGCGCGCGCGGCGCTCGATGCGGCGACGCGGGGGTAGCGCCCCGACTGCGCCGCGGTTGCGCGCCGCGGCGTGGCCGAAGCGGCTGCCGGCGAGTGCCGCGCCGCGCATCGCGCGAAAAAGCCGGGACATCGCCCGGCTGTTTTGCAGGAAGGCAGCCGGCGTTCAGGCGCTCAACTGCGACGCCTCGCTTGCCGACATGCCGAGCCGCGCGAGCAGCTTGCGGTCCGCTTCCGCGCGCGGATTGCCGGTCGTGAGCAGCACGTCGCCGTAGAACATCGAATTCGCGCCGGCGAGGAAGCACAGCGCCTGCATCGCGTCGTCGAGCTGCTCGCGGCCCGCCGACAAGCGCACCATCGCCTTGGGCATCGTGATGCGCGCGACCGCGATCGTACGCACGAACTCGAACGGATCGAGCGCCTGCGCGTTCTCGAGCGGCGTGCCTTCGATCGCGACGAGATTGTTGATCGGCACCGATTCCGGATACGGGTTCATGTTCGCGAGCTGCGCGATCAGGCCCGCGCGCTCGCGGCGCGATTCGCCCATCCCGATGATCCCGCCGCAGCATACGTTGATGCCCGCGTCGCGCACGCGCTCGAGCGTGTCGAGGCGATCCTGGTACGTGCGCGTCGAGATGATCTGCCCATAGAATTCGGGCGACGTGTCGAGGTTGTGGTTGTAATAGTCGAGGCCCGCCTCCGCCAGCGCCTTCGCCTGGTGTTCCTCGAGCATGCCGAGCGTCACGCACGTCTCGAGGCCCATGTCCTTCACGCCGCGGATCATCTCCTTGATCGGCTCGATGTGGCGATCCTTCGGGTTGCGCCACGCGGCGCCCATGCAGAAGCGCGTCGCGCCGTTTTCCTTCGCGGTGCGCGCGGCGGCGAGCACCGCGTCCACCTCCATCAGCTTCTCCGCCTTCAGGCCGGTGTCGTGATGCGCGGACTGCGAGCAGTAGCCGCAGTCCTCCTCGCAGCCGCCCGTCTTGATCGACAGCAGCGTCGAGAGCTGGATCGCGTTCGCGTCGAAGTGCTCGCGGTGCGTCTGCTGCGCGCGGAACAGCAGATCGTTGAACGGCAGCTCGTAGAGCGCGATCACGTCGGCGACGCGCCAGCGCGGCGCGGCGGGCGCGGCCACCGGTGTTTCGGTCGTCGCGCAAGCGGTTTGAGCTTCAGTCATGTCGGTCATCCTTCGGAACAGGGATCGATGCGAAAAATCGGCAAAGAGCGGTTGAAACGAGCGGCTAAAATGTCAGCGCGGCGCGGCGGCGCGCAGCGCGTTCAGCAAGAGGTTCACGTCGAGCGCGTGCGACGCCGCGTCGGGCGACGGCGGGCTCATGTGCGCGAGCGCGCCGAGCAGCGGCGCGCGGTGCTCGCGTTCGAGCCACGCGCGCAGCGTGTCGATGTTGTCGTCGGCGAAGGGCATCGCCGGATCGATGCGGTTCGCGACCCAGCCGGCAAGGGGCAGGCCGCGCGCGGCGATCGCCTCGGCGGTGAGCAGTGCGTGGCTGATGCAGCCGAGACGCACGCCGACGACGAGCACCACGGGCAGCCCGAGCGCGACCGCCAGATCGGCGGTATCGCGCGTGTCGGCGAGCGGCACGCGAACGCCGCCGACGCCTTCGACGACGATGACATCCGCCATCTCGCACGCGCGGCGATGCGCGTCGACGATCGTGCCGATGTCGAGCGCGACGCCCTCGCGCGCGGCGACGATGTGCGGCGCGGCGGGCGCCTTCAGGAGAAACGGCGTGCGGATCGCGGCGGGCAGCGCGACGTTCGCGGCCGCGTCGAGCTGGTCCGCGTCTTCGTTGCGCCATGCGCCGTCGCGCTCGTACGCGCCCGCGGCCACCGGCTTCATCGCGGCCGCGCGCAGCCCCGCGCGCGCGAAGCCGTGCAGCAGCGCGGCCGATACGAACGTCTTGCCGATCTCGGTATCGGTGCCCGTCACGAACAGCGAAAGCGGCGCGCTCATGCGGCGGCTCCGATCGGCGTGACGAGCGCCGCCTCGAGGCGTGCGAGATCGTCGAACGAATGCGCGGCCGACAGCGAGATGCGCAGCCGCGACGTGCCGGCCGGCACCGTCGGCGGCCGGATCGCGGGCACCCACAGGCCCTGCGCGTCGAGCGCGGCCATCGCCGCGAGCGTCGCTTCGTTGCTGCCGATCACGAGCGGCTGCACGGCCGTGTGCGAATCGACGGGCTGCCAATGCGTGGCGCGCAGGATCGCACGGGTGCGCTTGATCAGCGCGCCGAGATGCGCGCGGCGCGCGTCGCCTTCGTCGCTCGCGATGACCGCGAGGCTCGCGGACACCGCGCACGCGACGGACGGCGGCGCGGCCGTCGTGAAGATATAGCTGCGCGCGCGCTGCACGAGCCATTCGATCACCGTTTCATGCGCGACGACGAACGCGCCCGCGACGCCCGCCGCCTTGCCGAGCGTGCCGACGTAGACGAGGTTCGGCGAGCGCAGCCCGTGCGCGGCGAGCGCGCCGCGGCCTTGCGGGCCGAGCACGCCGAAGCCGTGCGCGTCGTCGACGACGAGCCACGCGCCGTGTGTCTCGGCGAGCGCGACGAGGCGCGCGAGCGGCGCGACGTCGCCGTCCATGCTGAACACGGTGTCGGAGACGATCAGCTTCGTCGGCGCGTCGCAGGCGCGCAGGCGCGCGTCGAGCGCGTCGGCGTCGCCGTGCGGGTAGATCTGCACGTTCGCGCGCGACAACCGCGCGCCGTCGATCAGCGACGCATGATTGAGCGCGTCGGAGAAGATCGTCGCGCCGCGGCCCGCGAGCGCGGTGAGCGCGGCGAGGTTCGCCATGTAGCCGGTGCTGAAGTACAGCGCGCGCGGCGCATCGGAGAAGCCGCCGGAGAACGCGGCGAGCTCGTCTTCGAGCGTCGCGTGCGCGCGCGAGTGGCCGCCGAGCAGATGCGAGCCGCCGCTGCCCGAGCCGTAGCGGCGCGCGCCTTCGGCGAACGCTTCGACGAGGCGCGGATGCGCGGCGAGCCCGAGATAGTCGTTGCTCGCGAAGCCGATGATTGCGCGGCCGTCCACCGTCATGTGCGCGCCGCACGCGGTGTCCGCGACGCGGCGGCACCGGCGCAGCCCTTGCGCGTCGATGTCGGCGAGGCCTTGTTCGAGCGTGGCGAGCGGATTCATGCGTGGGCCTCCGACAGCGTTGCGTCGAGCGTCGCGCGCGTGCGCGAGGCGAGCCATTCGATCTCGCCTTCGTCGAGGATGTAAGGCGGCATCAGGTAGACCGTCGTGCCGATCGGGCGCAGCAGCGTCTCGCGCGCGAGCGCGTGCTCGAAGAAGCGGCGCGGGAACGTCCTCGCCGCGTCGCCTTCGAGCGCGACGTCGAACGCGAAGATCGTGCCGCGCTCGCGCAGGTGGCGCACGTGCGGATGCGACGCGAGCGGCGCGAGCGCCTCACGCATCAGCGCGGACTTGCGTGCGTTTTCGGCGAGCACGTCGTCGGTGTCGAACAGCTCGAGCGTCGCGACGGCCGCGCGGCACGCGAGCGGATTGCCCGTGTACGAATGCGAATGCAGGAAGCCGCGCGTCACGTCGTCGTCGTAGAACGCATCGAAGATCGCATCGCGCGAGAGCACGAGCGACAGCGGCAGATAGCCGCCGCTGATGCCTTTCGACAGGCACAGGAAATCGGGCCACACGTGCGCCTGCTCGCACGCGAAGAACGTGCCGGTGCGCCCGCAGCCGACGGCGATCTCGTCGGCGATCAGATGCACGTCGTGCGCGTCGCACAGCGCGCGCAGGCCGCGCACGTACGACGGATCGTGCATCGCGAAGCCGGCCGCGCACTGCACGAGCGGCTCGACGATCAGCGCGGCGATCTTCTCGCCGCGCTCGGCGAACAGGCGCCGCACGTCGCCGAGCGCGCGCGCGGCCACGTCGGCCGCGGTTTCGCCGTCGCGCGCGCCGCGCGCGTCCGGCGAAGCGACGACGTGCGCCGCGCGAATCAGCGGATCGTAGGCGTCCTTGAACAGCGCGACATCGGTCACGCCAAGCGCGCCGATCGTCTCGCCGTGGTAACCGTTCGCGATGCAGACGAATTCGCGCTTGTCGCCGCGGCCGCGGTTGCGCCATGCGTGAAAGCTCATCTTCAGCGCGATCTCGACGGCCGACGCGCCGTCCGACGCGAAGAACGCATGGCCGAGCGTGTGCTGCGTGCGCGCGGCGAGCCGTTCGGCGAGCTCGATCGCGCTTTCGTGCGTGCAGCCGGCGAGCATCGCGTGCTCGAGCGTGTCGAGCTGCTGCTTGAGCGCCGCGTTGATGCGCGGATTCGCGTGGCCGAACAGGTTCACCCACCACGAGCTGATCGCGTCGAGATAGCGATTGCCCGCGCGATCGAACAGCCACGCGCGTTCGCCGCGCGCGACCGGAATGAGCGGCAGCCGCTCGTGGTGCTTCATCTGCGTGCAAGGATGCCAGACCGCGCGCAGGCTGCGCGCGACCCAGTCGTCGGTTGCGTGTGTGCTCAAGACTGCTCCGGGACCAAAACGCGTCGAGGGCGCGAAGCGCCGCTCGCTCATGCGGAATCGACAGCGGAAAAGCGGACGATCGGATGGCGAAGAAAAACGCGTGTGCAAATCGAAAACCGGGGCTGAGATTAGCGTGTTTTTTGCTCCGTTGCAGTACTCGTTACAAAACGCCGGAGCCTTGCTGGGCACGGAGTTCGGCGCATTTCGGCGCGTCTCGCGACGGTTCGGGGCAGATCATTCGAATACGCGGAAGAAGACGACGGCAAAGAGTCGCTACCCGTGGGGCGGGAATCGTGCGGGGGCCGCCGGAAAACGGCGGGCGCTCGAAAAAAGGGCATGTTCGATGCGTGCGCATGAGGGAGCGAGGCGCTCAGCGCCGCCGCGCGTGTGCGGCGCACCGGTGCCGCATCGATGTGAAGAAAGCGGCGGAAGTAGGAGGCGCGCGTGCGCCGCGTCAACGGCGGCGGGCGCTCATGCGCGATCGGCCGGACGGGGCGGGCCGAATCGGGACGGGCGAGGCATCGCCGGGGGTGTGCGGGCGGGATGCGAGGTTCGCGGGGCGGTCAGCGGCTCGCGAGCGCGTGCGCCGCGCTCGTCGATTCGTCCGCCGTCTGCGTGCCCGCGTCGCGCCACACGACGCGCTCGTCGACAGCTGGCACGCCCCCGCGCCCTGCTTGCGGCAGCCTTCGAGCGCGAGCGCCATCGGATCGTCGCCGCCTTCGGCCCACGACCATGCGCCCTCGCTCGACACCGCGAACGCGCGGCTCGGATGCTGCGCGAGGAAGCGGCGATACGCGGCGCGGCCGGCGTCGTCGATGAACGGCACCGCATCGACCGATTCGATCGCCGCATAGCCGCTCGCCTTCGGCTCGTGCGGATTCGCGACCGCATAGCGGACCGAGGTGGGCAGGCTCAGTTGCGCGAGGAACGACGCGACGGGCGGCCACCAGATCGGCACGCCGTCGCGATCGACGATGATCCGGTGCGCGTCGTCCTTGTAGCGGCCGAAATCGACGAAGAGCGTGCTCGCGCCGTGCGACATGTACGCGTCGCGCAGTTGCGCGACGAGCGCGGGCGACCATACCGAATCGTTTTCGCCGTACAGCCAGAGCGACGGCACGTGCGTGCGCGAGCCGTACGTATCGAACGCGTCGACGAGGTTCTTCTGCCAGCCTTCGCAGAGATCCTGACGCAGCCCGCCCGAGAAGTTGATGATTCCGCGCACGCCGCGCGCGGCCTCGGTGCCGTACGCGAGCGACACGAGCCCGCCGTGCGACGTGCCGGCGACGACGACGTGCCTCGCATCGACGTAGGACAGCTTCGACATGTAGCCGATCGTCGCGGCGACGTCGCGCGCCTGCGCGACGCCGTTGCGCTCGACGTCGCAGCCTTCCTGGATGTACGTGCCGCCCGAGCCGGCGAAGCCCTCGCGGTTCGGCGCGACCACCGCGTAGCCGCGCCGCACGAACTCGCGCGCGAACGACAGCGGCCGGCTGCGCGGCTGCGCGCGCAGATCGCCGGGATTCTTGCCGTGGTTGAAGACCACGAGCGGGAAGGGGCCCGGGCCATCCGGCTTGTATACGGTCGCCTCGAGCGTGATCGCGCCGGCGGCGTCGACCGGAATGCGGATGATCGTTTCGTTCAGATTCGCGGCGACGGGCGGCAGGCCCGAATCGCCGTAGTCGAAGCGCTCGGCGTTCGCGAGCGCGCCGGCTGCGCGGGGCGCGTGCGATACGCGCGGCGCGTAGGGGGCGGCGGCTGGCGCCGACGGCGCATCGGAGGGCAGCGGATCGGCCTGAGCGGCCGACAGCACGCATGCCGCGATCCATCCCGTCATCACCTTGCCGAACGCCATGCCCGAGCCCACCCACGCGAATTGCACCAAACGTGGGCCATCCTAGCCTGACAAATTTCGATTGTGCAACGCCGGAATTACCCGGCCATGCCGACGCGCGCCGCCGAATGTGTCGCCGAATCCGCGGCGGCCCGGGCGGTGGGGGGCGCTCGCCGCGGTCCGCGGCACGGCGAAGCGGTACGAGGTGGGGCGAAGCGATACGAACCGGCGGACTCAGCGCTCGCTTACATCGCCGTCGACGTAGCGCCACGCGCCTTGCGCGTCGCGCGTGAAACGGCTCGTCTCGTGCATCCGGTGCGCGCGCCCGCCGATTTTGTAGCGCGCGACGAATTCCACTTCGGCGTGCGTCGCGTCGAGTTGCGCGTGGCGCTTGATCACGAGGCCGAGCCAGCGCGGCGCGTGCGCGCGGCCGGTGTCGGCGTCGAGCTCGGCCGGGCAGGTGCTCGGGTCCCAGGTCGCGCGCAGATAATCGGTGGCGCCGAGCACGTATGCGCTGTAGCGCGAGCGCATCAGCTCGAGCGCCGTTGCCGCGGTGGCGTGCCCGTCGATCAGGCGGGCGCAGCAATCCGCGTAGCGCGGCGCGCGCGCGTTCGCGTTCGCGCCGGGCGCGGCGCCGCCGCACGGGCAGTCGAGGGGGCGCTCGGGGGCGTTCGTCGTGGGTTGCATCGTGATCGGAGGAATGCGGCGGCGCGCCGGCTCACCAGCCGAGCTCGACGCCATCGTATTGGAAGAAGCGGCCGTTCGCGCGCTCGCGGTCGCCCGCCGCCTGCGCGATCACGCGGCGCATGCCGGCGACGCTCGCCTGCGGATCGAGCGCCGCCTGCGCGCCGCCCATGTCGGTGCGCACCCAGCCCGGATGCAGCGCGATGCAGGCCGCGTGCCGCGCCTGCAGCGAAGCGATCCTGAGCGCGTCGTTCACCGCCGCCTTGCTCGCGCGATAGAGCCAGCCGGTCGTGCCGGTCGCCTCGCCGATGCTGCCCATCTTGCTCGACAGCACCGCGAGGACGCCGCGGCTCGCCTCGACGCGCGGCAGCAGGATCGGCATCAGCAGCATCGGGCCGAGCACGTTCGTGTGCATCATCGCATCGAAGTCCTCCACGCCGATGGGCTCGACGCCCGCCGTGCGCGGGCCGTACACGCCCGACACGACGACGGCCGCGTCGAGCGCGGCGCCGCCGAGGCGCGCGTCGAACGCCGCGATGTCGTCGGGCTGCGCGACGTCGAGCGCGAGCGCGAGCGCGCGCGCGCCGAGCGCATCGAGCGCCGCGAGCGCCGCGGCGTCGCGCGCCGTGGCGATCACGCGCCAGCCGTCATGCAGATACTGGCCGACGAATTCGCGGCCGATGCCGCGCGATGCGCCGACGATCAATACGGTCTTCATCGGAGGGCTCCCGTTCGATGCGCGCTCAGGTCAGATCAGCTCGATGCCCATCGCGGTCGCTTCGCCGCCGCCGATGCACAGGCTCGCCACGCCGCGCTTGGCCCCGCGCGCGCGCAGCGCGCCGATCAGCGTGACGAGGATGCGGGCGCCCGACGCGCCGATCGGATGGCCGAGCGCGCACGCGCCGCCGTTCACGTTGACCTTCTCGTGCGGCAGGCCGTGCTCCTTCATCGCCGCCATCGTGACGACCGCGAACGCTTCGTTGATCTCGTACAGGTCGACCTCGGCCGCGCGCCAGCCGTTCTTCTCGAACAGGCGCCGGATCGCGCCGACAGGCGCCGTCGTGAACTTCGACGGCGCCTGCGCGAACGTCGAATGGCCGACGACGCGCGCGAGCGGCGCGAGCCCGAGCCGGTTCGCCGTCGACGCGCGCATCATCACGAGCGCGGCCGCGCCGTCGGAGATCGACGACGAATTCGCGGCGGTCACGGTGCCCGTCTTGCTGAACGCGGGCTTGAGCGTCGGAATCTTCTCGGGGTTCGCCTTGAACGGCTGCTCGTCGCGCGCGATCACCGCATCGCCCTTCTTGCCGGCCACCGTCACGGGCGCGATTTCCCACGCGAACGAGCCGTCCTCGTTCGCCCGCTTCGCGCGCGCGAGCGATTCGATCGCGAACGCGTCCTGCGCGTCGCGCGAGAACGCGTATTCGCCCGCGCATTCCTCGGCGAACGTGCCCATCAGCCGGCCCTTGTCGTAGGCGTCCTCGAGGCCGTCGAGGAACATGTGGTCGAGCACCTGGCCGTGGCCCATGCGCATGCCGGCGCGCGCCTTCGGCAGCAGGTACGGCGCGTTCGTCATGCTTTCCATGCCGCCCGCGACGATCACGTCGACGGAGCCCGCCACGAGCATGTCGTGCGCGAACATCGCCGCGCGCATGCCCGAGCCGCACATCTTGTTGATCGTCGTGCAGCCGACCGACAGCGGCAGCTTCGCGCCGAGCGCCGCCTGCCGCGCCGGCGCCTGCCCCTGCCCGGCGGGCAGCACGCAGCCCATCACCGCCTCGTCGATCTGCTCCGGTTGCAGGCCCGCGCGCTCGAGCGCCGCGGCGATCGCGGCCGCGCCCAGCTGCGGTGCGGCGAGCGACGCGAACTCGCCCTGAAAGCCCGCGATCGGCGTGCGCGCCGCCGATGCGATGACGATCGGATCCTGATCAACAGCCGTCATGTTTCGTCTCCTTGATGGTTTGGGCAATGAGATCGACCGCGCCGGCGAGCTGCGCCGCGTCGGCCGCCACGACGTCATTGTCCGCCGAATGCGCGCCGCTTGCCGAAAGCGCGGCGACCGCGCGGCGGTACGTCGCATCGAGCTGCTCGGCATGCGACACGGCCATCCCGAGATTGCGCATCCGGCCGTCGTGCACGCCGTACACGAGCGCGTGCACGGTAAGCGGCTGGCCGCGCGCCCACGCGTCGTTGACGATCGTCGTGCGGCACACGTTGACCACCTGCTCGATCGCGTTGAGCTCGATCAGCCGCCGGTAGCGCGCTTCGCCGAGCGGCCAGTCCTCGAGCAGCGCCGCGTGCTTTTCGCGCACGTCCTGCACGTGGTGCAGCCAGTTGTCCGCGAGCCCGACGCGGCGGTTGTGCAGCGCCGCGTTCACGCCCGAGCAGCCGTAGTGGCCGACGACCATGACGTGCTTGACCTTCAGCAGGTCGACCGCGAACTGGATCACCGACAGGCAGTTCAGATCGGTGTGCACGACGACGTTCGCGATGTTGCGATGGACGAACACTTCGCCCGGCGGCAGGCCGATGATCTGGTTCGCGGGCACGCGCGAATCGGAGCAGCCGATCCAGAGATATTCGGGCGCCTGCTGATCGGCGAGGCGCGAGAAGTATTGCGGGTCGTCGGCGAGCTTGCGCTTGACCCAGGCGTCGTTGTTGTCGAACAGATGGGAGAGCGGATGGTCGTTCTTGTTCATCTCAAGTCGGTTCCGTGGGATGAAAAAAGGGGCGTTCGAGCGCGGGGCGGGCGCGGCTCACGCGGCGGCGAGCTTGCCGCCGTCGGCCGCGTCGCCCGGCGCGAAGCGCTCCGGATAGCGGATGCAAAAGCGCAGCGCCGGCTCGTAGGCGAAGAAATCGGGCAGCTCGCCGCGCAGCAGGCGGTCCTTGCTGTCCTGCCAGAGCTGCGGATCGAAGAAATCCGCGTGATGCGCGAGGAAGTGCTCGCGCACGCGCGGGTCGCCGAGCAGGAACGGCGCGTAGGTTTCGGGGAAGATGTCGTGCGGGCCGACCGTGTACCACGGCTCGCCCGACATCTCGTCTTCGTCGTTGCGCGGCGGCGGCACGCGGCGCACGTTGCAGTCGGTCAGGTATTCGATCTCGTCGTAGTCGTAGAACACGACGCGCCCGTGGCGCGTCACGCCGAAGTTCTTGTACAGCATGTCGCCGGGGAAGATGTTGGCCTGCATCAGCTCCTTCACCGCATTGCCGTATTCGCGCACGCCGTGCTCGATCTCGGCATCGCTGCCGTTTTGCAGATACAGGTTGAGCGGCACCATCCGGCGCTCGATGTACAGGTGCTTGATGACGAGGTTCTCGCCCTCGTATTCGATCAGCGACGGCACTTCCTTTTCGAGCTCGCGCACGAGCGCGTCGTCGAGCCGCGCGAGCGGCAGCGCGACGCTCGAGTATTCGAGCGTGTCGGCCATCCGGCCGAGACGGTCGTGGCGCTTGACGAGCAGGTACTTGGCCATGATCTGCTCGCGCGTCGTGTCCTTCGGCGGCGGGAAGTGATCCTTGATCATCTTGAACACGTACGGGAACGACGGCAGCGTGAACACGAGCATCACGAGCCCCTTGATGCCGGGCGCGACGATGAAGCGGTCGCTCGAATGCGACAGGTGATGCAGCAGGTCGCGATAGAACAGGTTCTTGCCCTGCTTCTGCAGGCCGACCGACGTGTAGATCTCCGCCTTCGGCTTGCCCGGCATGATCGAGCGCAGGAACTGCACATACGCGGAGGGCACGTTCATGTCGACGAGGAAATACGAGTGCGAGAAGCTGAAGATGATCTTCAACTGGTCGCGGCGCAGGAGCACGGTGTCGAGCGCGAGGATGCCCGCGCGCGCGTGGCGGATCGGCACCGCGAACGGCAGCACGCGGTCGCCGTTGATGATGCGGCCGACGACGTACGCGGTCTTGTTCCGGTAGAACAGCGACGACAGCACGTGGATCTGGAAATTCACCGCTTCGTCGAACGCGCCGAACTCGTCGTGGATCGCCTGCATGATGCACGCGATGTCGCGCTCGAGATCCTCGAACGGCGGATTGAGCTGGAAGTTCGTGACGATCCGCTCGAGCGTCGCGGCGAGCCCCTCGCTGCCCGGATAGTACGCGCGGTACGTGGGCTTCGCGGCGGGCTCGTCGTTCTCGATGTATTCGGTCGAGATCGCCGGGCGCACGAAGATGAAATCGTTGTTGAAGTACGCGCGGTGCAGGATCTTGCAGCACACCGAATTGAAGAACGTCTCCGCGCATTCGGGCTGGCGGTGCGACGTGAGCAGGCCGATGTAATGCAGCTTGATCTGCGGCCAGACTTCGTTGTCGATGTTCTCCGCGTCGTACTCGTCCTCGAGCAGCTCGACGCATTCGCGCACGCGGTCGTCGTACGACGTGATGCGCTCGCGCGCGAGCCGCTGCAGCCCGTGCCAGTCCGCGCGCTCGAACAGGTCCTTCGCTTCGACGGCCGCTTCGCGGAAGATCCGGTAGTGGCGATCGAAGTTCTCGAGGATCGTCTGCGCGACGTCGAAGCCGATCTGCGAGGACAGCAGTTTGGGAAAGTGATTCATCGTGCGCGGGCTCACGGGCGAAAAGCTCATGCCATTTTAGCGCCGCGCGGGCCCGCTTTAGCGAGCGCGGGGCGATTCGGCGCAGGCGGCGGGCGCGGCCGGTTCGGCGACGTTGCGCGACATTCGGCGGATCTTCCCGCAACGATCTGGGTTTGCGCGGGATCGTGGCCCGATCTTTTTTCAGGGGCGCGAAGGCGGCCCGGCGCGCCTTCGCGCATTGAGCGCTAGAATCGGTTCCGGCCCGCGCCGCGGCGCGGCGCCCGACGACAACGCAACGAGACACCCCCCGATGAATGCACTGGAACACCAACTCGATTACCCGTTCGCCGACGCGCTGCCCGAGCCGGGCGGCTTCGTCGAGGTCGCGCCGGGCGTGCGCTGGCTGCGCATGCCGCTGCCGTTCGCGCTCGACCACATCAATCTGTGGCTGCTGCGCGACGAGATCGACGGGCAAGCGGGCTGGACGATCGTCGACTGCGGGATCGCGTCGGAGCAGATCAAGGCGCATTGGGAACGGATCTTCGATGCGCATCTGGACGGGCTGCCCGTGCTGCGCGTGATCGTCACGCATTGCCATCCGGATCATTTCGGACTCGCGAACTGGCTGTGCGACGGCGGTGCGCGCGCGCGCTGGAACGTGCGGCTGTGGATGACGCTCGGCGAATACCTGTTCGGCTGCGTGATGGCGGCCGGCAACGGCTCGAACGCGGGCGGGCCCGCCGCCGCCGACCATTTCGCGCGCCACGGCCTGGCCGATCCGGCCGCGCTCGACAAGCTGCGCAACCGCCGCGGCTATTACGCGGACCTCGTGCCCGCCGTGCCGCCGCGCTACCGGCGGCTGCGCGAAGGCGACGCGCTCGCGATCGGCGCGCGCGAATGGCGGGTCGTCACGGGCTACGGCCATTCGCCCGAACATTGCGCGCTCCACTGCGCGGCCGACGGCATGCTGATCTCCGGCGACATGGTGTTGCCGCGGATCTCGACGAACGTGTCGGTGTTCGATCTCGAACCGGAGGCGAACCCGCTCGCGCTGTATCTGGAGTCGCTCGGCCGCTACGAAGCGATGGCGGAGGGCACGCTCGTGCTGCCGTCGCACGGCTTGCCGTTTCGCGGCGTGAGAACGCGTATCGCGCAACTGCGCGCGCACCACGACGCGCGCCTCGCCGAGGTGCGCGCCGCGTGCCGCGAGCGGCCGATGAGCGCGGCCGACATCGTGCCGATCATGTTCAAGCGCGGCGGGCTCGACATTCATCAGATGACTTTCGCGCTCGGCGAGGCGATCGCGCACCTGAACCTGCTGTGGCTCGCGGGCGAGCTCGCGCGGGAGACGGGCGCGGACGGCGTGCTCCGGTTCCGGCACGCGGGCTGACACGGCGGGCGCAGGCGCGGACGGGACGCGGGAAGGCGTCGAACGATCGGGCTCGGCGGGCGCGCTTGCGATTTCCGGACGGCGCGCTCCGGCGAGGGCGGTCGATCCGGGCGCGGTCCGCGGTTCGCGTGCCGCGACGGCCGGTGGTCGGCGGCCGATTGCCGCGGTCACGCCGTTTCGCTGCCTCGCTGTCTCGCGGTCACGCTGCCTCGCGGTCTTGCCGCGTCGCCGCCTTTCAGTCTTTCAGACTCGCTGCTTCACCGATTTACCGATTTACCGAGGCGGCCCCGCCCGTCACGCGACGGGCTCGAAGCGCCAGCCCTCGCTCGTCCACCGCATCGCGTGCGTCGGCGCGAGCGCGTCGATGAACGCCGCGTCGTGCGACACCGCGACGATCGCCCCCGGAAAATCCGCGAGCGCGGCTTCGAACGCACGCACCGATTCGAGATCGAGATGGTTCGTCGGCTCGTCGAGCAGCAGCAGTTGCGCGGGCGTCTCGCGCCACAGCGCGCAGGCGAGCGCCGCCTTCAGCCGCTCGCCGCCGCTTAGCCGCGCGCTCGGCTGCGTCGCGCGCGTCGCGTCGAGCTGAAGCAACGCGAGCCGGCTGCGCAGCTCGCCCTGCCCGAGCGGCGTGCGCAGCGCCGCGAGCTGCTCGACGACGGAGCGCCGCGGATCGAGCAGCGCGAGCCGCTGGTCGAGATACGCGAGCGGCACGTGTGTGTCGCAACGCCCCGCGCGCGGCGCGCATTCGCCGGCCAGCATGCGCAGCAGCGTCGATTTCCCGCAGCCGTTCGGCCCCGTGAGCGCGATGCGCGCGGGCCCGTGCGCGGACCACGTGACGGTGGCCGCGCGCGCGTGCGCGGGCAGCCACGGCAGCCGCGCGGCGTCGAGCGTGAAGAGCCGGCGGCGCGCGGCGATCTCGGTGCCCGGCAGCGACACGAGCACCGGCGCATCCGGCTCGATGCGCGCCGCCGCCGCCTGTACCGCGTCGCCCAACGCGGTCTTCGTGTCGCGATGATCGCGCCGCACGCGGCCCATGATCTCGCGCGCGCTGTTCTTCAGCGACACGCGCTTGCCGCTCGGCAGGTTGGCCGTCTCCGCATAGCGGCGCGTGGCGGCCGCATGCCGCTGGATCGTGTCGTGCTCGCGCGCGAGCCGGCGGCGCTCGCGCTCGCGCTCGGCGTGCGCGTGATCGAGCGCGGCCTGCGCCGCCTGGGCCTCGGCGTCGCGCTGCGCACGATACGCGGCGTAGTTGCCGCCGTACACGCGCGCGCCGCGCGGCGTCAGCTCCACGATTCGCTCGACGTCGGCGAGCAGCGCGCGATCGTGGCTCACGACGACGAGGCCGCCGCGCCAGCCGGCGAGCGCCGCGCGCAGCCATTCGCGGCCGGGCGCGTCGAGATGGTTCGTCGGCTCGTCGGCGACGAGCAGGTCCGCGCCCGAGAGCAGCGCGCCGATCATCGCGACGCGCGCGAGCTGGCCGCCGCTCAGCGCGTGCGCGGGCGTGCGCGCGTCGAGCGGCGGCAGTCCGGCTTCGTCGAGCGCCGCCTGCCAGCGCTCGGCGAGGTCCCAGCGTCCGTCGAGCAAGTCGAAGTCGTCCGCGCGCGCATCGCCGCGCGCGACGCGCTCGAGCGCGGCGAGCGGCGCGTCGAGGCGCGCGACGGCGGCGGCCGTGCATCGCGAATCGTGCATCGCGTCGGCGTCGTGCTGCGCGACGAACGCGATCGACGCGTGCCGCTCGATCGCGCCCGCCGTCGGTGCGAGCCGACCGGCGATCAGGCGCGCGAGCACGCTCTTGCCGGCGCCGTTGCGGCCGACGATCGCGCTCGGCGCGCGATCGAACGTGAGGTCGAGCGAATCGAACAGCGTGACGCCGTCGTCGAAGCGAAAGGAAACGTGATGAAGCGCGACGAGCGCGCCGGCGGGAGCGGTCCGGGCCATGAGCACCTCCGGAAATGGATTGCGACATTCGCGCGGCGCGTACGGCGTGCATGACGGGCACGAAACGCAATGCGCAGCGGCGAAACCATTCGGGGGAAGGCTCAGTTATTCACTTGGCGGCTCGGAATTCGTCGGAGGAAAGGTGCGCGGAGTATAGCAAGCGTCGCGCGATGCGGACAAGCGCGGCCCCGGCGCGGTGTTGCGCCGGGGCCGCGGCGGCGTGTGCCGCGGCGTTACTGCACCGAGACCGCGTCGAAGTGCTGCCGCCCGAACGGGCTCACGCGATAGCCGGCGACGTTCGGCCGGGTGATCGCCGCGGCGGTCGGATAGCCGAGGGGAATCCACAGCGCCTCGTCGTGGATGATCTTCTGCGCGGCCTCGTACAGCTTCGCGCGCTTGGCTTGATCGGCGGTTTCCTTTGCGTCGGCGATCAGCTTGTCGAGCTTCGGATCGCAATAGCGCGCGAAGTTCAGGCCCGACTTCACCGAGTTGCAACTGAATTGCGGCGTGAGGATGTTGTCCGGATCGCCGTTGTCGCCGGCGAAGCCCATGAACAGCAGATCGTGCTGGCCGAGCTTCGCCTGCTTGATCAGCTCGCCCCATTCGATCACCCGCACGTCCGCCTTCACGCCGATCTTCGCGAGGTCGGCCTGCAGCAGCTCCGCGCCCGCCTTCGGGTTCGGGTTCAGCACGCTGCCCGTCGGGCGCACCCAGATCGTCGTCGAGAAGCCGTTCGGGAAGCCCGCTTGCGCGAGCAACTGCTTCGCCTTCGCCGGATCGTGCGGATACGGCGCGATCGATTTCGCGTAGCTCCACGTGTTCGGCGGATACGGATTCGTCGCGGGCGTCGCCGTGTTGTCGAACACGACCTTCAGGTACGTCGCGCGATCGAACGCGAGATTGAGCGCCTCGCGAACCTTGTCGTTGTCGAGCGGTTTCTTCTGCGTGTTGAGCGCGACGAACGCGGTCATGAACGCGGGCGTCTCGACGACCCTCAGCGCGCGGTCGGCCTTCGCGGCCGCGACGTCCTGCGGCTTCGGCGACAGCGCGATCTGGCATTCGCCCGCCTTCACCTTCTGCGCGCGCACCGACGGATCGGGCGTGATCGCGTAGATGAGGCGCTCGACCTTCGGCTTCGGCCCCCAGTACGTCGGGTTCGCCTCGTAGCGGATCACCGCGTCCTTCGTGTAACTCTTCAGCACGAACGGCCCGGTGCCGACCGGCTTCGCGTTCAAGTCCGCCTGCTTGCCCGCCTTCAGCAGCTGATCCGCGTACTCGGCCGAGTAGATCGACGCGAAGCCCATCGTGAGGATCGGCACGAACGTCGCGTTCGGTTCGTTCAGTTCGAACTTCACGGTCGACTCGTCGATCTTCGTGACCGCCTTCACGAGCTTCGCGAGGCCCATCGACTGCGCATGCGGAAAGCCGCTCGCGCCCGCGACCTTGTGCCACGGATTCGCGTCGTCGAGCATCCGGCCGAACGTGAAGAGGACGTCGTCGGCGTCGAGCGCGCGCGTCGGCTTGAAGGAGTCGGTGGTCTGGAACGCGACGTTCGGGCGCAGATGGAACGTGTACGCGAGGCCGTCGGCGCTCACATCCCATTTGTCCGCGAGCGCGGGCACCACCTTTTTCGTCGCTTCGTCGTACGACACGAGCGTGTTGAAGACGACGTCGGCGGATGCGTTCGTCGTGACGAGCGAGTTGTACTGAACGACGTCGAAGCCGTCCGGGCTCGACTCGGTGCAGACCGTCAGCGGTTTCGCGGCGGCGACGGAAGCGGCGGCGACGAGCGCGGCGGCGGCGATGTGCGTGAAGCGCATGAGATCTCCCACGTGGCGTAATTCTGTCGGCGGCGGGCGGCAACGCCGCAGCGGCCGCACGCCAGCGGGATAGCATACCGTCAATGGGCGCTCGCCGTTAATCGGCGTCGGAAGGCGTTGCGCCGCGACGCCGGAACCGCTGCCGCGGCGCCGTGCCGCCGCGGGCGAGCGGCGTTACGTCAGCTCGATCGCCAGTTGCGCATGCTGCGCCCATTGCAGCGATCCGGCCGCGTACGCGTCTTGAGCGGCATGCGTGAAGCCGTGGCGCGCCACGGAAAGAGTCACGATCGGCTCGGCCGACATGATGCGCTGCATGCGTCTGGGAAAAGCGGGTTGGAATTTGAATGCGTATGCATATATTATGGTCGTGCGCGATGCCGCTACATGGCGGCCGCATGCACCGCGAGCGAGCGCCGAAAGAAGGGGCGGGCAGGGGGAGCGGGCGCGATGCGCGTCGGCGTGCCGACGCGTTGCGTGGTGGCTCGCGGCGCATGCGCCGCACGGCGCGCGTCAGTTCGAGAGCGCCTTGGCGAGCGCGAAAATGTCGGCATCGAGCGCCTGCATGTTTCGTTTGCCGATGCGCCGATACACGTCGTTCTGCGCGGCCTCCCAGTCGACGCGGGCCGCCTTGAACAGCGCGGTGCCCTTCGGCGTGAGGCTCCAGAGGCGCACGCGCTGGTCGTCGCCGGATTCGGCGCGCACGAGCTGGTTCGATTGCAGCGTCGCGAGCGTGCGGCTCAGCGTGGTCTGGTCGAGCAGCAGGCGCGTCGCGAGTTCGCCGGTCGGCAGCGCATCGCCGCCGTGCAGTGCCGCGAGTATCGTGAATTGCGTGATGCGGATGCCGTGCCTCGCGAGATGCGCGTCGTAGAGCGACGTGATCGCGCGCGTGGCCTGGCGCAGCGTGCCGCAGTGGCACGGGAGTCTCATCGGAGCGTCGCTCATCGGGAGCCTTTGAAAGCGTTTGTCGACGACGAGCATTCTATGACGTACAAAATGCATATGCATGTTTTGCGCCGGCCGGCGAAGGCGTTTCGGTGTAGCATCGGGTGCGTGACGCGCCATTGGCCGAATCGATGCGCCCGCATCGATTCGGCGGCGAGCCGTGCGTCGGTTGAGCCGTGCGCCGCGGCGTTCAAGGCGCGGCGCACGCTTGAACGAGACAGGCGTGCGGCAGGCGGGCGTCGCGCGAATCCTGGGTCTTGCTGGAGAGAGTCGAGATGAATCTGAATGATGCCGTCGTACTGGTGACCGGCGCGAATCGCGGCCTGGGGCTCGCGTTCGTCGAGGGGCTGAAGGCCGCGGGCGCGAAGAAAATCTATGCGGCCGCGCGCGATCCGGCGCGCGTGACGACGCCCGGCGTGCAGCCGGTGCGGCTCGACGTCACGCGCGCGCAAGATATCGCCGCCGCCGCGCGCGAGTTGCGCGACGTCAATCTGCTCGTCAACAACGCGGGCATTTTCCGGATGGGCTCGCTGCTCGCGGAGGCGGACGGCGGCGGCCTGCAGGCGCAGCTCGACACGAATTTCTTCGGCCCGCTCGCGATGGCGCGTGCGTTCGCGCCGGTGCTGCGCGAGAACGGCGGCGGCGCGATCATCAACGTGCTGTCGGTGCTGTCGTGGCTCGGCTTGCCGAATACGGGCGCGTACGGCATTTCGAAGGCGGCCGCGTGGGCCGCGACGAACGCGATCCGCAACGAGCTGCGCGAGCAGCGCACGCGCGTGCTCGCGCTGCATTCGGCGTATATCGATACCGACATGGTCGCGCACGCGCAGGGCGTGCCGAAGAATCGCCCGGAGGACGTCGTCCGGCAGACGCTCGACGCGCTCGCGGCCGGCCGCGACGAAGTGCTCGTCGATGCGCTGACGCGCGACGTGAAGGCGGGGTTGTCGGCCGAGCCGGCGGTCTACACGCAGCCGCCGACGGGCGCGTGACGGTGATACGGCGGCACGCGGCACGCGTGCGGCACCGGCGTTCGGGACGAACGGGCGAACGGATGAATGGATGAACGGTGTCGCGCAGGGCGGCAGGGCGGCTCGCCGCCGTCGTGCGTGCGGATCGCGGCGCGCGCCGGCGTCGGCCCCGCTCAGCCCGCCTTCGCCCTGGGTTTGCGCGGCGCCTTCTCGAACAGGCGATCGTACAGCCAGCGCGGCATCACGTGCAGCAGCTTCGCGACGATGCCCATCTGCCATGGAATCACGCGAAACGCGGTTTTCTGCGAGATCGCGAGCGCCGCGCGCTTCGCGAAGCGGTCCGCATCCATCAGGAACGGCATCGGATACGGGTTGTGCTCGGTCATCGGCGTGCGGATGTAGCCGGGCGCGATCGTCACGACCGCGACTTGCGCGGGCCGCAGCTCGACCCTCAGCGCCTCGAGATACTTGATCGCCGCCGCCTTCGACGCGCTGTACGCGCCCGAGCCCGGCAGCCCGCGCACGCCGGCCACGCTCGCGATGCCGACGAGCGTGCCGCGCCGCGCGGCCGTCATCGGCGCGATGAACGGCTCGAACGTCGCGATCATCCCGTAGTAGTTGACGTCCATGATCTCGCGGAACGCGGCCAGATCGCCTTCGCCCGTGATCGCGCCCTTGCTGATGCCGGCGTTCGCGATCACGACGTCGGGGCACCCGTGCGCGGCGACGAAGCGCGACGCGGCGAGCGCGAGCGCATCGGCGTCGCGCACGTCGGCCGGGTAGATCGAGATCGAGGCCTTGGGAAAGCGTGGCGCGAACTCGGCGAGCGCATCGGCGCGCCGGGCGACGAGGCCGAGCGTCGCGCCGTGCCGCGCGTATTCGGCGGCGAGCGCGAGGCCGAGCCCGCTGGAGGCGCCGGTGATGAAGACCTTGAGCGGGGCAGGGGCGTTCATGCCGGCGCGATGGGGATTACAGCTTCTTGTCCTGCACTTGCTTGACGAGGAAGTCGAGCACTTGCGCGGTGCCTTCGAGGCTGTTCGTGTACGCCGGGCCCGTCTTGTACTTGCCCTGCACGACGATCGTCGGCACGCCGTCGATGTTGTAGTTCTTCAGCAGCTCGGCCGATTGCTTCACCTGGCCCTGCACGCTGAACGAGTTGTACGCATCGAGGAACTTCTTCTTGTCGACGCCCTGCGTCGCGAGGAAGTCGGCCTGTGCCTGTGGCGTCAGCAGGTAGTTCTTTTCCTTGTGGATCGCGTTGAACACGGCGGGCGTCACCTTCTCGGAGACGCCGAGCGCCGCGAGCGCATAGAACAGCTTCGAGTGCGGGACGAAATCGTCGCGGAACGCCACCGGCACGCGCTTGAACGCGATCTTGTCGCCCTGCTTCTTCACCCAGGCCTCGATCGTCGGCTCGAACTCGTAGCAGTGCGGGCAGCCGTACCAGAAGAACTCGATCACCTCGACCTTGCCGGCGGGCGCGGACACCGGCTGCGGCGACTTCATCACCTCGAAATCCTTGCCGGCGACGGGCGCGGAGGGCGACGCCTGCGCGAAGCCCGCGACGAGGCTCAGGGACAGGAACAGCGAGCTAAGCAGTTTTTTCATGTTCGGACGTTCAATCGGTTGCGTGGTAACGAAGTCGGATAACGGCGCAGCTTACTGCTTCGTAAAGCGGATCACGGCGGTGTCGACTCCCGCATCGGACAGCCGCTGACGCGCGGAGTTCATGTCCTCGAATTTCGAGAACGGCCCGATCCGCACGCGGAAGTAGGTGACGCCGCTCACGTCGCGCTTGGAGACCTTCGATTCGAAGCCCTGGAAGCCCAGGCGCGCGCGCTGCTGCTCGGCGTCCGCCTCGGTCTTGTACGCGCCCACCTGCAGGAAGTAGCCGGTGTTCGCGTCGGCGCCCGACGTCGGCTTCGCGGCGGTCGTCGTCGCCGACGACGCGCCCTTCGGCGCCTGCGCCGCTTTCGGCGGCGTCGCGGCGGCGCTCGCCTGCGCGTTGTTGTTCGCGACGTGCGGCGCCGAGCTGCCGTTCGCGGCCGTCTGCGGCTTCTTCGCGGGCGGCGGGGCGGGCTCGGCGGGCTTCGGCGCGACGGCCACGCCGTTGTCCGCGGCGTTGTTCGACGCGCTCGGCGAGCCGTTGCCGTTGTTGTTCGACGACGGGACCTCGACGATCTGCGGCTCGGGCAGCAGCGGCGGCTGGCTCGGGTTCGCGGCCTGACCGGGCGCCGTGTTCGGCGGCGCGGGCTGCGCGGCCTGCGGCGTCACCGGCTGGCCGGGCGTCTTGCCCTGCAGCGCGCGGTTCGGGTCGAACTGCTGCGGCTGGCTCGCGTTGTTGTCCGCGGGCGGCGCGACCTTCGAGACGAACGGCGACGGCGCGCGGGTGATGTAGAGCGCCACCACTACGGCGATGGCCAGGCCGACGATGAGGCCCAGCACGATACCAAGAAATGTTCCTCCGGCTTGCTTCGATTGCTTCGACGTGCGGCGGGGTTTTGCCATTGCTTGAGTCACCTGCGAAAGTTTTCGTGAAACAGCCGCGACGCGCTGCGCCGCGGCGCTTGGCCGAGGGTCTCGGATTCACATCTTGCTGGGCGCGGATACGCCGAGCATCGCGAGACCGTTTTCGAGCACCTGGCGCGTCGCCGCGAGGAGCGCGACGCGCGCGGTGCGCGGCGCTTGTTCGTCGACGAGAACGCGCTCCGCATTGTAGAACGAGTGAAACTCGCTCGCGAGCTCGCGCAGGTAGAACGCGACCGCATGCGGCGCGAGCTCGCCGGCCGCGTGCGCGAGCACGTCCGGATATTCGGCGAGCTTTTGCATCAGCGCCATCGCCTGCTTGCTGTCGAGCGGCGAGAGATCGGCGCCCGGCAGCAGCGCGTCGGTCGCGCCGTAGCGCGACTTCCATTCGTTGATCACCGAGCAGATCCGCGCGTGCGCGTACTGCACGTAGTAGACCGGGTTTTCGTCGTTCTGTTTCAGCGCGAGATCGATGTCGAACACGAATTCGGTGTCCGCCTTGCGGGAAATCAGGAAGAAGCGCACCGCGTCGCGCCCGCGCGTGATCGTCGCCTCGTCGAGCAGCTCGGGCGAGCCTTCCGAGCCCGGCGTCGCGCCGCCCGACCATTCGATCAGGTCGCGCACCGTCACGTAGCTGCCCGCGCGCTTGGAGATTTTCACTTCCTGGCCGTCGCGCATCACCGTGACCATCTTGTGCAGCACGTAGTCCGGGTAGCCCTTCGGAATCCCGATGTGCAGCCCCTGCAGGCCCGCGCGCACGCGCGCGATCGTGCCGTGGTGGTCCGAGCCCTGGATGTTGATGACCTTCGTGAAGCCGCGCTCCCACTTCGTCACGTGGTACGCGACATCCGGCACGAAGTACGTGTACGTGCCGTCCGTCTTGCGCATCACGCGGTCCTTGTCGTCGCCTTCGTCGGTCGTGCGCAGCCACAGCGCGCCTTCCTGCTCGTAGGTCATGCCGGCCGCGATCAGCGCGTCGACGGTTTTCTCGACGCGGCCTTCCGTGTAGAGCGACGATTCCAGGTAGTACTGGTCGAATTTCACGCCGAACGCCTTCAGATCCATGTCCTGCTCGCGGCGCAGGTACGTGACCGCGAACTTGCGGATCGCCTCGAGATCCTCGACGTCGCGCTTGCCCGTCACCGGCTCGCCGTCGCTCGCGGCGACGGTCTCGCCGTTCAGGTAGTCGCGCGCGATGTCGGCGATGTACTCGCCGTTGTACGCGGCCTCCGGCCAGCCGGCGTCGCCGGGCTTCAGGCCGCGGGCGCGCGCCTGCGTCGAGATCGCGAGATTGCCGATTTGCACGCCGGCGTCGTTGTAGTAGAACTCGCGGTGCACCGCGTAGCCCTGGCTCGCGAGCACGTTCGCGAGCGCGTCGCCGAGCGCGGCCTGCCGGCCGTGGCCGACGTGCAGCGGGCCCGTCGGGTTCGCGGACACGAATTCGAGCAGCACGCGCTTGTCGTGGTCGCGCTCGGACGCGCCGAACGCGCGGCCTTGCGCGAGCACCGCGCCGATCACCGCCTGCTTCGACGCGGGCGTGAGGCGCAGGTTGATGAAGCCGGGCCCGGCGATCTCGGCCGCGTCGACGAGGCCCGCCGCCTCGGGCTGCGCGGTGAGCGCGGCGACGATCTGTTCGGCGAGCTGGCGCGGATTCGCGCCGAGCGGCTTCGCGAGCTGCAGCGCGACGTTGCACGCGACGTCGCCGTGCGCGGCGACCTTCGGGCGCTCGAGCGCGATCGCGGGGAGGACGAACGCGGCGTCGGCGTCGCCCTTCGACGCCTGGACGACCTGCTTCACGCTGTTTTCGAGCAGGGTTTCGAGAGTATGTTTTTGAGCAGGCAGCATGCTGGTCGAGGATATCGTTGGCGGCGGCCCGCGTGGCCGGGGCGCCGTCGCGCCGCAGGGCGCGCGTTTCAGGGATCGCTGAATTTTAACAGGTGCTAATATGCCGCTCAGGTGCTAAGCGCCCCCGACGTTTGTTCAGCGCGCCGGCCGGGCGTCCGTCGAGGGCGTACGGCGAGCACAACAAGATGAAAAGGGAATTGTCATGATTACGTTCAAAAGCAAGGCGGCACAGGATCTGGATGTGCTGAAGGATTTCGCGGTCTACGTGCTCGGCCTCGTCGGCAAGCAGCTCGGCGAGCGTGGGGTGATCACGTCCGACGAGCTCGACGGCGCGATTGCGAAGCTCGAAGACGCGGTGAGTCAGGCGAAGCAGGCGCGGGCCGAGCATGCGGGCCACTTCCATGAAGACGAGCCCGATCATGCGCACCACGAAGTGCCGCCGAGCCTCGCGCAACGCGTCGCGCCGTTCCTCACGATGCTGCGCGAGGCGAAGGCGCAGAACGCCGACATCCACTGGGGCTTCTGAGCGCCGCCCGCCGGCCCTTCGGTACCCGAAAAGCCCGCGTCTCGCGGGCTCAGACTGCTGACGAACCCCACGTTTTTGTGAGCGTGGGGTTTTGTCTTTCTGGGATCAGGATTGCGGGTTCGCCGCGAGCGGGTAGTCGAAGCTGCAGCGCAAACCGCTCACCAGACGCAGCAGCATGCGCACGAAGCGCCAATCGGGACCCGCTGGCCCCTTTTTCCGCTTCCGCGCCAGCAGCATCGCAATCTTCTTGATGTTCTGTGCCGCCGCGGCCAGCAAGCACTGCTCGGCCACCTTGCGTAGCCCACGCATACGGGCATAACGGTGCCCATGCAGCTGCTTGGCATCGGCGAAGCTGCGCTCCACCGTCTGCTTGCGCCGCGCGTAAATGCGTTGGCCCCATTCGGTCAAGCGCCGCGCGTCCACCCGCTCCTTGGCGCGCTCCCACACGTGGCGCGTTACCACCTTCACCGCGATCGCACTGTTCGTGCACTGCGATCGTACCGGGCAGCGCCCGCAGATCTGCGCATTGGATTTGTATTCCCGATAGCCGAGCCGATTGGTCGTGCTGTACGGCAGGGCCTGCCCCTGCGGGCACACGTATTCGTTGCGATACGCGTCGTACTTGAACTGCCGTTTGTAGAACATGCCCGGCTTGTGGTTCGGCGTGCGATAGCCCATCACCCCGGCAATCCCTCGCTCCTCCAGCCCCTGGCACACCGCCGGCGTGAAGTAGCCCGCATCCAGCCCCACCGCCTCGACCTTGAACTCAAAGCGCTCGCGCTGGCGATCCAGCCGATCCAGATACGGCTGGCTGTCATGCACCGAGGCCGGCGTCACATGCGTATCGGTGATGATCGCGTGCTTGGCATCCACCGTGCGGTGGTCCAGATAGAAGAACCCCTTCGGCTTGTCGTCCCGCACCATGTAGCCGCTGTCCGGATCGGTCCGGCTGAGCTTGGTGTCCTTGCTAGACGGCGGCTCATCGTCGTCGCGATCCAGCGGCTTCCTGCCATGCGCGGCCCGGTCCGCATCCACTGCCGCGTTCAATGCCTCCGTGTAGGCGGCCGGCGTCTGCTCCAGCTTTACCACATCGAACTTGCCTTTGTTCGCGTTCGCCTTCAGGTGCGTGCTGTCCGTGTACAGCACCCGACCGTCGACCAGCCCGCGCTTGATCGCCTGCCGCACGATCTCGTCGAAGATCTCCTGATACACCGTCGTGTCCGTGAAGCGTCGGCGGCGATTCTGCGAGAACGTTGACGCATCCGGCACCTTGTCGGTCAGCCGGAACCGGGCGAACCAGCGATAGGCGACGTTGACCTGGACCTCACGCATCAGTTGCCGCTCGCTGCGCACCCCGAACAGGTAGCCGATGAACAACAGCTTGAACATCACCACGGGATCGAGCGCCGGCCGCCCGTTGTCCGCGCAATACAGATGCGCCACCTTCGCGCGGATGAACTCGAAATCCACCGCCGCATCGATCTGGCGCAGCAGGTGGTCCTTCGGCACGAGTTCCTCGAGCGTCACCATCTCGAGTTCGTGCTGCGTGGGCATGGGCGTCTTCAGCATCACGCCATTAAAAAACAAAAATCCCCCACTTGGCGAGGGTTTGTCAGCAATCTGAGCCCGCGTCTCGCGGGCTTTTCGCATTTTGGGGCGCGGCGTTCGGCGGCCGGCTGCCTGGCGCTCGGCGCGCGTCCCGGGGTGGATCGCGGCCGGCGGCGCTCGACCGCCGGCGGCCCCGGTTGCGCACCGTTTCGGCCGGCTCGATGTCGGGTGCGCTCCGCTTTCACCTGCCGCGCACGCCGCGGCCTTGTCGCCGCGCGTGCCGCCCGTCAGAGCAGCGGCGCGAGCGCGCGCTCGGCGTCCGCCTTCGACAGCGCCGTGCGGCGCGCGAAATCCTCGAGCTGATCCTGGCCGATCTTGCCGACCGAGAAGTACGTGCTGTCCGGATGCGCGAGATAGAAGCCGGAGACGCTCGCGGCCGGCAGCATCGCGAGCGAATCGGTGACGCTCATCCCGATCTCGTCTGTATGAAGCGCTTCGAACATTGCGCGTTTCACGAGGTGGTCCGGGCACGCCGGGTAACCGGGCGCCGGGCGGATGCCCGCGTACTGCTCGGCGATCAGCGCGTCGTTGTCGAGCTGCTCGGTCGCCGCGTAGCCCCACAGCTCGCGGCGCACACGCGCGTGCATTGCCTCGGCGAACGCCTCCGCGAGCCGGTCGGCGAGCGCCTTGAGCATGATCGCGCTGTAGTCGTCGTGATCGGCGAGGAACTGTTTTTCCTTCGCGTCGACGCCGATGCCGGCCGTCACCGCGAACATCCCGATGTAGTCGGCGACGCCCGAATCCTTCGGCGCGATGAAATCGGCGAGCGAGCGGTTCGGCCGCATCACGCCGTCCACCACCGGGCGCACGCTCTGCTGGCGCAGGTTGTGCCACGTGAGCAGCACTTCGGCGCGCGTGTCGTCGGTGTAGATCTCGATGTCGTCGTCGCCCACCGTGTTCGCCGGCAACAGCGCGATCACGCCGTTCGCGGTGAGCCAGCGGCCCTGGATGAGGCGCGCGAGCATCGATTTCGCGTCGGAGAATACGCGGCGCGCCGATTCGCCGACGATCTCGTCGTTCAGGATCGCCGGGTACGGGCCCGCGAGGTCCCAGGTCTGGAAGAACGGGCCCCAGTCGATGTAGTTCGCGAGCTCGTTCAGATCGTAGTTCTTGAACATGCGCCGGCCGATGAACTTCGGCTTGACGCTCGTGTAGCGCGCCCAGTCGATCTTCGTCTTGTTCGCGCGCGCTTCGGCGAGCGTGACGAGCGGCAGCGCCTTCTTGTTCGCGTGCTGCGCGCGGATGCGCTCGTAGTCGGCTTTCAGCTCGTCGAGGTATTTCGTCGCGCCTTCGTCGGACAGCAGGTTCGAGGCGACCGATACCGAGCGCGACGCGTCCGGCACGTAGACGACCGGGCCCTCGTAGTGCGGCGCGATCTTCACGGCCGTGTGCACGCGCGAGGTCGTCGCGCCGCCGATCAGCAGCGGAATCTTCTTCACGCGGAAGTAGTCGTCGCGCTGCATCTCGGAGGCGACGTACGCCATTTCCTCGAGGCTCGGCGTGATGAGGCCGGACAGCCCGACGATGTCCGCGCCCTCGACCTTCGCCTTCGCGAGGATCTCGTTGCACGGCACCATCACGCCCATGTTGACCACTTCGAAGTTGTTGCACTGAAGCACGACCGACACGATGTTCTTGCCGATGTCGTGCACGTCGCCCTTCACGGTCGCGATGACGATCTTGCCCTTCGCGCGCACGTCGCCGCCCGCTTGCGCGAGCAGACGCTTCTCTTCCTCGATGAACGGGATCAGGTGCGCGACGGCCTGTTTCATCACGCGCGCGGATTTCACCACCTGCGGCAGGAACATCTTGCCCTGGCCGAACAGGTCGCCGACGATGTTCATCCCGTCCATCAGCGGGCCTTCGATCACGTTGATCGGGCGCCCGCCCGCCGCGGCGATCTTCGCGCGCGCTTCTTCGGTATCCTCGACGATGAAGTTCGTGATGCCGTGCACGAGCGCGTGCGCGAGCCGCTTCTCGACCGGCTGGCTGCGCCATTCGAGGTTCTCTTCCTTTTTCGCGGCACCGGTCTTGAACTTGTCGGCGATCTCGAGCAGCCGGTCGGTCGAATCGTCGCGGCGGTTGAGGATCACGTCCTCGACGCGTTCGCGCAGCTCGGCGTCGAGCTCCGCGTACACGCCGAGCTGGCCCGCGTTGACGATGCCCATGTCCATCCCCGCCTGGATCGCGTGATAGAGGAACACGGTGTGGATCGCCTCGCGCACGGGATCGTTGCCGCGAAACGAGAACGACACGTTCGACACGCCGCCGCTCACCTTCGCGTACGGCAGGTTGCGCTTGATCCAGCGGGTCGCCTCGATGAAGTCGACCGCGTAGTTGTTGTGCTCGTCGATGCCCGTCGCCACCGCGAAGATGTTCGGATCGAAGACGATGTCCTCGGGCGCGAAGCCGACTTCGTTCACGAGCACGTCGTACGAGCGCTTGCAGATCTCGGTCTTGCGTGCGAGCGTGTCGGCCTGGCCCGCTTCGTCGAACGCCATCACGACGGCCGCGGCGCCGTAGCGGCGGATCAGCTTCGCGTGATGCACGAACGCTTCCTTGCCTTCCTTCAGCGAGATCGAGTTGACGATCGCCTTGCCCTGCACGCACTTCAGGCCCGCCTCGATCACGTCCCACTTCGACGAATCGATCATGATCGGCACGCGCGCGATGTCCGGCTCGGATGCGATCAGGTTCAGGAAGCGCACCATCGCCGCCTTCGAATCGAGCATCGCCTCGTCCATGTTGACGTCGATCACCTGCGCGCCGTTCTCGACCTGCTGGCGCGCGACCGCGAGCGCCTCGTCGAACTGGCCGTTGAGGATCATGCGCGCGAACGCCTTCGAGCCGGTGACGTTGGTGCGTTCGCCGACGTTGATGAAGAGCGTCCCGGACGTGACGTTGAACGGCTCGAGGCCGGCTAGGCGCATCGTGTGGTCGGTCATGGCGGTGCGTGCGTATTCGGGTTGGAGTGGGGAGGGCCGCGCGCGTCAGGCGGCTTCGCTGTACTGGCTCGGCCAGCGGCGCGGCTTCACTTCGGCGAGCGCCTTCGCGATCGCCGCGATGTGCTCGGGCGTCGTGCCGCAGCAGCCGCCCGCGAGGTTGACGAGGCCCGCCTGCGCGAATTCCTTCAGGAGGCCGGACGTGACGTCGGGCGTCTCGTCGAAGCCGGTGTCGCTCATCGGGTTCGGCAGGCCCGCGTTCGGGTAGCACGACACGTAGGTGTCGCACAGCTTCGCGAGCTCGGCGATGTACGGGCGCATCAGCGCCGCGCCGAGCGCGCAGTTCAGGCCGAACGTGAGCGGCTTCGCGTGGCGCAGCGAATTCCAGAACGCCTCGACCGTCTGGCCGGACAGGATGCGGCCGGACGCGTCGGTGACGGTGCCCGAGATCATGATCGGCAGTCGCTCGCCGGTGTCGTCGAACAGCTGGTCGAGCGCGAAGAGCGCGGCCTTCGCGTTCAGCGTGTCGAAGATCGTCTCGACGAGGAACAGGTCGACGCCGCCGTCGAGCAGCGCCTTCGCCTGCTGGTAATACGCATCGCGCAGCTCGTCGAACGTGACGTTGCGCGCGCCGGGGTCGTTCACGTCGGGCGAGATGCTCGCCGTCTTCGGCGTCGGCCCGATCGCGCCCGCGACGAAGCGCGGTTTTTCCGGCGTCGCGTATTTGGCGGCCGATTCCCGCGCGAGCGCCGCCGACGCGACGTTCATCTCGACGACGAGCGCTTCCATCCCGTAATCGGCCTGCGCGACGGCCGTCGCGCCGAACGTGTTCGTCTCGACGATGTCCGCGCCCGCGGCGAAGTACTGGTCGTGAATCTCGCGGATGATCCGCGGCTGCGTGATCGACAGCAGCTCGTTGTTGCCCTTCACGTCGCGCGGGAAATCCTTGAAGCGCTCGCCGCGATACGCGGCCTCGTCGAGCTTGTAGCGCTGGATCATCGTGCCCATCGCGCCGTCGAGGATCAGGATGCGCTGCCGGAGCAGTTGCGGCAGCGCCGCGCCGCGCGTGTACGGCGCGGCGGGGGTGGCGGATGAGGCGAAAGGCGCGATCGGCGTGGGCTCGGACATGGCGGATTACCGGCGAATCGGAAAGCCGTCATTGTAGCCGCAGCTTCCGCCGTGCGTGGGCGGCCGCCGGACAAACAAAGCCCCCGCGCGGCGGCCGGGCGGGGGCGGGGGGAGTGCGCCGGATCGCGTCGGGCGGCGGCGCCGCGGCGGACCCGCAGGCCCGGCAGGCGGCCGCGCCGGCGCGACGTCAGTGGAGAACGACGGGTTGCGTCATCAGGCTGTCGAACTGTCCGAGGAATTCGTCGACCTCGTCGAGCGTCGGCTCGGCCTGGATCAACTGCTTCACGTGCTCGCGAAAGCGCGCGGCGAGTTCGCCGTCGATGAAGATTTCGCGCTGCGCGTTCTTGTCGACGATTTCGTAGCCACCCGAATTCATCGCGTGGTGGCCGTCCTGCGGCGGGAACTCGACGACGCAGTAGTTGGGGCTGTTGTAGATCATTTGCATGGCGGCACTCCTCTTTGCTATGGCTTTCGGCCTCGTTGCACCGTAAGTGGGGCGGGCCGAGCCGGTTTCAAGGGGTTGGCGCTGCACGCCGGTCGTTTTTACAGGGCGTATCGGTTGGATGCCGACGACCTCAAAACGTTTCCGATTCTCCTCCGGTGGACGAAAGTTGGTGTCAAAGATTGTCAAGGTTGCGGTTCTCCGGGATCGGCCGGCGGCGGGCGCGGCGATCCGTCGGCCTTCTCGGTCGAATTTACCGGCTCGTTCGCGTTCAACGGCGCGCCGGACGCGGATGCCGGGGCGGCGGCCGGCGCCGCGCCGCCGTCGGCGTTCGCGCCTGCGTCCGTGTTTGCGCTCGTATCCGAGTGTACGTCCGCATCGCCGTTTGCGTTCGTGCGCCGGTGCAGCAGCAATTCGATCTGCGCGCCGTTCGGTTCCGTCTGAACCATCCGCACGGGCAGCCAGCCGAGCGACGGCGCGAGCCAGATGTCGATGCGGCGCGTGTCGCCCGCGCGGCGCGGCAGCCGCATGAAATGCCTAGCATCGAGCGAGCCCATGCCCGTCGAGATCGTCTCGTCGCCGATCGTCGTGATCGGCCACGTCTCGCCGCTGTCGCGATCGACGACGAAGAACTCGCGCGTGACGCCCGGGCGATACGCATCGGGATCGCCGCCGACGAGGCCCGCGAGTTGCATCAGCATGCTGAAGCGGTCCTGCGCGCCGTCGGGCAGCGCGAGCGAGTTCGGCGTGCCGGTGAACACGATTTGCTTCGTCTGCCGATTGAAGATCGCGAAATCGGGCGGCCGCCGGCCGCGCGTCTCGACATAGCGCGCAGGCGCGACGCCGAACGCGTCGACGCAGCCGCGGCTTTCGTATGTGTACGGGCCGACGAACGGCACGGGCATCGATACGTACAACGAATAGCCGCCGCCGTCGGTGCGCCAGTGGATCGTGCCGGGCATGTTTTGCATGCCGTTGTAGAACGTGTCGTATTGCAGATCGGCGGACGGCGGCAGCGCGAATTTCACGCCGTGCGCTGCTTCGCCGGGCGGCGCGCTCGCGCCCGATGCGCCGGCGGCCGCGCCGCTCGTCGCGCCGGCCGCCTGCCCGCCCGCCGCGCTTGCCGGTTCGGTGCCGGAGGCGGCGGCGGGCGATTCAGCGGAGGATTCGGTGGAGGATTCAGCGGCGCTCGATACGGGCGCCGAGGCGCGCGGCGCATGCGCGGGCGGCGCGGACGCGCGGGCCGCCCGCTTCGGCGCGGCCCGCGGCCGATCGGCGGCGGGCTTCTCCGGCGCGGGCGCGCGCTCGATCGGCTGCGGCTTGAGCAATTCGACCTGAACCGGCACGTGGTCGGGCTCGACGGGCCTGAACGGCTCGCGAAACCGCACGAGCCACAGCGCGGCGAGCCAGTGCAGCGCCAGCACGAGCGCGAGAACGCACGCGGCGCGGCGCACGCGGCGCGCCGCGCCGCGCGGGTTCGACGAAACGATGGACGACAACGGCATCAGCGGCGGGCGGGCCTCTCGAACGGCGACGAAACGGGGCGCGCGCGATTCGCGCGGCCCGGGATGCGGCGGCGCCCGTCAGGCGTCGCGCGCTCCCTCACTATACCCAAGCTCGTACGACAGCTTCTGCGCGCAGGTGCGCAGCGCGGTGTCGACCTCGCCGCCCCAGCGGATGTCGAACGCGCCCTCGTGGCCGAGCGCGATGATCGCGAGCGCGAGCTCGCCGACCGCGTCGAACACCGGCATCCCGAATGCGTTGATCGTCGGCAGCAGCATGCCTTCGACGCGCGCCGCGCGATGCGCGCGCACGTCGGCGAGCACCGCGTCGACTTCGGCGCGCGTGCGCGGGCCGGTATAGTGCGCGGCGCGCCGCGTGTCGGCGAGCTCGCGCTCGATCATCGCGGCCGTCTTGCCGCGCGGCAGGTACGCGGCGAACACGAGGCCCGTCGCCGAGCCGAGGAGCGGCATCACGTCGCCGAGCTTGAGCGACGCCTTCGCCGGATGGCTCGACTCCATCCAGTGGACGATCGTCGGCCCCTGGTTGCCCCATACCGCGATGCCGACCGTCTGGTCGAGCTGATCGCGCAGCGCGGTGAGCGCGATGCGCGCGAGCTTCACGCCGTCGACGCGCGCGAGGCGCGCCAGGCCCATCTGCAACGCGAAGCCGCCGAGCTCGTAGCGGCCCGACACCGGATCCTGCGACACGAGCCCGAGCCGCTGGAAACTGACGAGGTAGCGGTGCGCCTTCGCCGGGCTCATCGCCGCGCGCTGCGCGAGGTCGCGCAGCATCATCGCGCGCGGCTCGCCCGTCAGCACGTCGAGCAGGCGAAAGCCGACCTCGATCGACTGGATGCCGGAGCGGACTTTTTCCTCGCCGGTGTCGTGATCGTCGGCGAGGTCGTCGTCGGGGGCGTCGGAGGGGGGCGAGGCGGACTTGTTCACGGCGTGGCGGGAAGAATGGGGAGGAGGCGGCTCGCGGCGCGGGCCGCCGTGCGGATTCACCATCGTAAAATAGATTCCTTCCATCGTCACTACAACGGCTCATTTCCCTATGAAACTTGCTTCGCTCAAGGACGGCACGCGCGACGGCCAACTGATCGTCGTCTCGCGCGACCTGCACACGGCGGCGATCGCCGACGCGATCGCGCCGACGCTGCAGCGCGTGCTCGACGACTGGGCGTTCTACGCGCCGCAGCTGCGCGACCTGTACGACGCACTGAACCACGGCCGCGCGCGCAACGCGTTCGCGTTCGAGCCCGCCGATTGCATGGCGCCGCTGCCGCGCGCGTTCCAGTGGGCGGACGGCTCCGCGTACGTGAACCACGTCGAGTTCGTGCGCCGCGCGCGCGGCGCCGAGATGCCGCCCGAGTTCTGGACCGATCCGCTGATGTACCAGGGCGGCAGCGACGATTTCCTCGGCCCGCGCGACGACATCGTCTGCGCATCGGAGGCGTGGGGCATCGATTTCGAGGCGGAAGTCGCGGTGATCACGGCCGACGTGCCGATGGGCGCCGCGCCCGATGAGGCGCTGAAAGCGGTGCGGCTCGTCACGCTCGTGAACGACGTGTCGCTGCGCAACCTGATTCCCGCCGAGCTCGCGAAGGGCTTCGGCTTCTTCCAGAGCAAGCCGGCAAGCGCGTTCGCGCCGGTGGCCGTGACGCCCGACGAGCTCGGCGAGCACTGGCGCGAAGGCCGCCTGCATCGCCCGATGCTCGTTCACTGGAACGGCAAGAAGGTCGGTCAGCCGGATGCGGGCGTCGACATGGTGTTTCACTTCGGTCAACTGATCGCGCACGCGGCGAAGACGCGCAACGTGCGCGCGGGCTCGATCGTCGGCTCGGGCACGGTGTCGAACAAGGATGCGAAGCGCGGCTACTGCTGCATCGCCGAGAAGCGCTGCCTCGAGACGATCGAGCACGGCGCGCCGCAGACCGAGTTCATGCGCTACGGCGACAGGGTGAAGATCGAGATGGTCGACGAGGCGGGGAAGTCGATCTTCGGCGCGATCGAGCAGGCAGTCGCGCCGGTGGACGCCGCCGCTTGACACGGCTATGCGAACGGGCGGCCGTGCGGGCGCGCACGCAAGCGTGCGGCGCCGCCCGGGCCGGATTGCCCGCCGGACCGCCGCGCCGCCCGACGCGCGCCGGGTTTCGCCGGATGACCCTGCCGCCCGCCTTCGCTACACTGGATTTGCAGGCTTGTCGGCTCACCCCACACCCCACTTCGAAGGAAGGTCCAGCATGACCGATCTCGCTCTCTATGCCGGCTATGAAGCGCTGCGCATCCAGCGCCGGCCGCACGGCATCGTCGAAATCGTGATGAGCGGCGAAGGCGCGAACCGCAGCGGCCTCGCGGTCGCGAGCGAGGCGATGCACCGCGAGCTCGCCGATATCTGGCGCGACGTCGACCGCGATCCCGACGCGCGCGTCGCGGTGATCCGCGGCGAAGGCAAGGGCTTCTCGGCGGGCGGCGATCTCGCGCTCGTCGAGCGCATGGCCGACGATCACGCGGTGCGCGAGCGCGTCTGGCGCGAAGCGCGCGATCTCGTCTACAACGTGATCAATTGCAGCAAGCCGATCGTGTCGGCGATGCACGGGCCGGCCGTCGGCGCCGGGCTCGTCGCCGGGCTGCTCGCCGACGTGTCGATCGCCGCGAAGCACGCGCGGATCATCGACGGGCACACGCGTCTCGGCGTCGCCGCGGGCGATCACGCGGCGATCGTCTGGCCGCTGCTCTGCGGGATGGCGAAGGCGAAATACCACCTGCTCCTCTGCGAGCCCGTGAGCGGCGAGGAGGCCGAGCGCATCGGGCTCGTGTCGCTCGCGCTCGACGATCACGAGCTGCTGCCGAAGGCGTACGAGATCGCCGAGCGCCTCGCGCAAGGCTCGCAAAGCGCGATCCGCTGGACCAAGTACGCGCTCAACAACTGGCTGCGGCTGGCCGGGCCGACCTTCGACGCGTCGCTCGCGCTCGAATTCATGGGTTTTTCCGGGCCGGACGTGCGCGAAGGCATTCGCTCGCTGCGCGAGCGCCGCGCGCCGGATTTCACGGGCGGCGCGCCGTCTTGAGCGCCGCGCGCGCTATGATCGATCATGAACGCCGCCGCGCGTGCGGCGTATCCCCACGACCTGCGTGACTCGCTTCGAAGGAATCGACGATGACCGACCCCAACGGCTCCAATCCGTTTTCAGGCTTCGGCGGCTTTCAGCCCGCCGGCTTCCTCGACAAGATGTGGGACATGATGCGTCTCACGCCGTTCGGCGCGATGAGCGCGTTGCCCGGCGCGTCGCAAGGGCTGCCGCCGTCGTTGTCGGCGATGTCGGACCTGATGGCGCCGCTCGCGAGCGTCGAGGAGCTCGACAAGCGGATCACCGATCTGCGCGCGGTCGAGCAGTGGCTCAAGCTCAACCTCGGCATGCTGCAGTCCGCGATCCAGGCGCTCGAGGTGCAGCGCGCGACGCTTGCGACGCTGCGCGCGTTCGGCGCGCTCGCGCAGACGTCGATGGCCGCGGCCGAAGCCGCGCTGTCGCCCGACGATTCCGCGCCCCGCGAACCGGCTTCGGCTGCTGCTTCGGCTTCGGCGGCGAAGCGCGAGGCGAACGCCGGCGAGCCGGCCGATGCGCAAGGCGCGCGCGACGCCGACGGCGAGACGCCGCCGCCGGGCGCCGACGCGTTCGACCCGGCGGGCTGGTGGAATCTGCTGCAGTCGCAATTCAATCAGCTTGCGCGTTTTGCGATGACGCAGCCGGGCATGGCGGCGGCGGGCGATGCGCCTGCGGCGGGCGCGGCGGCCGGGCCGAAGCCGTCCGCCGCGAAAAAACCGGCGACGCGCCGCGCCGCGGCCCCGCGCACGGGCGGCTCGGCGGCCGACCGCGCGCCGGGCGCGTCAAGCGCGTCGAGCGCGGGCGGCGATGCGAAGCCCGCGGCCGCGAAGAAGCCGGCCAGGCGCGGCGCGTGACGCGCGCGGCGCCGATGAGGATACGCTGAGGCGAAAATGCGGCTCGCGCTCGTGCTGATGGGAGGCGGCGCGCGCGCCGCGTATCAGGCCGGCGTGCTGAAGGGGCTTGCCGAGATCGCGCACGACGTCGACCCGAAGCGGCGCACGTCGCCGTTCTCGGTGATCTGCGGCTCGTCGGCGGGCGCGATCAACGCGACGTCGCTCGCGAGCCATGCCGACGATTTCGAGCACGGCGTGCGGCGTCTGCTCGAATTCTGGGAGCAACTGCGCGCCGAGCGCGTGTACCGGACCGATTGGCTCGGCATCGCCGCCGCGGGCGCGCGCTGGCTCGCCGCGATGAGCATCGGCTGGGCCGCGCGCCGCTCGCCGCGCGGGCTGCTCGACAACGCGCCGCTCGCCTATCTGCTGCGGCGCGAGCTCGATTTCCACCGAATCGAACTGATGCTCGAGGCGCGCAAGCTGCACGCGCTATCGGTGACGGCGCTCAGCTATTCGAGCGGCCGGCATCTGACGTTCTATCAGGCGAGCGAGCCGATCCAGGCGTGGCGGCGCGCGGAACGCACCGCGCGGATGGTCGACCTGTCGGCCGAGCATCTGCTCGCGTCGTCGGCGATCCCGTTCGTGTTTCCCGCGGTGCCGCTCGTGCTCGACGGCCAGATCGAATATTTCGGCGACGGCTCGATCCGGCAGATCGCGCCGCTGTCGCCGGCGATCCATTTCGGCAGCGACCGGATCGTCGTTGTCGGCGCGGCGGACCCGCGCCCCGAGGTGCCCGCCGCGAACGGCAACGGGCGCGGCTATCCGTCGCTCGCGCAGATCGGCCAGCAGGTGCTCGCGAGCGTGTTCCTCGATTCGATCGGCGCGGACATCGAGCGGATCGACCACGTGAACCGGATGATCGAGCACCTGCCCGCGTACGTCGAGCCGGAAAGCGGCTGACGGCACGTCGACGTGCTCGCGATCGCGCCTTCCGAGCGGATCGAGCTCATCGCCTCGAAACATCTGAAGCGGCTGCCGCTCACGGTGCGCGGGCTGCTCGGCGCGGTCGGCGGCAACAAGCCGGCGGGTGCGTCGTTCGCGAGCTATCTGCTGTTCGAGGCCGAGTTCACGCGCGAGCTCGTCGAACTTGGCTATCGCGACGCACACGGGCAGCGCGAGCGGCTCGCGCAATGGATCGCGTCCGCCGAGCATCGCGGCGGGCCGGCCGAGCGGGGCCCGGGCGCGGGAACCGATGCGAGAACCGGCGCGGGCGCGCACGCCGCGCGGCGCACGACGACGTGACGCGGCATGGCACGGCATGGCATGGCATGCCATGACATGCCATGGCGTGGCGTGGCAAGGCAAGGCGGGACGGGACGGGACGGCGCGAGGCGACGCGGGATGACGCACTGTCGGCGCGCCCGGCCGCCGCGTTCGCTGTTTCGGTTGCGTTTTCACCACGCTGACAGAATACTTTCGCTGCGACGCTTTGCCGCATGGGGGCGGCCCCGGCGCCCGGCGCCGTCCCGGAACGGTCACAGTCGCGTGCTATCATGGCCGCCGCCGAATACATCACATCGGGCCGCTCGCGCGCGGCCGTCCACGACGGCAGGCGCGTGCGGGGCCTTGCAACGAAGCCGGCGGTGCGCCGGCGCCTTTCAGGCACGCGCGACGCGGTTTTCGAACGCCGGGAGCGCCGAGTGCGGCCTGCCCCACGGTGGAAGCGCGGTCGCCCGGCGTCCGGCGCGAAACCTGCGTCCGGGCCCGGATTAGCGCGTAAAATTATTGGCTTGGCTGCGAAAACGCCCGCACTGGGCCGGTTTTCCGCAACAGTCTCGTTTAGTTGTCGCATTGCGCAGAACAGGGGTGGGACCATGAACACCATGCTTTATCCGGAACTCTACAAGTCGCTCGAAGCCGTCCGCTGGGACATGGAAAAGGACATCCCTTGGGACAAGTTCGACGCGTCGCTCCTGACCGACGAGCAGGCGAAGACGATCAAGATGAACGCGATCACCGAGTGGTCGGCGTTGCCCGCGACGGAGATGTTCCTGCGCGACAACCATCACGACAGCGACTTCTCCGCGTTCATGAGCGTGTGGTTCTTCGAGGAGCAAAAGCATTCGCTCGTGCTGATGGAGTATCTGCGCCGCTTCAAGCCGGAACTGATGCCGACCGAAGAGGAACTGCACGCGGTGCGCTTCGAGTTCGATCCGGCGCCGCCGCTCGAGACGCTGATGCTGCATTTCTGCGGCGAGATCCGTCTGAACCACTGGTATCGCCGGGCGGCCGAGTGGCATACCGAGCCCGTCATCAAGCACATCTACGAGACGATCTCGCGCGACGAGGCGCGTCATGGCGGCGCGTATCTGCGCTACATGAAGAAGGCGCTCAACAACTGCGGCGACGTCGCGCGCGCGGCGTTCTCGAAGATCGGCGTGCTGATGGCGTCGGCGCGCCGCACCGAGAAGCCGCTGCATCCGACCAACCTGCACGTGAACCAGGCGCTGTTCCCGCGCGACACCGTGCAGTCGCGCCTGCCCGATCCGGAATGGCTCGAGCGCTGGCTCGACGAGCAGATCCGCTTCGACGGCGAGTGGGAGAAGAAGGTCGTCGAGCGGATTCTGCACAACCTGTCGGTGCTGTTCGAGCGCACGTTCGCGACCGCGCAGGAACTGAACCGCTACCGCAAGGAGGTGACCGCGCGCCTGCAATCGGAGAGCGGCCCGGCCGCCGCGCAGCCCGCGTAACGCGCGCGGCGCCGCATCGAGACAAGCCCGCTCGCAGGCCCGGCGGGCTTTTCTTTTGCCGATTCGCGCTGCCGCAGGCGCGAGCGGGCCGCGCCGCTCGACATCGTCCTCCCGTTCATCCGCCAACGAGTTTTCGCCCCATGCCCGCTTCGTTCGAACGCAAGCTGATCACCCGCGACGCGCTCGCCGCCATGCGCGCGTCGCTGCCCGCGCCCGTCGTCTTCACGAACGGCGTATTCGACATCCTGCATCGCGGCCACGTCAGCTATCTCGCCGACGCGAAGGCGCTCGGCGCGTGCCTCATCGTCGGCGTGAACAGCGACGCATCGGTGCGCATGCTCGGCAAGGGCGACGATCGGCCGATCAACGTGCAGGAAGACCGGATGGCGCTGCTCGCCGCGCTCGAATGCGTCGACTGGGTCGTCGGCTTCGACGAGAAGACGCCGGTGTCGCTGATCGAGGCGGTGCATCCCGACATCCTCGTGAAGGGCGGCGACTACGACATGGATGCATTGCCCGAATCGGCGCTCGTGCGCGGCTGGGGCGGGCGCGCGCTCGCGATTCCGTTCGAGCACGATCGCTCGACGACCGCGTTGTTGAAGAAGGTGCGCGCGCAGTCGCGCTGAGCGCGCGCCGGGCGGCGCCCGCGCGCGGGCGCGGACGCGTGACCGCCGGCTGCCGCGTTACCGGGCGGCGGATGCGCCGGGGAGGATCGGCGCGCGGGCGGGCTGCGCGGCGGGCGGCGATGAGGGTGCAGGCGCAGCGGGCGCGGCGACGGACGCCGGCATGGAGGCGGGCGCAACCGCAGAGGCGGGCGCCGATGCAGCAGGCGAGCCCGGCGCCGAGTCGGACGCCGCAGCGGGCGCCGCGCCGGACGCGTTCAGCGGCGCGGTCTCGAGCGCCGGCGGCACGATCGGCCCGCCGACGATCGGCTGATCCGCCGCCTGCGACACGGGCGTCACGCGCAGCGCATCCGGGCGCACCTGCAGCAGCGCATGGCCCGGCTCGCGCGGGCCGGCGGCGGGCAGCGGGCCGAATACGCCGCGCACCACGACGAACGCGAGCATGTTGGCGAGAAAGAGAATCGAGATCAGCCAGCGCAGCATCGTCAATGCTCCCAGGAATCGTTTCGTTACCGTCAATCCGCCGCGCGGTTTCGCGCGGCGTCGCGTCTTGCGCGCGCGGCGCGCGAGCCGCCTGCGCGTGCGCCGCGCGTCACGCCGAATGCGCGATCAGCGCGAGGCCCGTCAGCACGAGCGTGTCGTGCCGCGTGTGCGGAACGGTCAGCGCGCGCACGATCGCATCCGCCGCGCCGCCCGACAGCACGAGCCGCACGGGCGCCTGCCAGGCTTTCTCGAGATCGCGCCATGCGCGCTCGATGAGCCCCGCCTGCGCCTGCAGGCAGCCGGCCGACAGCGCATGCGGCGTGTCGATCGCGAACGGCGCATGCGCGTCGTTCTCGGCGAGTTCGTCGAGCAGGTTCGTCGCCGCGTCGATCGACACCGTCGGCAACTGCGCGGTGTGCATGCCGAGCGAGCGCATCATCAGCGCCCAGCCGGGCGCGATCAGCCCGCCCGCGAAGTGGCCGTCCGCGCGCAGCGCCTCGAGTGTCGTCGCGGTGCCGAACGTCGCGATCAGCAGGTGTTCGTCCGCAAACGCGGCGTGCGCGCCGATGAGCCCCGCCCAGCGGTCGCTGCCGAGGCGCGCAGGTTCCGCGTAGCCGTTCGTCACGCCGCATTGCGCGGCGCTCGCGCGCACGACGGTGCGCGGCAGCGCGGGCCAGCGCGCTTCGATCAGCGCGTCGATGCGCGCGGCCGCCGCGTCTCCCGCGACGTTCGAGATCCACGCGCCGCGCGGCACGGGCAGCGTCGACCAGTCGGGTGCGTCGCTCGCATGCTCGAACGCGCCGCTCGTGACGAAATGGCGCGCGGTGTCCGCGAGCGCCCATTTGATGCGGCTGTTGCCCGCGTCGATCAGCAAGCACATGCCGCTCATCGGGCGGCCCCCGGCGTGCGCAGCGACACGTCGCCCGCCGCGATCGCCTGCCTGCCGGCGGGCGTGTCGAGCAGCAACTGCCCGGTTTCGTCGATGCCGACGGCGACGCCGCGCGCGAGCTCCGCGCCGCGCTCGAGCAGCACGACTTCGCGGCCCGCGTAGGCGTGCAGCGCGTGCCAGCGCGCGGCGAACGGCGCGAGACCGTCGGCCGCGAACGCGGGCAGCGCGACGGCGAGCGCGTTCAGCGCGGCGGCGAACGTATCGGTGAGCGTCGCGCCGGCGCGCACGGCGGCGAGCGCGACGGGCGGCAGCCCGCCCGCGAGCGTCGCGTCGCGCGCGCGCAGCGCGTCGACTTCGGCCGCGGCCGCGTCGGCCGTGCGCACGTTGACGCCGAAGCCGATCACGACCGCGGTCGCGTCGATCGTGTTCCAGACGGTCTCGATCAGCACGCCGGCGAGCTTGCCGACGATCGCGGTTTCGCCGTCGCGCTCCGTTGCGACGAGCAGGTCGTTCGGCCATTTGAGCGCGATGCGGCGGGCGCCGTCGGCGTCGCCGCGCGGCGCGTCGCCGGTGGCGGCGGGCAGCGCGGCGAACGCTTCGGCGAGCGCCACGCCGACGGCGAGGCTCAGCCCGGCGAGCGCCCCGACGGGGCGCGGCAGCACGCACGCGACCGAGCAAAGCAGCGCGTCGCCCGGTTTCGCGAACCACGGGCGGCCCTGCCGGCCGCGTCCGGCCGTCTGTTCGTACGCGACGCGCGCGATCGGCGCGGCGAGCGCGTCGCGGCGGCGGGGCAGCGCCTTCAGGCGCGCGCCGAGGTCCGCATTGGTCGAGCCGGTCGTGTCGACGATTTCGATCGACCATTCGCGCGCCGCGGGGGCGAGGTGCGCATCGACGCGGGCGCGATCGATGAGCGGCCCGCCGGTCGCGGGCATGGAAGGGGGGGGGGCGACATTCATGGCGCGTATTGTTGCGGAACTGATCGACGGTTGCCAGCGTAATGTTCGACGGGCTCGTCGCTTGACGGGCGGGCGGATCGCGGCCTTGCGCGGCTCGGTCGGCGATGCGCCCATCATAGCCGCGTGCGGCCGGCGGCGTGCGATTGGGTGGGCGGCAGCGTTTTGTCGGGCGGGTTCGGCGCTCGCCGTTCGCCGTCGGGTGGGGTGTCGTGTGCGGCGCCCGGCGCGGCGCAATGCAATGCGGTGCGATGCGGCGTGGTGTGGCGTGGCGTGGTGTGGTGTGGCGCGTCGCACGAGGCGCTGGAACGGCCTTGCGTGCGATCGCTCATCGGTGGGTATTCCGCGCGTGGGCCGCGCCGGCCGTCCTTCGCCCGCCGGCGCTCGCTTACGGCGCGAGCGCCGGATGCTTGAGCGCGTGCGCGGCCTCGATCCACTGCGCATGAAACGCGTCGGCGTCGCGCGGCAGCCCGAGCTCGCCGTTGCGGTACGCGATCGCGAGCGCCTGCACCGCTTCCGGAAGCTCATGGTCGGCGGCTTGCCGGTACAGCGCGAGCGCGCGCGCTTCGTCGCGGCGCACGCCGCTGCCGTCGCGGTATGCGTTCGCGAGCATGAACTGCGCGGCCGGAATGTCGTGCCGCGCGGCGAGCTCGAACCAGCGGGCGGCCTCGGTCGCATCCGCGGGCGTGCCGTAGCCGCTGCGGTAGACGAGGCCGACATAGTAAGCGGCGTTCGGATCGCCCGCGGCGGCGAGCGGGCGCAGCATCGCGAGCGCGCGCGGGTAGTCGCGCGCGGCGCCGCCCGCGCCGAGCAGCCACGCCTTGCCGAGCGCGAGGCGCGCGTCGCGTTCGCCGGCGCTCGTCGGTGCATTCTCGGGCGGCGTCGCGTGCGCGGCCGTCTCGAGCCAGCGCCAGCCTTCGTCGCGCAGCGCGAGATCGCGCGAACCGGCGAGCGCGAGGCCGAGCGCGGCCTGCGCGTCGGCCGAGCCGCGCTGCGCGAGCGCGCGCAGACGCCCGAGCGCGTTCGGCTCGCTCGCCTGTTCGACCATCGCGCGCCATTCGTCGAGTTGCGCGCGGCTGACGGCCGGCGCGCCGGACGCCGGGCGCTCGATGCGCTCCGTCACGGCGACGCCCGCGGCGAGCGCCGCCGCGACGGCGAGCATGCCGACGGGCGACAGCCTCGCATGCAGCAGGCGCCGCCGCGGCGTCGGGCGGCGCGCGCCGTCGGGCGGCGGCGCGGCGTGAGTCGGGAGCAGCTTCTTGATTGCGTTCATCATCGGGGCGAATCGGTTTCAGGTGCGTCGGGCGGGCGGCGCGCGGCGGCATTCCGGCGGCGCGCCGCCCGCTGCGTCATTGCGTCAGATCGATCTCGTAAGTCGCGAGTCCCTTGCCGGAGCCGTCGTCGGCCGCGACTTGCGTGATGCCCGCGAGGCCCGCGGTGCTCGCGAGCGCCGCGAGGTTCGGCGCCGACGCGAACTGCACGTGCGCGACCGAGCCCGCGAGCTTCGTGAAGCGCCAACTGCGCTGCATGCCGTCCGCCGCGCGCGTGATCCGGCCGCGCTTCTTGATGTATGCGATCAGCACGTCGCGGTTCGCGTCGGGCGACGCGAAGATCGTCTTGCTGCCGTCCAGGCCGGGGAAGTTGCCGCCGCCGCTCGCGCGGTAGTTGTTCGTCGCGACGATGAACTGCGCATTCGGATCGATCGGCGCGCCCTTGTACGCGAGGTTGCGGATCCGGCTGCCCACCGGCTGCGTGACGTCGATCTCGTAGCGCAGATCGGCGGACGTGAACATGTCGAAGTTGTAGCCGGGGAACGTGCTCACGAGCTTCTGCACGGTCGCTTTCGTCGGGTCGATCGTGTTGAAGCGCTTCGCCGCGGTCTCGAGCCAGTTCTTGATGTCCGCGCCGCTCACCTTCACCGCGTAGACCGTGTTCGGATACAGGTAGAGATCGGCCGCGTTGTTGATCGCGAGCGCGCCCGCCGCGACGTCGGTGAAATCGGTGCCGCCGCCGAAGCCGCTCTTGAACGGCGCGCTCACCGACAGCACCGGCAGCGACGCATACTGCGGCAGGTTCGTCTGCACGTAGTTCGCGACGTAGTCGGCCTGCGCCTCGTTGACGAGCTGGATCGCGCCCGGATCGCCCACGTCCGCGAAGTAGCTGGTCATCCGGTAGTCGGTGCTGCCGATCGGCGTCTTCACGTAGTCGATCGTCGCCTGGTGCTCGGCCGCGATCGCCGCGGCCACCGACGGATCGGCGTCGACGTAGCTCTTGTCCGGGTTCTGGATCGAGCGCGCCTCGACGGTGGTCTGCGATTTGTCGACGCGCCACGTCTTGCCGTCGAACGCGAGGCCGAGCTTGATCACGCCGAGGTGCTTGCCCCAGTAGTTCGCCATCACGGTCGGCACGCCGTTGACCGTGCCCTTGACCTTGTCGACGCCCGGCAGGTTGAACTGCGCGACGGTGCTCGTCGCGTCGGGGAACACCTGGTGCGAGTGGCCGATCAGCATCGTGTCGATGCCGGGCACGGTGGACAGCCACCAGCTGCCGTTTTCCATCGTCGGCGAGTACGGCGAGTTGTCGAGCCCGCCGTGCGAGATCGCGACGACGAGGTCCGCGCCCTTCGCGCGCATCTCGGGAATGTACTTCTCGGCGGCTTCCTTCAGGCCCGTCGTATAGACCTTGCCGTCGAGCCAGCGCTTGTCCCAGTTCATGATCGCGGGCGGCGTGAAGCCGATGATGCCGACCTTCACGGGCGCCGTGACCGTGCGGCCGTCGGGCGTCGTCGCGGTGACGTTCTTCGTGAGGATCGTGTACGGCGTGAAGAGGGGCGCGTTCGTCTTCGCGCTGATCACGTTCGCGAGCACCTGCGGGAAGTCCGGCCCCGCGCATTTCTTCTGCCGGGCCGGATCGGGCAGGCCGTCGACGGCGAACGCGTTGCCCGTCACCTGCGACAGGTACGGCAGCCCGTAGTTGAATTCGTGATTGCCGATGCCGCCGCCGTCGAACTTCGCCGCGTTCATCACCTTGTAGATCGCAAGCGTCTCGCCGCACGACACGGGCTTCACGAGCGCCTGATAGTCGGCGAGCGCCGTGCCCTGGATCGTGTCGCCGTTATCGAGCAGCAGCGTGTTCGGATATTGCGCGCGCGCCTGCGCGATCAGCGTCGCGACCCGCTCGAAGCCGAGCGACTTGTCGGCCGCGAGCTTGAAGTAGTCGTACGACAGCACGTTCGTGTGCAGATCGGTCGTCTCGAGCACGGCGAGCGTCGCCTTCGTGCCGGCGGGCGCGCTCGCGCCGGACTGCGCGCCGGGCGAATCGACGTCGTCGTTGCAGCCCGCGACGAGCGCCGCGCACGCGACGAGGGCGGCGGCAAGGCGCCGCCGGCGAAAACGCAAGGGGAATGGCATCGGGATTTTTCCTGTTCTGTTTCCGTTGAGCCGGGGATGGCGTGAGCGGCGCATGCGCCGACGGCCTGACATCCAGCGCGTGAGAGTATCGAAAGGAAACGTGACCGAAGAATGAAAGCGCGCGGAGGGCCCGCCGGAAGGCGCGCTGAAAGCATAACGGAAGCTCGCGCGGCGCGCGCCGCGCCGGCCGGCCGGCCGGGCAAAACGAGACTTCGCGCGGCGAGGCGGTTCGCTACAATGGCCGCTGTCACCGTTTCGCAAAATCGCCCTTGAACTTCCAGACTCCCCCCGGCTTGTCGATCGACGCCGGCAGCCAAGGCCGCACCGTGCGCCTCTGCGGCCAGTGGACGGCGCTCGCGCTCGCGCGCGACCGCGGCAACGTCGCGCGCCGGATCGCCCGGCTCGCGAAGGAGGCGGTCGGCGAGTGGGACCTGTCGGGCGTCGAGCGGCTCGACCACGTCGGCGGGCAGGCGCTCTGGCGCGTGTGGGGCCGCAGGCTGCCCGACGGGATCGCGCTCACCGACAACCAGCGGGTGGTGTTCAAACGCATCGAACGGCTCGACGCGGGCCGCGAGTCGCCCGAGCCCGTCGTGCGGATCGATCCCGTCACGCGCTTCGGCCAGGGTCTCTTCACGTTCGGCGAGCACCTGTACGGCGGCATCGCGCTGCTCGGCGGCCTGATCGTCGACCTGCTGGCGGTGCTGCGCCGGCCGCGCACGATGCCGTGGACCGAAATCTCCGCGAACGTCTACGCGGCCGGCACGAAGGCGCTGCCGATCACGGCGCTCGTCGCGTTCCTGATCGGCATCGTGCTGTCGTATCTGTCCGCGCAGCAGTTGCAGCTGTTCGGCGCGAACCGCTACATCGTCAACATCCTCGGCCTGTCCGTGATCCGCGAGCTCGGGCCGGTGCTGTCGGCGATCCTCGTCGCGGGCCGCTCGGGCTCCGCGATCACCGCGCAGATCGGCGTGATGCGCGTGACCGAGGAGCTCGACGCGATGCGCGTGATGGGCATTCCGCACGGCCTGCGCATCACGCTGCCGCGCGTGCTCGCGCTCGGCGTCGCGATGCCGCTCCTCGTGATGTGGACCAACGTGATCGCGCTCACGGGCGGCGCGCTCGCCGCGAAGTTCGTGCTCGGCATCGATCTGAACTTCTTCGTGCGCTCGCTGCCGTCGGTCGTGCCGATCGCGAACCTGTTCATCGGGCTCGGCAAGGGCGTCGTGTTCGGGATGCTGATCGCGCTCGTCGCGTGCCATTTCGGCTTCCGGATCAAGGCGAACTCGCAGAGCCTCGGCGAAGGGACGACGACGTCCGTCGTCACGTCGATCACCGTCGTGATCCTCGCCGACGCGGTGTTCGCGATCCTCTTTCAGAACGTGGGGCTCGGATGAGCGCGCGCGACGACGATTTCGTGATCGAGGTGCGCGACCTGACCAAGCGCTACGGGCGCAACGTCGTTCACGAGCATCTCGATTTCGACGTGCGCGCGGGCGAGATCGTGTCGATCGTCGGCGGCTCCGGTTCGGGCAAGACGACGCTCGTGCGGCAGATCCTCGGGCTCGAGCGGCCGAGCTCGGGCACGATCAGGGTGTTCGGCGAGGACACCTCGAAGATCGACGCCGACACCGCGCGCGTGATGCGCAGCCGCTCCGGCATGCTGTTCCAGCACGGCGCGCTGTTCTCGTCGCTCACCGTGTTCGACAACGTCGCGCAGCCGCTGCGCGAGCTCGGCCGCGTGCCGGACGATCTGCTGCACGACATCGTGATGCTCAAGCTCGAGATGGTCGGGCTGCCCTGCAAGCATGCGTCGAAGATGCCGGCCGCGCTGTCGGGCGGAATGGTCAAGCGGGTCGGGATCGCGCGCGCGATCGCGCTCGAGCCGGAGCTGCTGTTCCTCGACGAGCCGACGGCCGGGCTCGATCCCGGCGCGTCCGACGAGTTCGTCGAGCTGATCGCGACGCTGCACCGCACGCTCGGCCTGACCGTCGTGATGGTCACGCACGATCTCGACACGATGGTCGCGCTGTCGACGCGCGTCGCGGTGATCGCGGAGCGCAAGGTGCTCGTCGCGGCGAGCGTCGAGGAGGCGGCGGGCGTCGATCATCCGTTCATCCGCGAATATTTTCTCGGCCGGCGCGGCCGCCGCGCGTTGCAGGCGCTGCCGCCCGAGCGTCGCGCGCGCCTGCCGAAGGCCGCGCTCGAGCCGGCGCCTTCGGACGTCGAGTTGTAGAACGAACACGAGGGAACCCCCGCATGGAAAACAAATCACACGCGTTCTGGGCCGGACTCTTCACGATCGCGCTGCTCGGCGCGATCGTCGGCGCGGTCTACTGGTTCAACGTCGATCGCACGGTGCGCGTGCCGTACGATCTCGTGTCGCGCTCGAACGTGACGGGGCTCTTTCCCGACGCGGCCGTGCGCTATCGCGGGCTCGACGTCGGCAAGGTGCAGTCGATCAACTTCGATCGCGGCCATCCGGGCCAGATCGTGATCCGCATCCTGGTCGACACGAACGCGCCGATCACGCGCTCGACGTTCGGCAGCCTGGGCTTTCAGGGCGTGACGGGCATCGCGTTCGTGCAGCTCGACGACACGGGCGCCGATCTCGCGCCGCTGCCGACGTCGGCGAAGGCGGTCGCGCAGATTCCGATGCGCCCGAGCCTGTTCGATCAGCTCCAGCAGCGCGGCGACGTGCTGCTCAAGCAGATGGAGATCGCCGCGAAGAGCGTGAACGAGATGCTTTCGCCCGAAATGCGCGATCAGTTGAAGGCGACCGCGGCAAGCATGCAGCATGCGGCCGACGGCGTCACGCAACTGTCGAGGCAGGTCGAGCCCGCGCTCGCGCGGATGCCGCAGACGATGGAGCACGTGAACCGCGCGCTCAGCTCGGCGAACGCGCTCGTCGCGCCCGGCGGGCCGCTCGTCGCGAACCTGAACCGCGCGGGGCAGGCGCTCGCGTCGATGAACGACACGCTCGCCGAGCTGAGCGCGCGCGTGCGCTACGACACGCTGCCGCGCTTTAACGCGCTCGCGACGAACGTCGGCGACGCGTCGCGCACGCTGAAGGACGTCGCGGGCGACGTCGGCCGCAATCCGCGCAGCCTGCTGTTCGGCTCGCCGGCGGCCGCGCCGGGCCCGGGCGAGACGGGATTCGTGTGGCCGAGCGCCACGCCCGCCCAATAAGTTTTTCTGGAATCCGCGATGCACGCACATTTCATGTCAGGTTCACTGTCCCGCCGCGGCCGTCCGGCGCTCGCGCTCGCCGTGGCGCTCGTGATGGCGAGCGCGAGCGGCTGCGCGGGAACGCCCGCCGCGCTCGCGAACATCCGCTACGACCTCGGCCCGGCGCAGCCGGCCGCCTCGTCGGGCACCGAGCCCGCGCTCAAGGTGCTCGACGTGAGCGCGCCCGATGCGCTGAACACCGATCGCTTCGTCTACCGGCTCGCGTACTCGGACGCGCAGCGGATCGCCGTCTACCGCGACAGCAAATGGACGGCGCCGCCCGCGCAACTGCTGACGCAGCGGCTGCGCGGCGCGCTGTCGGGGCGCGGCGCGGTGCTCGCGGGCGACGACGGCGTGCGCGCGCCCGTGCTGAAGGTCGAGCTGTCCGAGTTCGAGCAGGTGTTCGACGGCCGCTCGGAGAGCCACGCGGCCGTCACCGCGCGCGCGACGCTCACGCAGGAGGGCAAGGTGCTCGGCCAGCGCACGTTCGTGTCGCGCGCGCCGGCGAGCACGCCGGACGCGGCGGGCGGCGCGCAGGCGCTCGCCACGGCGAGCGACGCGCTCGTCTCGCAGCTCGTCGCGTGGCTCGGCGTGCAGGCGTACGCGGCCGCGCAATGAACGCCGCCGCGCGCGCCGCGCTTGCCGCGCCGTGCGCGGCGCCGCCGAGATGACACCCGCCGCGCGCCGGCAGCGTCGTCATTCGACGCTCGCGCGTCAGGCGTTCGCCGTCTACGCGGCGCTCGTCGTCTATGCGTCGCTCTATCCGTTCACGGGCTGGCGCTCGCTCGGTATCGGCCCGTTCGATTTCCTGCTCGCGCCGCTGCCGCGCTATCTGACCGCGTTCGACGTCGTCAGCAACGTGCTCGGCTATCTGCCGTTCGGCGCGCTCGCGGTGCTCGCGCTCTATCCGCTGCGCGGCGTGCCCGCCGCGCTCGCCGCGACATTGCTCGGCGCGCTGCTGTCGGGCGCGATGGAGGCGCTGCAGACCTATCTGCCGACGCGCGTGTCGTCGAATCTCGATCTCGCGGCGAACGCGCTCGGCGCGCTCGTCGGCGCGGCGGCCGCCGCCCCCGCCGCGACCGCGCTGATCGAGCGCGGCGTCGTGCAGCGCGTGCGCTTCGCGTGGTTCGAGCGCGAAGCGTCGACGCCGCTCTTTCTCAGCGCGCTGTGGGCGGGTGCGATCCTGTTTCCGTCGCCGTTCCTGTTCGGCATCGGCGATTGGCCGAGCGAGCTGTGGGAGCGCGCCGACGTGACGATGCGCGGCGCGCTCCTCGCGTGGGCGCCCGACGCGTGGAACGTGCCCGCGTGGCCGGAGCGGCTCGACGGCCTGCTGTCCGATTCCGCGTGGGAGACGCTGCTCGCCGCGCTCGGGCTGTTCGCGGCGCTTGCCGTCGCGTCGCTCGCGATGCGCGAGCGCGCGCCGCGCGTGCGGCTCGTCGTCGGGTTCGCCGCGTGCGCGCTCGCGCTGAAGGCGGCCGCGACGTTCATGCAGTCGTACACCGGGCTCGTGCTCGACTGGGCGACGCCGGGCGCGCTGCGCGGCATCGCGGCGGGCCTCGTCGCCGCGCTCGTCGCGCTGCGGCTGCCGGCCGCGTGGCGCGCGGCGCTCGCGGCGGCCGCGCTCGTGCTCGTCAACGTGCTGCCCGTCAATCCGTTCTTCGATTTCGCGCTGTCCGGCTGGCAGCAGGGCCGCTATGTGCATTTCAACAGCATCGCGCGCTGGCTCGCGTGGATCTGGCCGTACGCGGCGCTCGTCTGGCTCGCCGGCCGCGCGGAGCGCGCGTGGCTCGCGCGGCGCGGCGCGGGCGCTTCGCGCCGCGCCAGCGGCAAACGGCGCCGGTCGCTATAATCGGCCACGACTAGCCTGCCGATGCCGGCCGGCCTCTTCCGGCCGCTCGTTCCTGTCCGATTTTTGTCCAATAACGCGGGGCGCTCACACGGCGTCCGCACGCAATGGGCCATATCATGGATTCCTACTACCGTCACCACGTCTTCTTCTGCCTGAACCAGCGCGAAAAGGGGGCCGAGCGCCCGAGCTGCGCGAACTGCGGCTCGCAGGAGATGCAAGAGTACGCGAAGAAGCGCGTGAAGGAGCTCGGCCTCGCGGGTGCGGGCAAGGTGCGCGTCAACAAGGCGGGCTGCCTCGACCGCTGCGAGGAAGGCCCCGTCGTCGTCTATCCGGAAGGCACCTGGTACACGTACGTCGACAAGAACGACATCGACGAGATCGTCGAATCGCATCTGCGCGACGGCCAGGTCGTCGAGCGCCTGAGAATCTGAGCCGTTTTTTTCGAGTCACCCCGCACGCTGTCCGCATGAACGCCGCATGAATGCCCATACCCAGAAATCCCTGATCGCCGGCCCCGTCGGCCACATCGAGATCGCGATCGACCTGCCCGACGCCGTGCGCGACGGCTCGGCCGCGCCGCGCGGGATCGCGCTCGTCGCGCATCCGCATCCGCTGTTCGGCGGCACGATGGACAACAAGGTCGCGCAGACGCTCGCGCGCATCTTCGTCCAGCTGAATTACGCGGTGATCCGCTCGAATTTTCGCGGCGTCGGCGCGACCGAGGGCGAGCACGACAACGGCGCCGGCGAAGTCGACGATCTGCTCGCGGTGCTCGCGCACATGTGCGCGCTGCCCGGCCATGCGGACTTGCCGCTCGTGCTCGCCGGCTTCTCGTTCGGCACGTTCGTGCTGTCGCACGTCGGCAAGCGGCTGCGCGACGCGGGGCAGGCGATCGAGCGGATGGTGTTCGTCGGCACCGCGGCGAGCCGCTGGCAGGTCGCCGCGGTGCCGGAGGACACGATCGTGATTCATGGCGAGAACGACGACACGGTGCCGATCGCGTCGGTCTACGACTGGGCGCGGCCGCAGGAGCTGCCCGTCATCGTGATTCCGGGCGCCGAGCATTTCCTCCATCGCAAGCTGCACATCCTGAAGCGCATTGTCGTCGGCGCGTGGCGCTGACGCGGGCGGCGGGCGCGTCGCCGATGGCGCCCGACGCCCGCGAGGGCGGGGGCGAGGGCGGTGGAAGCGGGAAGCGGGAAGCGGGAAGCGGCGATCGCGGCGCGGCGTCGCCGTTCGTAGCCGCTCGTGATTCGTGATCATTCGCCGCCGTTCGCGGCGATTCCCGCAGATTCCCGGCGATCCGCGACGGCTTTCGACGGCGCGCGTCGCACATCGCGCATTCGTTCAATGCCGCGGCAAAGCAGGGCGCGCGGCGCCCGAACGGGGCGTGTGACTCACGCATCCGCGCGTGCGCGGCCGGTGCCCGGCCCGCGCGCGCCCGTAGCAGCGTCCGTAGCAGCGCCCGTAGCAGCGCCCGTAGCAGCGCCCGTAGCAGCGCCCGTAGCGGCGCACGAAGCAGCGCTCAGTCCGATCGTTCGCTGCGCCGCCGCTGCGCGCCGGCCCGCCGTCGGCCCTGCATGCCGCCCGCGCGCGGCGGCCGCGCCACATCGTCCGCCGCGCGGCAAGCTCCCCAATCCCGGCAAGCGCCGCGGCGAACTTCCGTATAATGGCCGGGTTTTGCGTCGGCCCGTCCGCACGGATGTCCGATGCGCCGCGCAGGCCGCCGCGCCGCTTTTCGCTCTGCGAACCGATCGCGCCGCCGTCTGTCCAACCGGCGCGTTTCGCGAGCCTTCGTTCCCCGACATGCCGCCGCAACGCCGCCGACCGGCCCTTCAACCGCGCGCTCCGTGCGCGCTGCAATTTCTGCCATCAGCCTGAATCGATATGCGTCTGTCTTCCCTCGGCCTCACGTCACTCGCTTCCTCCACCGCCATTGCCGTCGCCGCGCGTAACGTCGCGCTCGGCATCGTGCTGCCCGCCGCGCTCGTGTCGACGATCGCCGTCGCGCAGGCGAAGCCCGCCGCCAAGGCGAAGCATGCGGCCGCGCCGGCCGCCGCCGCCGCGCCGACGGGCGCGCCCGCCACGTACGTGCCGGGCGCCGTGCCGCCGCCGGGCGTGAACGCGCGCTCGTGGGTGCTCGTCGATGCGTCGAGCAATCAGGTGCTCGCCTCCGGCAACGCCGACGAGCGTGTCGAGCCCGCGTCGCTCACGAAGCTGATGACGGCCTACCTCGTGTTCGAGGCGCTCGACGCGAAGAAGATCACGATGGAGCAGATCGTCACGCCGAGCGAGGCGGTGCGCCGCGTCGGCCGCGACGAATCGCGGATGTTCATCGAGGCGAACAAGCCCGTGAGCGTGCACGATCTCGTCTACGGGATGATCATCCAGTCGGGCAACGACGCGGCGATCGCGCTCGCCGAGCTCGTCGGCGGCAGCGAAGCGCAGTTCGTCAACATGATGAACGCTGAAGCGCAGCGCCTCGGGATGAAGAGCACGCACTTCGCCGACGTGAACGGCATGCCCGACCCGAATCACTACACGACGGCGGGCGACCTCGCGAAGCTGTCGACGCATCTGATCCGCGACTATCCGGATTACTACAACATCTTCTCGGTCAAGGAATTCACGTACAACAACATCAAGCAGCCGAACCGCAACCGGCTGCTGTGGCTCGATCCGACCGTCGACGGCCTGAAGACCGGCCACACGCAGGCGGCGGGCTACTGCCTGATCGCGTCGGCGAAGCGCGCGCTGCCGGGCGCGGCGGACGCGACGCGCCGCCTCGTCACCGTGATGATGGGCGAGACCAAGGAGAGCGACCGCGTGCAGGACAGCATGAAGATGCTGAACTACGGCTACACCGCGTTCGATTCGGTGCGCCTGTACAAGGCCGGCCAGCCGATCGGCACGCCGCGCGTCTACAAGGGCAAGAGCAACAACGTGCAGGTCGGCGTGAAGAAGGACCAGTTCATCACCGTGCCGCGCGGCCTGGCGGACAAGGTGAAGCCGGAAGTCGCGCTGAACGCGCCGCTCATCGCGCCGCTCGCGGACGGCCAGGTGGTGGGCTCGGTGAAGCTCGTCGCCGACGGCAAGACGGTGGCGGAATTCCCGGTCGTCGCGCTGCAGCCGGTGCCGGAAGCGGGCCTGCTCGGCCGCATCTGGGATTCGATCCTGCTGATGTTCAGCAAAAAGAAGTAAGCTGTCCGCTCGCGTCGAGCGCGGCGCCGGCCTCGCCGGCGCCGCGGGCTTTCGCTTTCCGTCACGATTTTCGCCGTCCGTTCAACGCCATGAATCAAGCCGACATCGAACCGATCGTCTATCTGAGCGTCGCTTCGCACGAGGAGCTGGTGCCGCTTTCCGAAGCGCGCGTGCCGGTGCTCGACCGCGGCTTCATCTTCGGCGACGGCGTATACGAAGTCGTGCCGGTCTACGCGGACGGCGCGCGCCGCGCGCCGTTCCGGATCGCGCAGCATCTCGCGCGCCTCGCGCGCAGCCTGAAGAGGATCGGCATCGCCGATCCGCACGACGAAGCGGGCTGGCGCGCGCTCGTCGCGCAGGTCGTCGACGCGAACGCGGCCGCGCTCGGCGACGGCCGGCACGCGATCGTCTATATCCAGGTGACGCGCGGCGTCGCGAAGCGCGGCCACGCGTTCCCGGCGAACGCTGTGCCGACGGTGTTCGCGATGGCGAGCCCGCTCGCGCTGCCGAGCGACGCGCAGCGCGCGCAGGGCGTGCGCTGCGTGACGGCCGAGGATCGCCGCTGGCTGCATTGCGACATCAAATCGGTATCGCTGCTCGGCAACGTGCTGATGGCGCAGCACGCGGCGGAGCACGATGCGATCGAGACGATCCAGCTGCGCGACGGCAACGTGACGGAAGGTTCGTCGTCGAATGTATGGATCGTGAAGAACGGCGAGCTGATCGCGCCGCCGCGCAGCAACCGGATTCTCGAGGGCATCCGCTACGCGCTCGTCGAGGAGCTCGCCGAGGAATGCGGGATTCGCTTCGTCGCGCGCGAGATCAACGAAGCGGAGCTGCGCGCGGCCGACGAGATCCTGCTCACGTCGGCGACGAAGGAAGTCCTGCCCGTGACGCGGCTCGACGATCTGCCCGTGCAGGGCGGCCGGCCGGGCCCGGTGTTCGACGCGCTGTACGCCGCGTACCAGCGCGCGAAGGCGCGCGAGATGGAAGCGTCTGAGCGGGCCGTGCCGCCGACGCGTGGAGAAACGACATGACCGAACCGAACAAGACCGTCGAGCTGACAGGCGAAATCGCCACGCCCAAGGAAACGCTGCTCGAGTTTCCGTGCGACTTCCCGATCAAGGTGATGGGCCGCGCGCATCCGGAGTTCAAGGATACGATCTTCAAGGTCGTGAGCGTGCACGACAACGAGATCGATCTCGAGAAGATCGAGGAGCGCGCGTCGAGCGGCGGCAACTACACGGGCCTCACGATCACCGTGCGCGCGACGAGCCAGGCGCAGCTCGACAACATCTACCGCGCGCTGACGGGCCATCCGATGGTCAAGGTCGTCCTGTGACGGCCGGCCGCTAGTTTTCCTCCTTGCCGCGCGCACGCGCGGCCGCATAGGCCGCCGTGTGCTGCGCCTCCTGCGCCGCGCACAGCGCCCTGAAGCGCGCGATCTCGTCCAGCAGCCAGCTCCTGAGCGCCTGCACGCGCGGCGTTTGCGCGAGCGACGGCGGGCACACGAAGAAGTAGTGCCACGGGCTCGGCCCCGCGATGTCGAAGAGCCGCACGATCCGGCCGGCCGCCACCTCCGGCACCGCGAGCGAGCGCCGCACGAGCGCGATGCCCTGGCCGTCGATCGCCGCCTGCAGCAGATTCGACGAATCCTGATACAGCACGCCGCGCTTCGGCTCGGTCAGCGTGTCGAGCCCCGCCGCGTCGAACCACGGCCGCCACAGCTCGTCGTCCGAGCGCAGCAGCGGATAGCGGACGAGATCGGCGGGCGTCTCGGGCAGCATGCCGCCGTTGAGCGTCGGCGCGCAGACGGGAAAGAACGTCTCGTCGAGCAGCGGCTCGACGTGCAGCCCCGGATAGACGCCGTGGCCGAAGCGGATCGCGACATCGACGTCGTCGCGCGCGAAATCGACGAGCGAATCGCTTGCCCGCAGCTCCAGGTCGATTTCCGGATGCCGTTCGATGAACGGGCCGATCCTCGGCGTGATCCAGCGCGCGGCGAACGACGGCAGCGTCGACACGACGAGCCGCTTGTCGCGCTCGCTCGCGCGAACCTCGCGGGTCGCGTCGGCGAGCAGCGCGAGCGCGGCGCGCACCTGCTGCGCGTAGCGGCCGCCCGCGTCCGTCAGCGCGAGCCGCTTGCCGTGGCGCACGAACAGCGGCACGCCGAGCTCGGCTTCCAGCGCGCGCATCTGGTGGCTGACCGCGCCGTGCGTGACGGACAACTCGTCTGCCGCGCGCGAGAAGCTTTCGTGCCGCGCGGCGGCCTCGAACACGCGCAGCGCATTCAGCATCGGCAGTCGATGGATGTTCATCGGTTAGTTTTTCTCACAAGCACGCGAGAATCGATCGTTTGGCGCAAAGCCTTGCGGGAACTACGATTGTAGCCACTGAAGCGATTTCGCGGAGGCTGTCATGAAAGAGATTTCCTCAAGCATCACGTTCGAGATCCCGCCGGGTGAAACGGTGCCGATGACGGTCGCGCGCAGCACGCGGCTCGCGGTGCGCGGCGCGCCCGTGTGGGCGACGCGCAGCAACGACGTTCACGACTATTTCCTGTCGCCGGGCGCGACGCTGAAGCTGCGGCGCGGCGAGCGGCTGTGGCTGAGCGCCGACGGCGCGACGAGCGCGTGCGTGTCGTTCTCGGCGATCGCGCCGCCGCAGCAGGCGGCGCTGCGCGGCGTCGCGCGGTTCGCGTCGTGGTTGAGCGCGCATTGGCGCGACGGGTGGCGCACCGTCTGAGCGTGAGCCGGACGGCGCGCGCTGTCCGGCACCGGCGAGGTGCATGGGTTTTCGGTAAACTACCGCCCATGTCAGCCCCGCCGGTTTCCATCGTGCCTTCCGCTCCCGACGCTCCCGCCGCGCCCGACGCCGCCGCGTCCGTTGCTCCGAATCCGCCCGCCGCATTGCCCGTCACCGTCCGGTGGCTCGGCGAGACGCCTTACGACGCCTGCTTCGACGCGATGCGCGCGTTCACCGACGCGCGCACGCCCGACACCGACGACGAGATCTGGGTCGTCGAGCATCCGCCCGTCTACACGCTCGGCCAGGCCGGCAATCCGGCGCACCTGCTCGTTGCCGACAGCGGCGTGCCGCTCGTGAAGGTCGATCGCGGCGGGCAGATCACCTACCACGGTCCGGGGCAAATCGTCGCATATCTGCTCGTGGACTTGAGGCGGCGCAAGCTGATGGTGCGCACGCTCGTCACGCGGATCGAAGAGGCCGTGATCGAGACGCTCGCGGCGTATAATCTCGCGTCGGCCCGCAAGGCCGGCGCGCCCGGGATCTACGTGGAATCGGGGCCGCATCGAGGCGCGAAGATTGCCGCGCTCGGCCTGAAGATCCGCAACGGCTGCAGCTATCACGGCCTGAGCGTCAACGTGAAGATGGATCTGCGCCCGTTTCTCGCGATCAACCCGTGCGGCTACGCGGGGCTCGAAACGATCGACATGGCGAGCCTCGGCGCGACCGCCGACTGGCACGAAGTCGCGCAGACGCTCGTGCGCCGCCTGATCGCCCACCTCGACGGCGCAACCGCGGCCGCCGCATTGCCGCAGCAGGCACTGGAACAATCGAATGACTGACCTTACCGCTACCCCCGCACCCGCCGAACCGGCCGCTTCCGCCTACGATCCGACCGCCAAGCAGAAGGCGCAGGCGAAGACCGCGCGCATTCCGATCAAGATCGTCCCGATCGAGAAGCTGAAGAAGCCCGAATGGATCCGCGTGAAGGCGGCCACCAGCAGCTCGCGCTTCAACGAGATCAAGACGATCCTGCGCGAGCACAACCTGCATACGGTGTGCGAGGAAGCGAGCTGCCCGAACATCGGCGAATGCTTCGGCAAGGGCACCGCGACGTTCATGATCATGGGCGACAAGTGCACGCGCCGCTGCCCGTTCTGCGACGTCGGCCACGGCCGGCCCGATCCGCTCGACGCAGACGAGCCGAAGAACCTCGCGCGCACGATCGCGGCGCTCAAGCTCAAGTACGTGGTGATCACGAGCGTCGACCGCGACGATCTGCGCGACGGCGGCGCCGGCCACTTCGTCGAGTGCATCCGCGAAGTGCGCGAGCAGTCGCCCGCGACGCGCATCGAGATCCTGACGCCGGACTTCCGTGGCCGCCTCGACCGTGCGCTCGCGATCCTGAACGCGGCGCCGCCCGACGTGATGAACCACAATCTCGAAACGGTGCCGCGCCTGTACAAGGAGGCGCGCCCCGGCTCGGACTATGCGCATTCGCTGAAGCTCCTGAAGGATTTCAAGGCGCTGCATCCGGACGTCGCGACGAAATCGGGCCTGATGGTCGGCCTGGGCGAGACGACCGACGAGATCCTGCAGGTGATGCGCGACCTGCGCGCGCACGACGTCGACATGCTGACGATCGGCCAATACCTGCAGCCGTCCGAGCACCATCTGCCGGTGCGCGAGTACGTGCATCCGGACACGTTCAAGATGTACGAGGAAGAGGCGTACAAGATGGGCTTCACGCACGCGGCCGTCGGCGCGATGGTGCGCTCGAGCTATCACGCCGATCTGCAGGCGCACGGCGCCGGGGTGGTTTGAGCGGGATGGCGGGCTGACCGGCGGCCGGCCGCCGAATGAGGAAACCGCAGCCTTCGCTGCGGTCAGACTGCTGACGAACCCCACGTTTTTGTGAGCGTGGGGTTTTGTCTTTCTGGGATCAGGATTGCGGGTTCGCCGCGAGCGGGTAGTCGAAGCTGCAGCGCAAACCGCTCACCAGACGCAGCAGCATGCGCACGAAGCGCCAATCGGGACCCGCTGGCCCCTTTTTCCGCTTCCGCGCCAGCAGCATCGCAATCTTCTTGATGTTCTGTGCCGCCGCGGCCAGCAAGCACTGCTCGGCCACCTTGCGTAGCCCACGCATACGGGCATAACGGTGCCCATGCAGCTGCTTGGCATCGGCGAAGCTGCGCTCCACCGTCTGCTTGCGCCGCGCGTAAATGCGTTGGCCCCATTCGGTCAAGCGCCGCGCGTCCACCCGCTCCTTGGCGCGCTCCCACACGTGGCGCGTTACCACCTTCACCGCGATCGCACTGTTCGTGCACTGCGATCGTACCGGGCAGCGCCCGCAGATCTGCGCATTGGATTTGTATTCCCGATAGCCGAGCCGATTGGTCGTGCTGTACGGCAGGGCCTGCCCCTGCGGGCACACGTATTCGTTGCGATACGCGTCGTACTTGAACTGCCGTTTGTAGAACATGCCCGGCTTGTGGTTCGGCGTGCGATAGCCCATCACCCCGGCAATCCCTCGCTCCTCCAGCCCCTGGCACACCGCCGGCGTGAAGTAGCCCGCATCCAGCCCCACCGCCTCGACCTTGAACTCAAAGCGCTCGCGCTGGCGATCCAGCCGATCCAGATACGGCTGGCTGTCATGCACCGAGGCCGGCGTCACATGCGTATCGGTGATGATCGCGTGCTTGGCATCCACCGTGCGGTGGTCCAGATAGAAGAACCCCTTCGGCTTGTCGTCCCGCACCATGTAGCCGCTGTCCGGATCGGTCCGGCTGAGCTTGGTGTCCTTGCTAGACGGCGGCTCATCGTCGTCGCGATCCAGCGGCTTCCTGCCATGCGCGGCCCGGTCCGCATCCACTGCCGCGTTCAATGCCTCCGTGTAGGCGGCCGGCGTCTGCTCCAGCTTCACCACATCGAACTTGCCTTTGTTCGCGTTCGCCTTCAGGTGCGTGCTGTCCGTGTACAGCACCCGACCGTCGACCAGCCCGCGCTTGATCGCCTGCCGCACGATCTCGTCGAAGATCTCCTGATACACCGTCGTGTCCGTGAAGCGTCGGCGGCGATTCTGCGAGAACGTTGACGCATCCGGCACCTTGTCGGTCAGCCGGAACCGGGCGAACCAGCGATAGGCGACGTTGACCTGGACCTCACGCATCAGTTGCCGCTCGCTGCGCACCCCGAACAGGTAGCCGATGAACAACAGCTTGAACATCACCACGGGATCGAGCGCCGGCCGCCCGTTGTCCGCGCAATACAGATGCGCCACCTTCGCGCGGATGAACTCGAAATCCACCGCCGCATCGATCTGGCGCAGCAGGTGGTCCTTCGGCACGAGTTCCTCGAGCGTCACCATCTCGAGTTCGTGCTGCGTGGGCATGGGCGTCTTCAGCATCACGCCATTAAAAAACAAAAATCCCCCACTTGGCGAGGGTTTGTCAGCAATCTGAGCGGCCTTCGGGCCGCTCTTTTTTTGCTCGCCGCACACATGCGTCCGCACGGCGATTACCCGGCGGCTGCCGCGGCGCCCGGCGATTGCGCGGCGACTCACGTGGCGCGCGGCTCATCCGCACACGGCGAGCCCACCGGACGCTTCATCGCATGCGCGCCCCCGCGGCTTCGCCGCCTCGCACGCGAACCCGCCGTTCTCGACGCGCGATGACCACGATCAGCCCGGCCGCGGGCGCGTCACGACGCACTTCATCGATTTGCGAGACAATCTGCCCGTTTGAATCGAAACAACGGGTCAGGCCGTGCCGTTTCCTTGTTCGCGCTCCCCGCTTTCTCACGTCGCCGCGTCCCGTCGGCTGCTGCTCGCAGGCGCGTTTTGCGCGTGCGCGCTTGCAGCCGCGCCGGCGCGCGCGCAGGAATTCGCGTTGTTCGGCGGCCTGCTCGCGGGCGGCGGCGGGCGCAGCTATGCGTGGGCGTTCGACTATCAGGAGGGGCTCGGCCGCTATGCGGCCGCGGGCTTCGCCTGGTACAACGAGGGCCACATTCCGAACCACCATCGCGACGGCCAGGCGGTCCAGCTCTGGGGCCGGCTGCCGCTGCGCGAAAACCGCTTCGTGATCTCCGCGGGCGTGGGCCCGTACCGGTATTTCGACACGGTCGCCGCGACGGAAGGCCGCGGCTATTCGAACTCGCACGGCTGGGGCATGCTGATGAGCGTGCGCGCCGCGTACTACACGTCGCACCGCTGGCTCGCGCAGCTCCAGGTGAACCGCACGCAGGTATTCAGCGGGCCGAACACGACGTCGCTGATGTTCGGCATCGGCTATCAGCTCGACGCGCCTGATACGCCGGGCCCGCGCGATCGTGCGGCGGGCCGCGCGGGGCGCGTCACCGCGAACGAAGTCACCGCCATGCTCGGCGAGACGATCCTCAACAGCCGGCGCTCGCCGACCGCGCTCGGCGGCAGTCTCGAATATCGGCGCGGCATCGCGAAATACGTGGACTGGACGGCCACCTACCTGTACGAAGGCGCGAAGCAATCGGTACGCCGCAACGGCATCGCGTCGCAGGTCTGGCTCACGCGCGCGTTTCTCGACGACAAGATCGCGCTGTCCGCCGGCGCGGGCGCGTACCTGACGCTCAACGAGCGCGATATTCGCGGCCGCCCCGGCGAGGGCGACGGGCGCGTGTCGGGCATCGCGTCGATTTCGGCGAGCTACCGTTTCGACGATCGCTGGCTCGCGCGCGTGACGTGGAATCGCGTCGTCACGCGCTACGATCGCGATACCGACGTGATTCAGGCCGGGCTCGGCTACCGCTTCTGAGGTCCGCGCGGGCAGCCGGCGCGCGGCGTCAATCGAGCGCGCGCAGCACGCCGATCAGTTGCTTCGCGGCGGCGTCCCAGCGATACCGCGACGCGCGCGCACGCCCTTTCTCGCGCAGCTCGCGCCGCAGCTCGGCATCGCCCATCAATTGCGCGATCGTCGCCGCGATGTCGATCGCATCGTGCGCGTCGCAATACAGCGCGGCGTCGCCGCACGCTTCGGGCAGCGATGCCTCGCGCGACACGATCACCGGGCACCCGCAATACATCGCCTCGAGCGGCGGCAGGCCGAATCCTTCGTATAGCGAAGGAAACACGAAGCAGCCGGCGTTCTCGTAGAGCGCCTTCAACTCGCCGTCGCTGACGTAGCCGGCCCACGTGACGTTGCCCGCGCTCGCGCGCTCGCCGAGCGCCGATGCGCCGAAGATCCTCACGTTGCTGCCGCCCGCGATCACGAATCTGAGCTCGGGGCGCATGCGCTCGAGCCGCGCGATCGCCTCGAGCGTGCGCGCGAGATTCTTGCCGGGCGCGAGCGAGCCGACGATCAGCACGTAGCCGTCGTAGGCGAGGCCGAGCCGATCGAGCACCGACGGGTCGCCTTCGATGCGGCCGAAGTGGTCGACGCCGGAGACGATCGTCGACACGTCGGTGGGCGCCACGCCCAGACGCGCGACGATCCGCTCCTTCGAGAAACGCGACACCGTCAGGATGTGCCGCGCGCGGCGCTTGAGCATCCAGAACGCGAAGCGATACCAGAGCCGGAACTTGAGCGAATAGCCCTGCGGAAAATCGAGCACGGCGACGTCGTGAATCATCACGACCTGATTGCGCTTGAAGAGCGGGCCGATGTTGCATAGGCTCACGAGCGTCTGCCCGCGCGTCGCGAACGGCAGCGCGAGCTGCTCCCAGAGCGCGCCGCGCAGACGCGGAACGACGCGCCTCGCGACCGTGGGCGGCAACGTATCGCTCGCGTGATCGCGCGGCACGACGAGCGTCGGGTTGCGCTCGCCCGGCAGTAGCCGCGCGAGCGCGGACGTGAATTCGTGCGCGACGCGCTGCACGCCCGTCAGGCGTTGCGACGTGAACTTGCCGTTGATCGCGACGGGCCTCGGCAATGCCGCCACGCCCGCATGGTCGCCGGCGAACGCGGCGCGCGGCGGCGCATCGCGCAGCGCGCCCGCGGCTTGCGACACGCTCGGCGTAGTTACATCGAAGTCCTGACGATCTCGCCGCACGCGAGGCGACGGCTTGGATAACGGGGAAGACAGATTCATGGCGGCAGCTGCGGCGTGACGGCACCCGGTTGACGGGCGCATCCGCGACGTTCGCGGCGTTCGCGGATGCGCGCTCTATGCGTTCAAGTGTCGCCATTGCGCGGCGCGCGGTCTGTGCGCTCCGTCGCACAACGCGGCACACGGCGTGCGAATGCCGCCGCGCGCCGCGCTCGCGGCGCGTCAGCGGCCGCGGCTCACCGACCAGATCAGATAGAACGACTCGGCGGTCGGCAGGATCTGCGAGAGCATCCGGTTAAAGCGCGCGGCGGGCGCCGTGCCGACATACACGACATCGAGCGGCTTCATGTCGAACTCGGTCGCGAGCATCAGCGCGTCCACCTGCGTCATGTCGAGGCGGAACACTTCGGGCTTGTTGCGCTCGGGCACGTAGCTGACTTTCTTCAGGCCCTCCTGCAAGCCGCTCTGCACGCCCGGCGCCTGCGCGAGCGGCGGATTCGGATGGCGGATCACGATCACCTGGCGCGGATTCGCCCCCATCGGGTCGATGCTGCCCGCCGCGCTCAACGCGTCCGCGAGCGACAACTGCCCCTGGTTCATGTAGACGGTCTGCGGCTTCGGCACCTCGCCCATCACGAACACGCGGTTCTGCGTGCGATCGGGCACGTGCACGATGTCGTTCGCCTGCAGCACGATGTTCTGGCGCAGGTCGCCGCGGTTCAGGATGCGGTTCACGTCGATCGTCATCACCTGATCGCCGCGCGTGAGAAGCACGCGCTGCAGATCCGCATCCGGGTTGCCGCCGCCCGCGCGGTTGATCGCGTCGACCACGCGCAGGTGCGAGCCCGTCAGCGAGAGCTGGCCGGGGTTCTTCACGTCGCCCGTTACCTGGACGCGCTGGCTGCGGTACTGCATCACGCGCACGTCGATCTGAGGATTCCTGATCTGCTTGTCGAGGCGCCGCGCCAGCAGCGCGGCGATCTGCACGGGGCTCATCCCCTCCACGCGCACGCGGCCGAGCGTCGGGAAGAAGATCGTGCCGTTGGCGGCGACGCGCTGGCCCGGCGAGTCGACCTCGCCCTGCCCGTTCGTGCCGAATGCGCTGACCTGCTGCGGCAGCACGCCGCCCAAGCCGCCCGACGCCTGCAGCGTGCCGATGTCGGCGAGCGGCGACGTATCGGCGCCCGTGCCGTTGCCGCCGCCGCGCGTGAGTTCGGGGTGATCCCACACGACGATGCCGAGCACGTCGTCCGGGCCGACCCGATAGTCGGCGCTCGCCGCGGGCAGGCTCTGCGCGAGCCCTGCTTCCTTCGCGCGCGTGTCGGCCTCGTCGGCCTGCTTGAGCGTATAGACGAGCTGCGGCGTGATCAGCTTGACGTCGTACACCGTCGAATCCGTCGGTGCGCTCAGATTGTCGTTCATGCGGCTCGAATCGAGCGCCGGCCCGGGGGCGAGCGCACAGCCCGACAAGGCGAGCGCCGCGGCGCTCGCCCATGCTAGGGGCTTGAACATCTTGTCGTTTCTCCTTGGTAGCGTGATCGTCGAAAAGGAATGCCGCGCGTTCGCGGCGAACGCGCGCCGGCTCAGAATGCGTTGCGGCCGACGAAACCCTTGACGAGCGTGATCAGGATGATCTTGATGTCGAACCAGAAGGTCCAGTTCTGCATGTAGAAAAGATCGAACTTCACGCGCGCGGCCATCTTCTCGACCTTGCGCGTCTCGCCTCGATACCCGTTCACCTGCGCCCAGCCGGTGATGCCGGGACGCACGCGATAGCGGTACATGTAGCCGTCGACGAGCTCCTTGTAGAGGTCGTCGTGCTCGATCGCGTGCGGACGCGGACCGACGACGGACATCTGGCCGAACAGCACGTTGAAGAACTGCGGCAGCTCGTCGAGCGACGTGCGGCGCAGGAACGCGCCGACCTTCGTGATGCGCGAATCGTTACGCGACGCCTGGCGCACGACGCCCGTCTCCTCGGCGTGCACGCGCATCGTGCGGAACTTCAGGATCTCGAACTCGCGGCCGTCGACGCCCTTGCGCTTCTGCCGGAACAGCACGGGCCCCGGCGACGAGAGCTTCACCGCGAGCGCGAGCGCCGCGAGGATCGGCGACAGCGGAATCAGCACGGCGAGCGCGAACAGGCGATCGAAGATGAACTTCGGCCAGAGCTGCGGAATCGACAGCGGGCTCGTCGCGAGGTTGATCGCGGGCATGCCCGCGACCTGCGCGACCGAGCGGTTGAAGAACGTGATCCCGCGCACGTCGGGCAGGAAGCGCAGGTTCACGAAATCGTGGCGAAACTCGCGCACGATCCGCTGAATCCGTCGCTCGTGCGACAGCGGCAGCGCGAGCCAGATTTCCTTGATCGCACCCGCGCGCACGCGGCACTTGAACTCGCGCAGATCGGAGACGACCGGCACGCCGCCCACGCGAAGCTCGGCATCGGCCGCGCGCGCGCTGTCGTCGAACACGCAGACAGCTTCGTAGCCGTGCAGCGACGACGCGCGCAGTTGCTCGATCACCGCGCGGCCATAGACTTCGGAGCCGACGATCGCGACTGCCCGCGGCTTCGCGCCCGTGCGGCGCAGGCCGTTCAGCACGCCATGGATCGACGCCCTGCCGAGCAGCAGCACCGCGCCGGACATCAGCATCGTGCGGCCGAGCCACGCGAGCGACACGTCGGCGTCACGCTGCAGCAGCAGCGTGAAGGCCGCGGCGGCCGCCGCGACGCCGAGCCAGCCGAGCAGCACGCGCGAGAGCGTGCGATACGACATCTGCTCGCGTGCGCCGTCGTAGACGCCGATCGCCGCAAAGACGAGCAGCGTCAGCGCGCACAGCAGCGCGATGGCCGTGCGCTGCGCGTCGGACACATCGAAGAGGCCGCCGTCGTACAGCATCTGCGCCAGCAGCGCGCCCACCGCGACCAGCGCCACATCGAGCAATTTATTCAAAAGTCCCACCATCACCGAATCTCCGCGTTTCGTGTTCCGTCGTCTCACGCCGCCGAGCGCACCGCGCCGTGATAGCCGGCGACACGCAGCGGCCGGCCCTCCGCCGGAATCGGCTGCGGCGCGTGCGCATCGCGCCTCGCCTCGAGGATGAGACGGTTGAATTCGCCGCGAATCACGCCGTAGCACTCGCACGCGCGCGCTTCGAGGCCTTCGCGATCGAGCACCGTGATGTGGCCGCGCCGCTGACGAATGAGCCCCGCCTCCTGCAGCTTGCCCGCGGCCTCGGTGATGCCCTCGCGCCGCACGCCCAGCATGTTCGCGATCGTCTGCTGCGTGACCGCGAGCTCGTCGCCTTCGACGCGATCGTGCGCGAGCAGCAGCCAGCGGCTCAGTTGCTCGCTCACGGAGTGATGGCGGTTGCACAGCGCGCCGCGCGCGATCTGGGTCATCGCGGCCTGCCAGTAGCGCAGCATCAACTGGAAGGTGTCGATCGACCGATCGAACTCGCGGCGGAACACCTGCGTCGGCACGCGATACGCATAGCCGCCGCTGCGCACCTCGATGCGGCCCGACGCGCCGCCGCACGCGTAATCGGCGAGCGTCGACACGCCGACGACGCCTTCGCTGCCGACCGCGGCGACTTCGACCATCGCGCCGTCCTCCATCAGATACAGCACGGACATCATCGCGGTGGTCGGGAAATACAGGTGGCGCATCGGCTCGTCGGTTTCGCAAAGCAGTTGAGCGCTCTTGATCTTCACGAGCTCGAGATGCGGCGCGAGCGCGCGAAGGCTATCGTCGGCAAGCGAGCCCAGCAGGGCGTTGGCGTGAAACCCATTGTTCTGATGAAGCATGTTCGTGTCCCGGTTTGTCGGCGCCGCACGACCGCGGCGCAGGATTCCGTTTCGCAAGACACGGTCACAGCGAGAATCGATGTTCCTCGGAATCGTGTCGGCGGCCCTTCTGGTCGTCCTCTTACACACTGACGCACCACCCTCTTGGCGGGGGTGAAAACCCTTAAGCGATTAACGTGCCAATTGGTACGGTTCCTTAATATGTAAAGGCATTGGCCGGACAATTCCTATCTAAATATTAATCCGCCACCCGAAAGCGTCTCATTCGCGGACACTTTGATACAGAACGAGCGACAGCAGGTGTCTCATCTAACAGTTTCGTAATCTTTACGCCGCCCTTGTCGCTTAGCGCTTAGCCCTTCAGGCACAACGATTGGCGTACCTTTACAGACTGCAATGGAATGATATGACCATTTCATCTCAATAAAACGGGCGTTCGCAGCGGATCTTTACAAACTGTCTCAAACATGAATCAACAGATAGCTGACACACTCTGTCACCTGGCACACACAACGCCGCCAAGCCATTGATTAAAAAGGATTTAACAAAAACACAAAATCCTGACCCGACGCCCTTCCCGTACGAAGGAAAAATTTTCCGAGCACTTTTACCGACCCGGAAATAGATACCGAAATGCGAGTGACGGGCGCATTAAAAACTTCCGCCCCGATTATTTTTTTGCCGCCACTTAAATCCTCATGCAAAAAGTTTTTAGGAAAATTCCTAAATGTCAAAATTTGTGAAATACGCATCGCGTGCAAACCTCAAAAAATCCGCCGTGATAATCTAAAATTGCAATTTCAACGTCAAGTCGAATTAACAAATAAAAATCGTACCTGTCTAGCCAGGCAGGAACGGTTGCGCGCGGCGCCGTTCAGGCGCGGCGCCGCTGCTCCGGATCGCCGATCCGGGAAGGACAAGCCGTGACCTACCGCGAATACAAAGAACCGGCGACGAGGGCCGGGGGCATCATCGAACTGCCGCACCGCACCGACGCGAACCGTTTCCTCGCCTCGCTCGGCGTGGCCGAACGCGCGACGCTCGCGAGCCATCTGCAACTCGTGCATGTGAAGTCGGGCCAGGTGCTGTGCGAACCGGGCATGGCGCTCGAGCATGTGTATCTGCCCGTCACCACCGTGATCTCGATCCAGTACGCATCGTCCGACGGCATGACGCTCGAGATCGCGGAGATCGGCAACGAAGGGATCGTGAGCCCGCAGCTCGTGGGCACCGACGGCGCGTCGCCGTGCCGCGTGATCACGTGCCGCGACGGCTTCTCGTACCGGCTCGGCGCGCGCGTGCTGTCGAACCTGCTCGAGGAATCGGCACAAACGCGCCAGGCGATCTTCCGCTGCACGCACCTGCTGATGGCGCAAGCCAAGCAGATCTCGTTCTGCAGCCGCCACCACGTGCTGAAGAACCAGCTTTGCCGCTGGTTCCTGCTCGCCTACGACCGCTCGCGCAGCGTCGAGATCCAGGTGACGCACAGCATGCTCGCGCAGATGCTGGGAGTGCGCCGCGAAACCGTCACGGATGCGGCCGGCGACATCCAGAAAATGGGGTTGATCCGCCAGTACCGCAGCTCGATCATCCTCGTCGACCTGCCGGGGCTCGATGCGCAATCGTGCGGATGCCACGCGATCATTCGCGAAGAAATGAAGAAGATTCAGGCCGCGCCGACGAGCGCTTCCGGCACGCTCACCGAATTGCGCAGCTAAGCGGCGCCCGCGTCGCGCGCCGCGCATTCGCAAGCGGCGCGCGCCTCGCGCGACACTTTCGCTGGCGCCCCTCTTCGCTCCGTCGCCGCATGCGCGGCGCACGGCGCGCGGCACGCGACATCGTCGGTTAGGTGCCGAACAGAACCGCCGCATGCCCGATGGTCTACTAGCCGCTATACGCCACGCGGGCGTCTTGTGTGTCGCCCGCAGGTACGGGGATCCTCATCCAAGCCGGAGCCGCCAGATGAAAAACGAACTGAGAACAATCATCAAGGACGTCGCGCATCTCGAAGCGTCGATCGATCACATCGCCGACGGCGACGATCTGTACGAAGCAGGTCTGTCTTCGCTGAACACGATCCAACTGATGCTTGCCATCGAGAAGCACTTCAACATCGAGATTCCGGACGAAATGCTGAACCGCCAACTGTTCCAGAGCATCGACACGCTCGCCGGGGCCGTCACGCAATTGCAGCGTGCCGAGCAGTCCGCATGAAGCGCTTCGACGCCGAAACCGGCAATGCCCGCGTTGCCGCCGTCGAATCCCTGCTCGCCGATGATCACACGCTGAACGAGGCCGCGCGCCGCGTCGCGCAGGTCGCCGCGCGCTTTGCCGACGCGGTCGACCGCGATGCGCGCTTTCCGACCGAAGCAGTCGACGCGATGCGCGAAGAGCGCTTGCTCGGCGCACTCGTGCCGATCGAGCTGGGCGGCCGCGGCGCGTCGCTCGCGGCCGTGGCCGCCGCATGCCGGATCATCGGCCAGGCGTGCTCGTCGGCCGCGATGATCTACGCGATGCACCAGACGCAGGTCGCGAGTATCGTCGATCACGCGCTGTCGAGCGACTGGCATCGCCGCTTCGCCGAGCAGCTCGCCGAGCGCGAATGGCTGCTCGCGTCCGCGACCTCCGAAGAGGAAGTCGGCGGCAACCTGCGCAACAGCCGCTGCGCGATCGAAGCGGACGGCGACATGTTCACGCTCGCGAAGCTCGCGCCGACGATCTCGTACGGCGCGCAGGGCGACGCGATCCTCGTGACCGCGCGGCGCGACCGCGATGCGCCCGCCGCCGAGCAGGTGCTCGTCACGCTGCTGAAGGAAAACGCGACGCTCACGCGCCGCAGCGGCTGGGACACGTTCGGCATGCGCGGCACCTGCAGCGAAGGCTTCGCACTCGACGCGCGCGGCTACTGCGAGCAGATCTTCCCGGTGCCGTTCGCGCAGATCGCCGAACGCACCATGGTGCCGACATCGCACATCCTGTGGGCCGCCGTGTGGACCGGCATCGCCAACGACGCGTTCCTGCGCGCGCACCAGTTCTTCCGCGCGCAGATGCAAAAGCAAGGCGGCGCGCTGCCGCCGTCCGGCCGCCGGATCGCGGACGCGCTCGCGCTGCTGCAGGCGATGCAGGCGCGTATCGACGGCGCGCTGCGGCTGCACGAGCACAGCGCGTCGCGCTCGTGGTCCGCGACGATGGCGCAGGCGGCCGAGATCAACACGCTGAAGACCTACGTATCGACGACGGCGCTCGAGGTGGTCAAGCACGCGACGATGATCTGCGGAATGGCGTCGTACAAGAACGGCACGCCGTACACGCTCGGGCGCCACATTCGCGACCTGCATTCGGCGCCGCTCATGATCAGCAACGACCGCATCGAGGCGAACACGGCCAACCTGTTGCTCGCACTGCGTCCCGCCACGCTTGAAAGAGAGATTTGAACGACATGACCCAACCTTCCGTGCGCGCGGCCGAAACGGCCGACGCGCCCATCGATCGCAGCGGCGTGAACAAGCTGCGCGACGAGCTCGTCGAAGCGGGGCTGCTGATTTCGACGGGCATCCAGGGCCTGTTCGGCCGCAGCGAGCGGTTCGAGCGCGTCGTCGACGCGCTCGACGCCTACATCACGCGCCTCGGCGCCGATCAGCATGCGGAAGTGCTGCGTTTTCCGCCGGCGATGAGCCGCCCCGAGTTCGAGCGCAGCGAATATCTGAAGAGCTTCCCGCAACTCGCGGGCACCGTGCACAGCTTCTGCGGCAACGAACACGACCATCAGCGCGTGCTGCAATGCCTCGACCGCGGCGACGACTGGACCGAAAGCCAGAAGCCGACCTACGTCGTGATGACGCCCGCCGCGTGCTATCCGGTCTACCCGGTTCTCGCGCAGCGCGGCGCGTTGCCCGAGGACGGTCGCATCGTCGACGCATTCTCGTACTGCTTCCGGCACGAGCCGTCGCTCGACCCGACGCGCATGCAGCTCTTCAGGATGCGCGAGTACATCCGCGTCGGCACGCCCGAGCAGATCCTCGCGTTCCGCCAGGACTGGATCGAGCGCGGCACGCGGATGATCGACGCGCTGCAGTTGCCGAACAGCATCGATCTCGCGAACGACCCGTTCTTCGGCCGCGGCGGCAAGATCGTCGCGAGCAGCCAGCGCGATCAGAACCTGAAGTTCGAACTGCTGATTCCGATCGAATACGACGCACGCCTGACCGCGTGCCTGAGCTTCAACTACCACATGGATCACTTCGGCCTGCTGTGGGGCATCAAGACCGCGGACGCCGCGGTCGCGCACACGGGCTGCGTCGGCTTCGGCCTCGAGCGTCTCACGCTCGGCCTCTTCAGGCATCACGGCCTCGATCCGCACGCATGGCCGCAGGCGGTGCGCGACGTACTGTGGGGACATCGATGAGCAGCATCCTGCTCGACGCGCCGGGCAACGGCGCGTCGCTCGAAGACATCTTCACCGACATTCGGCATCGCGTGCGGCACTACCGGCCGCATGCGCTGCACGGGCCGCAGATGGTCTGGAAGCAGACGAACTGCTACGTCGATCTGTGGATCGAGGTGCTCGGCTGGTGGGGCCTCAATCCGTACGCGGCGCTGCCGTTTACGATCACGCTCGACTTCGAGGGCGATCAGTTCTCGTTCTTCAAGTTCCCGTTCGAGGATCTCGAGACGCTGTACGGAATCGTCGTGCAGGAGCACGCGATCTTCGAGCCGGTCGACGTGCATGTCGAGCATCAGGTCGCGCGCGGCAACCTGATGCTCGTCGAGGTGGACGCGTGGTATCTGCCCGACACGCGCGGCAACAGCTATCAGAGCGAGCATACGAAAACGACGATCGGCATCGACGCGATCGATCGCGAACGCCGCCGCGTCGGCTACTTTCACAACAGCGGCTACTACCTCGCCGAGGGCGTCGATTACGACGGCCTGTTCGGCAAGCACGGCCCGGCGCACCTCGTTCCGTACGTCGAACGCGCGAAGCGGCAGTTCAAGCCGCTCGAGGAACGCGAGCTGTGCGACGCGTCGCTCGCGCTGCTCGCGCGCCATCTGAAGCGCCGCCCGGCGTCGAACCCGATCGCCGCGTTCCGCGAGCAGCTCGCGCGCGACGCGAAGACGATCGCGTCGCAGCCGATCTCGTACTTCCACGCGTATTCGTTCAACACGCTGCGCCAGCTCGGCGCGAACTTCGAGCTGTTCGGCCGCTATCTGCGCTGGCTCGAGGCGAGCGGCTGCGGCGGCCCGATCGACACGCTCGTCGCCGCATGCGATACGATCGCATCCGAAGCGATGGTGCTCGAATTCCGCCTCGCGCGCGCGAGCGCACGCGGCAAGGAAGAACGCGGCGAAAGCAGCCTCGACATCCTCGAGCGCGCGCATGCGTCGCTCATCGACGGCGTCGCGCGTATCGCGCCGCCCGGCAGGGTCGAGCCGAATCCGCCGTTCGGCACGCTGTACGTGCCGCCGAGGCCCGTTACCGCGGTCCGATGAAATCCGCGCCGGATCGCGTGGCGCGCGGCGCCGCCCAATGGACGTTGATCGCGACGCCCGCTGGCGCGATCGCGCGACCGAGCGAGCTCGGCGAAGCCGGCTGGTGCGCGGCAAGCGTGCCCGGCACCGTCGCGCAGGCGCTCGCCGCCGCGCGCCGCTTCGATCCCGCGCATCCGTACCCGCTCGGCGACAGCGATTACTGGTACCGCACGACGCTGCACGGCGCGGGGCCGCACATCGTCCGGCTCAACGGCCTCGCGACGATCGCCGAGGTCTGGCTCGACGACACGCTGCTGCTCTGCTCAGACAACATGTACGTCGCGCACGATCTGCCCGTGACGCTCGGCGGCGCGCACCGTCTCGCGCTCTGCTTTCGCTCGCTCGACCGGCACCTCGCCGAGCACCCGCCGCGCGGCCGCGCGCGCTGGCGGACGCGCCTCGTCGATACGCCCGCGCTGCGCGGCGTGCGCGCGACGTTCCTCGGCCGGATGCCGGGCTGGTTCCCGGCGATCGAGCCGGTCGGCCCGTGGCGTCCGATCGACATCGTGAATCCGGCCGGGGCGCCGACGATCGTGCACGACACGCTGCGCGCGACGCTCGACGGGCGCGACGGCGTGCTCGACGCGACGCTCGAGTTCGCCGCGCCGCTTCCGAGAACGGCGCGCGCGCAGCTCGTCTGCGGCGAGCATGCGGCGCCGCTCGAAGCGACCGGTCCGCGCACCGCGCGCGCGACGCTCAGGATTGCGAACGTCACGCCGTGGTGGCCGCATACGCACGGCGAACCCGCGTTGTACGACGTCGGCGTGGCAATCGGCGGCGCGACGATTGCGCTCGCCAAAACGGGCTTTCGCACGCTCGCCGTCGAGCGCGGCGCGGACGGCCGCGGCTTCGCGCTATCGGTCAACGGCACGCCGCTTTTCGCGCGCGGCGCATGCTGGACGAGCGCCGACCCCGTCGGCCTGCACGCCGATGCGCCCGCCTATCGCCGCGCGCTCGTGCTCGCGCGCGACGCCGGCTGCAACATGATCCGCGTCGGCGGCACGATGATCTACGAGGCCGACGCGTTCTACGCGCTCTGCGACGAGTTGGGGCTGCTCGTGTGGCAAGACTTCATGCTCGCGAACTTCGACTATCCGTCGAACGATCCGCGCTTTGCCGAATCGCTCAAGCGCGAGGCCGAGCAGTTCCTCGGCCGGCACATGGCGCGGCCGTCGATCGCGGTGCTGTGCGGCGGCAGCGAGATCGCGCAGCAGGCCGCGATGGTCGGCCTCGCGCCCGACGAGCGCCGCGTGCCCGCCACCGAGCAATGGCTCGCCGAACTGTGCGCCGCGCATCGCCCCGATGCCGCGTACGTCAGCGATTCGCCGCACGGCGGCGTGCTGCCGTTCGCGCCGCGCGAGGGCGTTACGCACTACTACGGCGTCGGCGCGTACCTGCGCCCTCCCGAGGATGCACGCCGCGCCGGCGTGCGCTTCGCGAGCGAGTGCCTCGCGTTCGCGAACGTGCCGTGCGACGCGACGCTCGCCTCGATCGGCTCGCCCGCCGCGCACGAGCCGGCCTGGAAACGCGCGGTGCCGCGCGATCCCGGCGCGCCGTGGGATTTCGACGACGTGCGCGATCACTACCTGCGCGCGCTGTACGGCGTCGAGCCCGCGCGCTTGCGCAGCATCGATCCCGCCCGCTATCTGACGCTGTCGCGCGCCGTCGTCGCCGATCTCGTCGGGGAGACGCTCGCCGAGTGGCGGCGCGTCGGCTCCTCGTGCGCGGGCGCGCTCGTCTGGCAGTTCCAGGACGTGATGCCGGGCGCGGGCTGGGGCCTCGTCGACGCGCACGGCCGGCCGAAATCCGCGTGGCATGCGTTGCGGCGCGTATCGCAGCCGCGGCAGATCCTGCTGACCGACGAAGGGCTCAACGGCCTCGACGTGCACGTGCTCAACGATGCGCCCGCGCCGCTCGAAGCCCGCATCGAGCTCGTCGCGCTGCGCGACGGCAAGACGCCGATCGCGCGCGCGGCCCGCACGGTGCACGTCGCCGCCCACGCGGGCCAATGCGTGAATTCGGCCGACCTGCTCGGCCGATTCTTCGATTTCACCTATGCGTACCGCTTCGGCCCGCGCGAGCACGACGTCGTGATCGCATCGCTGTACGCGAGCGACGGCGCGCTGCTGTCGCAGGCGTTCCACTTTCCCGAACGCACAGCGCCGACCGTGTTCGAGCGCGGCGACATCGGTCTCGAGGCGAGCGCCGCGTATCGAGACGGCCGCTGGTGCGTGCAAGTGCAGACGCGCACGTTCGCGCGCTACGTGCATGTGTGCGCGCCGGGCCTGCTGCCCGACATCGACTGGTTCCATCTCGCGCCGGGTGCCGCCGCGCGGATCGAGTTCGCCGCCGACCCTCACTCTCCCGCTCCCGACCACCGCCCGCCCGAAGCCGACGCGGCCCACTGCGCCCCGCCCGCGATCGAGGTGCGCGCACTCAATTCCAACAAGACCATTCGCCCGAGGATAGAAAATTGAGACCAGTTCGATTCGACGATTGCCTGGGATGGCTGCATGAGGGCCGCACGCGGCGCGGCGCCGTGATCTGCGAGGCGCTCGGCCATGAGGCGCTGTGGACGCACAAGGTGGTTCGCACGCTCGCCGAGCGCCTGGCCGACGACGGCATGTGGGTGCTGCGCTTTCACTATCCGTGCGCCGGCGATTCGGCAGGCGACGATCTCGCGCCGGGCCGGCAGCCCGCGAGCGTCGCGAGCGTGCGCCGCGCGCTCGCCGCGCTGCGCGATCTCGCGCCGGTCGACCAGGTCACGCTCGTCGGCCTGCGCGCGGGCGCCGCGTTCGCGATGCTCGCGCTCGCGGGCGAGGACGCGCCCGACGTCGACGCATTCGTCGCGCTCGCGCCCGTCGTGCGCGGGCGTGCCTATCTGCGCGAGCTGTCGGTCGTGCAAAAGCGCTGGCTCGATACGGCGCCGCCCGCGATTCGCGAGCAGCATCATGAAGAACCGTGGCTCAACATCCTCGGCCACCGCTACCCGGCCGATTTCGTCGCCGATCTGAGGACAATCGATCTGAGCGCCGCGGTCGCCGCGACGGCTTCGCCGCCGCGCGCCGCGCTGCTCGTCGATACCGACTACGGCGACAGTCCCGCGCTGCGCGACGCGCTCGCGGCGCGCGGCGTGCCGGCGCACGTCGAGCCGTTCCCGGAATGGCCGAACGCGCTGCAGGAAGGCGCGCGCTCGCGCGTGCCGCTCGCGGCGCTCGAGTCGGTGGCGCGCTGGATCGGCCATGGCGAGCGAGCAACACCGGAAACGAGCGCGGCCGCGCGCACGGGCGACGATGCGTGCGCGGCGGCACATGCCGCCGCCGAGCGCATCGAGAAACGCACCGATAGACTTGCTGAGAAGTGCGCCGAGAAGCACACGGAGCAGCACGACGAGCGCCTCGCCGAAAGCCGTGCCGCGCGCGCGCCGCAAGCGTCGCCGCCCATCACGTTCGCATTCGACGGCGTCGCCGAGACGCTCGTCCATGTCGGCGCGAAGCGGCTCGTCGGCACGCTGTGCGAACCCATCGTGCCCGCGCGCGCCGGCATGCCGTGCCTGCTGATCGCGAACACCGCGGCCAATCCGCGGAGCGCGGACGGCCGCATCGGCGTGCGGCTCGCGCGCACGCTCGCGCAGCGCGGCATCGCATCGTTGCGCATCGACATCGAAGGCATCGGCGACAGCGGCGCACGCGCGCCGGACGATCAGGCCGACGTGCTGTACTCCGATCCCGCGATCGCGGACGTCGCCGCGGCCACGGACTGGCTCGGCGCGCACTGCCGGCGCCCGGTCGTCGCGTTCGGCGTGTGCTCCGGCGCGTTCGCCGCGCTGCACGCGGCCGCGCACGCGCCCGCGGCCGCGGGCGTGATCGCGGTCAACCTGCCGCGTTTCATCTGGCCGCGCGGGCTCACGATCGCCGAGGCCCGCCGGCAGCAGACGAATTCCGCGCGCGGCTATCTCGCATCGATGCGCGACTGGAGCAAATGGCGCCGCCTGCTGCGCGAAGGCCGCGATCTACGCCCGGTGCTGAGCGCGCTGCGCCGCCACGTGACCTCGCGCCTGAGCGAGCCGGCCGCACGCCTCGCGGAGCGGTTCGGCCGCCGGCCGAGCCCCGATACGCCGCGCGGGCTGCTCAGGACGCTCACCGAGCGGAACGTGCACACGATGCTCGTCTACGGCGAGTTCGATCCGGGCGTCGACGAACTGAGCCGCTACTTCGGCTCGCCGCGCCGCGCATTCAGGCGTTCGCCGCTCGTGAGCGTCGAGATGATCCGCCTGCTCGATCATTCGGTGTACGGCACGTCGGCGGCCGACATGATCATCGAGCTCTGCATCGATACGCTGACGCAATGGAACGACCGCACACGCGGCTCGCGGCCCCGGCCCCGGCCGGCCGGCGCCCGGCGCGGCGCGGCGCATGCGGCGTCCGCCGACGCGGCCGCGTCCTCCTGACGGCGGCGCGCACGCCGGCGCGGCGCGTTCGCCGCGGCGCGCCGGCGTTTCGTTTCAATTGGCGGGCGACGCGGTGCTGCGCGGGCGCTCGATGCCGTACGCCTCCATCCACCGATACAGCGTCGCGCGCGAGATGCCGAGCTCGCGCGCGGTGCCCGCGAGGCGCCCGCGATTGCGCAACAGCGCGAGCTCGATCACTTCCCGCTCGATCGATTTGCGGATCGCGGCGACCGACAGCGGCGCGACCTCGGTGCAATGGTCGAGCTCGAGATCGTGCGCGGTGATGAGCCGCCCTTCCGCCATCACGAGCGCGCGGCGCACGCGGTTGATGAGCTCGCGCACGTTGCCCGGCCAATCGTGCTTGTAGAGCGCGGAGATCGCATCGGTCGAGAAGCCGCGCACGCGGTGCCGCGCGTCGGCGCGAAAGCGCTCGAGCATGTGCCGCGCGAGCAGTTCGATGTCCTTGCCTCGCGCGCGCAGCGGCGGCTGGTCGACGCGCAGCACGCACAGCCGGTGATACAGGTCCGCGCGGAAACGCCCTTCGTTCATCGCGCCGCGCAGATCGACGTGCGTCGCCGATACGATGCGCACGTCGACGGGCACCGGCTCGCTGCCGCCCAGCCGATGAATCGTGCGCTCCTGCAGGAAGCGCAGCAGGCTCGCCTGGCTTTCGAGCGGCAAATCGCCGATTTCGTCGAGCAGCAGCGTGCCGCCGTTCGCCGATTCGACATGGCCGATCTTGCGCGTGCTCGCGCCGGTGAATGCGCCGCGCTCGTAGCCGAATAGTTCGGATTGCAGCAGATGCGGCGGAATCGCGCCGCAATTGACCGCGACGAACGGGCCCGCGCGGCGCGCGGAATGCTGATGGATCGCGGCCGCGGTGAGTTCCTTGCCGGTGCCTGTCTCGCCGGACACGAGCACGGGCGCGTCGGTGCGCGCGATCCGGCGCACCGTGTCGAACAGTTGCAGCATCGCGTCGCACGTGCCGATCATCCCCTGATCGGCGGACGCGATCGGCGCCGTGCTCGGCGCGAACAGGCATTCCATCCCGTACGCGTGACCCACCGCATCCGCGATCCGCTGATGCGACGCGGGCAGCGTGATGTAGTCGAAGCAGTAATCGCGCAGCAGCGTGCGCACGTTCGGCACGTTCGCCTGCTGCGCTTCGACGAGCGCGACCCACGCGACGTTGCGCAGCGACGCGCATACGGCCGCCACCGCGTTCATCTCGTCGATCGACACGGCGCTCAGATCGAGAATGCCGCCCGTGACCTCGCCCGCCGTCGTGCGCACCTGGTTCGCGCTCGTGACGACGGAGATCTTCCAGTCGCGGCGCGCGAGTTCCTTGCGCAGCAGCGTCGAAGGCTGATGCGTCCAGTAAATCAACGGTCGCTGTCGGATCGATCCCCGGGAGGGCCCCCCGATGATCGCGCTAGTCGTCATTGGCGCCTCCGATCATGAACTGACTGTGTGACTCGACGAATTCGTGGACGGGCAAGAGCCGACGATCGTCTGCCTACCGGCGACGCAGCGCGAGATGGGAGGATGTCGCGCCCCGCCCGTACACGACGCCGGGACGCGCCCGTTCGTATCGTTCGGGAGCGCACGTCAGATGCCTCGTTGGTCTCTGATTGATGGTTAGATTTCGTCAAGAAAGCGGCGACGTATCGTATCGGCCGCGTAGCATACATGCGGCGCGCCGCGGGATCGGCAAGCAGCCTCGGACAAGCGATGCAAGGTCCGCTCCGACAGCCGCGACACGCGTCGAAACGCCCGCGTCGCCGGGCTCGTTGAACTCGTCCGGTCAGATTGGGCGGCACGCCGCGCAATCCTTTTCACCTCGCTCTCTCAGGATGGCTTCACTGCGTTTGCTGCGTCGCGCTCAAGGAGCGGACTGTCGAAGTTACTCTACCATTCGCGCTCTTTTGCAATCGAATTCCCATCCTTGATTTGACCATCGTTGACCATTTATTGGGCAACCACCACGGTCGGAATCGGACACTTTCACCCTCCTATTCATTGTCGCGCAGCCGCGCCGTAATGTTTGTGTATGAATGAAACAAATTCCTCCAGACCGGCCGCATTCCGCCCGGCATTATTGAGATAAGACGCGTGTGGAATTGCGTCGCCGCATGCATGCGTCGACGTCCAAGCGGCGTCTACATCGCTTGAACGAAACCCGCGGGTTCAGCGCGCATCGTCGAACCAGACGCGGCCCCACTCGGCGACCTTCGGCGCCGCATCCGAGATCCATGCGCTCACGGGCGCGCTGCGCCCGTAGCACGACACCGCGATCGCGCACGCCGCCGCGACGAACATCAGCGTCGAGCGCGGGGCGCGCGCCGCGCGCCGCACGGCAGCGGCGCCGGCGGCCGCATGCGGATGCGCGCCGACAGCGCTCCCGCCGTGCGCTCGCCGCGCCATAGGAACATTCCGAGCCGCGTGCATGCCGCTCGCCTGCGCTTGGCTCGCACGCGCACCGCCGATGCCGTGCAGACATCTCGCCGTCGACGCCGCGACGGCCGCGCCGAGCAGCCAGCCGGAAACGATTTCGGACCACGAATGAAAGCCAAGCAGCACGCGCGACATGCCGATCGCGAGCGCGAACGCGAGCCCCGCCGCGAGCGCGCGCCGCGGATACGCGTCGCGCACGCAGATCGTCGCGACGAGCGGATACACCGCCGCGCCGAGCATCGTGTGGCCGCTCACGCCGGTGAAGCGCCACGCGGCGATGCCGATTCCCCAGCCTGCATAGACGAATTTGGTCAGCGCGACCACCCCGACCGCGCACGCGAAGCCCAATGCCCAGACAAGCGCGGCGCGGCGGCGGCGGCTCGCCGCGAGCCAGCTCAATACCGCGAACGCAAGCGGCGCGGTGAGCATCGGATCGCCGAAATTGGTCAGAAAAAAAAGTAGTCGCATCACGTCAGATCGAACAGACGCCCGCGCTCAGATGCGCGCGAGCGTTTCGTTCCGGCAGGCGCCGTGCGGCGCCGCCGCGTCGCGCTCGACAGGCGCGCCGTCCGGCGCGCCACCCGGCTCGAGCGGCGCGTCCTGCATCGTCTCGCCCATTTCCGCCTGCAACGCGGCGTAGCCCTCGAGCACGAAGCGCGAGAACGTCGAGCGAAAGCGCGCGGCGCTGAAGCGCTCCGCGTTCGCGCGGCACGCGTGCGGATCGAATGTGCCCGCCGGCATCGCCTCGAACCGGTCGATCGCATCGATCAACGCGTCGCACGTTTGCTTCGCATAGAAGAGGCCCGTCGGCGCCGCGCCCGCCGCGCGCACCGATTCGCACACGCCGCCCTTGCCGTATGCGATCACGGGCGTGCCGCATGCCTGCGCTTCGACGGGCGAGATGCCGAAATCCTCTTCCGCGGCGAACACGAACGCCTTCGCGCGCTGCAGATGATCGTGCAGCACGTCGAACGGCTGGTAGCCGAGCAGCGTGACGTTCGGGCCCGCGAGCGCGCGGATCTTCGCCGCCTCCGGCCCGTCGCCGATCACGACGAGCCGGCGCGACGGCATGTGCGAAAACGCCTCGACGATCAGATCGATCCGCTTGTACGGCACGAGGCGCGACGCCGTCAGATAGAAGTCGTCCTTCGTGTCGCGCAGCGCGAGATGATCGACGTCGACGGGCGGATAGATGACCGTCGCGTCGCGCCGATACGTCTTGCGGATACGTCGCGCGACGAAGCGCGAATTCGCCGCGAGCAGGTCGACCCCGTTCGCCGAGCGCGCATCCCAGTTGCGGATGTAGTGCAGCAACGTGCGCGCGAGCGCCGATTTCACGCCGCGCGCGAGCCCCGCTTCGTTCAGGTACTGATGCTGCAGGTCCCACGCGTAGCGCACGGGCGAGTGCACGTAACTCGCATGCAACTGGTCCGGGCCGTTCAGCACGCCCTTGGCGACCGCATACGAGCTCGACAGGATCAGGTCGTAGCCGGACAGATCGAACTGCTCGATCGCGAGCGGAAAGAGCGGCAAATAGCTGCGGTACTTGCTGCGCGCGAACGGCAATTTCTGGATGAACGAGGTGTGCACCGGCCGGCCACGCAGGCACGAGCGGTCGTCGAGAAAATCGACGAGGCTGTAGATGTCGGCTTGCGCAAAGCAGTCGATCATCTGCGCGAGCACACGCTCCGCGCCGCCATACACCACCAGCCAGTCGTGAACGATTGCTACCTTCAAACAGGAAGTCCTTTTGATGTGCGCTTGGGCGCGTCGAATCGAACGCGGATTGCGTCGTCAGCGAGCGGCGCGGGTGGCACGGCTGCGCGCCGTCATCGCATGGCGGCCATTATCCGAACAAGCGCGCGCCCCCTATGTGCGCAAGCGCACATTACGCAAGGATCGGCGCGGCGGCTCGTGTGCACCGCACACATCGGCGGCGCGCCGCACGCGGCGCCCCGCTCGTCACGCGCACGGTACGCTTTCGAACAGAACGGCGCGGGGTCCGCTCGTATCTTTGCGACCATAGGCCGCATCGGAAACATCTCTCATGTCGCGGCGCACCAAACCCGCGCCGCACGACGCGGCACGCGGCCCAGAAACGAGGAATCTCCATCATGGACTGGACATGCTGCGAATTCAGGCATCTGAGTTCGAACGAGCTTTACATGATCCTTCGCACGCGCAATGCAGTCCTCGTCGTCGAAGACGCGCACACGCATCTCGACATCGACGGCAAGGACGAATTCGCGATCCACGTGTTCGCCACCGACAAGCGCGGCGAGCAGCCGGCGATCGCCGCTTACGCGCGCCTGCTGCCCGGTGACGACATCGATCCCGAAACGACGATCGACAAGATCCTGACGAGCGCCGCGCACCGCGACGATCGCACGATCGACGCGCTGATCGAGCACGTGCTCGCCGCCGCGCACGCACGCTGGCCGGATGCGCCGGTGCGCGTGCAGGCGCCCGCGCCGCGCGAAGGCTTCTACAACCGCTTCGGCTTCCGCAAGGTCGACGGGCCGTATCTCGAGCATGGCGCGCCGTACGTCGGCATGCTGCGCGCGGCGAGCGCCCCGTCGAAGGCCGTGCGCAATCTGCTCGATCTCGTCGGCAACGCGACGAGCGCCAATCCCGGCACGAGCGCGGGCGCGGTGCCCGCGAGCGCCGCGCGCAAACCGCGCAAGGCCAACGCCGAATCCACCACCGAAGGCGAACGCTATGCGTTCGCCGGCCGTTTGCCGGCCGACTCCGGAATGAACCGATGACCGATCTCGCCACGAAGCCCACTCCCGCCGCGTCGCACGGCACCCTGCCGCGCATCCTGCCCGTGATTCTCGCGGGCGGCTCCGGCACGCGCCTCTGGCCGCTGTCGCGCGAGCATCATCCGAAGCAGCTGATCGATCTGATCGCCGACGAATCGCCGCTGTCCGCCACCGCGCGCCGCCTCACGGGCATCGCGAACGCCGAGCTCGCCGATACGCTGCTGCTCGTCTGCGGCGAGCAGCATCGCTTCACGAGCGCCGCGCAAGTCAGCGCACGCGGCCTCGATGTGCGCATCCTGCTCGAGCCGGCCGCGCGCAACACGGCCCCCGCGCTCACGCTCGCCGCGCTCGAAGCGCTCGCGCATCACGGCGACCCCGTGCTCGCCGCGATGCCCGCCGATCACGCGGTGTCCGATACGCGCGCGTTCCAGGAAACGATCGCGCTGGCCGCGCGCTACGCGCAGGACGGCGCGATCGTCACGCTCGGCGTGCTGCCGCGCCGCGCGGAAACGGGCTACGGCTACATCAAGGTCGGCGCGCCGCTCGCCGGCGCGAACGGCGACACGGGCGGCTACGCGATCGACAGCTTCGTCGAGAAGCCGCATCAGGAGCTCGCGCAGCAGTACCTGCAATCCGGCGACTACTGGTGGAACAGCGGCATCTTCGTCGTGCGCGCGTCGACGTGGCTCGCGGCGATCCGCGCGCTGCAGCCGGACATGCACGCGGCCTGCGAAACGGCGTGGCGCGGCGGCACGAGCGAAGGCGCGTTCTTCAAGGCGGATGCGGCGGCGTTCGCCGCGTGCCCGTCCGATTCGATCGACTATGCGGTGATGGAGCGCCTGACGGGCGCGCGCGCGCTCGGCATCCCGGGCGTGATCGTGCCGCTCACGGCCGGCTGGTCCGACGTCGGCTCGTGGGACGCGATCTGGGAACTGCTGCCGAAGGACGAAGCGGGCAACGTCGCGCGCGGCGAGGTGCTGTTCGAAGGCACCGAGGACAGCTTCGCGCGCTCCGAGGGCCGGCTCGTCGCATGCGTCGGGCTCAAGGACGTGGTGGTCGTCGAGACGCCCGACGCGGTGCTCGTCGCGAACAAGCACCGCGTGCAGGACGTGAAGACCGTCGTCGCGCGCCTGAAGTCCGGCCGGCATGAGCAGGTGCGCGACCACCGCAAGGTGCAGCGCCCGTGGGGCTACTACGATTCGATCGATCGCGGCGAGCGCTTCCAGGTGAAGCGGATCGTCGTCGATCCGGGCAAGCAGCTGTCGCTGCAGATGCACTATCACCGCGCCGAGCACTGGATCGTCGTGCGCGGCACCGCCAAGGTCACGCGCGGCGACGAGACGTTCCTGCTGAGCGAGAACGAATCGACGTACATCGCCGTCGGCGCGGTTCACCGTCTGGAGAACCCGGGCAGGATTCCGCTCGAGATCATCGAGGTTCAATCGGGCGACTATCTCGGCGAAGACGACATCGTTCGCTTCGACGACCGTTACGGCCGCGCGAGCGCGCAGCACGCGCCCGACGCGGCGAAGCCGGCCGACGCCGAGCGCGCGCCCGCCGCCGGGCCCGCGCGGGCGCTCGGCGCGCAATGAAGAAGCGCGGGCGGATCCGCCCGCGCCGTTTCGCATGAAAGTACTCGTCATCAACGATTTCGCCCGCAAGGGCGGCGCCGAAGAGGTCTACCGCACATCGGTCGACGTCCTGCGCGCGCAGCCGGGCGTCGAAGTCGCGACGTTCGACGAGCGCGCGTTCGCGCTCACGCAAGGCGGCGCGGCGCGCGCGTGGAACGCGCCCGCGGCGCGCGCGCTCGCGGCCGTGCTCGAACGCGAGGCGCCGCAGCGCGTGCTCGTGCACAACTATCACAACCTGCTGTCGCCTTCCGTCGTGCCGGTGATCGCGCGCTACAAGCGGCGCACCGGCTGCCGCGCGTACCTCACGTGCCACGACTACCATCTCGTCTTCTACAACCCGAACCTGCTGACCTATCCGCGCGGCCGCGCGACGCCGCTGCCGCTCGACGCGCTCGCGCGCGGCGCGCGGCTCTTCGAGCGCTCGAGCCCGCGCGGCGCGCTGCACGACGCGATCAAGAAGCTGCACTGGCATGCGATCGACGCGCTCGTGCAGCCCGCCGACGCATTCGATCTGCTGCTCTGCCCGAGCCCGTACATGCGCGACGCGCTCGCGCGGCGCGGCATCGCGCGCACCGCGCTGCTGCACAATCCGGTCAGCACCGCGCTCACGCCGCGCGAGCCGAAATGCGCGGAGCGCGAGCGGCTCGATCTCGCATTCGTCGGCCGCATCGATCCGGAAAAGGGGCTCGACGAATTTCTCGAGCTCGCGCGCGCGTCGCGCTTCGAGCGCATCGCGAGCGTGACCGTCTACGGCGACGGCGGCCAGCGCGCGCTGCTCGAGCGCAAGTACGCGGCGCTGATCGCCGCGGGCCAGTTGCGCTTCGCCGGCCGCCTCGATCACGCGCGGCTGTTCGTCGCGCTGCGCGAGCACGACGCGCTCGTGCTGCCTTCGGTATGGGCGGAGAACGCGCCGCTCGTGATCGTCGAGGCGGCGATGATCGGGCTGCCCGTGCTCGTTCACGACATCGGCAGCCTGTCGAGCTTCGGCGACGAGATCGGCAACAAGATCCGCTACGCGCACAACGGCGCGAGCCTCGCGCATGCGCTCGACGCGCTGCGCGCGCATCTGCGCGAGCCGCGGCGCCGTTACGACTGGTCGCTCTACACGCGGCGGCATTACGCCGACCGCCTGGCCGCGCTGCTCGAACTGAGCGCACGAGAAGCCCGGGAACTCGCGCCACAATGCGATTGACCGATCCGGCTCACCTCGCCGCGCGCGCCATGAGCGCGCGCGGCACGACGTCGCCCATGCGACGCGAAGGCCACGCATGACGACCGTTCGCAAGAATTTCCTGCTGCTGATGACGCTGCAGATCTCCACCTATGTCGTGCCGCTCGTCACGCTGCCGCTGCTCACGCGCGTGCTCGGGCCCGAAGCGTACGGACAGCTGTCGTTCGTGCTCGCCGTCATCACCTACTTCATCAATTTCACGAACTACAGCTTCGATCTGACCGCGACGCCGCGCATCGCGCTCGCGCACGACGATCTCGCCGCGCGCTCGAAGATCTTCTGGGCGACCTTCGCCGCGCAGGCCGCGATCACGGTGGCGGGCTTCGCGATCCTGCTCGCGCTCACGTTCGCGATCGAGCGGTTCGCGATCGACCGCACGCTGCTCGTGATCGGCTTCGGCATGACGGTGGGCGCCGCGCTCACGCCGGGCTGGTATTTCCAGGGCATCCAGAAGCTGCGCATCTACAGCATGACGCTGTTCGCGTGCCGCGCGCTCAGCGTGCCCGCGATGTATCTGTGCGTGCGCTCGCCCGCCGACCTGATCGACGCGGTCGCGATCAACGCGGCCGTGCCGCTCGTGTGCGGCGTGCTCGTGTTCGGCTACCTGATCGTGCAGCGCGAAGTCGTGTTCGTTCGCATCGGCGCGGCCGACGTCGCCGCGTCGCTCAAGGGCGGCTGGCAGGTGTTTCTCGCGTCGACGTCAGTCGCGTTCTACGCGTCGACGAACACCGTGCTGCTCGGCTTCGTGTCGGGCAACGTCGCGGCGGGCTACTTCGCCGCGGGCGACAAGCTGATCCGCTCGGCCATCAGCCTGCTGCAGCCGCTGAAGGCTGCCGCGTATCCGCACGTCAGCTATCTGATGCACCACGCGCGCGAGGACGCGATGTCGTTCCTGCGCAAGCTGCTCGTCGTGCAGGGCGCGATGGTGCTCGCGATCTCGCTCGCGATCTTCGCGCTCGCGCCGCTCGCGGTGCACATCCTGTACGGGTCCACCTACGAGCCGACCGTCGGCGTGCTGCGCTGCATGGCGCTCATTCCGTTCATGGCCGGGATGACCGATCTGTTCGGCGTGCAGACGATGCTGCCGCTCGGCATGAAGACCGCCTTCAGCCGCGTGCTGATTTCGTCCGGCGTGCTGAATGTCGCGCTGCTGCCGCCGCTCGCGAAGTGCTTCGCCGAGCAAGGCGCGGCGGCGGCCGTGCTGATCGCCGAGACCGCGGTTGCCGCGACGCTCGCATACGTGCTGTATCGGAAGCGCGTATCGATCTTCGCGCGGCCGGCGCCGCGCCCCGCGTCCCGCGGGTGACGGCGGCGAACGGCGGCTGTCGTCGTTCGTCGTCCTCGCCGGTCTCTATCTCCGGCCTTTATCTCCGGTCGCTATTGACGATCGCTATTGACGGTCGCTCTCGCGCCGGCCGTTGCCGCCGGCCGCTCGCCGCCGCCCGTCGGCGCACGCTCGCCGCCCGCCGCGCCGGGCGCGCCGCTACGCGCGCGCGGCCTCGCACCACGGCACGGGCCGGCCGATGTAGTAGCCCTGCGCATAATCGACGCCGAGCGCGGCGAGCTTTTGCAGCGTCGCCGCGCTGTCGACGTACTCGGCGATCGTCTTGCAATTCATCGCGTGGCCGATGTCGTTGATCGACGCGACGATGTCGAGGCTCGCGGCATCGTTCGCGATGCCCGTCACGAAGCTGCCGTCGATCTTCAGGTACTCGACGGGCAGTTGCTTCAGATAGCTGAGCGACGCCATCCCGGAGCCGAAATCGTCGAGCGCGAACCGGCAGCCGAGCGCCTTCAGCTCGTGCATGAAGCGCAGCGCGCCGGCCAGGTTCGCGATCGCCGCCGTCTCGGTGATCTCGAAACAGATGAGCGCGGGCGCGACGCGCGTGCGCGCGAACTGTTCGAGCACGTAGTCGAGAAAGCGCTCGTCGCCGATCGAGATCCCCGACAGATTGATCGCGTATTCGCTGAAGCGCCGGCTGCGCGTGCGCGCGAGCGCGTCGAGCACCGTGCGCACGACCCAGCGGTCGATGTCGGTGACGAGCCCGTAGCGCTCGGCCGCGCGGATGAAAAGGCCGGGCGGCGCGACGCCCTCGCGCTCGCCGAGCGCGCCCATGCGCAGCAGCAGCTCGCCGCGCCTCGCGCGCGGCAGGCCGGTCGCACCCTGCGTCGCCGTATCGACGATCGGCTGCACGTACAGGCGGAAATCGTCGTATTCGAGCGCCTGCCTCACGCGCGCGCACCACGATACGTCGCTGATGTGGTGCGCGAGCTCGTGATCGTGCGGATCGGCCAGTTGCACGCGGTTGCGCCCGCGCGCCTTCGCGACGTCGCACGCGATGCCGGCGAGCCGCACCGCATCCTCGACGCGCGGCGCGCGGCCCGGCCCGCCGAGCAGTGCGACGCCGACGCTCGCCGTCACCGAGAACGGCTGGCCGTCCCAGACGAACACGAAGCCGTCGACGCTCGCGCGCAGGCGCTCGGCCGCGCTCACGGCCGACGCTTCGTCGCGGGCGTCGAGCAGCACGCAGAATTCGTCGCCGCCGAGCCGCGCGACGACGTCGGCCGACGCCGCGCACGACACGAGACGCGCGGCGAGCGCGGCGAGCATCGCGTCGCCCGCCGCGTAGCCGCACGTATCGTTGACGATCCGGAAGCGATCCAGATCGACGAACAGCAGCGCGACCGGCTCGCGCACGTCGGCGGCGAGCGCGAAACCAACGTGACGCTCGAACTCTGCGCGGCTCGCCAGGCCGGTGAGCGGATCGTGCGTTGTCTGCCACGCGAGGCGGCGCACGAGCTCGTGCTCGGTCGCGAGGCTCTTGAGCACGAGCACGCGGCCGCTGCCGCACGCGCGCCGCGCATGCCCCGGCGGCGGCGCGATCGACGACGCGGTCGCGCGCACGGCGATCGCGCCGCCGTCCGCGCGGTAGAGCGTCGCGTCGCAACTGCCGCCGTCCTCGAGATCGCCGAGCGGCACATCGGGCGAGGCGGCCGAGCCCGGCGAATCCGGCGCGTCGAGCCCGGCGGACGCGGCGAACGCGCCGGACGAAGCGGACGTGGCCGTGCGCGACAGCCGCAGCGTCGACACGAGCGGACGGCCGCGGCAATCGTCGGCGAGCATGCCGATCAATCGCTCCGCCGCCGGATTCAGGCATTCGACGCGCCCCGCCCGGCCGGTGAAGATCACGCCGTCGCCGACGGCGACGAGCGCCGCGCGGGCGCGCGCTTCGCTCATCTCGAGCGCTCCCTGCGCCTCGCCGAGGCGAAGCGCGAGCCGCCTGATCCGGAACACGGGCAGCAGTGCGAGCGCGATCATGCCGAGCAGGCTCAAAGCGAGCACGATGGCCGCCGGTTCGCGAAACGTCGAATCGATCATGTCCAGGTACGGTTGCGATTGTAGGACCGCCGCGGCGCCCGCTTCGGACGGCCCCGGCATCGTGTTCGGCGCGCCCTCGGCGCCGCGCCCCGGCGCCGCATGCGCGGCGGCCGAGCACACGCGCGCGGGTTCGATCCACCCTGCGTGCGACGCGTCCGGCGCGTCCGCGGTGCACGTCGCGCCATGCGCGCGCCGCTCGCGCATGCGGATCGGGCCGAACACGCGCTCGATCGCGTCGAAATCCGGCCGCGCAACGCCAGGCGCCGCCGCATGCGCCGGCGACGGCACGCGCCGCGACAGCGCCGCGCCGATGCGCACGGCGATGAACGCGCAGCCGCTCAGGCGCGCGCCGATGCTCGCCGGGATCGCGGCCGACGCGCGGCTTCGCGCGGCGCCGAACCGCTCGACGGACAGCAGCGCCGCGCCGAGCAACGCAACCGCCAGTGCAACCGCGACGGCCGAACGCACGAACCGGGCGCATCGCGCGTTCACATCGCAAGACGGACCACTGGGGACGAAAGCCATCGATACATCACCGAAAGCGACAAACCGCGAACATTTCGAGCACGCATTCGATTAATCTTCCCAAAATTCGGATACCAAATCTATTTCCATTTGCGCCGATTCGATCTGATGCGATCATCTCCGACATCGCGATGCGGGTGTGTGGGCTGGATGACGCAATTCATTTCGCATTGGCGCGCACCTGACGCGGCGCGCACGTTTCCCGCCTTGGCCCTTCAGGCTTGCCGATCCGCGCTGCCGCGCATGAAAACGAAGTGCCGTATTACGGCTTCTCGCATACCCGAAAATAATCGAACGCAATCGAAATTCAAAACATAAACCATCAAATTTCGCTTCCGAATGAAAGCATTCCGGATCAATTGATTCTTAATATTTGAAGTCAATCCGTCGAACGATTTTGATCAGAACAATCGCGGCATCCGCATTCAGCTGCGATAACCCGGATCGATCCGGTCGACGATGCGCTGCAGCGCATCGAACGCATCCTGCCCCGCGCCGTGGCGCGGATCGAGATTCAGCGAATCGCGCGCGCACGCGTCGAGAATCGGCGCGTCGATCTCGAGCGGCTCGCCGAGCGCATGCGTCGCGACCTGCACCTCGCACGCGCGATGGAGCAGCCACATCAGCGAGAACGCATGCGCGAGCGTGCGGCCGATCGCGACCGGCCCGTGATTGCGCAACAGCAGCACCGGCCGCCCGGCCGCGCTGTCGACGATCCGCCGGCCTTCGTCGGGCCGCACGGTGATGCCCTCGAAATCGTGATACGCGACGCGGCCGTGCAATTGCGCCGCATAGAAATTGGAGAACGACAGCCCGCGGCGCGTCGCGCACACGGCCATCGTCGGCGTCGTGTGCACGTGCATCACGCAGTGCGCATTGGGCAGCGCCGCGTGAATCGCCGCATGGAACGTGACGCCCGCCGGATTGAACGGCCAGTCCGCGTGGCCGACCGAATGGCCGTCGACGTCGACCTTCACGAGGTTCGAGGCGCAGACCTCGCGGTAGTGCAGCCCGAACGGGTTGATCAGAAAATGCGTGTCTTCGCCCGGCACGCGCAGCGAGATGTGGTTGTAGATCAGCTCGCTCCAGCCGAGATGATCGAAGATCCGGTACGCGGCCGCCAGTTGCACGCGCGCCTGCCACTCCGCTTGCGCAAAACGCGCCGGGCGGGCGAACGGTTGATTCGGCGTTCGATTCGTCACGTGCGCTCCTCGTCGAATGACATCGTTGCGGGCGCCGGCGCATGCAAGCCCGCCGGCGGCGGGCCCGCGCTACAGGAACAGCAGCGCGCGATTGAGCGCGTCCTCGTCGCGCGGCCGCTCGCGCCAGCGCTGCGCGACGGGCACCGAATACAGTCGCGGCGCGCCGAAGCGCGGCCAGAAATGACACAGGCCGGGTGCGATCACCTGCACGACCGGCAGGCCGATGTCGGGCCGCGTCTTGTCGACGACGAGCGTATCGATGCCCGCCGCGGCCAAGCGCGCGACGCAATCCTCGATGTCACGCTTCAGATCGCAGCGGCCGTGCGGCGCGCGCGCCGGCGCGCGCACCGGCGGCAGCGCGGGATCCGGATGAAGAAACGCGTCGTCCGGCAGCTTGTCGACGTCCCACGGCGGCGGCGCCGACGCGCCGACGTCGAGCAGTTGATTCACTTCGGTGAGAGCGCGCTGCAGCGCGATCCGGCTGTCCGGATGGCAGCCGAAGCCGATCGAGAAGCGCCCCGTCGCCGTTTCGCGCGCGAGCGCGACGAACACCGGAATGCGCAGGTCGTGCGTGATGTCGAGCGCCCACAAGCGCCAGCCGAGCGACGCATAGTCGGCGGCGAGCGCGTCGAAGTACGGATCGCCGAAGCTCTCGATGTCCACGGCCGGCCGGCGCAGCATGTTGTACCACCAGATCGCCACCGCGTCGCGCTCGACGAGCTCGAGCAGGCCCTGCAGGATCGCTTCCTCGATGCATGCGCCTGCCGCGCAGCCGTTCGGGTTGTGCACGCAATAGTCGGCGCCGCTCGACGCGGGCGTTTCCGCATAGCAGTACGCGAGCGGCACGAGCCGCCGCGCGCCCGTCGCGATCGACCACGCGGGTGTCCAGTCGATCACGCTGTCGCGCGTGAAGCGCCGCGGCACCTGCTTGCGCGGATCGTCGGTCGTCGCGTTGTGGCGCTCGCGCCGCTCGAACTGGCGATCGCTGTACTGCTGTAGCGCGTTGACGTCGATCGGCCCGCTGCCCGGCGGCGCGTGTGCCGACAACTGCGCGAGACTGCCGCGCAGCGCCGCCTCGTCGCCCTGATAGACGCCGCTGAAGCGCTCCAGCGCCTCGGCGAGCGCGCTGGCGCGCGCCTGCGCGTCGCTCGCGCCCTTGCCCGAGCACAGCTTGTCGAAACGGTTCTCGCGCGGCGCGCTCGGCGGGCACACCAGGTAGCCCGCGACGTACATGTGCCGCATGCCGGCGTTGCGCCCCGGCATCGGATGCAGATAGGCGATCGGCCCGCTCACCGGGGAAATCAGATGTCCGTAGCGTTTGAATAGCTCGGCGGCGGCAAGCGTCCGATAGCCGCCGTCGCGGCGCGCGCCTGCATCCGCCGACGCGAGCGTCACCGGGCGCTCGGCCTGCTCGCGCATCCATCCCGCGTGAGCGCAGCGCGGACATTGCGGCCGCCTGACGACGCGATGCGCGGCGGTGGCCAGCGTATCGACGCGCAGCGACACGATATGCGAGCCCGCATGACGGCGGCGCTGCGCGTTCACCGCGATCTGCTCGACGAACGACGCGACGACGGCCGCGACGGCGGCGGCGCTCGCACGGCTGCGCGCGGGCGGCAGGCGCGCCGCGTCGCCGCCGTGCAGGCGCGCGAGCAGCGTCTCGACGGGATGGTTCAGCGCCGTCCAGTAGCGCACGCATTCGATGCAGGGCGGCGCGTCGGCGGCGTCCTGCGGCGCGGGCGATGTCGACGGTGCCGTCGGCGCCGTCGATGCCGCCAAGCCCGCCGCAGCGCCGAGCAACGGGCCGATCAGCGGCTCCACGCGATCGGCCACGACAACGAGCAATGCGCCGCCGCGCGCCGCCGCGCGTTCGGCGGCCACGATCAATTCGGCGCGATCGTAGCCGTCGGTGAGCGCGACCGTCAGCGGCGCGTCGGGCGCAACGCCGATCCCGCATGCGGCGAACGCGTCGAGCTGCGCGCGCGGGTCCACGCCGAACGCCTCGACGGCGACCGTAAGCCGCGACGCGACGCCGCTCGCCGCATCGCCGTCGACGCCCGCGCGTTCATGGAAGGCAAGCTCGGCGTCGCGCTCGCCGGGTGCATCGGCGCGCACGTAGCCGCGCCGCACCAGTTGATCGAGCGCGGCGAGCACCTCCCATTGAGAAAACCGCGCGGCGAGCGCCGCGAACGTCTGCGCGATCGTCAGGCGATCGCGCATGCACGCGGCGATCGCGGGAAACACGTCGCCCGGCAGCACCGAGCGCCTGAATTCGTCCACCACATACAGCGCGCCGGAACCGGCGTCGCGCACCAGCAGATGCGGCTTGAAACGCAGCACGCGCGAGAAGTCGTCGAGCATCGCCCCCCCGTATCGGATACCGCGATCGACGTGCGCGGCGCGGCCCGCGCAACGTGCGCCGGGCCGCGCCGCGGCTCGCCGGATGAACGGCTCAGCAGCAGGTGAACAGGTACGCCGGGCCCGCGTCGTTGTATGCGGCGAGCGCGATGCCTTCCTCGGCGAGGTGCTTCGGCGGCGTCGGAATGCCGACGCGCAACGTGTTGACGGGCAGATTCCAGCGCTGCCGCTTGGCGTCCCAGCCATAATGAGACTCGTCCGGCGGCACTTCGGCGACCTTCAGATTCAGGATCCACGGGCAGCGATAGTCGAAATAGCGCTCGAGCGCATCCAGCGGATCGGCGAGCAGTTCCCGCTTGAACTGCTCGTTCTCCCATGACAGCGCGATCGCGCGCAGATAGACCTCCGGAAAATCGAGCAGCGATTGGTGGGTAGGGACGGCGTTGTTCTCGGCCATGTCAGATCTCCTTGCGGTCCGGTCCGAACAGACTGATGTGTCTCGCGTTGTACGCGGCGAGCGCGGCCGCGCGCTGCTCCGGCGGCGGCGCCGGCGGCAGCACGAGATCGAGGCCGTTGACCTCGTTGGTCGTCCACCCGCCGTTCGTGAGCGGTGTCCACGTCGCGCTGTTCTCATGCACTTTCAGGTGCATCTTCATCGGAAACCGGTAGTCGAAACGCTTGTGCAGCGCGTCGACCGGATGCGCGATCAGTTCCTCGCGAAACTCGGCGTCGTGCCACGCCGCCGCGATCGCCTGCACGATCACCGCGCGGTATTCGAGAAACTGGTCGTACGTCGGAACATTGGGGCTTCGGTCTGTCATCGCTCTTCTCCCGTGGTTGATCGGAGTTCCCGTTGCAGCTCGCGCAGCTCCGCCTGCGCTTTCCTCTCGATTCGAGCCATGCCGCTGCGCCGCGCGACGGCGGCGGCCCGCGCGCACAGCGCTTGGGCGTCGTCGGCCGCGCGGCGGCCGTGCGCGTCGCGCACGCAGCGCGCCTTCTTGAGCAGCAGTTCGGCGACGTAATGGCGCTCGTCCATCGATTCGGCGAGCGCGAGGCATTCGTCGAGCGTCGCGAGCGCGGCGCGCGCATCGCCGCGCTCGGCGTCGATGTCGGCGGCGACCGACGCGTAATACGTGAGGCCCAGCATGCATCCCGACGCGCGCAGCGCATCGACGTTCGCGCGCGCCGCGTCGCGATCGCCGTCGCACCACGCCCGCACGACGGCCGCGTAGCGCTCGACTGCGTTGAGCCCGTGGCAGCGCGACAGCCGCAGCACCGCGTCGGCCGTCGCGCGCGCGCCTTCCCGGTCGCCCACGCATTGCTGCATTCGCGCGAGATACATCATCGTCAGGCCGATCGTCGGCAGATGATCGGTGCAGGTCGCCAGTTGAACCGCGTCGCGCGCGAGCGCGAGCGTGCGCGCGACATCGTCGTCGATGCCCCACAGCACGCACGCGCGCGCGGATTGCGCCCACGCGCGCGTGTCCAGGCCGAACATGTGCCGGTGATCGCCGTCGCGGCGCGGATCGTACGCGGCGAGCGCCGCGTCGAACGCGTCGAGCGCGAGCGTGTAGTGGCCGTCGATCCAGAGCGCCATGCCGTGCAGCGTATCGGCCGCGACGCCGAGATCCGCGCGCGCGGACGCGCGCGCGAGCGCCGACAGTTGCCCGCCGATGCGGCGCACCGCGTCGCGATCGCCGGCGACGTGGTGATACACCGCGATCGTCCACAACGCGCCCGCGGCCGCCTTCGCGTCGCTCAGCTCGCCGACGCGCGACAGCACGCGGTCGGTATGCTCGCGCACGCGCGGATCGCCCCAGCCGTCGCGCGCCATCTGCGCGTGCGCGAGCGTCAGGTCGACCGATACCGCATCCTCGTGCTGCCCCGGGTAGTCGCAATGCAGCAGCCAGCCGCGCACCGCGCCCGCATAGCGGATCGCGTCGTCGTGCAGCGCGCGCGCGAGCGCGCGGCGCGCGGCTTCGATGCCGTGCGGCACCGCGGCGGCGAACGCGTGCGCACGCGCGAAGTGATCGGCGATGCTCGCCGAGCGCGCCGCCGGATCGCCCTGCGCGACGCACGCGAGCAGCGCCTGCGCGACGCGCCGATGATATTCGCGGCGCGTCGCGGCCGGCATCGATTCGTATGCGGCCTCGCGCAGCAATGCGTGACGGAACACGTACGTCGCGCCGCCGATGCGGTGCTGCGCGTACAGCACGCGGCCTTCGATCAGCCGCCGCAACCGCTCGTCCAGTTCCGCGCCCGCGTGCGGCGACGCTTCGGCGAGCAGCCGCGCGTCCACCTCGAGGCCGATCGTCGCGGCGAGCTGCACGGTATCGAGCGCGTCGTCCGCGCGTTCGAGCGCGAGCTCGAGCGTCTCGCGCAGGCTGCCCGGCAGCGGACAGCGCCCCGCCTGCGCGAGATCGGGCAGCCGAGCGCCCGCGCCCGGCGCAACGCCGCCTTCGGCGAGCGCGCGGACCGTTTCCTCCACGTACAGCGGCACGCCGCCCGTGCGCTTCACGAGAAAATCGAGCGCCGCGCGCTGCGTGCCCGCGCCGGGCATCAGCGACACGATCAGATTGCGCGTCGCGGCAGCCGACAGGCGGCGCAGCATCAGGCGTTCGGCGCCGCGCCGCCAGCGCTCGAGCCGCTCCGGCCGCGACGTCAGCACGACGCACACCGCCGCGCACGCCGGGTGGTGCGCGAGCGCGTCGAGAAAATCGTCCGTCGCGCTGTCGCACCATTGCACGTCGTCGACGATCAGCAGCACGGGACCGCCGCCGCCGAGCGAGCCGAGCAGTTGGCACAGCACGTCGAAAAGCGCCTGCTGCTGCCGCGCGCCCGACCAGCGCAGCGTATCCGCGCCGCCCGGCAGGCCGAGCCACGCGGCAAGCGTCGCGCGCGCGGATGCGCGATCGCCGTCGAACGCTTCGAGCATCCGGTCGAGCGCGTGCGGATCGCCCACATCGAGCTGCCAGTGCGCGCGCACGAAACGCAGGATCGGAAAAAGCGCGTGATTCGTCTGCTCGGGCAGGCACACGCATGCCGCACACGCGCCGCGCTGCGCGCGCACCAGCTCGCGCAGCGCATGCACGAGCCGCGATTTGCCGATGCCCGGCTCGCCGACGACGAGCGTCGCGCGCCGCCGCGCGCGACGCCCGCCCGCCGCCGCGCGCACCACATCGCGCCATGCGCGCGCGAGCGCCGCCTGCTCGCGATCGCGCCCGACGATCGGCGTCGCGTCGCCGAGTTCGAGCGATTCGAACGGCCCGCGCTCGTAGCGCTCGCCGAGCAGCTCGCGCACCGGCTGCGGCGCCGCGCCGGGCGCGGCGAACGTGAGCGCAGTCGGCGCGGCGTCGACGTGGCGCTCGAGCGCGCGCGCCGCTTCGTCGCTCAACAGAATGCCGCCCGGCTGCGCGATGCGCTGCAGGCCGAGCGCCGCGCTCGCGAGCACGCCGCCCGACGCGCCGCGCGCGGTCGCGAACGCCGTGCCGACATGGATCGCGCCCGCGATGTCGATTCGCCACGCGGGCGCGCACGCACGCGCGTCGCCGTCGGACGAACGCGGCGCGCCCGCCGGCTGCCCCGCGTGCCGCGTCATCTCGAGCGCCGCGCGGCACGCGCGCTGCGCGGGGCGATCGATCCCCTCGGGGTAGCCGAAGTAGAACAGCAGCGTATCGCCGAGCGCGCCCGCGACGTGGCCGCCGTAGCGCACCGCGATGTCCGAGCAGCGCGTGAGCCAGTGCGCGTGAAATGCGTCGAGCGCTTCGTCGTCGGCCGCCGCGTCGGCCGGCCGCGCCAGCGTCGAGACGACCGACACGCGGCAACAGAGCGCCGTCACCTGCCGCCGCCCGACGGGCGCGTCGAGCGCGATCGTCCCGCCCGGCTCGCGGGCCGCGACGCCCGGCTCCGCCAGCGCGCGCCGCCCGTGACGCGCGCCGTAGCGCAGGCCGCCGACGAGCGCCGGGAAGTGGATCGCGCGGAACCGGTTGGCGAGCGCCTGCGCGGATTCCGCGCGCTGCCGCGGATCCTTGTTCAGCGCATCGCGCAACACGTCGCCGAGCGGATGCGCGGCGATCACGGGCGGCAGCGCGACGTCGACGGGGCTCAGATGCTGATACAGCACGTCCGCGAGGCTCGCGCCCTGCATCACCGGATGCCCGGTCAGGCATTCGATGACGATCAGGCCCCACGCGTAGAAATCGCTTTTCGCGGTCGGCGGCTCGCCGCGCAATTGCTCCGGCGCGCAGTACTGCGGCGAGCCGAGCACCTCGGTCGTCGCGGTGAGCGTCAGTTCGTCGGCGGCATGCGCATCGGGCAGCAGCGCGCCGATTCCGAAGTCGAGGATCTTCGCGCACGGCTCGCCGTCGCGCGTCGTCACCATCACGTTCTGCGGCTTCAGGTCACGATGCACGACGCCGTTCGCATGCGCGTGCGCGAGGCCGTCGAGCACCTGCGCCATCAGCGCGCCCGTCGTCTCGGCGGCCAGCGCGCCGTCGGCCGCGAGCAGCGCGCGCAGCGTGCGCCCGGCGACGTGCTCGAACACCGCGAACAGCAGGCCGTCCGGCGTCTCGCCGCTGTCGAGCAGCGCGACGATGTGCGGATGCGACAGCCGTGCGCACAGCGCCGTCTCGCGGCGAAAGCGCGCGCGCAGCCGGGCGCGCTCGCGCGCGCCGCGCGGCGCATCCTCGCGCAGCAGCTTGATCGCGACGCGCGCCGACGTGTCGAGCCGGATCGCCTCGTGCACGCGGCCCGCGCCGCCTTCGCCGAGCACGGCGCCGAGCCGGTAGCGATGCTCGCCTTGCAGTTCGTCGCCGTCGCCGGGCAGCGGCGGCGCGAGCGCGCGCGGCGCACGGCGATTGCCGGCGCGCACGCGTTCGGCCAGAACGGAAGCGGACATGAAGCGCCGCTCAGCCGAGCGCGGCGGGCGAGACGAACGTCGCCGCGCCGCGCGCGAGCGGATCGGGCAGCGGCGCTGAAGCGTCGGCGTCGGCCGACTGGCATTCGAGCCGATCGCCGCGCACGACGCGAAATGCGAGCGCGCCGAAGCGCACCCCGCCGCGGCGGCGCTCGACGAGTTCGGCGGAGCCGGGCGACAGCAGCGGCAGGAACTGCGTGCGGGCGCGGTGGATCTGCACATTGATGTGCGATTCGTCGAGGCCGAGCATCCGCGCGAGCACGTCGAGCTCGATCCAGCCGCGCGACGCCGTGTCGTAGCCCGCCTGCGCATCGGCGAAGCGCGCGCGCGCGAGCGTCACGAGGCAGTAGTGATGCGCGCGCGCGCCGAGATCGACCGCGCCGCCGCGCGTGTGCAGCGTCGCCGTCACGTGCTCCTCGTCGCGGCTCACCGTGAAATCGATGCGCTGCGGCAGCGTCGCGACCTGCGTCGCGCGCGGCAGCGCGGCCGTCACGCCGCGATGCGCGAGCACCAGCTGCCACGCGAATTCGCCGCAGATCACCGCGTCGCCGTCATGCAGCACGCGCGCGGGCGTCGTGTCGTTGCAGAGCCAGTCGCCCTGCGCGGAGCGGCTGACGGTGAACGCGGCGCCCGGCAGCGCGTGCGTGCGATCGAGCGCGATCGGCCGCGCGGGCGCGCGCAGCGGCCAGAGCATGTCGACGGGCTCGCCCAGTTCGCGCGCGCGCCAGCGAACCGAGCCGGCGCTGCCGAACTGGATCAGATCGCCGTCGCGCAGCACCACGCATTCGCCTTCGCCGACGAATCGCCCGGACACGAACGTGCCGTTGCGGCCGTGATCGTGCAGTTCCCACCGCCCCGCCGTCCAGCAGATGCTCGCGTGGATGCGCGACACGTACGGATCGGCGATGACCGTGTCGCAACGCTGCGGATCGCGACCCAATACGTGGCGCGCGCGCAGCAGGCTGGCTTCCCCGGAAAGACCATTTTCCAATAACGCCATTTCGTCGACCCGCGTAAAAAATGCACGACGTCCGTTGGCACCTCAAAGGACGTCGTGCGCGTTTTATGTGAATGATTGACGGTCGAATATCAGATTCTGTTGAATCATAGGCAAGCGCGGCATCGCCGACAAGGCGTAATTGGGTGTAATGGATTTTGACGATCATCTCGCCTAGTTTTTGTTTCACCGGCACGGCCGTATGCCGGTCACGATTCAATATTCCGAAAATGTTACGGATAACTAGCGTTTGGAGACCGCCATGGGATTCTACAGACCCGAGCCGTTCGAAAGAGCAACCGCCACCTATGTGTGGCTGGGCCTGCGCGTACCCGGCGCCCTGATCGTCGAGGTCGAGGGCAACGCGCCGCGTTACACGACTGGCATTCAACTGGTACGCGATCCGCGCTTCGTCGGCGGATTGAAGATCGACGTGATGGGCTGGACCGGGCCGCTGTCGAGCGGCACACAGTCATACAAGGTGCGACATACGTTCCAGGGCGTATTCCACCCGACGATCGTCGTGCACGGCAGCAACAAGACCGAGGTCGTCGAGGTCAAGCAGATTCCGCACGAGGAAGCCGACGCGTTCCTGCAGGCGCTCGACGCCGCTTGAGCGCCGCGCTGCCGGCCGAGGTGAAGGCCGGCGGCCGGCGCGCGGCGGGCCGCACCGCATCAAGAATCGTTTGCATGACAACTGAAGACGAATTCCGCCGAAACGAGAAAATCGTCGCACAACAACAAGCGAACGAAAACGCCCGGCATCCGGAAACGGATTGCCGGGCTTTTTTTATCGAATACCCAACCGTAAGGACACCCGTCGGAATATCGCGCCCGAATTTCGAGATAAGCGTGTAAACGGCGCTACGCCGCGACGGTATTAAATGCGCGTCGATCCCGACACCGCGATCCGCGAATGCGCGCTGCGCCGAATCATCGCCGACTGTCACATTCGGCGATATCCGAACGACACGTAATCGGACGTAATGGAATTCCCTGATTCGGCCACATAAATTCCAGGTGCCGACACGCACCGTGGCGGCAACGACGTTTTCTCCATTTTCCATGGCTACAAAGCCGTGATCTCTGGAGATCAGCGTGAGTTCGGATATCGTTAAATCCCGTATCGTGCTGGTACCCGTTACCCGCGCGTACGCCACGCATACGTCCTTCAGCCTGCCTCTGCTCGGCACCTTCCACGTGTACGCGGAAGGCGAAAAGCCGTTGACCATTCGCAACCCTCGCCTGACGCCGCAAATGTGGCATCCGCCCGGCGGGCTCGCCGTGGCGGGCGTGGGGCGGCCGCGCCTCGGTCCGATCACCTCCTACAGGACACCCGTGTATTCGTACCAGGGGCAGTATCAGGACACGATCTACGTCCAACGCGCGAACGGCATCGTCACCGTCAAGGTCCGGCTGCTCAAGGACGAAGAAGCGGAGAGCTTCCTGGATACGCTCGATGCCGCCGCGTAGACGCGCGCATGCCGCCCGCGACCGCGGCTGCCCGTGCGCTCCGGGCATTCGCAGCCGATGAAATCGGGGGGCGGAAAACGCCCCCTTTCCGTGACGAACGGCGAACGCCTCCCGTGCGACGTCGCCCCTCGGGCGGCGGGCCGGCGAACGGCCGCCGACAACGTAATCGCCTGTAATGGATTTCGCCCCGCCGCGGCCATACTGTTCGCTTCACCGGCACCGCCGGATGCCGCCAACGACGCTTCTTTCGACTAATGACGCTGCGCAAGGCAGCGCGGAGACCAACATGAGTTCGTCGGACCTCATCCAGCCACGCCAGGTTCTCGTCTCGATCGCGAGCGCAACGGCCACCTATACGGCGTTGAGCCCGCACGTGCCCGGGTTCCTGCACGTCGTCGCGCAAGGCGAGGCGCCGCTTCACGTCGGCAACATCCACCTCGCGCACGATCCGGGCTTCGTCGGTGGGGTGCTGCTCGAGGTGGTGGGCATCGCGGGGCGCCCGTCGCCGACGGTGAAGCAGTACCGGACGCCGGCTTACTCGTTCGAGAGCTGCTATCACAGGGAGATCTTCATTCGCGGCGCGAACGGCATCATCCCGGTCAAGGTGGGGCTGTTTCGCCGCGAAGCCGCGCAGGCGGCCGAGGCGGCGCTCGACGCCGACTGAGCGCACGCGCGACGGCCGTGTGCTTCGTGTTGCCGACGACAACAGAACAGAGAACAGGCATGAACCGGGAACTGCTCACGCACATTCGGGCCGATCAGCTCGACGGCAGCATTTTCGACGCGTCGTGCCATGCGGTGACGGTCGGCCCCGTCACGGTGGAATTCCGCACCAGCGCCGAGCCGCCTTCGTCGACGGCCGAGCTGTACATCTCGCGGCAACTGGTCGGCGGCTGCACGGTGAACGCCGCGCATCCGAGCGGCAAGTTCGGCGGCTCGGTCGGCAAGCTGAAGGCCGAAGTCGATCTGACGCTCGACGTGCCCGGCGGCAAGCTTGACTACAAGCTGACCGTCTGCGCGCCGATCATCGGAGGCACGAGCAAGAGCGGCACGCTCGGCCTGTGACCGTCGAACGAGGGCCGGCTGACTGCGAACCGGCCGCCGCGGGGGGCCGCGGCGGCGGCGAGCGGAGCACGCGCGACGGACATCGGCTTCGGCGAATCGCGCGCCGTCGATTCGAAACGGCGCCCGGCGGGCAGCGTACGCTCCCGCCGGACAAAGCACGTTCGGTAGCACCTTGGCGTCGTTTCGCGATAACGCAGACCGCCCCGGGCAGAGGGGGCGGGACCGACAAGACAACACGCGCGCAAACGAGAACCCGGCGGCCCGGCGAGGGCCGTCGGGTTTTATTTTGCCGAGGGCGCGGCGCCGCGTGCACCGCGGCGGATTCGCACGCGCCGGCGCGCGGCGAACGCCTGGCGGGTCTGCCGCAGCAGCACGCCGAGCCGCGTCTCGAATGCACGGCGGGCGCCGGGCTCGTCGAGCCTGCCGGACATGTTCGCGGCGATCCTGGCGGCCTTCTCCGAATCGCCGTGTCGACGCCGCGCGCGCCGACGATGGGCATGACATCGCGCCCATGATCGCCTTCCAGGACAGTGGCGCGCGATGCGCGACGCCGAAGCGCAAGTGCGCCGCGACGCCTTCCATGCAAGCCCGGCGCGAACGACTTCCATTGCGTTGCGCGAAGCGAAGGGATGCGTCTCATTTCGACGGCCGCTTTTAATTAATTAGCGAAGCCAATCAAATCGTTCGTCGATGCACCGAACCGCTCGTTCGATACGCGAGCGCCGTTTTTTCAAAGGCGAATTGACTTCATCGAATATCGGCCTAAAGTAGAGCAAGCCACGTTCCGGCAAGCTCGCGAAGTCACGAAGAAAGTGCTTGCCCGCGGTGCGCGGCGTACGCCACGACGGGGATCTCCACGTAACCGGCATTGAACGGGACACGTCTCGATCCGACGGTCGGCGTTTTGTCCTTTCGGACAAGTGCGGAAAATGACGAAGCTTCAATTAATCCGACAATAACGATATCGAGACAACGAATCATTTAAAGAGACGACGTGCCCGTCCAAACGCGGGCATGCCGTCCTATTGTCTCGACACGCCGGTTTTCGATTTCGCATTGCCTCGGCGTAAGCGGCGCGCACCGCTCGATGCCGTCATCGCTGTTCGCGCGAACGAAGTTGCAACAGTGAACCAGGTGCACGGCCGCCCGAGCGCCATCCGGCGCTCGGGCGCGGCCGCGCGCCGTTGCCGGGGGGCGCCACGATGCTTTCGCTCACACAGCGCGTACTGACCTACAGCTTCATCGATCGTCCGCCCGTCAATCCGCGCGCGATCGGCACCTCGAGCGCGGACGCCGCGCTGCTCGCGCAGATCGACGCGCTGCTCGCGTCGGCCGCCGCTTCGTTCAAGGCCCGTGCGTACGACGCCGCGCTCGACGATTACTTCGCGTGCGAATCGCTGATCTACTCGCATCTCGATGCGCAATGGAACCCCGATCTCGGCGGCCGGTTGCGCTCGCGGCTGCCGCGCGACGCCGCGCTGTTCGATTCGCTGCTGTCGGCGACCTCGCAATGGCTGAACGTGCTGCCGGTGCCCGCGCCCGCGAGCCCGGTGCGGCCCGCGACGCCGCCGCCCGCGCAGGCGCTCGCCGGCGTCGCCGCGCTGCGCGGCGCGGGGCTCGCGCCCGTCAGCCCGAACCCGGCCGCGACCGCGCAGGCGCTGTCGGACATGCAACTCGCGTCGCTCTACACGTCGCAAGGCAACAGCGCCGCGAGCAGCGTGGCCGTCACGCGCGCGAAGGCGGTGGACGCGGCCGTCGTCGGCGCGTTCTCGCCGCCGCAGATGCCGAACCCGAGCGCGCTGCCGGCCGCGAACCCGAACGCCGCGCCTTCAACCACGCCGGGCTTCCACCCGGCACCGGGCGTGATGCCGCCGCGCGGCATCGATCTCGCGCCCGCGGCGCTCACGCCGCTCAAGATCCAGCCGATGCCGAAGCTGCCGATCGCGCTGCTCGCGCAAAAGCAGGTCGGACTCCTGACGGGCAGCGGCGCGCAAACCGCGGTCAAGGCGATCCAGTGGGCGGCGAGCGGCGCGCCGGACATCGCGTCGATCAAGACGATCCTCTACGCGCCGCACGCGAGCGCCGCCGCGCTGCCCGACGCGCTGACGAACGCGAACAGTCTGTGGGAGCGCTCGGTGCTGCTCCCGCACGATTACTTCTATACGATCCCGCTCGCGATCGCTCACTGCTATCAGGCGCTCGGCGACTACGCGAACGCCGAGACCTACTATCTGCAGGCGGCGGGCTACGCGTACCTCAACACGGCGACGGAAGGCCCGTACATCTGGGTCGCGCTCGCGCAGCTCTATCGCGCATGGGGCGACAGCCTGTATCTGCAGGGCGACCGCGCGGGCGCGACGAACGCGTACGGCAAGGTCGTCACGCCGGGCAGCCCGGCCGCGCCGGCCACGGCGCTCTATCAGCTCGCGGGCCTCGCGACCGCCGCGAAGCGCGCGACCGCGCTGCTGCCGCAGCTCGCGACGCTCGCGCAAACCGGCACGGGCGGCGTGACGGCCGACGACGTCGCGATCGCGACCGTCCTTCTCGAGGTCTACGCGAAGCTCGTGCAGATCGGCGCGGGGCTCGACTACTGGGGCAACTACGCGGCGGCCGTGCCGATCTGGTCGTTCAGCTATCTGCAGCAGGTGGCGATCAATTTCGCGCAGCTCGCGCAGCAGGCGGAGAACCAGGTCGTCAACTTCTGGAACCAGGCCGACCAGGCGAAGCTCACGCGCACCGAGCTCGCGAACCAGGTCTCGCAGGCGAGCGGCCAGATCAACGCCGCGCAGCAGCAGCTCGCCGTCGCGCAGGCACAGGCGCAGGCGTATCAGGCGGGCGTCGCGCTCGCGCAGACGCGCGCGACGAATGTCGCGAAGAACGCTCAGGAATACGGCTCGCTCAACAGCCAGGTGATCGTCATCCAGGCGACGGGCCAGCAAGTGTCGGGCGGCGACGACGGCGACTACAACGGCGTAAGCGCGATGGCGAACCAGTACCTGTCCGGGCAGCGGATCTCGGGCGATTCGGCCACCGTCGCGGCCGCGACCAATCTCGCCGCGAACCGGCTGAGCCAGCAGTTCCAGATCGACAGCATGAACCGGACGACGGCCGAAATGCAGCAGGCGCTCGCACAGGCGCAGGCGCAGCTCGCCGCCGCGAACGCGCAGGTGAGCGCGGCGGGCGCGAATCTCGCGGTCGCGCAACTCAACGCGCAGGCGGCCGCGCAAACGCTCGGCGTGTTCGACGCGGACACGTTCACGCCGCAAGTCTGGAAGGCGATGGGCAACTTCGTCGATCAGATCTACGAGCGTTACATGAACATGGCGCTGCGCGCGGCAAAGCTGATGCAGCAGGCGTACAACTTCGAGAACGACGTGAGCGTGTCGTTCATCAAGGCATCGTATCAGGGCGTCGTGGACGGGCTCCTCGCCGCGGACGCGCTGATGGCCGACATCCAGTCGTTCACCGACGATCTCGTCAACGCCAAGCGCGGCAAGAAGCAATACCTGAAGCAGTCGATCTCGCTCGCGAGCCGCTACGGCTATCTGTTCGAGACGCAACTGCGCAAGACGGGCACGATGACGTTCGAGACGACGCTCGACGATTTCGATTCCGCGTACCCCGGCACCTATCAGGGCCGCATCCGGCGCGTGCTCGTTTCGGTGCAGGGCATCGTGCCGCCGACGGGCATCTCCGGCACGCTCGGCAACGAGGGCATCTCGTTCTACCGGCTGCCCGCCGACGTCGCGACGCCCGCCGCGCCGAGCAAGGTGCGCGTGCAGAGCGCGGAGACGCAAGTCATTTCGGACTACGACCCGGTGCAGGACGCCGTGCTCGCGCCGCCGCCCGAGAACCAGACGGGCATCTTCGAGGGCGCGGGCGTGGCGAGCAGCTGGACGCTGAGCCTGCCGCCCGCGCTCAACGACATCAACTACGGCACGCTGACCGACGTCGTGCTCACGTTCCTCTACGAAGCGCGCTTCGATCCGCGCCTCGTGCAGCCCGTGCTCGCGCAGCTCGCGAGCCGGCCGGGCTTCTACAACCGCGAGCGTGCGATCCCGCTCGCGTGGCTGTATCCGGACCTGTTCTACGGTTTCGTGTCGACGGGCACGCTGACGCTGAACCTGTCGGCCGCGGATTTCCCGATCGATCAGACCGCGCCGGCCGTCACCGCGGTGAGCCTGCTCGTCGCGATGAAGCCGGGCACGCCCGCGTCGAACGTCACGATCGCGCTCGCCGCGCCGGGCAAGGGCGCGCTGTCGGGCGTGACCGATGCGACGGGCGCGATCTCGTCGCAGAGCGCGGGCAGCGCATGGGCGGGCGCCGTCGGCGGCGCCGCGCTCGGCGACTGGACGCTCACGCTCGGCGCCGCCGCGAATCCGTCGCTCGCGCCGGGCGGCAAGCTCGATCTGTCGCCGCTCATCAATCTCGTGCTCGTCATCGACTACGCATTCAAGCCGCGCGGCTGAATTCCGACCAGGAGGCGAACCGTGGCCAAGACAAGCGGTACCGCCGACGAGATCCTGAACCTGCCTTCGGGCGGCGGATCGGTCAGTGGCGATGGCGGCGATTTCAGCGTCGATCTGAACACGGGCACCGCGACGCTGAAGTTCGATCTGACGGTGCCGGCCGGCCCGAACGGCATCACGCCGCCGCACACGCTGCAGTATTCGGCGGGCGCGGGCGACGGAGCGTTCGGCATCGGCTGGTCGCTCGGGCTGATGACGATCCGCCGCAGGATCACGCCGGCAACGGGCGCGGCCGAGCCCGCGCCGCCCGGCGCGTGCTCGCTCGTCGGCGTCGGCGAGCTCGTCGACATGGGCGCGCGCCGCTTTCGGCCGATCGTCGACGCGACGGGGCTGCTGATCGAATTCACGGGCGCGTCGTGGACGGCCACCGACAAGACCGATACGCAGTACACGCTCGGCACGAGCGCGAACGCACGGATCGGCGGCGGCGCGCTGCCCGCCGCATGGCTCGTCGATCGCTGCGCCGACAGCGCGGGCAACGCGAGCGTACACGTGGCTCGACGTCGGCGGCGCGCGCGTGCCGCAGGCGATCGCATGGGGCACGTATCGGCTCGACTTCGTGTACGAGGCGCGGCCCGACGTGCTCGTCGACGGCAGCTACGGCGCGCCCGTCACGCTCGACAAGCGCTGCGCCCGCATCGAGCTGCACGCGACGACCGAGGCGCCCAGCCTCGTGCGCAGCTGGACGCTGCTGTACGACGACGACGACGACGGCGGCCGCGGCCGCTCGCTGCTCGCGACGATCCGCGAACAAGGCCACGCGGCCGACGGCTCGATCCTCGCCGCGCCCGAGCGCACGTTCGCGTACTCGTCGCCCGGCGCGCCCGCGCTCGTGCCGGTAACGGGCTGGACGACGCCGCTGTCGGACCCGAACACCGATCTCGTCGACCTGAACGGCGACGGGCTGCCCGACATCGTGCACCTTGGCCATGGCATGCCGACGATGCATCCGAACCTCGGCGGCGGACAGTTCGGCGCGCCGCGCCCGCTCGCGCGCACCGCCGCCCCGCTGCGGCTGTCCGCGCCCTCGGTCGCGTTCGCGGACATGTCGGGCAACGGCAGCGTCGACGTGCTCGTGCTCGACGCGCCGTTCTCCGGCTACTACCCGCTGGCCGCGCCGGGCGGCTCGGCGCCCGCGGGCTTCGGCCGGCCGATCGTGTTCGAGCGCGCGCCCGCCGTCTCGCCGAGCGACGTGCGGCTGCGCTTCGTCGATCTGAACGGCGACGGCATCACGGACATCCTGCTCGACACCGGCCGCGGCTGGCTCGCGTATCTGCGCGACGGCCCGGCGAGCTGGTCCGACGCGCCGCGCGTGCTGCCGCCCGCGCGCACGCCGCCCGTGTCGCTCGCCGATCCGCACGTGCATCTCGCCGACATGACGGGCGACGGGCTGATGGACATCGTGCGCGTGACGGGCGGCGGGCTCACGTACTGGCCCGCGCGCGCGGACGGCGGCTGGGACGCGGCGATCGCGATGACGCCTTCGCCCGCGTTCGGGCGCGATTTCGATCCGCACCGGCTCGCGCTGTACGACGTCGACGGCGACGGCTGCGCGGATCTCGTCTACGTCGGCCTGCAATCCGTCACGCTGTGGCGCAACGTCGGCGCGACGCGGCTCGCCGCGCCCGTGGCGATTCCCGGCACGCCGGTCGCGCTGCCGGGCAGCTACCGGATCGTCGATCTGCTCGGCTCGGGCACGGCGGGCGTGCATTTCCAACTGCCGTCGATCGCGGGCGCGTCGCGCCAGAGCTATCTCGATCTCGGCGGCGGCGTGAAGCCGTATCTGCTGACCGATCTCGCGCACGGCGCGGCGCAAAGCACGCATATCGGCTACCGCACGAGCACCGAGTACGCGCGCGACGATGCGCATGCCGGCGCGCCGTGGCGAACCTATCATCCGTTTCCGATCCAGTGCGTCGCGCGCACCGACCAGACCGACCACGGCACCGGCGCGACGACGTCGACCCGCTACGCGTATCACGACGCGCGCTACGATCCCGCGACGCGCACGTTCCTCGGCTTCGGCCGCGTCGACAGCGAGCAACTGGGCGACGCATCGTGCCCGACGCTGCGCGTCGAGACGACCTTCCACCTCGGGCTCGATCCGGCCGACCCGGCCCGCCCGCTGACGGGCGACGAAGCGCTGAAGCTCGGCGCGCTGCGCCGCAAGCCGCTCGTCACCGCGACGTACGGGCTCGACGGCTCGCCGCTCGAGCGCCGCCCGTATTCAATCACGCGGCACGCGTACGACGCGCTGCTCGTCGCGTCGACGGCGGATAACGGCAAGCGGATCGCGGTGCCGTACTGCACGACGTCGACCGAGGAGCGCTGGGAACGGCAGAGCGCCGCCGTATCGGCACGCACCGTCGACTATCTCGCGATCACGAGCGAAGGCGACGTCACGTCGCAACGCACGCGCGCGCAGCGCGCCGGCATCGCCGCGCCCGACCAGGACGTGACGACGACGACGACGCTCGCCACGGGCGGCAAGAACCTGAGACTGCCGGCACGCGTCACGCAGACCGCGCCCGGCGGGGACATCGTGTCCGAATCGATCTGCTTCTACGATGGCGACGCGTTCGCCGGCTTGCCCGAAGGCCAGGCGACGCGCGGGCTCGTCACCCGCATCGAAGATCGCGTGTTCGACGACGCGTTCGTCGCGTCGGTCTGGGGCGACACCCCGCCCGACCTCACGCAGTACGGCTACCACCGGCTGCCGGGCGAAGCGGGCAGTTGGTGGAAGACCCGGCGCGCGCACGCGCGCGGCGCGAACGCGAGCGGGCCGACGCTCGCGACGAAAGGCCCGCTCGGCGCGCTGCAGACGCTGCAATACGACGCGAGCGGCCAGCGCGTCGTCAAGGTGATCGACGCGCTCGGCAACGCGGTGGCGGCCACCACCGATGCGCGCGTGTTCCAGACCGCCTCGCTCACCGACGCGAACGGCCACCGGACGGCCGACGCGTTCGACGCGCTCGGCCGCGTCGTCGCGACGATCGGCCCGCTCGACACGCCCGCGCTGCCGACGATCGCGTTCACGTACACGGTGGGCGCGATCTCGACCGTCACGAGCGCGACGCGCGGCACGCACGGCGGCGCGGACGCGGTGCCGGCGCTCACGTGGATCGACGGCACCGGCAACGTGCTCGGCAAGGGCACGCCCGCCGCCGCGCCCGGCGAGTGGACCGTCACCCACGCGGTGCGGCGCAACGCGCGCGGCCTCGTCGCCGCCTCGTTCCTGCCGTACGCGGCGACGGGCGCAAACTGGCAGCCGCCGCCCGCGGACACCGGCGCGACGACGTCGACCTACAACGCGCTCGGCCGGCTCGTGCAGCTCACGCGGCCGGACGGGCTCGTCGTCACGAGCCGCCGCGAAGGCGACACGCTGATCACGAGCGAAACCTGGCCGGGCGGCGCCGCGCTCGACGTCGAGCGGCAGGTGTACGACGCGGCGGGCCAGCTCGTATCGGTCTCGCGCAACGCGGGCGATCACTGGGTCGAGCAGCGCTACGCGTACGCACCGTCGGGCAAGGTCCGCGACGTGACGCTGCCGGGCGGCGCGCACGTCGCGTTCACGCTCGACCTGCTCGGCCGCGTGTTCGCGCAGCAAAGCCCCGACACGGGCCGCACCGTGTTCCTCCTCGACGCATCGGACAACCAGCGCGCGCGCACGAACGCGGCGGGCCAGATCGTGCGCACCGAAGTCGACGCGATGAACCGCGCGACGAACGTGTATCACGACGCGGAGCCGGCGCCGCGCGTGCGCTACGAGTACGCCGACGCGAGCGGCGCGCCGCCCGCGGACGGCATCGTCGCGAATCGCTACACGCGCCTCTGGCGGATCACCGACGAGATCGGCACGGTCGACTTCGAATACGACGAAGCCGGCCGCAAGACCGCGACGACGCGCACCGTCGCGGCCACCGGGCAGCGCTTCGTCACGCGGCGCGCATACGACGCGCTCGGCCGCCTCGCGCGCGCGACGCTGCCCGCGAGCGCGCCGGGCGGCGCCGCACGCACGATCGCCTACGGCTATGCGGCCGACGGACGGCTCGTCAGCGCATCGGGCGTCGTGAAGGACGCGGCCTATGATCGGTTCGGACGCCTGACCTCGATCGACTACGAGAACGGCGCGTCGACGCTGATCGACTACGCGGCGAACGCCGGCGGCATCGCACGCGTGCGCGTGCTCGACGCCGCGCGCAACGTGCTGCGCGACACGACGCTCACCCGCGGCGGCGGCCTCGTGCAAACGCTCACGAGCGCGCACGCCGGCGACGACAGCGTCGACTTCGGCTACGACCCGCTGCGCCGCCTGACAAGCGCGCACTACCGGCAAGGCGCGACGGCCGCCACCGATGCGGGCGTGCTGACGTACGAGCCGGGCACGCACCGGCTCGCGTCGGTTGGCGGCGCGGCGGTGGCGTTCGATGCCGCCGGCCGGATGACGAGCGGGCGCTTCGGCGCGGCGACGTTCGACGCGGCCGATCACCTGAGCGCCGTCACGCTGCCGGACGCGACGCACATCGCGCACACGTACGACTACCAGGGCCGCCGCGTGCGCTCGACGAAGAACGGCGCGCAGACGTATTTCAGCCCGATCGAAGACATCGAGTTCCAGGGCGACACGGCGATCGTGTGGATCACGTTCGGCAGACAGCGGATCGCGGCCGACATCGGCGGCGCGCTGACGTTCGTGCATCCGAACGCGCTCGGCGTGATGGATCTCATCACCGATTCGGGCGGCGCATACGGCACGCGCGTGCGGCAGACACCGTTCGGCTACGCGCGAGCGGCCGACGGCGCGGCGCCGGCGGGCGGCGTCGCGGCGGTGGCGCTCGCGCTGGGCGCGGCGGACGCGACGGGCCTCGTATGCCACGGCCTGCGATGGTACGACCCGCGCGTCGGCCAGTTCATCAGCCCGGACCCGGTGGTGACGAGCGTCTACACCGTCGGCGCGTGGAACCCGTACGTGTACTGCCTCGGCAATCCGATCCTGCTCGCCGATCCGAACGGCTGCAGCTTCCTGAGCGTGCTCGAGATCATCGGCGTCGCGATCCTCGCGGCGGCCTGCGTCGTCGGCGCGATTTTCACGGGCGGCGCGACGCTCGTCGCGCTCGGCGTGCTGTCCGCGAACATCGGCGGATGGCTGCTCGCGGGCGTGGCGCTCGGCAGCCTCGGCGGCGCGATCGCGGGCGAGCTCGCCGCGCAGAAGGCGGGCGGCAACCTGTGGGCGGGCGCGTTCCTCGGCGCATTCCTCGGCGGCGCGACCTCGCTGATCGGCGGCGCGGCCGCGGCCGGCATCGACACACTGATCGGCGGCACGAAGACGTTCCTGTCGTTCGTCGCGGCGGGCGCGATCCAGGGCACGCTCGCGGGCGCGGGCACGGGGCTCGCGATCGGGTACGCGGGCGGCAAGGGCAATGCCGAATCGATGTTGATCGCGATGGCCAAGGGCGCCGCATGGGGCGCGGTGCTCGGCACGCTGCTCGGCGCGGGGATCGGCGCGATCGCGGGCACGGGCATCAGCGGCGCGGCGAAGCCGGACAACTTCCTGAACATTGGTGCGTTCGGCCAGAAGTTCGCGGATTTCACGAGCACATCGACGGCGATCAACTCGGCCGACAACGCGGCGGGCGTGACCGAATCGCTCGCGCAGCTTTCGATGCCGAACGGTTTCAACGCGGGTAACCTGCTCGGCCTGCTGCCGAACCTCGTGACGACGAACGAACAGGCGGCCGGCTGGTTCTCGATACCGATCGGCTGGCTCGGGCCGGGCGTGCTGAACGACGCGGGGTTCGCGGGGCTCGTCGATACGTCGATGGCGCTCGACCAGGCGGGATTCAGCTACGCGCACCAGATCTCGCTGCTGCTCGGCGCGGCGCCCTACTTCATCGACTACGCGGCGACGATGGCGCAGATCGTCGATGCGAACGGCGTGAACAACTTCGAGATGGCGTTCAACAACGCGTTCGGGTCGGGGAGCCCGAGCAATACGGGGTGAGGATTGCGGCAGATCAAATCGCCGCCGACAGGCTTTCTTATGCTCGAAGGCGAGTGCGATCCGTTAACGGTGCATGCGTTTGGGTCTCGCGCGGCATGGCGCGGCCTCACGTGAAAGATCGGACGAAAAGTGCGTGTCGGCGTGGGCGCTTCGATCCGGGGCAAAGGCGTTGCCGTTTCGATGCGCCGATGCGATTGCGCGCCGAACGGGACAGTTGAGCGCGGGCAAACGGTGTCGCTTCGTTCAAGACGCGCGATCGGAGAAACATCATGGCCCTGCCGCAAAGCTATCGGGAATTGACGGGCGAAGTCGCGACGCAAATGCGCGCGCTTCGCAAAACGCAACCGGATTTGATGTCGGCATTCGCCGCGCTCGCCGCCGCGGGCACGAAAGAAGGCGCGCTCGGGAAAAAGACGCGCGAGCTCGTCGCGCTCGGCATCGCGATCGCGTCACGCTGCGACGACTGCATCGGGTTCCACGTGCAGACGCTCGTGAAACTCGGGACGACCCGGGAGGAATTCGAGGATTTGTTGGCGACGGCGGTTTATATGGGAGGTGGGCCTTCGATGATGTATGCGGCGTGACCTGCCCCCTTCGATAGGGCCAATGGGCTTCTAGCAAAGTCCCTTTAAACCAACTCCTGGAAAGCGGCAGGAGCGTCCGCGGTTGCCCGATGTTTCGCCGCAAACTCTGACGGCGCAAGGTAGTTCAGTGCGCTGTGCGGCCTTTGCTCGTTGTAGTCCTGACGCCATGCCGCGATGACTGCCCGAGCGTGCGCGAGCGTCGTGAACCAGTGCTCGTTAAGGCATTCGTCGCGGAACTTGCCGTTGAACGATTCGATGTACGCATTCTGCGTGGGCTTGCCCGCCTGAATCAACTTCAGCGTGACGCCGTTCGCATACGCCCACTGGTCAAGCGCGCGGCTCGTAAATTCGGGTCCCTGGTCTGTTCGCACCGCCTTGGGATAGCCACGGAAGCGAGCTGCACGGTCCAATGCCCGAGCGACATACAAACCTGAGATGCCATGGTCGACGACGATGTCGACAGCCTCTTTCGTGAAATCGTCGACGACGGTCAGGCACTTCACGCGCCGGCCGTTGGAAAGCGCATCCATCACGAAATCGATTGACCATACCTCGTTGGGTGCGCCCGGCAATGCCAGTTGCTCGCGCTCAATCATGACGCCGTGGCGCTTGCGACGGCGCCGCACAGCCAGCCCTGCCTCACGGTACAGGCGATAGATGCGCTTGTGATTGGCGTGCGTGCCTTCGCGTTCCACCAGGGCGTGCAGTCGGCGGTAGCCGAATCGACGACGTTCGTGCGCCAACTTCACCAGACGCGCCGCGAGCACCTCATTCTCGTGGTCCGGCTTCGCGTCGTAATGCAGCACGCTGCGAGAAAGCCCGACAAGCCGGCAGGCGCGGCGCTCGGAGATGTTGACCTTCTCCCGAATCGCCAACACTGCTTCGCGTTTGGCTTGCGGGCTCAGGGCTTTCCCTTGACGACAACCTTCAACGCTTCCATATCGAGCATTGCTTCGGCCAGCAGTTTCTTCAGTCGGGCATTCTCCACCTCGAGGCCCTTGAGCCGGCGGGCTTCCGAGACTTCCATGCCGCCGAACTTCGCGCGCCAGGTGTAGAACGACGCGTCACTGAACCCATGCTTCCTGCACAGTTCCTTGACCGGCATACCGGCCTCGGCTTCCTTCAGAAACCCGATGATTTGCTGTTCCGTAAAGCGCTTCTTCATGTTCGTCTTCTTCTCCGAAAACGAACTTTACTAGACTCCGGCTGGCCCTGTTTGTAGGGGGCAGGTCACCGAAGCGTTTCTTTTGCGGCACACCTGCCCACTTCTCAATCTGAGCCGCTGGAGCCGAAAACATAACTATGGGCTTCACACCAGAGCCCTGCACGCTTAACAGTGCAGGATATCTATAATTTCGAATCATTGGTTAGCCTCTCACGCGACCTTTTGAATTGACTCAAGAATAACAGCGTCCGCAGTGCGAATGAAAGCAGACTCACGCCCCACTGTGCAGCGTAGCGCCATCAATGCGCCCTTCGACAGCTCCGGGCGGCGCATGAGCGCCACGCTCGCCTCCTCAAGCTCCGTTCGTCTCACCGGGCACTGATCAGTTTGCATCCTCGCGGCGACAGATGCGCAACACCACGTTTACGCCAACCCATGTAGGTCTGTCGCACCAACTCTGTCGCCCAGTCGCAAAACTGTGGCGCCAGTCGCACATACTCTGGCGCCCTACGGCAACCGACAACCTCAAACATCAATATTCCCCGCCCTTAGCGCATTATTCTCGATAAACGCCCTACGCGGCTCGACCTCATCCCCCATGAGGGTGGTAAAGATCCCATCGGCCGCAATCGCATCCTCGATCTGCACGCGCAGCAACCGCCGCACCGCCGGGTCCATCGTCGTTTCCCACAGCTGCTCGGGGTTCATCTCGCCCAACCCCTTATACCGCTGCTTAGACAGGTTCCGCTCAGCGTCGGCCATCAGCCACTTCATCGCTTCCTTGAAGTCCGTCACGTTCGAGCTCCGCTCGCCGCGCTTGATCGCCGCCCCCGCGCCGATCAAGCCCTTGAACGTATTCGCGGTGTTCACGAGCTGCTGATAATCGGCCGTGTGCTGGAATTCCTCGTCGATCACCGATACGCGCACGTTGCCGTGATGCGTGCGCTCCACGCGCAGCGAGCGCTGCTCGCGTACCGCATCGTAAGCCGGCACGACGCGCACTTCGGTCTTCGAATCGTCGGATAGCATGGCGGCCAGCGCCTTCGCCGACGCCTCCGTCGATGCCTCGCTCGACAGATCGATCGCGACACCGTCCATGACCGCCTCGAGCGCGGCCGGGTCGTACAGGCGGCTCAACCGCTCCACCACGCCCCGCGCGAGCAGATACGAGCGCGCGAGCTCGCCGAGCGCGTCGCCCGAGATCGGCGTGCCGTTCTCGGTCGGCACGAGCTCCGAGCCCTGCAGCGCGAGGCGCAGCATGTGCGCGTTCAGCTCGGTATCGTCCTTCAGGTAGCGCTCGTCGCGGCCCGCCTTCACCTTGTAAAGCGGCGGCTGCGCGATGTACACGTAGCCGCGCTCGATCATCTCCGGCATCTGCCGGTAGAAGAACGTCAGCAGCAGCGTGCGGATGTGCGCGCCGTCCACGTCCGCATCGGTCATGATGATGATCCGGTGGTAGCGCAGCTTGTCGAGGTTGTAGTCGTCCTTGCCGATCCCGCAGCCGAGCGCGGTCACGAGCGTGACGATCTGCTCGGACGACAGCAGCTTGTCGTAGCGCGCCTTCTCGACGTTCAGCACCTTGCCGCGCAGCGGCAGGATCGCCTGGAACTTGCGGTCGCGCCCCTGCTTGGCTGAGCCGCCCGCCGAGTCGCCCTCGACAATGTAGATTTCCGACTTCGCCGGGTCCTTCTCCTGGCAGTCCGCGAGCTTGCCCGGCAGGCCCACGCCGTCGAGCACGCCCTTGCGGCGCGTCATCTCGCGCGCCTTGCGCGCGGCATCGCGCGCGCGCGCCGCTTCGACGATCTTGCCGCAGATGATCTTCGCGTCGTTCGGCGTTTCGAGCAGAAACTCCTCGAGCGCCTTCGCCACCACTTCCTCCACCGGCGCGCGCACTTCGGACGAAACCAGCTTGTCCTTCGTCTGCGAGCTGAACTTCGGCTCCGGCACCTTCACGGAGAGCACGCACGAAAGCCCTTCGCGCATGTCGTCGCCGGTCGTCTCGACCTTCGCCTTCTTCGCGATCTCGTTGTCGGCGATGTACTTGTTGATCACGCGCGTCATCGCCGCGCGCAGGCCGGTCAAGTGCGTGCCGCCGTCGCGCTGCGGGATGTTGTTCGTGAAGCACAGCACGTTTTCGTTGTAGCTGTCGTTCCACTGCATCGCTACTTCCACGCCCACGCTATCCTTCTCGCCGTTGATGTGGAAGATCGTCGGGTGCAGCACGCTCTTCGTCTTGTTGATGTACTCGACGAAGCCCTTCACGCCGCCCGCGAACGCGAAATCGTCTTCCTTGCCGGAGCGCAGGTCGGTCAGCCGGATGCGCACGCCGTTGTTCAGGAACGAGAGCTCGCGGATGCGCTTCGCGAGAATGTCGTAGTGGTATTCGACGGTGCCGAAGATCGTCGGATCGGCCATGAAGTGCACTTCGGTGCCGCGGTTCTCGGTCTCGCCGATCACCTGCATCGGCGAGACCTGCTCGCCGTCGCGCTCCTCGAGCACGCGGTTCTGCGCGATGCCGCGATGGAATTCCATGAAGTGCTTCTTGCCATCGCGGCGCACGATGAGGCGCAGCCAGCTCGAGAGCGCGTTCACGCACGACACGCCGACGCCGTGCAGGCCGCCCGACACCTTGTAGCTGTTCTGGTCGAACTTGCCGCCCGCATGCAGCTCGGTCATCACGATTTCGGCGGCCGAGCGCTTCGGCTCGTGCTTGTCGTTGAGCTTGACGTCGGTCGGGATGCCGCGGCCGTTGTCGGTCACGGAGATCGAATTGTCCGCGTGTATGGTCACATGGATGTCGTTGCAGTAGCCGGCGAGCGCCTCGTCGATCGAGTTGTCGAGCACCTCGAACACGAGGTGATGCAGACCGGTGCCGTCCGACGTGTCGCCGATGTACATCCCGGGTCGCTTGCGCACCGCTTCCAGGCCTTCGAGGATCTGGATCGACGACGCGCCGTAGCTATTTTCGGGCTGCGAATTATGCTGTTCAGTCATGGATGTCTTCCGGTTCTGCTGGGCTACTCGAGTGGCGGCGGGGTGCTTCCGCCGAAAAAACCGGGCCGCCTCGGGTTTTTCGCCCCTTTCGGGGGCCGGCGTCGCGCGCCGGCGCTCAAGCGTGCGAATCGCCATAAAAACGCCAAAGGGGCGTGGCGCCCCTTGGTGTGTCCGGCGAATCGCGCGCGTCAGATGCGCATCGGCATCACCACGTACTTGAATTCGTCGTTCTCGGGCACGGTGATGAGGGCGCTCGAGCTCGCGTCGCCGAGGCTCACCTGAACGGTGTCGACTTTCAGGTTCGCGAGCACGTCGAGCAGATACGTGACGTTGAAGCCGATGTCGACGGTGTCGCCCTGGTAGGCGATTTCCAGTTCTTCCTGCGCCTCTTCCTGATCGGCGTTCGTCGACATGATCTTCAACTGGCCGGGCGCGATGATGCAGCGTACGCCCTTGAACTTGTCGGACGTGAGGATCGCCGCGCGCTGCAGCGAGCGCTGCAACTCTTCGCGGCCGATCTCGAACGTGTTCTTGTGCGCCTTCGGAATCACGCGCTGGAAGTCCGGGAACTTGCCCTCGACGAGCTTCGACACCAGCTCGACCTGGCCGAACGTGAACTTCGCCTGAGTCTGCGCGATGTCGATCTTGACCGTGTCGTCGATGTCCTCGAGCAGGCGCTGCAGCTCGAGAATCGTCTTGCGCGGCACGATCACTTCCTGGCGGCCGAACGAGCCTTCGATCTTCATCGACGAGAACGCGAGGCGGTGGCCGTCGGTCGCCACCGCCATCAGGCGGTCGCCGTCCACGACGAGCAGCATCCCGTTCAGGTAGTAGCGGATGTCCTGCTGCGCCATCGCGAAGTACACCATGCCGAGCAACTGGCGGAACGCCTTCTGCGGAACGGCGAGGCTTGCGCCGAAATCCTTCGATTGCGCGACGGTCGGGAACTCGTCGGCCGCGAGCGTTTGCAGTGCGAAGCGGCTCTTGCCGGACTGGACCGTCAGGCGCTTGTCGGCGAGCGACAGCGTGACCTGGCCGTCGGGCATCGCGCGCAGGATGTCGAGCAGCTTGCGGGCCGCGACGGTCGTCGCGACCTGATCGCCGCCGACGCCGAAATCGGCGCGCGTCGTGATCTGGAGCTCGAGGTCGGTCGACAGGAACGACACGTCCGGGCCGTTCTTCGTGATCAACAGATTGGCGAGGATCGGCAACGTGTGGCGGCGTTCGACGATACCGCTCACGGTTTGCAGCGGCCTAAGGAGGGTGTCTCGTTCGGTCTTGACCAGTTGCATAGAGTTCCTTCGTTCAATTAACGGCCTGCAAGCCTCGCAGCGCCTGGCCGGGCGGGCCCTCGGCCCGCCGCCGGCCGGGCGGTCAAACCAGTATTGTGCCTCAAAACCGAACCGCCCCTTTTAAATTGGGGCGGTTCCGCCATTCTCAAGCGCTCGCGCGCATCAGCCCTTGAGCGTCTGTTCGAGCACGTGCAGCTCGTGATTGAGCTGCGCGTCCTTGCCGCGTTCGTCGGCGATCTTGCGCACCGCGTGCAGCACGGTGGTGTGGTCGCGCCCGCCGAACAGCTCGCCGATTTCGGGCAGGCTCTTCTGCGTGAGCTCCTTCGCGAGATACATCGCGATCTGCCGAGGCCGCGCGATGTTCGCGGGGCGCTTCTTCGAATACATGTCGGCGACCTTGATGTTGTAGAAGTCGGCCACCGTCTTCTGGATGTTCTCGACCGAGATCTGCCGGTTCTGCACGGTGAGCAGATCCTTCAGCGCTTCCTTCGTCAGCTCGATCGTGATCTCCCGGCCGTGGAACTTCGAGTACGCGAGGATCTTGCGCAGCGCGCCTTCGAGCTCGCGCACGTTCGAGCGCAGGTGCTTCGCGACGAAGAACGCGACGTCCTCCGACAGGCTCACGCCTTCCGATTGCGCCTTGCGCATCAGGATCGCGACGCGCATCTCCAGCTCGGGCGGCTCGATCGCGACAGTGAGGCCCGAATCGAAGCGCGAGATCAGGCGATCGTCGATGCCGGAGATTTCCTTCGGATACGTATCGCTCGTGATGATCACCTGCGCCTTGTTCGCGACGAGCGCTTCGAACGCGTAGAAGAACTCTTCCTGCGTGCGCGACTTGCCCGAGAAGAATTGGATGTCGTCGATGAGCAGCAGGTCGAGCGAATGATAGTAGCGCTTGAAATCGTCGAACGCCTTGCGCTGGTACGCCTTCACGACGTCGGACACGTACTGTTCCGCGTGGATGTAGCGGATGCGCGCGCCGGGTTTGTCGAGCAGCAACTGGTTGCCGATCGCGTGGATCAGGTGGGTCTTGCCGAGGCCGACACCGCCGTACAGGAACAGCGGGTTGTACGAAATCCCCGGATTATCGGCCACCTGGATCGCCGCCGCGCGTGCGAGCTGGTTCGCCTTGCCGGTGACGAAGTTGTCGAACGTGAGCACCGGGTTCAGCTTCGAGCGCTCGTACATCGAATCGGCGGCTTCGCTGTTCGCGTTCGCCGCGCCCGGGCGCCACGTGCGGCGGCCTGCCGCCGCCTCGTGCGCGGTGAGGCTCGGCAGGTCGAGGTCGGCGGCCTCGTCCGCGTTCAGCGCGGCGGCGTTCGCCTGGGCCGCTTGCGCGGCCTGCGCGGCGGCGACGGCGGCCGCGGTGGCGGCGTTCATGCCGGCGGGGGCGGGCGCGTGCGCGTCGACGGCGGGCGCGCACGCCGGGCCGGGCGCAACCGGCGCGGGATTCGCGCTCGGCAGCGGCGCGCGGGGCGCAAGCGGCGTCGCGCCGGCGGGACTGCGTTGGCCCGCCTTCGGATCGAGCACGAATTGCACTTCGATCGGCGCGTTCCAGAAATCGCGGGCCAGATCGGAGATCCGGCCCGAGAACTGGCTCTTGACCCAGTCGAGCTTGAAGCGGTTCGGTGCGGCGATCGACAGCGTGTTCGCGGCGGCATCGAAGGCGACCGGGGCCAAGGGTTTAATCCACGTCACGTACTGTTGGGGCGTCAATTCACGCTCCAATAGCGCGGAACAGTGTTGCCAGAAATCGTTCATCGAAGAGCTGTCGTTGTTTCGTTT